>NZ_JAVDWK010000003.1:0-536348 GCF_031457335.1 Arthrobacter sp. BE255 | reverse complement strand
GTCAGCAGGAAATCCCCGCGGCGCATGGCCACAGGGTCCCCGTTCACCACCGTCCACACACCCTCGCCCTCGACCACGAAACGGAACGCGTTCTGCGAATGCCGGTGCTCCGGCGCCGTCTCACGGGCGCCGAGGTACTGGATCGCTGCCCACAACGTCGGGGTCGCATACGGAGTCCCCGCCAGGCCCGGGTTCGCCAACGCAATCGCCCGGCGTTCCCCGCCCCGGCCCACGGGCACCAGGTCACCGGCACGGGCAGCCAACGGGTACAGATCGCTCCACCGCCACACATGCGGCACCGCCTTCGGCGACGGGACCATCGGCATCAGATCCCCGATCTCCGTCCACAACGGAACCAGGTTCTCCGCCTCGAAGTCCCGGTACAACCCCGCAAGCGCCGCAGCCTCCTCCGGCGTAGGCTCCGGCAACGCATGACTCGCACCAACGGATTCATGCGTAACGTTTTCAGTCATCGTCTTTCCTTCTCGTTCAGTTGGCGGATCCAGTCGTAGTCACCGCTGCGGCATCAGGTCCGGTTGCCCGGCTGACGGTGGTTGAGACCTCGTGGCTTGGCTCAAACCCAAGCCGCCAGGCACGGACCCACACCGCGGTTCCTTCCTCCGCCTGGATAGGAGCCGTATACAGGTTCCAGCGGCGGCCGTCATTCGGCGGTGCCCCGATGGCCTCGTCCAGCGGGCCGGCTGTCGGCATCTCGGTGCCGGGCGGGTCGATTGTCCAGCCCACGGACGACCCTGCCGTGGCGCAGCGGGCCATCAGGCCCTCCGCGGTCAGCCAAACGTCCGGGGCCTCCGTGCGCCGAGGCTTTCCTCCTGGCCGCCACTGTTCGATCAGTGCCCTCTCGGGAAGCATCCCCAGGTCGCCGTAGCGCTCCTGCCAGTCAGCGAGCGCCGAGCGCAAACGCTGCAGGTCGGCCTCGTGATCCGGGTTGTCGGCCAGGTTGACTGTCTCGTGCGGATCGGACCTGACGTCGTACAGTTCCTCAGCCGGCCGTCCCGCCGCTACGACCGAGCGCTGGAGATCCGTGAGCAGGTCCGGCTTCAGGCCGCGGCCCAGCTGTCCGGCTTCCCGGGAGGCAAGGTCCCGGAATTCCGCCCATGTTGCGAGCCCGTCCGCGTACTGCAGGTGCTGCATCCCGGAACGGTCCGGGTGGTAATGCCGGATGTAGCGGTAGCGGGCGTCCCGCACTGTCCGTGACGTGTCCTCGGCCTCATCCATCCGGTCACGGCCCGCATAGGCGAACTGGTTCGGCCCGTCGTCGAATCGGCCGTTGCGGTCGAAGAGCGCATTGCCGTGCATGTGTGCGGGCACAGGGAGTCCGCTGGCTGCCAGCATGGTGGGGGCGAGGTCCATGGTGTGCACGAGTTCAGTACGGACTGTTCCGGGCCGGATCGTGCCGGGCCAGCGGACGATCAGCGGTTCGCGAAGGCCTGCCTCGTTCGGCCAGCGCTTGGCCCTGGGCATGCCGGGCCCGTGGTCGCTCCAGAACACCACCATCGTGGATCCGGCCAGCCCGTCCTCCTCAAGCTGTGCCAGGAGGCCGCCCACCCAATGGTCCATCTCGGTGATGAGGTCGCTGTACCGTGCCCAGGCGCGGCGGAACACGGGGGTATCCGGGTGGTACGGCGGCAGCGGCGCCTTAGCCGGATCGTGCCTGGCTCCGGGAGGAACGTTCCGGGTGGTCTCCGCGAAGGCTTTGTCCGCGTAGTAGATCCGTGACTCGTGGGTTGCCATGCCATGGAATGCGGCAAAGAACGGCGTTTCCGGGTCGGGGCGGTTGCGCCAGTGGGCAGTACTGCTGCAGTCATTGAACGTCGTGGGCGGTGTGGCCACTTGGAAGTCCGTGAACTCGTTGTTGGTGCAGTAGTAACCGGCTTCCCTGAAGTATTCGGGCAGGAGCCGGACCTCGGGCGGCGGGACCGCCTTGGAGCGCATGTGCATCGTCCCGATCGCCGTCGGGAAGCAGCCGGTCATGATGGCCGAACGTGCGGGCGCACACACCGGAGCCGACGCGAAGGCGTTGTCATACCTGGCACCCTCAGCGGCAAGCCGGTCGAGGTTTGGCGTGACCGCGTCCTCCGCTCCGGGCCAGATGCCCCTGTAGCACCCGAGGTCAGGATTGATGTCGTGCGTTGAGATCCAGACGATGTTCGGCGGTTTCAACGGCCGTTCCCTGTCTGCTTGCTCCACCAGGACCGTTAAGCTTCCGCTGCAGGGGAAACAGTCTTGCCGGTGCGGGCATAGCTGTTCCAGAACGCATCCAGGGTGCCTGCCAGGTCGATGTCAGGGTTGATCGCCCACTCCGCCTGGAGACCATCGGAAAGCGCCAGAAGCATCCGTGAAATCGTGTTCGGGTCTGCGTCCGCGGCGAAGGTGCCGGCTTTTTGGCGCTTCTCGATGTCACGGGCGATCCGGCCATGGACCACAAGGTCGCGTTCGCGGAAATAGTCATGGCACGGATGCTCGGGGTTTACCGCGGCTGCCTGCAGGCTGACATACAGCTGGACGAGGCCCGGAACCTCCATGTTGTGGTGGGCCAGCTGGATGATCAGGGGCAGCTCGGTGACATCCGCGGGGCTGAAGTGCTGCCTGTCAACCTCGTCACGTTTGCGGAGCACCTCTGCCAGCAGGTTTTCCTTGGTGTCGAAGTGGTGCAGCAACCCGGCCTGTGTCATGCCCGCCTCGTCTGCGATATCGCGCAGGGAGGTCGCCGTATAGCCCTTGCGCCCGATCACGTCCAGGGCGGTTTGAAGAATGAGCTCCCGTGCGGCCCGCCCTTTGGCATAGGACCCGCGCCTCCGTGCAGGCAGTTCTGTACTTGCGGCCATTTACAACTCCAATCCGAACCCGCACTCGTAGAGCGCGTCTTGTGTGTCCCCAGGGACGTCCGGACGGGACGCTACCACGGCCGCCTCTGAGCGGGGGAGTTGGAACGGCAGCCGCCCTTCGGGTGGCACAGCTCCCGTAAGCGCCTGGAGGACTGCGGTGTCCGACGCGCCGTAGACGGCGGCGATGGCGGCGCAGTGCGGTTCAAGCGGGGTCAGGACTGCGGGGCGGTCCAGATGCGGAACCAGGATCACCGGAACCACAGCGGCCAGTTGCTCAATCCTGTTGATGGTCCCGCTGTCGAATTCAAGGCTCCCGGCGTGGAAGCTGGATTCCAGCATGTAGTGGTCGCGGAGCTCGAAGGGCGCTGCCACGCGGGCGATCGCGACGTCGGCGTCTGCGGGGTCGGCAGCAGCGGTGAAGCCGGCCTCAGCCAGTGCGTCTGCGCTCATCTCCCCAGAGTAGACGCGGAGCCCCGGCGCCAGTGGCAGCAGGGCCGGGCCGTTGCTCGCCGCGTTCTTCAGTACGGTGACGGAGCGGGCCTGGGCCCGCTGGCCGGCCGCTACGTATTCGGGCAGGCCGGTCCGCTCTTCCGCCTGCTCCTCGTCGACATAGGGGTTGTCGAAGAGTCCCAGTTCGAATTTAACCTTCAGCAGCCGGCGGGCGGAAACGTCGATGCGCTCCTCCGTGAGCTGTCCTTCCCGGACCAGCTCGACAACCAGCTCGGGGCATTCCTCGCCGCCGAACTGGTCACAGCCGGCTTCGATAACCTTCAGCACGCGCTCCTTTTCCGAGAGGTGCTCAACGCCCCACGCGCGCGGCGGCAGCTGGCGGCCGTGCAGGCGGGATTCGGTGACGAGGCTCCAGTCGGTGCACACGACGCCGTCGTACCCCAGTTTTTCGCGAAGGAGTCCGGTGATGATCTGGCGGTTGAAGCCGAACCCGACTTCCTCGACCGGTTCACCGTCCAGCTCCAGGCCGATGGGCATGCCGTAGTACGGCATGATGGCCGTGACGCCGTGGGCGATGACCCGTTTGAACGGTTCGAGGTGGTGGTCGAACATGCCGCCGGGATAGACCTGCTCGCGGCCGTAGGGGAAGTGCGGATCTTCGCCGTCGCGCTGGGGGCCGCCGCCGGGGAAGTGCTTGGCCATGCAGGCGACGCTGCCGTCGCCCAGATGCTGGTCTTCGAAACCATCCAGGTAGGCCAGGGCCAGGCGGGCCACAAGGTCGTTGTCCTGTCCGAACGTGCTGTACTGCCGTGCCCAGCGCGGTTCCGTGGCCAGGTCAATGGTGGGGTGGAGGGCGGCGCGGATGCCGATGGCGGTGTATTCGGCCCTGGCGATCGCGGCAAACTCACGGACGAGCTGCTCGTCCCGGACGGCGGCGAGGCCCAGGGGTTCGGGCCAGGCGGAGAAGTACTCTGCGGTAAAGGAAGCTCCCCAGTTTTCGATGAACGAGTGGCGGGGATCGGTGGACAGAGTCACAGGGATGCCGTGCGGGCTTGAGTTCATCGCCAGCCGCTGCAGTTCATTCACCCAGCGCGACGCGAGCCTCGGCTCCGGCACGAAGTGGAAGTTCAGGTGGTTGACGTACTTGCCGGCCACAACCTCCTGGAGGGTGGCCCGGCCGGCCCGGGGCGTCTCGTCGCCCAGCTTCCCGCTCTCGGCGGCGCTGACCATGGTGTGGAACATCAGGCCGGCCTTCTCCTCGAGGGAGAGGCGGCCGAGGAGGTCCTCCACCCTTTCGGCGACGGGCAGGACAGGGTTCTCATAGGGGTCCATGATGCCGTTGCCGTTGAGGTCCCTGAACAACGTGCCGTCGGGAGCGCGCTGGAATTCCGGTGCCGTTTCCACGCTCATGCTGCTTGCCCTGCGGTTGCAGCGACGAGCTGGCGGCGGGCTTCGCGGCGTTCGCGCTGCTGGGCGGGGTTGGGGACGGGTGCGGACATGAAGAGCCTTTGGGTGTAGGGATGGACTGGCTGGGAGGTGACCTGGGCGGCGCGGCCCTGTTCGACGATGTGTCCCTTGTAGAGCACGATGACGTTGTGGCTGATGTGGCGGATGACGCTGAGGTCGTGCGAGACGAAGAGGTAGGCGACTTTGGTGGCTTCCTGGATTTCGACCAGCAGGTCCAGCACCGTTGCCTGGGTGGTGAGGTCCAGGGCTGAGACGGGTTCGTCGCAGACGATGAGGCGCGGTTTGACCGCGATGGCACGGGCTATGGCGATGCGTTGCCGCTGGCCGCCGGAGAACTCGCGGGGCAGCCGGCCGCCGGAGTTGGCCGGCAGGTGCACCCGGTCCAAGAGCCCGCGGACGCGGTCGAGGGCATCTTTTTTGTTCGTGCCCTGGATGGTGAGGGGTTCGGAGAGAATGTCCTCGACGGTCATGGACGGGTTCAGGGAGGTATAGGGGTCCTGGAAGACCACCTGGATGTCCCGGCTCAGGTTGCGCCGGTCGTGGCGGCCGGCGTGGGTGATGTCCTGCCCGTCGAAGCGGATCCGCCCTCCTGAGGGTTTGACGAGGCCGAGGATGGCGCGGCCGATGGTGGTCTTGCCTGAGCCGGATTCGCCGACGAGGCCCAGTGTTTCGGCCGGCCGGATGGAGAAGGAGATGTCTTCGAGGGCCTTGAAGGCCGGCTTGCGGCCGTGTCCGGGGTATTCCACGGCGAGCTGGTCGACTTCCAGGAGCCGTGTGGTGTTCGTCATGGGTTACTCCTTGGCTGTCAGGGGCGACGCGGCGGAATCGTCGTCGTCGAAGGGGTACGGGCGGGCTGGTCCGTCCTCAAGCATCGAGTCGAGGAGTTTTTGGGTGTACGCCTGGGATGGTTTGGTGAGGATTTTCTCGACGGTGTCCACTTCCACGAGGCGCCCGGACTGCATGACGGCCACGCGGTCGCAGATGTCGGCCACCACGCCGAAGTTGTGCGTGACCATGACCACGGCCATGCCCGTTTCGCGTTGCAGGTCCCGCAGCAGGTCAAGCACTTCGGCCTGCACGGTGACGTCCAGGGCCGTGGTGGGCTCGTCCGCGATGAGCAGGCGGGGGTTGCAGGAGACGGCGCCGGCGATGAGGACGCGCTGGGCCATGCCGCCGGAGACTTCGTGCGGGTAGGACTTAAAGGTCTTTTCCGGGTCCGCGATCCCCACCTTGGCCAGCAAAGCCAGTGCCCGGTTCTTGGCGTCGGCCTTGGAGAGCCCGAGCCTGGTCCGCATGGGGACGGTGAGCTGGTGCCCGATCCGGAAGGCCGGGTCCAGGTTGGACATCGGTTCCTGCGGGATGTAGGCGATGTCGGTGCCGCGCAGGGCGGTCCGGTCCTTGGTTCCGAGCCTGGTCAGTTCCTTGCCGTCGAAGAGGATGGAGCCGTCAGAGACGTGCCCGCCCTCGGGCAGCAGGCCCAGGACAGCGAAGGCGGTCTGGGTTTTGCCGGATCCGGATTCGCCCACAAGGCCCAGGACTTCCCCGGGTGCGACGTGGAGGCTCACGCCGTGGACCACTTCTTTTTGGCCGGAACCGGTGCCGTAGGCGACTTTGAGGTTCTGCACGGACAACAGCGCTTCCGCCGGGTGTGCCGTCGCCGGGGCGGCGGAAGGTTCGACGGCGGTGCGGGCCGGGAGCCGGACCGCACGTGTGGTGCCGTGGCCGCGGTCCTCCAGGGCATCGCGGAGCGCGTTGCCCACGAGGATGAGTGCCATGGACACCAGGCCGATGGCAAGGCTGGGCCAGAGAATGAGCCCTGGGCTCAGTGCGATTTTGCGGAAGCCTTCGTTGAGCATGTTGCCCCAGGAGGGGATGGTGCTGTCGGTGATGCCGAGGAGTTCCAGCCCTGCCTGGACGGAGATGGCGATGCTGGCCACGCGGGCGGCTTGGATGATGACCGGTGCCCGGACCACCGTGAGGATGTGGCGGGCGATGATCCTTGCATCGCTGAGGCCTGAGACTCGGGCTGCGTCGACGTAGAGTTCATTGCGCACGGCCTGCACGGCCCCGCGGACCACCCGGAAGAAGGCCGGCGTCAGGAGGATGCCGAAGGTGGCCATCGCGATGTAGACGTTCGGTCCCACGACGGTGGTCACCGCCAGGAGCACCACGATGCCTGGAAGTGACATGGTCAGGTTATTGAACCAGGACGCCATGCTGTCGAACCAGCCGCCGTAGTAGCCGGCCATCAGGCCGGTGGCCACGCCGATGGCCATCGAAATGGCCAGGGAGATTCCGGAGCCGGCGAGGAGCACCTGTGTGCCCCACATGATGCGGCTGAAGATGTCCCGGCCGGAGCCGTCGGTGCCCAGCAAGTGTGCAGCGCCGGGCGCGCGGTTCGCTTCACGCAGATTCACGCCATTGGGGTCGGGCAGCCCAAGGATTGGCACCACGACGGCGATCACAATCACTGCTACGAGCACGAGGGTGGAGAGCAGGCCCAGGGGGTTGCTCAGGAACCGCCTGACCAGGCCTGAGCGGGGGACGACGGGTTCGACGTCGGTGGGTACTTCTGTCGCAAGTGTCATGACAGTCGGACTTTCGGGTTGAGCCAGGCGACGAGGATATCGACGGCCAGATTGACGGTGACGACAATGAGCATCAGGGCGAGAACCACCCCCACAATCAGGGGCAGGTCGGTGCGGGAGGCTGCCTCGACGGCCAGTGAACCCAGCCCGGGCAGGGCGAACAGCACTTCGATGAAGACAGCCCCGCCGAGGATACCCACCACCTGGACGGCAAGGCTGGTCAGGCCGTTCGTGGAGGCGTTGCGCAGCACGGACGTCAGGATGATCCTGCGCTCGGAAAGCCCGCGGCTGCGAACGGTCCGGATGTAGTCATGGTGGAGCACTCCAAGAGTGGAAGAGCGGACCTGCTGGGCCACCCCGGCAACGCCCCCGATGGCGAGGGCGAGGACCGGCAGGGTGATGGTCCGGGCCCAGCCGGCCGGTGACTCGGTCAGGGGAATGAAGCCTGTGGCAGGGAAGATCTTCTGCTGGATGGCAAAGAAGGTCACCAGAAACAGGGCCACGATATAGGGCGGCAGCGCATCTCCCAGGGTGGCCAGGATCTGCAGCGTACGGTCCACCCAGCCCTTCCGCACCGCGGCGTAAATGCCCACCGCGAACGCGACGACCCCTGTCAGCAGGGTCACCACGACCACCAGGCTCAGGGTCACCGGGAGCCGGATCAGCAACGTGTCCCACACCGGCTGGCTGCTGAAGATGGAGACGCCCAGGTCTCCGGAGATGGCGTTGGTAAGCCAGTCGAAATACTGGACTATCAGGGGCTGGTCCAGGCCGAGTTCCTGGTTCTTGAGTGCGACCTGCTCCTCTGTGGCGTTCTCGCCCAGAACATTGCGGGCCACATCTCCGATGCCTTGATAGAGAAGCACCCGGGCCAGGAAGGAAACAACCACGAGCAGGACCACGGCAGAGAGTAAACGCCGCAGCAAGAAAATAGTCACTAGGGACTCCTATGTCCGGGATGTCGCGTGGGCCGGGGCACCAACCCCGGCCCACGCGGACTGCTACTTGCCGGTGGGCCTGTAGTTGTAGATGGACGGCACGGCCTGCTCCGTCTGTGGCTCTACCTCAACGCTGGTGTTGTGGTAGAAGTGGCTCTCAAGCCGGTAGAGCGGGCTGAACCAGTAGTTGTCGACCATGTACTCGTTGACGGCCTTGTCGGCATCCTTCTGCTCGGCCTCGGAACCCGTTTGGGCCTTGGTGATCAGGGCGCTGAGTTCCGGCGTCGTGACCTTGAAGGGGTTCCACGGAGCATTGGGGGCGAGCTGGAAGATGATGTGGCGCCAGTCATCACGCTGGCTCAGCGCCATGTAGGAGATCGGGAATTCGCCGCGCTGCATGGACGGAATGGCCTGGCCGGGTCCCCACTGATGACGGTTCACGGTCACTCCGATGTCCTGCCAGTTCTGGATGATGGAATCGTAGATCGACGGGTCAAACACCTGGGTGATGGGGAAGGTGAAGGTGAGGTTTTCTGCGCCGGCTTCCTTGAGGAGTTCGCGTGCACGGTCCGGATCATAGGTGTACTTGCCGTCCAAGGCCTCCTCGTAGCCGGCGGTTCCCGGCCGGAAGGTCTGGCTGGTGAGGGTGCCCTTGCCCAGGTGGACAGCCTGCAGGAGTGCTTCGCGGTCAATGGCGAGCGTCAAGGCCTCACGGACCCGGACATCCTTGAGCTGCGGGAGCTTGGTGCCGTCACGGTCGAAAAAGAAGATGCCTTCCCAGTTCACTTCAAAGGGCTTGTGCAGCAGTCCTGCGCCTTCAGCTTCGACGGCGGTCGCGGCACGGCTCAGCGTGGCTGCGTCTACCTGGCCGGACTTGAGCGCATTGAGGCGGGCAGTCTCATCCGTCAGGATCTGGAACTCCACCTTGTCGTAGGGGAGCTTGTCGCCCCAGTAGTCGGCGTTGCGGACATAGGTAATTTTCGAGCCTGCCACCGTGTTGGCGGAATCCAGGGTGTAGGGGCCCGAGCCCACCGGCTTGGTCTTGATGGCGTCGGTTCCGACGGCCTTGGGGCTGGCCATGAGGCCTGCCGCATTGGCCAGGGAGTAGGGGAGCCCGGGATCAGGTTCGGACAGGCGGATTACGGCGGTGGTGGCGTCGGGGGTTTCAACAGTCTGGACGCTGCGGGCCGTGCCGGCCAGGGGGCCGTTGGCCTTGGTGAAGTGCTCCAAGTTTGCCTTCACCGCAGCCGAGTCAAAGGCGGTCCCGTCGGTGAACTTGACGTCACTGCGGAGCTTCAGGGTGTAGGCCTTGTTTCCGTCGCTGGGCTCCCACGAGGTGGCGAGCATCGGGCTGAGGGTGCCGTCGGGTTCGCGCTTGATGAGGGTGTCGTATACGGCCTGGTAGATCGGCGCCTGATGGCCTTCGTTGGCCTGGGCGGGGTCGTAGCTGGTCGGTTCCTGCAAGGAACCGATCCGGAGCAGGGGTGCGGTCTCCGGCCCAGCCTGCGTCGTGGTGGACTCCTGGGGTGCGCTGCCACTGCAGGCAGTGAATGCCAGGGATGCGACGACGGCGGTCACCACCGTCGAGAGAACGCGGCTTTTGGTGCTCATCATGTCTCTTCCTAAAACTCCGTTGTGGTAGGTCGGGCCGCGAGAGTCGTGTGCCCTGGCTCACATACTAAACTCAATTAAGTATTCGTGGCAAGCGTTTCTTTGCTGAGGCGACTTTTTGGCCTCTGACCGGCTAAAAAGACATTCCCAAAGCCAAACCGGCTTTGGTTTAGGATCCCGTGGGCAGCCTTCCGGTAAACAGCGCGTGCGATGCAACGCCTGGGATGCGGGGCCTGCTTGTTGTGCAACTACGCACATATGCAGATCTAATTTAGTAGGCATTTTTTAGGTCTGGATTTGCCTGCAACTGTTCTACTAGTCTTATAGACCACCCATCACAGACAGGAAACGGTCAATGAAGATCATCTACGTGGACGTGGATTCGCTCAGGCCGGACCACACGGGTCCTTATGGCTATCAGCGCTCCATTACGCCGAACCTTGACGACATGGCCCGGAACAGCGTCATGTTCGATCGCTACTACTGCTCCGATTCCCCTTGCCTGCCATCACGAACGGCGCTGACAAGCGGGCAACATGGCATCACCAACGGCGTGGTGGGCCACTTCGGCGACGATGCACGCTTCCGCCTGGATGCCGGCCACGGCCCGCAGCCTGGCCGGCCGCTGCTGGGACAGGCCCTCAACGCCGCCGGTTACACCTGCGCCGCCGTCTCGTCCTTCGCGGAAAGGCACCGCGCCTACTACTTCATGGGCAACTTCCGCGAGAATGTCCAGGTCACGCCGGACATCGGCGACGAGCCGGCGGACATGATCACCGACGCCGCCCTGGACTGGATCCAACGCCACCGCGACGACGAGAACTGGTACCTGCACGTCACCTACTGGGACCCGCACACCGACTATCTCCAGGACGGGTCGTGGACCGCCAAGGCTGCCGCTGCCGGCCCGGCACCTGAATGGCCTGACCAGGCGGCGATTGACGGGCACGCAGAGGTGTACGGCGCCCGCAGCGCCCTCGACCTCCACTACTCGGGCGGGCCCCGCAAGTCCGGCGTTCCGCGCAACATGCCCGACGAGATACGCACCCGGGCGGATTTTGAACACCTCATCAACGGCTACGACGGCGCGATCCACTTCTGGGACTCCGAATTCGGACGGCTCCGCCGGTCCATCGAAGCCATGGGGCTGGCGGATGAAGTGGCCATCGTTGTTTCGTCCGACCATGGCGAGTCGTTCGGGGAGTTGGGTCTCTACGCCGAGCACGGCCTGGCCTCCGAACCCGTGCACCGCCTGCCCATGATCGTGCACTGGCCGGGCATCACCGACCAGGAAGGCGTTGCGGCCACCAGGTGCGATGCATTGCTCTACAACATCGACTACGCGCCGACCATCCTGGACCTGCTCGGCGTGGACAGACCTGAAAAATGGCAGGGCCGGTCCTACGCGGACGCAGTGAGGGGCCGGGCCATCGACAGCCGGCCCTACCTGGTGTGGGGACATGGCGCCCACACCTACCAGCGGGCCGTCCGGACACGGGACCACCTGTACATCCGCACCTACCATCCGGGCTGCTTCCGTGCAGAATGGGAGTCCCTGTTCAACGTGGCCGAGGACCCGTACCTGACCAGCAACCTTATTGCCGATGACCCGGACCTGGCGGCGCGGATGCGCTCAAACCTGTTCGAATGGCTGGGGTTCTATGCGGGAACTCCCGGCTCGCTGCCCGACCCGATGCAGGGTGCCCTCCAGGCAGGGCCGACACTGTACAACCAGCCGGAGGTGTACATGGAGCACCTTCGCAATACCGGACGCGGGCATCTGGCCGACGACCTTGCCGCAAGACTGCAGCCGGCCAACGGTGCCACACAGGTGTCCTGGCACGCCCAGGTTCCGGTGTCGGAGCAGGACCGGGCGGCCATGCGCCGCCGCCGCGAAGCAGCCTTGAGCAAGAAGTGACGAAGCAAGAAGTGACGGGGCAAAAATGACTGGGCAGGAAATGGCAGAGCAGGCGGCGGGCAAAACATCCCTCGCCCGGCTGGACGTGATTCTATTGGGGCTGCTGTCCACGGGGGACCGCACCGGGTATGAGGTCTGGAAGTGGTTCGAAGGGCGCGGGTCCTTCGTAGGGTATTCCGCAGGGACCTCGCAGATCTACCGGCAGCTGGGCAGGCTGGTGGAGTGGGATTGGGCCGCTCCCGTACCGGACCTTCGCCGGTCCGGCCCGGACACCAAGCTCTACAGAATCACCGAATCCGGACGGAAAAAACTCGAGGTGTGGATCGATTCCCCCTACGTGCCGTCGCGCCGTCCCCTGGATCCTGACTTCCAGGTCAGGCTTCGGTTCGCCGGAAGCCGGAGCCCGGAAAAGGCCCTGGAGCTGGTCCGCATCGAACTGGAGTTCCGCAGGCAGGCGGAGCAAGGAATGGACAGGTCCTTCGACGACGTTCTCGTCAGTGGGGACGCCGGGCCAGCCGAACGCCAGTGGCGCGGACAATGGCACCTGATGCAGGTGGAGCGCGGCCACTACATGGTCTCAAACCTCATCGCCTGGCTCGAAGCTACAGAGCGCCGCCTGCAGTCCATCATCGGCCAGTAGCCCGTAGGAACTGAGCGACGCCCATCCGGTCGGGCCGGGGCCACGCGTACCTCGCGCCGAGGTCATGGTTCTGCGGTTCCCGCAGTAACGACCCGTCCGCCCGGTGGAAGAGCCGCAAGCTCCCGGGCCAACTGTGTGAGGACAGCCTCGGATATCGGCGTGACCCTGGCCATCTGGTGCAGTGTGAGCTGGGCGCGGATGTTGATCAGTTCGGTGGCGACCAACTGTGGCAGGTGCTTCGTCAGGATGGCCTCGCAACGGGGGTCCTGCCGCAGTTCAAGGATGGGGATGTTCAGGCCTGCGCCGGCGGCGGGGAAACCAGACAGCGGCGGAAGCTGCTCCAAGGCCGCTGCCGCGCGGTCCGACTGTTTCCGGACCAGCAAATGGCCGGTGTCCGGAACCGTGCCAAAGGGAATTCCCAGCCGGTCAAACTGGCTTTCAGGCGCATCAGAGTCATGCATCAGGCCAGCCAGCAGTCGGAGCATACGCAGTTCCACGCCATCATCGGTGATGGGATAGTTCTGACCTGGGTCCGCGTCGAGGTCGAACAGGAGCGTTCCGTGGGTCCAGGGGTTCATCAGCGACCTGGACTGGATTTTCATGCTGCGAAGGCCCTTGGTGAACCGGAACGGTTCTGCGGGTTGCCAGTCGGCAAGTTCCCCGACGGCGAACCGGGCGCGCATGTGGGTGGGCATCAGCGTGAAGTCCTCCAGCGGTGCGTTGGCGGGTCCCGCGGAGGCGCGCATGTAGACGTAGCGGCCGTCTGTGACGTTGACGTGTCCTCCATGGATGCCGAAGAGCGCGCCTTGATGCACCTCTGCGTCATCATCAAGTACGGCGGCGAGGTCCTGGCCCTGCATGTCCGGCGTCGGCTCGAGTCCGAAAAACCGCAGCAGGGTGGGCGCGATGTCGATGGTCTGGGTCAGGGCGCCGCGGCGTGTGTCCCGGTCTCCCGTACGTGGATCCCAGAGGAACATCGGCAGATGCACCAGTTCTTTGAACCACGGCATGACTGACTTGGCCCACCAGCCGTGTTCGCCGAGCAGGAAGCCGTGGTCTGTATTGACCACCAGCATGGTGTCTTTCCACAAGCCGTGCCGGTCCATGGCATCAAGGACACGACCCAGCGACCTGTCGCACATCGACACGAGGGCAGCGTATTCGTAGCGGGCGTGGTCCACCTGCTCTTCCGGCTCCGAGACCTTCTGGTAGCTGGGCCAGTCGAACTCGGGCCCTGCATACTCGTGCGGGTACTTTGCCTTGTAGCCCTCATGGGTGAAGAAGGGTTCGTGCGGATCGAAGAGCTCGAGTTGGAGCATCCACTGGTCCGCCGCGTGGTTGGTCTCAATGAACTCAAGCCCGGCGTCGACCGTCCGCGTCTGCGGGTGTTCGGCTTCTGTGGGCATATAGCTGCGGTTGATGGCATCCTGCCGCCTCGTCCGCGTCATTGCCGTGCCGGCGCTGCCCTGCGGTGTCACCACGCCCTTCCAGGGGTCGCCTTCCTGGCCGCGGAAAAACTCCCACGTTGTGTAGCGGGGGTGGTACGTGGCGCCGCCGTCCTCCCAGTAATGCGGGTGGTCCGAGACCAGGTGGGTGTGGATGCCGGCCTGGCCAAGCATCTCGGGCATGGAGTCGTCGAACGGCTCCAGTGGGCCCCAGCTGCGGTGCAGGAAGTTGTAGCGGCCGGTGTGCATCTCGCGCCTTGCCGGCATGCAGGGCATGGAGCCGGCATAAAAGTTATCGAAGGTGACAGACTTTTCGGCCAGCCGGGCAAAGTTCGGGGCGTCAACGATGGTGTCGGCGTATGGCGACAGCATGTGCCGGTTAAGGCTGTCAAACATCAGGATGATGGCCTTCATCGGGGTCCTTTCGGGGTGGGCGAGGAGCCCGGGACTCCTGCGCGGAGTTCGGCGCGGAGTTCAGTCAGGGCCGCCACGTGGGCGTCCATGCCGGCGGACCCCATCCGGTGGAGCCGCTCCTTGACTGATTCGGCGAGTTCCTCGTCGAAGGCGATGGCGGGGTCCCAGTCTTCGCGGCGGTCACGGTGGCGGTATTGGGCTATCTCGTCCTCCCTGGTCCGGATTTCGACGTCGAGCAAGGAGGCCAGCTCTTCGCGGCCCATAAACCCGGCAAAGCTGAGGCGGACAGTGAGTTCCGGGTCCTGGAAGCGGGTCGGCGGTGTGTAGGGGCCGGTGAGCCAGCCGAGGAACATGGCGGTGCCCTCATCGGTGACGCGGTAGGTTTTGGCGTCCTGCGCCCCCGGCCGGTGGTCCACTGTGTGGGTTACCAGCCCCTGCGACTCCATCAGTCCAAGCGACCGGTAGACCTGGCTCATCTGGGTATTGGAGCGCAGGAACCGCCCGTGGTTGTCGAGGAATTTCTTGAGGTCGTAGCCCGTGCTGGGGTGTTCCAGCAACACGCCAAGAAGGATGTGCTCGAGCTTCATCGCGCTGACCTCCTGTGAATGTCCGTCAAGGCTCGGGCTCCGCCATGGAGTGACAAAACCATGACACAATAGGAATGGTTTAGTCAATGGCACAAGTGGAATGGTTTTGGTAAAGTCGGCGGGACCCCCCTACTTCCGGGAGACAGCGTGGAGCCCTCAGACCGTCCCGAGCCGCACAGTTGCTGTGCGCCGCCCCGGACTGCCGGAAGCGGACAGCGGCAGGTGATTGACGCCGTCGGCCCTTCCTCCCATGACGACGTACCGCTGGCAGGGGGCGCCTTCCAGATGGGCGACGCCTTCGGCGAGGGTTATCCGGCAGACGGCGAAGTTCCGGTGCATGAAGTCCGCGTGCCGCCGTTCCGCATTGACGCGACGGCGGTGACCAACCGGATGTTCGGCGCGTTCGTCTCTGCCACGGGGTTCCGGACCGAAGCGGAGCAGTATGGAACGTCCGCTGTCTTCCACCTGCTCCTGGACGCTCCCGCGAAGGACGTGCTCGGCGCGGCGGATCGGGCGCCGTGGTGGCTCAACGTTCGGGGAGCGGACTGGGCGCACCCGGGCGGCGCGGACTCCCATTGGACGGACGTGGCGGACCATCCGGTGGTCCACGTCTCGCACCACGACGCGCTTGCCTATTGCTCGTGGGCCGGACGGCGGCTTCCAACGGAAGCGGAATGGGAGTTCGCGGCCAGGGGAGGCCTGCGCGGAAAACGCTACGCATGGGGTGATGACCTCACGCCCGACGGCGGGCACAGGTGCAACATCTGGCAGGGCACGTTCCCCGGCACAAACACCGCACAGGACGGTTTCCTCGGGACCGCTCCCGTGAAGTCGTTCGCGCCCAACGGATACGGCCTCTATGAGACCGCAGGGAACGTCTGGGAGTGGTGCGCCGACTGGTTCCTGCCGAAGTACTACCGCAACTCGCCTGTGGACAACCCGCAGGGG
Organism: Arthrobacter sp. BE255; assembly: GCF_031457335.1. Classification (NCBI taxonomy): domain Bacteria; kingdom Bacillati; phylum Actinomycetota; class Actinomycetes; order Micrococcales; family Micrococcaceae; genus Arthrobacter; species Arthrobacter sp. BE255. The sequence continues at coordinate 520,496 of NZ_JAVDWK010000003.1, read as the reverse complement.
CCAACCATCGGTGCGGGCAGGGTCATGCGCGGCGGGTCGTACCTCTGCCATGACTCCTACTGCAACAGGTACCGGGTCGCCGCACGCACCTCGAACACGCCGGAGTCCTCGAGCGGGAACTGCGGTTTCCGCACTGTGGGCCTGGAGCCTTCCGCCAATTAGTCGTTGGAGCGGTCGACCATGTCCAGGCGGATGGCCATGTACTGCCGTGCAGGGAGTTCAACACGGAAGATTCCGCTCCGCTGGCCGTCAAGGCGCTCGATGGTCATGTTCCAGGTGTCGATGACGTCAACGGTGCATACCTTGCCCGGCGGCAGGAAGACGGTCCGGTAGCTGGGCCGGTTGAACCCGAAGTAGATCAGCTCCTGGACGCCGGGCACGCCCCCGCGCGGAGCGTCCCAATCTCCAGGCAGCGGGTCCAGCACGCCGTCCGGAGCCTGCCTCAGGATCTCCGCCAGGAACCCGATCCGGGCCGGACTGTCTCCCACCAGGCTTCCGCCCTTGGACCACCACAGTTCCTCGGCGTCGTTGAGGTAGGTCTCACCGTGCCCCACATAGCCGCCACGGACGGCTCCCTCCCAGAAGCGCCGCACCATTTCTTCGCCGGTGATGTTGCCCCAGCCCTGGTCGATGTCACCCTCGTAGGCGCACTCGTCGATCACCACCGGCTTGCCCCACGTTTCCCGCCAGGCGTCGGTGTTTTCAGCAGTGCGGTAGACATCGATCCGCTGCACGCTCGCGTGGGTGATCCATGGCCTGTTGTAGTCGTAGAAGCCGAAACAGTTGTGGATGGACAGCAGGTGGCCGGACGGATCGTTGGCGGTGATGACCCCGGCGATACGCTCCCAGTCCTCAACCGACTTGGCACGCAGGAGGTCGTACTCGTTGGCAACAGACCACCACACATTCCGGTAGGCGGAAAGCCGGCGAACCAGGTACGAGACGAACAGGTCATCCGCATAGGCACCCATGTCCGAAAATCCCCACCGGTCATAGGCGTGGAACAGGATGAGGTCCGCTTCGATGCCCAGCTCCGCCAGCTGACGGATCCGTTGCTCGAACTGGCGGAAGAATTCGGGGTTGAACCGGGTGAAATCCCAGTCATCCCCGGAGCGCTCGTAGGCAAACAGGTCAGGTTCGTTCGTGTTGAAGAGATAGGACTTGGGAAAGACGCACATCCGGATCTTGTTGAATGGGGACCCGGCCAACGCCTCAAGGGTGCGCTCCTGGACGGCCTGCGGCTGGTGCGTCCAGGCGTAGGCAGTCGTGCCGATGGGGCTGTAGCGCGTGCCATCGGCGTGCGAAAAATGAAAACGGTCAGCAACCCGTACCGGACCATGGTTGGCCGGAGCCGGGGCGGAGCAATGAAACGCCCCCTTGAGCCCGTCCAGGGAACGGGCATTCGAGCGGGTGGTGAAGGTCCATTCCCCTTGCCGGTCAGGCATGAACCGTACTTTGTACGTACCGTCGCCGTCGTAGAAACCACCAACAGCCTGTCCTGCCCGCCCGCCGGAACCGGCGTGCACAAAGACGGCTGTGAGTTCAACGTCAGTGAACGGGTTACCCAGTGCAGGACCGTCCAGGGTCACCTCGAGAATGTCCCAGCATCCGACGTCGGCGGCGTGACTGAAAGCGGCGGAACCCCGCGCCACGGATTCGGGCTCATAGTCGTTGGCGGGCGCGGCGTGATGCGTTTGCGGCAACCGGCGATGGTCCTCCTCCGGAACGGCGCCCAGCAGTTGCCAGAGTTTCGCCAGCTCATCATCGTTACTGCTGAGGGCGGCGTTCATGCCGAGGACCTGGCCCACCGGCAGGTCCTTCAGCTGGTGCAGCATCGGCGAGTTGACGATTCCGGGGAGGTAATTCTGCACCATGGCCCGGGCTGCCCGGTTTGCCAGTATTTCGTGGAGCGGACTGTCCGGGTTCAGCGTCATTGGTAAGTTCCTCGGGATCGAAAGGCGGCATCAGCCGCGTCTGACATCACCATAAGGGCCGCACGCAAATTGGTCAACCGGTCGATATGTTGGAGCGTTGGCGCACAGGTTTGTTGCTAACGCTCCCGGAGGTGATGCTGGCAGCCCACCTCATAGGCCTCCCGCAGCCAGCCTGCCAGCTCGTCGTCAACGTCGGCGGGTCCGGTCAGGCGGACGGTGTGGATGTGCGTGTAGGGAGTTAGCGTTTCAACCTTCCTGAACCGTGGAGAGTCAATCCTTCGCGTGAGCCAGAACTCCACATCCAGCCACGTGTTCGCGGGCCTGGCCCCGGCAAAGCGCACCTTGACCATAAAGGCGACCCGGTCCTTGTAGGGCACCAGTGTGACCGGACCCAGGGCTTCAACTGCCTGTCGGACAAGGTCGAAGAGCCGGCGGATGTCGGGCGGCTTCCGCTGGAACGGCTCCTCCAGGGTGTGCAGGCCGCAGGAGTGGTTCATGTTCCGGGTGACGAACGCCTGGCCACAGGTGGGACATGTCCACAGGGGCCTGGCGGTTGGCTGCCCCGGTGGGACGACGGGCCTGCCCTGGAGCTGGGCCACAACCTGGCCGATTCTTCGCGCCCGCGTCGCCTGGGACCTGGCGTCCTCCATGAAACGAACCAGTTCGCGCCGCTCCGCCGCTGGCAGTTGGCTCCATCGTTCCGCGGTGCCCGCTTTGTGGAGCGCCAACGCGAGATCGCCCGGTGCCCCGACCTGCCCGGCTGCTTGCGGCTGGACATCAACAACCACGGAATCGCCGGCGTTCAGGCCTGTTGCCGCACGAAGGCCGCCGGAGAGATACAGCACGTGGCCGGCCGGTTTGACCGGTATCAGGGTTGCGCTGAAGTCCGCGCCTTCAAGGTGCCCGGCGACCCGGATGCGGCCCCTGTCCGCAAAGGGCATCAACTCGTTCCGTGCCGCATCCGGGATGTCGAGGCAAAGATTGCGCCCTCGCACGCGCACCACGCCGCTGAAGCGGACCATGCGGCCATTATTTCGCCGCGTCGGAAGCCCGGCAAGGGCCCCGGACCTCTCCTAGTGTGACCTCGCCGTGGCGAGCCGGTTCAGGGCCAGCGCGCCAACCAGGAGGCCGAAGTCCCGGAGGGCAACGTCATGGAAGCTGCCCAGGATTAAGAGGTTGATGATGATCCCCAACAGCCAGGCAGCCACAACCAGGGACCCGATGCGCGGACGGACCGCCACAAGGACGCCTGCGATAATTTCGACCACGCCGACCATGTACATGATGGTCTGCGCAGGAAGCGGCACCACGCTCGTTGCCACCGGGGCCAGGTAGACGGTCCAGTCGGCGAGGATGTTGGTGAACTTGTCCAGCCCGAAAAGGACAGGGGCAACGGTAAAGACGGTGCGAAGCAGGAGGAATGCCTGACGGTCCGGCTCCGCAGCCAGGATCCGTCCGTTCGCCCTCTCCGCAGCGGTGGCTTTCATGGTGATCTCCTTCTAAAAGTGGGTAGCACTATTTTAGAACCGCTAGAATGATTAATCAACGGTTCTTGTTTTTAGAAAAGAGGCTTCCATGCGCAGGCTTCCGTGGCCCGGCCGGCTGGCCGCCGTCGCATCCCTGGGTGATGAAAAGCGCCGACAGCTGTTTGAAGTCGTGTCGTCGTCGGACGGGGCCGTTGGCCGGGACGAGGCGGCACTGGCCGTGGACCTGCCCAGGAGCACGGCGTCGTTCCACCTTGACCGGCTGGTGAAGGACGGGCTCCTGTCGGTTGAGTTCCACAAACCCGCAGGTAAGGCCGGTCCGGGATCGGGACGGCCCGCCAAGCTGTATAGGACCGCTGAGTCCGAGGTTGGGGCCTTTGTGCCCGACCGTAACTACGATCTCGCCGGGGAGCTGCTGGCTGCGGCAATCGAATCCTCGTCAGCGGGCGGCACGCCCGTCCACGAAGCACTCCTGGCCACGTCCCGTGAAGCCGGCCGCTCGGCCGCTGCGGGAAACGGAACGCTGGAAACCTTCCTTGCCGCCGAGGGCTACCAGCCTGAACCGGACGGCTCCGGAGGCCTGACACTCGTGAACTGCCCCTTCCACCGGCTGGCCGCCAAGTATCCGGAGACAGTCTGCACGATGAACGGCGCCTTCCTCCGGGGCGCAGCGTCCGGATGCGGCGATTCCGAGGAACGGGTGCTGGGCAACGACACTCCCGGGCAGTGCTGCGCCAGAATCGCCCCGCCCATGCCGGGCGGCCCGGGAGCCGGGGACCTCAGCCGGCCTCCGGCAGGAACTGCCCGTTCCTAATCCGCGATGCACCGAAGGTGACAGTGACCGGCGGAATGCCGATTGGCTCGCGGGACCGTGACCGTGGCCGGCCCACGGCAACGTGCGGCACCCAGTGCGGGTACCTGAAGCCCAGCGCGGGCGAACTGAGGATGAAGTCGTCCACGTTGTCCACGAGCAGCCGGTCCAACAGCCCACGCAGCTCCTGCACCAGGGAGACCTGGTAGTCATGCACCTGCTCCGGCACATCCACCTCCAGTCCTGAGATTCCTCCGCCGCCGAGCACAATGAGTCTTTCCGACGTTCCGGAAAAGCCGTCCAGGACACGCAGCGCCTGCAGCCAGCGGGCCGTCTCCCGCGTCGCCGATGAGGCAGGGGTCATGCCTTTGGTCCACTCCGTGACATCGCGGGCAAAGTCCGCCAGGACGCCAATGTGCAGCAGGGTCAGATGCAGCCCGTTCGGCCGGCGCAGGGCACCGACGTACTGCCCCAGCTCCTCGTAGTCGGCCGGCCCTGACCCCACGCCCAGCACGGGTACCTCCACTGTGATGCGCGGAACCGCCTGCATCCGGACCTCCTTGGACCTGCCCGGACCGTCGGGCTTTTGCTGCAATTGTCCTCCAGTCCATGATTCGGCGGCGGCGCTCTTGCCGTTCCGCCCGCCAGGGTGTCGAATCGAGTAACACGTTCGGCCCGGGTGGCATGGCAAAGACGCCAGGAGGTTCCAATGTCGGTGAAAGGCACGAAGGACGCAGCGAGGACGCCCGGCCGGGGCGGACCGGAAGCACGCCGGTCGGACGCCTCCGCAGGAAGCCCGGCCCAGGGTCCGGCGCAGGTCCGGAATGTGGCGCTGGTGGGCCACTCCGGGGCCGGCAAGACCATGCTCATCGAGGCGCTGCTCGCCGCGAACGGCATGATTACCCGCAAGGGCACCATCGCGGACGGGACAACCGTCAGCGACTCCGATCCCTCCGCCGTCCACCAGCAGCGGTCGGTCACCCTGTCAGTGGTCCCGCTGCTGCTCGGAGACACCAAGGTCAACCTCCTGGACACGCCAGGATATCCGGACTTCATCGGCGAACTCCGCGCTGGGCTCAGGGCCGCGGACGCTGTCCTGTTTGTCGTGTCGGCCGTCGACGGCGTCGATGCGACCACCACCGCCCTGTGGAGTGAGTGCGAACATCTGGGGATGCCCCGCGCCGTCGCCATCACCCGCCTGGACCACCCCCGCGCGGATTACGACGGCGTCCTTGCCGCCTGCCGTGCAGCGTTCGGGGATTCAGTGCTGCCGCTCTATGTCCCGGTCCGGTCCGGCGGTGAAGTCACCGGCCTGCTGGGACTGCTGTCGGGGACAGTCACGGAATACTCGCCGGGGGAGGTGCGCCCCGCCCCGCGCGCAGGCACGGCAAGCGAGCTTTCGGAATCAGAACCTGCCCGTGCCGAACTCATCGAGGGGATCATCGCCGAAAGCGAAGACGAGACACTGATGGACCGCTACCTGGGCGGTGAGGACATCGATACCTCAGTATTGGTCGAGGACCTGGAAACCGCCGTCGCCCGCGGTTCATTTTTCCCGGTCCTGTCGACGTCCGCTGTGACGGGCGTGGGCGCCGCCGAACTGTTGGAGGTGCTGACCAAGGCCTTCCCGTCGCCACTCGAGCGCGGCCTGCCCGACGTGACGGACCTCGCCGGCACGCCACTGGGCGCCTTGTCGTGTGACCCGGCGGGACCGCTGGCGGCTGAGGTTGTCCGGACCAGCATTGATCCCTTCCTGGGCCGGGTCTGCCTGGTCAGGGTGTTCTCCGGGGAGCTGCGCGCGGACACCCCGGTGCACGTGGCCGGCCACGGACTGGCAGACCGCGGCCATCAGGACCACGACACCGACGAACGCGTCACCCACCTCTATTCCCCGCTGGGTGCCAACCTCCGCCCGGTGCACAGCTGCATCGCAGGGGATATCTGCGCGGTGGCCAAGCTCGGGAGCGCCGAGACCGGGGACACGATCTCCGGCCGCGAGCAGCCCCTGCTCCTGGCCACCTGGGAGATCCCCGAGCCGCTGATGCCCGTGGCCATCGAGGCCGACTCCCACAGTGACGAGGATGTCCTGGCCCGAAGCCTCGGAAGGGTGGCCGCCGGGGATCCTACCCTCAGGGTGGAACGAAACGCCGAAACCCACCAGCAGATCCTGTGGTGCATGGGGGAAGCCCATGCCGAGGTGGTGCTGGACCGGCTGCGTGACCAGGGCGTGAAGCTGCACACCGTCAGTGTGGTGACGCCCCTTCGGGAAACCTTTGCCGCCCCGGCCGCCGGCCACGGGCGGCACGTCAAACAGTCCGGCGGCCATGGACAGTACGCGATCTGCGACATTGAAGTGGAACCCCTCAGCCGCGGCGGCGGCTTCGAATTCGTGGACAGGACCGTGGGCGGGGTGATCCCCGGAACGTTCATCTCTTCCGTCGAAAAGGGAGTCCGGGCGCAGATGCAGAAGGGAGTCTCCGCCGGTTTCCCGGTGGTGGACCTGAGGGTGACCCTGGTGGGCGGAAAAGCGCACAGCGTGGACTCGTCGGATGCGGCGTTCCAGGCTGCGGGAGCCCTGGCGCTGCGGGAGGCGGCGGCAGCAGGACGCATCCAGCTGCTCGAACCTGTTTCGTCAGTGATCATCAGCGTGTCCGATGAGCATGTGGGCGCCGTGATGAGTGACCTTTCCGGCCGCCGCGGGCGGCTGACCGGGACCACGTCGTCGGGCTCCGACCTGACCGAAATCAGCGCTGAGGTCCCGGACCAGGAACTCCTGAAGTACGCCGTGGAGCTAAGGGCCCTGACCGCCGGAACGGGACGGTTCCGCCGCCGGTACCTGAGGCATGATCCGGTGCCCGGCAACACGGCCCCTGTCGCCTGAAGGGCGCCTCGCGAGCTTCCAGGCATGCATGGCCGCGGCTTTCCGGACACCGTTGAATGTCGTACTGCGCCGGAGTAGGCTGACGCCCACCTCAACCCGCACCACCCTCACCAGGGAGCGACCATGCCAACCTCACGACGTCGATTTGCTGCCATTACGGCGGTTCTGGCTTTGAGCGTGACGGGCGGGGCGGTGACCAGTCCCGCGCTCGCCGATCCCCGGGAGATAGTCAAGGTTCCGACGGCCACCGGGTACGGCGGGGCGGTCAGTACCGTCGACCCCGAGGCGTCTGCGGCGGCGATCGAGGTGCTCCGCAACGGAGGCAACGCGGCGGATGCCGCCGTCGCCGCGGCCGCTACCCTGGGTGTGACCGAGCCATACAGCGCCGGGATCGGAGGCGGAGGGTACTTCGTGTTCTATGACGCGAGGACTGGTGACGTTGAAACGATCGACGGCCGCGAAACCGCGCCGGCCACCATGCCGACCACCGCGTTCATCGACCCCGCCACAGTCACACCCGCAAATCCGGCGGGCAGTCCATACCCGTTTGCGCAGCTTGTCTCCAGCGGCGTCTCCGTAGGCGTCCCAGGCACGCCGGCGACGTGGGAACGGGCACTGGAACGATGGGGCACCCTGGACCTCGCCGAGGCCCTCGAACCTGCCATCAAGGTTGCCAACCGCGGGTTTGTCGTGGACGAGACGTTCCGCCAGCAGACCCTTGACAACAAAGTCCGCTTCTCGGCGTTCACGCCGACCCGTGATCTCTTCCTGCCCGGCGGCGACGCTCCCGCTGTCGGGAGCATCTTCCACAACAACGACCTCGCCAAGACGTACCGGCTCCTAGCGAAGGAAGGGAAAGATGCCTTCTACGGCGGTCCGCTCGCTGCGGAGATCGCTGCCACAGTCCAGGCTCCCCCGAAGGATCCAACCTGGATGGCTCCTGACCCCGTCCCACCCGCGACGACGCCCGTGTCGATTCCTGCTTTTCCCGGTTACCTGACGACGGCGGATCTTGCCTCGTACAGGACCATTGACCGGGAGCCTACTCACGTCAACTATCGCGGCTACGACGTGTACGGCATGGCACCGTCCAGCAGCGGCGGCACCACAGTGGGCGAAGCACTGAACATCCTGGAGCCCTTCGACCTCGCCGGGATGTCCGACGCCGGTGCCCTGCACTACTACCTCGAGGCGAGCGCGCTGGCCTTCGCTGACCGGGCCAAGTATTTGGGCGATCCGGCATTCGTTAATGTCCCCACCGAAGACCTCACCGACCCGCTGTTCGGCAAGGAACGGGCATGCGAAATCGACCCCAACGTTGCCGCCACCAAGCCTGTCGCAGCAGGCGACGTGACCTCGAACATGGGTGCCTGCCCGATTCCACTGGCGCCCACCGATGAGACGGACACCGAAAACATCTCGACCACCAACCTGACGGTGGCTGACAGGTGGGGCAATGTGGTGGAGTACACCCTCACCATCGAACAGACCGGCGGCTCGGGCATCGTTGTGCCAGGCCGCGGGTTCCTGCTCAACAACGAACTGACCGACTTCTCGGCCGCGTATGTTCCGACCGACCCGAACCGGCTTGAACCCGGCAAACGCCCGCGCTCGTCGATGTCGCCCACCATCATCCTGGATGAAGGCAAGCCCTTCCTGGCGCTTGGTTCGCCCGGCGGATCGACCATCATCACCACGGTCCTGCAGACGATCCTGAACCGGGTGGATTTGGGCATGACTGTTTCCGAGGCTCTCGCTGCCCCGCGTGCGTCCCAGCGGAATACAGCAAATGTCAGCGCAGAACAGGAATTCATTGACGCCCCGTACTTGGACGACTTGGAGGCTCTTGGGCACGTGTTCACGAAGGCAGGTGACGGACTCACATCCTTGCCGGAGATCGGCGCCGCGACCGCCATCGAGTTCGGGCCTCAAGGTCAAATGACCGCCGCGGCGGAGCCCGTGAGGCGCGGAGGCGGTTCGGCGATGGTCGTCACGCCGGCCAAGTGAGCCGCGGAAAGGACGGCCCGTAACGCCACCGTAACGCCGCCTGTCCATACTGGGGGCTCGGGAAGGGCTGACCGGATTCCCGGTCAGCCATGCGGCGGAAGGCAACCGGAATGAGTGATCCAACCGAGCAGGGGACACCCCACCCTGGCCGCTTACGCCACAAGAACCGAATCTGGGCGGAGCAGGTCCTGACGCGGTCCACCCGGCTGCGGGCCTTGTCCGTATGGATGCAGTCCCGCAGCAACGACGAATTCCTCGCCGTCCTCGACGAGGGCATCAGCAGGCACCTCGATATCGCCGAGACCTCGGCCGGCGGCCGGAACCACCGCGGTTTCACCGATTTCGGCGGATCCGCCATTGAATGCGCCGTCAGCAACCTGGACGCCGCCGAGTCGCTGCTGCTGCTGCGTGCACCGGACGACTACATCCAGGGGCATTTCCCGGGCATCCACTCGGACGTCCGCCGGTACCTTGAGGCCGAGGATCCCCGGAGACGCCGGATTGAGGCGCTGTCAAAGCAGATCCTTGACCAGCCGGTCACCATCGACACCAGGGAGAGCCTGGGCATAGCCCTCACGGCGGCCCGGTCGCACTCCCGGCAGCAATACATCAAGGTGCGGAACTTCCGGAACGCGGTGGTGGTGGCCACTGTCGTGCTGTTTTCCGTCGCCGTGGCATTGGGAATCTGGGGGTTGAGTTCCCCGCAGTCCATTCCCCTGTGCTTCAACCCGGACGATAAAATCGTCTGCCCGGCCGCGGAATCGCTGTACCGCCCCGGCAACGGGGACGACAAGAACCTGGTGATCCTCCGGACGGCGATGCCCTTCGACATCTTCCTGATCCAGTTCGTCGGCCTGGTGGCCGCGGCGGTGTCCGGAGCAACGTCCCTGCACCGGATGGAGGCAACCCCGGTCCCGTTCAGCCTGCCGATTGCCCTGACCGTCCTCAAGCTTCCCACCGGTGCACTGACCGCCGTCCTGGGCCTGGTCCTGATGGGCGGCGGGTTCGTGCCGGGACTGAGTGCGCTGGATTCGGCGCCCCAGATCCTGGCCTGGGCCATCCTGTTCGGGGCATCACAGCAGCTCTTGACCGGACTCGTGGACCGGCAGGCCCGGGGAGTTTTGGACGGTGTCGGGGGAAAACCGCACGGATCCAGGATCTAGCGGCGCGATGGCCCGCCGTCCGGAGAGGCATAAGCCACAGGAATTTGTCGAAGCCCTCGTGGTGCTGGAAACAGACGACGCCGCAGGCAGCCGGCTCGAGCAGGTGCGCCAGCACGCCGTCGTCCTTCAGTGGCTGCCGCCGCGGATAGCGATAGTCCTGGTGCCGGCACAAGGTACTCCGCCCAGCGCAGTCCCCGGAACCAACTGGTACCCCGGTGACATTCCGGCGGATGTGGCGGCAGGATTCACCTCCACCGAGCGCCTGTTTGTGGACGCCTGGCTGTCCCGCCGCGAACCCAAGACGCGTCCCGGCGACGGCCTGCCGTGGGACGCCGCCGGGCGGGAACCCCCTGACTGGCCGGACGAACCCAGGCACCGTCAATAACACTGCAGTAACGCCCCGCGGTGCATAGTCCTTGCTGTACGCCTGGGTGAGGAGAGGGCAATGTCTGGAGATTTGAATGTCAGCGAACAGGCCGTCCTGGACGATTTCCCGGGGCTGAGGAGCGGTGCGGATCCGAATCCGCCGATCCACCAGTACGGGCGGATCCGGATCGCCGTGGTGCCGGAAGGGGGCGGGCCGCTGCGGAACGGCCTGGCGCCTGACGCGCCGCCGGAGGACCTCACCGAGACGGAGCGGCTGGGCCTGGACGCGCTGCGCCTGCGCGACTCGCAGGAGTTCCGGACCGCGAAGGAGAACCGTCCCCGGCAGGGTGAGCCCTGGGACATGACGGGCTGCACCGACGTCGTGCCGGCAGGGGAGGCGGACGCCGGAGCCGACAGCCTGGCCTTCGCCGCCGCGCCCACCAGCAGTTACCTGGAGGGAACCGTTGCGGTGGGCATAGTGATCGTCCAGGGCCCGACGGCGGCGCTGCGGTTTTCGGACGCAGAGGTCCTGAAGGTGGTGGCTGAGGTCCAGAACGGCCTGGGGTACTTCGCCACGACCAACCCGATCGCGGGCATCAGCTTTGCGTATGACATCCAGAACGTCACACTGGCCACACCCGCGGACCCGGCCAGCGCCGACCTGGAGGGCCTGTGGCGGAATCCGGCCATGGGCGCCATCGGCTACAGCGCCGACTGGAGCGGCGTCACCGCCTACGTGGAGGACCTGCGGACCCGCTTTGGCACCCGGTGGACGTACTGCGGCTTCTTCACCAAGTACCCGCTCGGGCACTTCGCCTACGCGTCCATCGGCGGCCCGCGGATCGTCATGGACTACAACAACGACGGCTGGGGCCCTGACAACATCGACAGGGTCTTCGCCCACGAAACCGGACACATCTTCGGCTGCCCCGACGAGTACGCGGTCAGCGGCTGCACCTGCGGCGGAAGCTGGGGCCGGTACGGGACCAAGAACGGCAACTGCGAAAACTGTGCTTCCGGCGGCGGCGTCCCCTGCCTCATGAAGGGCAACACCTTCACCCTCTGCGGCTACACCCCGGCCCATCTGGGCTGGTCCCCGCAGCTGCTGGTCCGCAACTACGGAGCCTCCGCGGGCGGCTGGCAGGTGGGCCGCCATCCGCGCATTCTGGCCGACACGACGGCGGACGGCCGGGCGGACATCGTGGGCTTCGGGGAGGCCGGCGTCTACCTTTCCCGTGCCCAGGCCGACGGGCGCTTTGAGGTTCCCCACCTTGCCGTGAACAACTTCGGCTACGTGGCCGGCGGGTGGCGGGTGGAGAAACATCCGCGGTTCCTGGCCGATACCACCGGGGACGGCCGGGCGGACATCGTGGGCTTCGGGGACGCCGGCGTCTACGTCTCCCGCGCGCAGGCCGACGGCACTTTTGATGCGCTGCGGCGGGTAGTGGACAACTTCGCCTATGTGGCCGGGGGCTGGCGGGTGGAGAACCATCCGCGGTTCCTGGCCGATACCACCGGGGACGGCCGGGCGGACATCGTGGGCTTCGGCAATGCAGGAGTCTATGTTTCGCGGGCACAGGCGGACGGCAGCTACGACGCCCTGCGGCTGGTGGTGAACGACTTCGGCTACGTGGCCGGCGGCTGGCGGGTGGAGAAGCACCCGCGGTTCCTGGCCGATACCACCGGGGACGGCCGGGCCGACATTGTGGGCTTCGGCGAGGCCGGGGTGTACATCTCCCGTGCGCAGGCGGACGGCAGCTACGACGCCCTGCGGCTGGTCGTGAACAACTTTGGCTATGTTGCCGGCGGCTGGCGGGTGGAGAAGCACCCACGGTTCGTGGCGGACCTGACCGGTGACGGGCGGGCAGACATCCTGGGCTTCGGGGAGGCCGGAGCCTATGTCTCCCTTGCCCAGGCGGACGGCAGCTACGGCCCAGTGACGCTGGCTGTGGCCGACTTTGGCTACGTGGCCGGTGGCTGGCGCGTCGAGCGGCATCCCCGCCTCCTGGCTGACACCACCGGTGACGGCCTGCCGGACATCGTGGGCTTCGGCGAAGCTGGAGTCTATGTCTCCCGGAACCTGGGCGGCGGTGCTTTCGAAGCCCCCGGCCTCATTGACACGCACTTCGGCTACGCGAACCCCGCCGGCGGCTGGCGGATCGAACGGCATCCCCGCTTCGTGGCGGACGTAACCGGGGGCGGCAAGGCAGACATCGTCGGCTTTGGCGAAGCCGGGGTCTACGTCGCCCGGGCCTAGCCGGGTCCGGGTCGGGAAGGTACGGAGATGGCCACCGTCTACTTCGATATCGGGGCAACCCTCGCGGATGTGAGCGCTGCCCCCGACGGCTCGCTGACCTTCCGGCCGCGGCCACGCGTCCACGAGGTCCTCACCGCGCTCGCCGGCTCAGACCTGGGGATCATTTCGAACCCCGGCCCGGGTGAGCGGGCCCGGGCACACGCTGCAACTGCCCTTGGTGCGGCGTTCCCGGGGCAGTTCACCGACGGCGCGCTGATCCGCTGGGGACCGAAGGATTCACGAGCGATCTTCGACACCGCCGTGGCCGCTGCGGGCGCTGACGCGGAAGACTGTGTTTTCGTCGGTGAAGATCCGGACGAGCGGGCGTTTGCCCGCGAGGCGGGGCTCCGCACTGCTCCGCATCCCGTCTTTGCCGGAGCGGCCGTCGAAGGACGCCCGGTCCTGTGGATCCGCATCAGTCTTCCCGATGACCGGAGCCTCACGGACCTCGGGGTGGTGGCCAACGCCGCCGAGGTTGTCCCCGTGCACATCCCTTCAGCCCGGCTTGTCCTCGCCATGACTACGGCCTCCGGCGTGGAGCACCTGCTGGACGCCGGCTTCGCCGTGGACCGGCAAGCTCCGGTGGACGATACCGTTGCGTTCCTGGTGCGGGACGACAGGCCCGGCCCGCCGCCGTCGGGCATTCCAGGGGCGCCGGCACCTGCAGCAGCACCCGCGGGAGGGCCGGCCGGCGGCCAGGCACGCGCTGCGGCGGCCTTTGCTTTCATGGCGGGCGGGCTGACCGGGCTGACGCAGACCGTGGTTTCCCTCGGTCCGGCTCCCGGCGGCGTCTACATTGCGGCCCCTGCCGGCACCCCGCTGGAGGAACTGCATATCCCCGGTGCGCGCCACGGCCACACCGAACGCCTGCTTCCCGACCCCGTCCTGCTCCCCAGTCCCGGGGTACTCGACGGCGGGGCGCTCGCCGCCGGGTTCTCCCGCGACGGTCTTGCGCCGGCTGTGCCGTTGCCCGAAACCGTCGACGCCGTCCGCGCCGCAGTCACGTCGTCCGCGATCCGCGGGCACACAGCACGGCTCTCCGGGGCTGCCCCGCTGGTTGATGGAGAACCGGGGGTGGTCACCAGCCGCGACGTCTCGAACCCCGGGAACATGGTGGTTGTGGATGCCCTGGCGGCACAGTTCCAACGCCTGGGCTTCACCGTCACGCTGCAGCCCTTCACCTGGCGCGGGCACCGCCTCGCCAACGTGGAGGCCGAACACCGGGTCGAAGGATCAGACGGGTCCGTCCTGGTCACGGCCCATCTCGATTCAACGGCGGCATACGGCGAATTCGCCGATCCGGCCGGCAGGCCCCGTCCCTACGATCCCGGCACCGACCCGGCCCCGGGGGCCGACGACGACGGAAGCGGAACGGCCGCGGTTTTGGCGGCGGCAGCGTGCCTCAGCACCATGGTGGCGGCGGGCAGGACGCCGGCGCGGACCGTCCGCTTCGTCCTGTTCAACGCCGAGGAGCAGGGCCTCATCGGCAGCAAATACTACGCGCGTGCTGCGGCCGCCAACGGCGACACCATCGCCGCCGTGCTCCAGATGGACATGATCGCCGGCCTGCATGACGGTGCCCGGAGGGTGGAAATCCATGCCGGTACGGCCGTGCCGGGCCCCGTGGCGGCCGCTTCCAACGCCCTGGGCGACCGGCTGGCTGAGGCAGCGGCAGCGATTGAGCCTGGCCTGGAGGTCCAGAGGCTCACCGGGAGCGCGGACCCGGCCGCCGGCCGCAGCGACCACGCGAGCTTCCACGAACGCGGCTGGGCGGCGGTTGCCGTCTCCGAGAACTTCTTCGCCGACACCTCACCCGCCACCGGCACACGGCAGTACCACCTCCCCGGGGACACGCTCGACGACGCCGACCACAACACCGAATACGCCGCAGCGATCGCCCGCGCCGTCACCGTGGCGGCCCTGACATTCGCAGGACTCTGAACAAGCACGAGAGGACCACCGTCATGGGCAAGATCATTGATCGACGCAACATGGACCACGACCGCTTCGCCGGGGGTGACGCAGCACGTCCTCCGCGGGAAAGCGCCGGCAGGGCTGCGCCCGGGGCCGACGGGGAACCCGGCGGCGGACCCGGCAAGGTGAACCGCTTCACGGGGCACCGTTCGGAACTGAGGGCAGCCCATGCACCCGGTTTGGAAGCCGGGGCGGAACCTTCCGAGCCGGAGTTCATAGCCAGGGCCAAGTCGTACGCCATGTCCGTGGCGGAAGCCGTCGGGTTCGAGGCGGAGGTCCCGCCCGAGTTCGAGGCGGATCCCACCATCACCACCACGTCGGAAGGACTGCGGGTGGTCAGCCTGCAGCAGGTGTCCAACGGCATCGAGGTGTGGTCCATGTCGCCGAAGGTCTGGCTGCACAGCGACGGCGCTGTGGACCGGCTGGTCGGGGATACGGTCAGCGTGCCCGCGGACCTTCCGGCCAAACCCGCAGTCGCAGCAGAAGCGGCCCTGCTGGTGGCCGTCCGGGAAGCAGCCAAGGCCCGGACCCTGAGGGGAACCTTTGGCGACGACGAACTGCCGCAGCTCGATGTTGCCGAGGCAGACTTCAGGCGGCTGTCCTTCCAGCCCCTGCCGTCCCGGCCCATGACGTTCAGCCGGGGAGCCTTCGCGGAAGACATTCCGGCCCGGCTCGTGTACCTGGACATGGGCGGCAGCTTCCGGCTCACCTGGTTCTTCACAATCTCCCGCGAGGACCTGATCGTCCAGTACAAGGCCTTCGTGGAAGCCGATGGGCGCACCAAGGACCTCGAAGCCCCCGAAATCCTGTACTTCTACGACTCCACCAGCCACGCCGTGGGCGGCCGCGTCTTCACACGCAACCCCGCCCAGACCGACTTCCGCGAAGTTGCCTTCCCCCTGCCTGCAGCCGAATACCCCATCGAACCGCCGGCCGGCTTCCCGGCCTTCGGACCCTGGACGGGCACGGTGAACGGGAAGCTGGCCACGGTGGGCAACAATGTTCGTGCCCTCAACGGGACCACCAGGAAACCGTTCGAGATCACCGCGGCGGCCAGCGGCGGCGTTTTCGCCCCCGCACCTGAGAGCCCGGAGCAGTTCATCACCAACATCTTCTTCTTCTGCAACTACATGCACGACTTTTTCCTGATGCTTGGCTTCACTGAGGAGGCCGGGAATTTCCAGGCCATTAACCCCAGCGGGCTGGGACGGGGCGCAGACCCCGTCGACGCACTCGCCCACCCGGGCCGCGTAGTCGGCACGGCCAACATGAGCACCCGCGCCGACGGGGTGGCCGGCCTGATGAACATGGGCCTGGTGACCTCCACCGGCCGCCACACCGCCAACGACTCCGACGTGGTGTTCCACGAGTACGTCCACGGCGTGAGCAACCGGCTGGTGGGCGGCATGCTGGACGCCGAAGGCCTGGACGAAGACCAGTCTGTGTCCATGGGGGAGGGGTGGAGCGATTTCTTCGCCCTGACCATCAACAACTTCCCGGGTACCAGCGAGCGCCTGGTCACGGGAAGCTGGGTGACGGGGCGGGAGTCCGGAATCCGGCAACGGCCCTACGACGCGCACTACCCCGGGACCTTCGGCGATATCGGCAAGGGGACCGGGCAGGTGGCGGGCCCGGCGAACGCCGACCTTTCCTACCAGGAGGTGCACGACGTCGGCGAGATCTGGTGCGCAGCCCTGATGCAGCTGACCCGCGGCGTCGGCGCAGTTCTCGGCAGCACGGAGCGCGGCTACCGGCTCGCGTGGCAGGCCGTCGTGGACGGCCTCAAGCTGACTCCGAAGAATCCGTCCTTCCTGACAGCACGCGACGCCGTGCTCCGCGCCTTCAGGTCCATGAAGGGCACCGGGCGGCTCACCGAAGAGGAGTACGCCGCTGTCCGGCGCGCAGCGTGGGAAGCTTTCGCCCGGTTTGGCATGGGCTTCGACGCGTCGTGCCCGAACGCCACGTTCAGCGGCTGCCGCGGAGGTACGGCGATCCCCCCGGACGGGGTTGATGACTGAAAGGGTGCGTGGCTGAAGGAATGGACGACGGCGGGGCTCACCACTGGATATCGGCCGGGGAGCTGAGGGGCTCACGGTCGCCGGGCGCGGGGAGCGGCTCGAAAGCATCCGCGCCCCGCAGCGCGTCTGCAAACTGCAGCCCGGTCCGTGCCTCCAGCTCTGCAGTGCTGACCTGGAAGGCCCGGAACTCATCCAGGTCCAGCGCCTCGAACGGGTTAAGGTTCTGGGTCAGCAGGAAGGCGTCGCTCTTGAACACGCCCTGCTCCACATAGGCAAGGATTTTCCAGTACTCCCGCGGCAGCCGGACTCCCCGGTATTCGCGGTCATTGTCCTGGAAGACGGGCCCGCCAAAAACGCTGATCTTCAGATCCTGCACGTCGACGTCGGCGAAGACCGCTTCCTCGAGCTGCCCCCAGACTCCGTTTTTGCTGCTTTGGTTGAAGTCGTCCATGTGCGGGGCGATGTTGGTGAAGAAGAACGAGTCGTTGTTGGCGCTCTCCGCCTCGGGCAGGTCGCCCCAGACAAGGTCGGCGCGCCGGGCGAGGTGTCCGCGGTCCAGCCGGTTGCCGCTGTAGAGCTCGTCGCCGTTCTGGAACGGTGCCGGGATCCGGGGATCCTTGACGAAGGAGATGCCCTTGCGGCTGACCCTCTTGAGGTTGCCGCCGTCAATATTCCAGGCCACCCACCGCGCGAACCGCCGCGACTTGCTCACGGCAAGCGAGAAGTGGGTGTACGGGATGATGACGGAACCGTTGAGCTGGACGGTGTCGTCCTGAAGCGCGTCGCCGATCGCCGGCGGTCCCAGACGTTCACCGAGGAAGTCGGGAGAATATCCGGCGCCGTGGAGTTCCTGGTTCTGGCCCATGCTTCGGACATTAGCCCGGGGCCGTTATCCGGGCGTTACGGCCCCCACAGCGGATCGGTTGAAGCGGCTCCCGCATACGACAC
The DNA here is from genome assembly GCF_031457335.1 of Arthrobacter sp. BE255. Lineage (NCBI taxonomy): Bacteria > Bacillati > Actinomycetota > Actinomycetes > Micrococcales > Micrococcaceae > Arthrobacter > Arthrobacter sp. BE255. The sequence continues at coordinate 502,614 of NZ_JAVDWK010000003.1, read as the reverse complement.
GGGCAGAATGTCATTGACATGCCACGTCAAACTGCGGATCGTCATTGCTACATAAGTTCCAGCTCATCAGACCCAGACTGAATTGGGGGGAACCCATGGGCGAAGACGGCTATGGCCATTTTCAGTTGCGCCTGCTTCAAACCTGGCAACTCAGCCGTGATGCCGACGTCGTGCATGTCGCGGCCCGGCAGCAGCGGCTGATTACTGCCCTGGCGATTACCGGCCCCCGCCCGCGGAGCTTCCTCGTGGGCCTCCTGTGGCCGGACAAGGCCGAGGCACGCGCCCTGGAGAGCCTGCGCGTCAGCGTGCACCTGGTGTCCCGGCAGCTGCCGGGCCTTCTGGTCAATGACGGCGCCGTGCTGTCGCTGAACGGCCAGGTGGACGTGGACCTCCACCGCGTCCGGGCGGGGATCCGGGCGTTGGGCCAATCCGGGCTTAACGGAAACGTTGCCTCCTGCCTGGCCCTGCTCCGGGACGCCGAACTGCTCCCGGGCTGGTACGAGGACTGGGTGCTGTTTGAACAGGGCAGGCTGAGCCAGGAGCGGCTCCACGCGTTTAACATCATCGCCCGTGAATCCCTGGCCCGCGGTGATTATGAGACTGCCCTGGAAGCATCCCAGGCTGCCCTGGAGGTGGAGCCCCTCTACGAAAGCGCCGTGGCACTGCTGATCCAGTCCGAAAGCCGGCAAGGCAATGCCGTCGCCGCGCTGCGTGCCTTCGGGAAGTACCGGACGAAGTTGCAGGAGGAGATGGGCCTGACGCCGTCGGACGCCATCCTCCGCCTCGTCAACGAGGTCCGGGAGAGCCAGTCGTCACGGCCTGGCGACGCCTACTGATTGTCGGTTCCCGGCCGGGAGAGGAGCCAGTGGCGCACCACAGCCAGGACCTCTTCAGGATCCGCGGTCGTGACCGTTGTTTGCCCGGCCTCCGGAAGCTGGGACGTGACCCTGGCACGGAAGCCGTGCACGTGGTCCGGTTCCCACCACGTGCGGATGACCAGGGTGCCCTGGGTCTGGGACGGCGCGCCGGAATCGGTGCCGTCGCCGGCGCTTCCTGGCTGACCGTCCCCGTGTGCCATGGCATTCCACCTTTTGTCCCAGCCGGTTGCCTCTGCTGGCTTGCACCCCGGCTGCCTTGATGGTCCAGTACGAGAATCAGGAATCAGCGTGGTTAGGCATAAGGTTTGCTCAAGATTGGGCCTTGCCGCTGCTACCAGTACATAACGGCTGTCTGGCCCGATTCGCCCGCCCAGTACAGGCGGACCCGCACCACATAGTTGCGGCCCTGGAAGAGTTTCGCGGTGACGCGGGAGTTCCGGTCCTCGCCGCTGTCGTCGTCGCCGGCCACAAAGCGCAGCTCGCCGTTGATCTCCTCGAAGAGCACCATAACGGTATCTGACGTGCCAAAAGTGGCGATCTCGTATTTGCGCGAGGCCTGCGGCTGGATGGAGAAGTCCGCCTGGCCGCCCGGGGACAGCGACAGCGGAACCGACTGGAACGGCAGGAGGACGGGCACAGTGGGCTCCAGGGTCGGGAAGAACCTGCGCACCCACTCCTTGTCGGCGTCGGACAGCCCGCCGGGCGGGTTGAGGCCGGTCTTGAACCGCGCAGGCTCCGTGATCAGCCCCGCGGGGAACCAGTACTCCATCACCGAATCCGGATCCCAGGGGGACCCTTCCACTTCGCTGACGTCGATCTTGCGCAGGACGTTGTGCAGCGTCTGCTCGGGCGTCCAGTGGTTGGGGGCGCCGGTGAAGTAGGCATATACCTTGGGCTCGTCCCAGACGATGCCGGCGAACGGGTTCTGGTGCTCGTGCGGCATGCCCAGGGTGTGGCCGATCTCGTGCAGGGCCGTGGTCCGGCCGTAGTCATCGGTCAGGTCCCAGCCGAAGTTCATGGTGGGCTCGTTGGCGCTGATGCTCAGGACGTCGCGTCCCACGTAGGACCACGAGCCGTCCGCCTGGTCAAAGGCGATCCGCACTTCGGATTCGCTGCGGTCCGCCACCTCCGTGAAAACCAGGCCGATCCCCAGGTCCTTCCACTCCTTGAAGGCTTTCCGCACCGCTTCCTTCTGCGGCGCAGGGCCGTCATCGAACCAATAGTGCAGCACCGTGCCGTTGACCCATTTCAGCCGCAGCAGGCGTATAAGGCGGTCCCTGGCGGGGGAGAGGTCCGGCCGGAGCAGCGGCCTTGTTTGCGGCCGGACGTCACAGTGCGGCTGGGGGACGGTCTTGGTCATGGCGTGCTCCTTCGGTGCGGCGGCTCCTTGACCCAGTAGAGCGGCCGAGCCGTTACTGCTGCGTTATCAGCGGCAGTAACACCGCAGTAACGCCGAGGGTGCTCTACTTCCCGCACAAGTGCGCCCCTGGTCCCTTGTGGGTGCGGGGGCGCCCAGTTACTGAAAGAGGGCTGCGAGATGGGCAATCCCGGCGACGACGGCAGGCTCCCGGTTATCTACGTCCGCGGGTTCGCTGGCAACGGCTCCGCGATCAACAGTGCGGTGGATGACCCGTTCTACGGTTTCAGCCAGGGATCGGTGCACGTCCGGGCCGACAGCAGCGGCCGGGCGAAGTTCCATCAGTTCGAGTCGCCGATGCTGCGCCTGATCACCGACCACAAATACGAGGTTCCCGTGCACGGCGACCAGTGGGCGTACCTCCAGAGCGTCGACGCCGGCTCGGTGAATGCGGCGTCGGTCTGGATCCACCGGTTCTATGACGACGCCGCCGCAACGTTCTCGGAGGATCCGGAGAATTTCTCCTTCGAACGGGCGGCCGCGGATCTGTTCGACCTCATCAAGCTGGTCCTGGAGAAGACCGGAGCGCCCAAGGTCTTCCTCGTGGCCCATTCCATGGGCGGCCTGATCTGCCGTTCGCTCCTGCAGCGCGTCATCCCTGAACAGCTGGCCGCGGCCGGCGGTGCGATCGACCCGGCCGCCGGCGCCAACTACGTGGCCCGGGTGTTCACCTATGCCACCCCGCACGGCGGGATCAGCTTCGCGGTCGGGTTTGGCCTGCTGGAGCGCATCCGCGACGCCACCGGGTTCCAGGGCGCGGACATCTTCGGGCCGGACCGTATGTATGAATACCTCACCGCGCCGGCACTGCGGGGCCAACGGACCCGCGAGGACTTCAGCGGAACCAGCATGCCCGACGACGGGTTCCCGGTGGATGAGCTGTTCTGCCTGGTGGGGTCCAACCCCGAGGACTATGACGTGGCTTTCGGCCTGTCGTCAAAGGCGGTGGGGGCCCGCAGCGACGGCCTGGTGCAGATCGAAAACGCTGCCGTCCGGGGTGCGCCCCTGGCCGTGGTGCACCGCAGCCACAGCGGCCGCTACGGCATCGTCAACTCCGAAGAGGGATACCAGAACCTGCAGCGGTTCCTCTTCGGCGACCTCAAGATCGAGGTCGAGCTGACGGGGTTCACCGTAGGCCGCGACGCCCCCAGCGACATCGAGTTCCAGCTCGACGTGGGCCTGGCGATCCGCGGGCTGCCCGTGCTGGTCCACGAACAGAGCGCCGCCCACTTCTGCCCCGTCCAGATTGAGCACTGGAAGGAAGGGAACCCGATAGATACTCCCGTGCCGCTGCTGACCACCTTCCTGTCCTCCCATGCGCCCCGGCCGCGGGTCGCCGGCAAGGAGGTGCCCCGGCTGCGGCATGCGCTCAAGCTGCGGCTCATGTCCATCAAGGAACGGCAGGGGAGGTTCTTCTTCGACGACCACATGGAGCAGACCGAGGACTGGATGGATGCCCTGCTGGTGGACATCGAACCGCCCGGCCCCGACGGCGGGCTGCCCCGGGCCTGGGCCGCCTGGACGAGCACGGTTCCCTCAGCCATCAGGGACTGGAACCCCGAAGACAAGGACTTCATCGCAGACACGGAAGCCACGCCCAGGTTCTGGCGCGGGCGCATCGGCGTTCCCGAGTTCTCCCGGGAACTGCTGGGCGCGAACGCCGGCATCCGGCTGACTGTCACGCCCCGGACGGTGTCCGTCTGATGGCGCCACGGGGTGAAGATCCACCAGTCGACGTCCGCCTGCTGCGCACGCATGACCTCATCGACCTGCGGCTCGAGGCGCCGGGCTGCACCATCGAGCCCACCGACGGCGGCGCGGAACTGGTTGCGGGTCCGGACGCGTCCCTGATAGTGCATTTCCCGCCCCAGCACGTGGGGGAGGAAGTCTGGCAGGCCGGCGCTCCGCCGCCCCCTCCCGCGCAGCCGCCCCGGCCGTCGGGCCACGTCGCGGCCGGTCCGAGCCGCCTCGTCTACGAGGTCCCCGAAGGTACCCGCATCCCGTACACGCTGGAAAAGGTGCTGGAGGCCCTCCGGGGCCTCACCCTGCGGGTCTCACCGAACGCGACGCCGGCCGGGGAGGCCGGGTACCGCGGCATCCACAAGCCCGGAGACCTGGAGACGGCCATCGAGGCCCCCTACCGCCTCATCGTCTCGCCCAGCAGGCTCGGCGCCTTTCGGCACTCCACCACGCCCTTGGGCCCGGCCGGCCGCGCCGAACTGTGGCGCACGCACCTGACGGTCCGCACGGACACCGGAACGGACGACGGCGACGCGGACCAGCGCATCGTCCGCGCCCTCTGGACCCGCGACAGCGAGCTGCCGGCGCCGGGTTTCGACCAGCCGCTCATCCCGTTCGACCGCACCGCGATCGTTGACCAGACCAGTGGCGGGGACCCGGCCAACGCCAACACGCCGCTGCTGGTCAGCAACCTGTCGCTCTCCAGCCTGGGCGCGTGGTTCGACTGGAAGCAGTCGTGGGAGTTCCCCTCGAACATCGTCGACTACCGCCACCAGGCGTTTATGGGCCGCGACGGGTACGTCCGGGTGGCCTATCCCGGGATCCTCTTCCCGTTCGGGCACCGCTGCTTCCTGGTGAAGATCACCGAGCGCGAGATCAAGCACCGCGACCGGCCAGTCGCCTACCTGTGGCAGCGGTGGTTCATCATCGTGCGCCAGCCGACGCGCACCTATCGACCCGCAGACAGGGACAACCCGTTTGGCCAGGTCACGGTCAGTCCGCTGGTCACGCCGGACATCGACAAGCCGCCCGGGGACCAGCAGCCGTTTGTGCCCACCCGCAACGGAGTTCCGTTCCCGTTTACGCTGACCACTGTTGACCGCGGCGGCCGGACATGCAGCTGGGCGGCGCCGCTGGTGTTCGTCCAGGCCGGGAGGGACGGACCGCAGACCTTCATCTTCCACGCCGAGGTTGCGTCCCCACGGTACTTCCCGGTGCGGCAGATCCAGGGGCGCGGCCAGGCGCTCGCGGTTGCCCCGCCGGTGAAGGCCGGGGATACCTCGGTGGACGTCGCGCACCTTGTCTTCGACGGGGAGATCGACCAGGCGAACGTCACGTCGCGGCCGTTCCTGACCGAAGCGCGTGCCGTGGTGCCCTCGATGCGGCACCTGGCCCCGCAGGCGCCGGCGGTCGACCTTGTCTTCGCCAAGCCCTACCTCGCCGACGGCCTGCCCGCACGGGGCCCTGACGACAAACCGGTGCCAGGGACGCCTAACGCCGGGGAGCTGGTCCTCGCCCTGAAAAGCCCGCCCGCCGCCGTCGATTTCACCACCGGTTCCGACCGGGCAGGCGGCTTCATCGCGCCCAACCTGTCCGTCCGGGGGATCTCCCGCGCCCTCGGCGCGATCGGCGAAAGCGGCAACGCGCCCTCGCCGTTCGACGCCGGCACGTTCGATCCGGCGTCGTTCCTGTCCGGTGCCATGCCCAAGCTGTTCGGCCTCTTCAGCCTGCTGGACCTGCTCAAGGTGGCCGACTTCGACGAGGCCCCGGCTTTTGTTTCCGACGCCCTGGACGCCGTGACCAGGCTGCTCACCGAGGCACAGCGCCTACGGAATGCGCTGGACGACGCCGGCACCCGTCTGGCCAGCGAAGTCACGGACGCAACCCACGACGGCGCGCGGGCCGTCGCCCGGCGCGCCAAGGACCGGCTCGACGCGCGGACCGCGGCGCTGGAAGCGCGCCTCGACGCGCTCATCACCGCCGTCCGGGGCCTGCCGGGAAACCCGGACGCCGTCAGCACTGCCGCCGTCACCCTCGCCGGGGAACTGCAGCCACTGCTGGACGCCATTGGTGTGCCGGGGGTTCCCGCCGCCGTCCGGTCGGCCCTCGAAAAGCCGGTGCAGGCGCTGAAGACCCTCACCGGACTCGCCAAGGACGCCGCCGGCCTGGCGCAGCTGCTGCAGGGGGCAGCCGGCGGACAGGTCACCGCCCAGCTGCGCTGGCGCCCGGCGATCAAGCCCTGGGGCCTGCCGGGAGTCCCCAACATCTTCCAGCCCAAGGACGAACACGCCCTGCACGTGGACGTCGAGGTGCGGGCATCGGCGAGCACGCCACCAGCGGTGGACATCGTGGCGGAGATCGTCGACTTCGACCTGAACCTGATCGGCGACGGCGCCTCGGGCCTGATGAAGCTGATGTTCCGGCGGATCGGGTTCCACGCCGGCTCCGCCGGCAAACCCGAGGTGGACGTGGTGTTCGGGGGCATCGGCTTCCTCGGGCCGCTGTCATTCGTTGACCGGCTGCGCGAACTCATCCCGTTCGACGGGTTCTCCGACCCGCCCTACGTGGACGTGGCCCCGTCCGGAGTGACAGCCGGCTTCGACCTGACGCTGCCGAACGTGTCCGTCGGGGTGTTCAGCCTCGAGAACATCTCGCTCGGCGCCGACGCCCGGGTCCCGTTCCTCGGCGACGCGCTGACGGTGGGCTTCAACTTCTGCTCCAAGGACGCACCGTTCCGGCTCACCGTGATGTGCATCGGCGGCGGCGGGTGGCTGGTGCTGCGGGCGTCGCCGAAGGGCCTGGTTCTTCTGGAACTGGGACTCGAGGCGTGCGCCTGCCTGTCGGTGGACCTGGGCGTGGCGTCCGGATCGGTGTCCATCGCCGTCGGCGTCTACCTCCGGCTTGAGGCGGACAAGGGCCTGCTCGCCGCGTATTTCCGGATCCGCGGGGAGGTGGACGTGCTGGGGCTGATCAGTGCGTCGATCACCCTTGAGCTGTCGCTGGTCTACCACTTCGAGACCGGCAAGCTGATTGGCCGGGCCTCGCTGGTGGTCGAGGTGGAAGTGCTGTTCTTCTCCGCCTCCGTGGAGATCTCCGTTGAGCGCAAGCTCGCCGGCTCGAAGGGGGACCCCACGATGTACCAGGTGATGCCGCCCGGCGCGGACGGCATGAACGCGGACTGGGCCGAGTACTGCGGCGCGTTCGCTCCCGTGCCGGCCTAAGGCAGGAGTAACCAATGCCCACTACTGTCCTGGCCACCGCACTGCCGTACTCGCTGGCCGACGACGCGCCGTTCCACCTGACCGTTTTCATCACCCACAAGCTGACGGGCGGCGGTGCCCTGCTGTCCGGATATCCAGCGGCCGCGGATTGGCCGGGCACTCTGGCGGGCTGCACGCTGACCCTGACCACCTCGGTGGATCCGGGCACGGCGTTGCCGCTGCGGGTGGTGTCCACCGCGGACGCCGGCGCCTGGGCCGCCGTCCTGCCGCCCGCCACCCCCGTTGCCACGTTCCCCGCCCCCGTGCTGTCCGGCGAAACCTGGCGCACCAATCCCGCAAGCCGGATGAGCGACCACGCCGTGGACCTGCACCTGGCAGCCATCACCGCCGCGCCGGCGCTCAGGCCAGGACTGGCATCGGACCCGGTGGCGGGCGGCCTGCTGGAGACGCTGGCCAACCTTGACGAGCGGGGCGCCTTGCGGCGGTTGCTCCGGGACGCCCCGGCCCGGGCCCGCCGCGCGCTGCAGGTCCCCGCGCAGCGTCTCCGGGATGCCCTGGCCACCATCGGCCCGCTCACAGACCCTGAGGATGCGGACCCCGAACGCGGCCACGGCGGCAAACTCCCGCCGCTGCCGCCCTACCAGTCGGAGACCGCCGACCAGCCCTCACCCGTGCAGGCGCTGCTGGATGACCCCGAGGCCGACCTCCGGATCACCAAACGCCTCGACAGGCTCATCGGGCGGGACCTCTCGGCCAACCCGCAGCTGCAGCTGATGGTGGACGCCCACGCGATGCGGCGGTACTACGAACGGCCGGAACAGCCGCAGCAGGAACCACGGACCGTGCCGGATCCGGACGCATCGCCCACGCCGCGTCCGGACCGGCCGCAGCACGATTTCCATGCCAAGGCGGCGTCCTTCGGTTCGACGCCCGCGCTGCTGCGCCGGCTCGGCCTCGCCATCGATGTGGTGCTCGACGGTGTGGACGCCGCCGGTGCGCGGGCCGCCCTGGCTGGTGCCACCTGGGTGAGTGTCGCCATTTCGACGCCGGACGCCGACGTCGAGGTGCTCCCGCCACGGCGCACGTCGGTGCTGGTGGACGGCCCGGTGTTCGCGGCCAGGTCCAGCAATGCCTGGGTGGGTGGGGCGCTGCCGCTGGGCGATGACGACTGGGTGGTGCTCGACGCCGACCCTGACGCGTCCGGACTCAAACTGGACCAGCATGTCCGCAACCTCGCCCGCCAGTACGCGGGCGAGGCCAACGGCGACCCCGCCACGTCCGCGCCCGGCACACTCCGCGCCACCGGTTTCGCCCTCGCACGCCGCAACCGGGCCGCGCAGTTGCGGGCCCGTGTGCAGCAGGCCGAGCAGCTGGCCGCGGACGACGGCCGCGAGCTGCTCCTGGACGACCTCGTCCGCGGCATCCGCGTGGAGGTCTGGGACGACGCCACGAAGCAGTGGCACAGCCTGCACCGCCGCCGCGTCACGGTGACCGGGCAGCCGGCGGACGTGCCTGTCCTGGCGGACGCGGCCGACGTCGGATTCCTCCAGCTCTCCGCCCTCAACCGGGCCCCGGGTGACACCACCAACGGGTACTACCTCCACGAGGTGGTGGCAGGCTGGGACGGCTGGAGCCTGTCCGCCCCGCGGCCCGGGCTGACCATCGTGCACGTGGAGCCCCCCGGGCCCGACGGCGCCACGGAAGCCGTCGTCGAAAGCCCGCCGGACGTGCCACTCGACGGGGCCCACGTCACCACCAGGGTTGAACCGGGGTCGCTTCCGCGGCTGCGGTACGGCACGTCCTACAGCTTCCGGGTGCTCGCCGTGGACCTGGCCGGCAACTCCGTGCCCCAGGTGGCGCCGCAGCACCGGATGCCGCCGGCTGCTCCCGGCGAGGCAGCTTTTGCCGCCGCCCGTACCCACCTCGACCGGCTGCGGACTTCCTACCGTGCGCGCGACCACGCCGGGGTGGCGGCGCACCGCCGCGACGCCGTCGTCGAACATTTGCGCAGCGCAGGGCAGGCATCCGGGGGAGCCGCACCGGACAACGCCCTGCCCGCGGAGCTCTTGTCCGGCGACCCGGACATCGATGCCACACTGGCGGCCCTGGTCGCCCGGGCGTCAGCGCCCGAGGGGGCTGCGCCGGCGCAGCGCATGCTCGAGGACGTTGCGGCGGCATCGCGCATCCTCGCGGAATCCCATGACACGCTCCGTGTCCGGCCGCAGCTGCGCGTCGACCCTGCCGACTTTGCCCGACTGGCGCGGAACGATGACCTGCAGCTCCCCGAGGAGCTTAGGCTGGCCGCCCGGCCCGCCGTCACCACCCCGCGGCCCTACCTGCGGTGGGAACCGGTTCCGGCGCCGGCCCTCGTGGCCCGCCAAGCGCTGGGAACGGGGGAACAGCCGGCCCATCTGGTGGTCCGCAGCGGCCTGCCGGCGCGAGAGGGTCTTCCGGGCGGGGACCCGGATGCGCGGCCCGCCGCCGAGCGGCACCTCGCCCCGCCGAAGGCCACCCAGCTCGAGGCCGAGGCCGCCGGATACTTCGACGCCGCCATCGGCACGGGCGACGCCGCCGAGATCCGCCGGCTCTACGCGGTGGCCCTGGCCGAACGGGGGACCCTGCTGGACCAGTTCGTGCCCAGCCTCACCGACGCACGGGCGACGGACGAGCAAACCGGAATCGCCCTGGTGGACCGGCCCGGGGCGGACACGGGGTCGGCGCACCGGGCCACCCTGGCGGACATCACTGCCGAGCGTGGCCGGCCCATCGGTGAAGGCCAGTACGTGGTGCACCACACTGACGCCCTTCGGTTGCCGTACCTGCCTGACCCGTTTGCCACCGGCGTGTCGCTGGTGTTCTACGAGGCGGGCGCGCCGCATGGCCTCCGCGAACCCCGCGCGCTGCAGTCCGTCACCGTTCCGTACCCGGGATCGTGGCCCTCGCTGCAGCCGCTGCGGCTCGTCCTGGAACCCGGCGACACGCTGGCCGCCCGCGTCGACGGCCACGCGGTCCACGTGTCCGTCCCGCCGGGAGAGCAGGTGCGCGTTGCTCTTTCCAGCACCCTGGACCCGGCATCGCTGGACAAATTCGGGCTGTGGCGGTCGCACCTTGCCAGCGTCGCCACCCCCGAGGACGGCTACACCACCGACGAGGTGGTGGCAGCGGCCGCCCTCATGCGTGCGGCGTCCTCGGGCTGGACCTGGTGGCTGACCCCGTCGACGGACCTGCGGCTGGTCCATGCCGTTCCCGCGCCGGTCCGGCCACCGGAACTTCGCGCACTCGAGGTGTTCCTGCGCCCGCCCGGCCGGGCGGTCGCGGCACTCACCGGACTGGTGGACGTGCACGGACCCAGCACCGACACCCTGTTCGTGCGCGCCCGGTGGACCGAAACCGTCGACGACCCCGCCGCCCCGGGGCCCCAGACCGTGTCCAGGTCCGACGTCGTGGTCCGTTCCGCCGTCGCCGAAGCCGAACGTACCGGGGTGCTGTTCCTGTACGACTTCCTGCCGACCGGCCCGCTGGCAAAGGCACTCGGAAACATCGGCTTCCACCGCCTGCTGCAGACCTTCGAGGACACCCACTACCGGCGCGTCACCTATGTCCCCTCCGGCGCCACCCGGTACCCGGAGTACTTCACCCACCTGCCTGACCCGGAGGATCCTGCCCTCGCAGGCAGTCCGGTGGAGCTCGTCATTCCCTCGTCTGCACGTCCCGCCGCGCCCCTTGTGCTCGAAGCCGTGCCGCTGCTGCGCTGGGAGGCGGCGCCGGAACCGGCCGACCCCTTCGCCTGGCGGCAGGTGCGCCGCTCCGGAGTCCGCATCTGGCTCGCGCGCCCGTGGTTCTCGTCCGGCGACGGGGAATTGCTCGGGGTGCTCGTCTTCGATCCCGATGAATGGGTGCAGCAGCCGGATGGTTCCTGGGCCCGCCGGCCCAAGGCCCGGCAGGCCCCCGACGGCGCCACCAGCCTGTGGGCAGCGGACCCGATCGTCCAGCATGGGGGCAGCACGTCCTCGCCCACCGTGCCGCCGCTGCTCAGTGTCGACCAGCTCATGCTCGACCTGGTGGAAACGGGCGCAGCCGAGGGCGTTGGCATAGCCCCTCCGCTCGGCGGGAGGCCACCGGGCGGGCGGGACCGCGGCTGGCCCGACTCGCCCGGGAATCCCGTGGCAGTCGCCGCGTCCGTGCCGCTGCGGGACGTCCGCGGCCGTCCGTCGGTGCGGGTCCTGGGCTACCGGCCGGAGTACGACCAGGCAACAGGCCGCTGGTTCGTCGACGTCGCCCTCCAGGAGACGTCCGCCCTGTGGCCCTTCGTGCGCCTGGCGGTTGCCCGTTACCAGCCCCACTCGATCCCCGGCTGCGAACTCTCCCCGGTGGCGCTGACCAGCTGGGTGCAGCCGCTGCCCGCCCGGACCCTGACGGTCAGCCGGCCGGACGCAGGGCATGTGCAGGTGACACTGACCGGCGTCGTCAGCTGGCTCCGCTGGGATCCGCACGGCGCACCGGGCCTTGCGGGGGAACAGCTCAGCGCCGACAGCCCCACCGGTGAGGCCGCCACCAGGGCATCCCGGCTGCAGCAGTCCCGGACGGTCCGTGCATCGGTGCAAAGCCGGGCTGCCGGTGCAGGGGACCTGGAATGGCAGACCGTGTCCAGCTGGCTGCTGCTGGCTGTCAGCGTGGAAGAAAACGGCGGGTTCCGGGCCACCTGGTCAGGGGCCATCAACCTGCCCCCGGGAGGGGGAACGCCGGCTGGGGAGGCGGCAGGAATCCCGGGCCTGCGCCAGCCGGGGCGCCCGGACCCGCTGTGGCGTGTGCTGGTCGAGGAGCATGAACTGCTCGACGCCGACCCCGCCCCGGGTGAGCGGAGCGCCCGTGTGCCGCGCCTCGTCTACGCGGACAGTGTGGGGCTGTAGGCCCGCCTTAACCTGGCGACGTAATTCGATGAAGAAATGCGTTGCGGTTATGTCGCTTTATGAACGTATTTGTTGAACCGAGAATTGGCATTACTCCAAATTGAGATTTGTGTGAATGTGCGTCAGGGGAAGTTGGAGGTTTATTCCCGCCGCGAATACTTTTCCAAGGTGACAACAACACAGACCGAAGCCGCGACCCGCGCTGTCGAAAAACTCGTCCTTGATCTCGCCGAAAAGCACCCCGAAATCGAGGTGTGGCGCGCGTCAGCCCTGACAAACCACTACCTCCATGACGCGGCGACGGCGAAGACAGCTGTACCGTCACAGGCCGGTCCCGCCGTCGCCTTCCCCGCCACTGCGGAGCAGGTCCAGGCCGTGGTGCGTGCCGCCGCCGCCCACGGTGTAACGGTGGTGCCCCGCGGCGCGGGTTCCGGACTCTCCGGCGGCGCCAGCGCCCACCCGGACCAGCTGGTCCTGTCGACGGAGCGGCTCAACCGCATTATTGAAGTTTCGCCGCTGGACGGCGTCGCCGTCGTCGAACCGGGCGTCATCAACGCGGACCTGAACGCACACCTTGAACCCTCCGGACTGTTCTACGCACCGGACCCCGCAAGTTTCGAAATCTCCTCCATCGGCGGAAACATCGCCACCAACGCCGGCGGGCTGCGGTGCGCCAAGTACGGCGTGACCCGGGAATCCGTCCTGGCCCTCGACGTCGTCCTCGCCGACGGCAGCCTCATCAGCGTCGGCCACCGTTCCATCAAAGGAGTCACCGGCCTGGACCTGGTCTCCCTGTTTGTCGGATCGGAGGGCATCCTGGGCATCGTCGTGAGGGCCACGGTCCGCCTGCACCCGATCCCGGTGGCACGCCGGACACTCACGGCGTTTTTCGACAGCACCGCCGACGGCGCGGCAGGCCTCTCCGCCATCACCCTGTCACCTGTCCGGCCCGCCGCGATCGAGTTTTTCGACACCCCCACGCTGGTGAACATCGACGAACACTCCGCTTCCGGCCTGCGGGAACGGGGCGCCGCGTTGATCCTGGTTGAGCTCGACGGCTACGGCATCGACGAGCAGGCGGCCGACCTCACCGCCGCCCTGACCCGCAGCGGCGGGCGGGTCACCGTTGAATCGGACAGTGAGGGAGTCCGCCTGTGGGGACTCCGCCGCCACGGCCGCGGCCTGCCCCGGGACCAGTGGTTCATCGGCGAGGACATCGCCGTGCCGAAGTCAGGGCTTCCCAAAGTCTACGAAGCCTTCCCCGCACTGGAGGCGCGCTACGGCGTCAGAATCTCGGCAGTCTCGCACGCAGGAGACGGCAACCTTCATCCCCTGATCACCTTGGACAGGGGGCCCGACGGCGACCCGGCCCGCCCGCCTGCCCCGCTGCAGGAAGCGGCAACGGAGCTGGTCCGTGTGGCGCTGGCCCTGGGCGGGACGGTCACCGGCGAGCACGGCGTGGGCACCATCAAGCGCGACTGGGCGGCCCTTGAACTATCGGAGCGGAACCGCCAGGCCCAGCACGCCGTCAAAGCCGCCCTCGATCCCCGCCAGCTGCTTAACCCCGGCAAGGCCATCTAGCACTTTTCGCCTGCACCCCCTCGGGCAGCATCCCCTCATCTTTCGTCAAGGAGAATTCCCATGTACTCACCCGAAATCCGGCGCCGCGCCTTCCTCACCGGCGTCAGCGCCGTCACCCTCACCGCCCTGCTCACCGCGTGTGGCGGCACGGCAACGTCCAGTACCGCCAACCCGGGCACCCCTGTCGACGGCGGCAACATCACCTTCCTGATCCAGGGCTACGACACCGGCTGGGTGTCCAGCAAAACGTCGATCTCCAGCTACGAGGGCAACCTCTGGGGCCAGATCACCGACAAGCTCGTCTACGTCGACGAGAAGGGCGCGCTCAGCCCCTGGATCGCCGAAAGCTGGGAGGAACTCAACGGTGCCAGGGAGTTCGTGCTGCACCTGAAGAAGGGCGTGACATTCTCGGACGGGACCCCGCTCGACGCAGCCGCCGTGGTGGCGAACCTCAACGCGTGGGCGAAGGGCGACCCGGCCCGGGGCGTGAGCAAGGTGGGTCTCTTCCCGTCCAGCAATTTTGCGGGCGCCGAGGCCACTGATGACAGCACGGTCAAGGTGTCCTTCTCCTCACCGGCACTGGGCTTCATTGCAACCCTTGGCTATCACGGCTGCATCCTGCTCTCGCCCACGACGCTCGCGCTCCCGGTCGAGGCGCAGGCCGACCTGAGCCAGGAAATCGGCAGCGGCCCGTTCAAGGTCAAGTCCTGGAAGCAGGGCGACAGCTACGTGCTGGAGAAGCGCGGGGACTACAACTGGGGCCCGGCAGCCCTGGGCCACACCGGCCCGGCCCGCCTGGACACCATCACCTACAAGGTCATCAAGGACACTTCCGTCCGCACCTCAACGGTCGCTTCGGGACAGGCGGAGGTGGCGTTCAACGTCGAGCCCCAGGAAATCGAGTCCCTGAAGGAACAGGGCTTCACGGTGGGCACGCCCCGCTACCTCGGGTTCGTCGACGGTTTCCAGGTCAACACCCAGGCCTTCCCCACCAACGAACTCCCCGTCCGGCAGGCGATCCAGCACGGCATCGACCGCGAGGAAATCCGGAAGACGGTCTACACCGACGACTGGGACGCCGCCACCACGTTCATCCAGGGCAACGTCCCCGAAGCCGGCGACTACAGCAGCTCCTTTGCCTACGAACCCGACCGCGCCAGGAAACTCCTCGCGGACGCCGGCTGGAAGGAAGGGCCGGAGGGCTACCGGACCAGGGACGGCAAGACCCTTGAGTTCACGCTGTCACCGAACCCCTACGTGCCGTCCACCGCGGCCGAGGATGAGCTCATCGCCCAGCAGCTCAAGCGCATCGGCGTCAAAGTGAATCTGAAGGTTGTGGACGTGGCCGGCTACTCAGCCATCCAGGCCAGCCGGCCGCCGTTGTTCCAGACCTCGCGGAGCTTCGTCGACGTCGGGACGGTGGCCGGGGTGCTCACCAGCCAGAACAACGGCGAAAACTGGTTCAACCTTGGCACCAGCGACCAGAAGCTCAACGCCCTGTCCACCGCCATCGCCAGCGCATCTGACCGGGATTCCCGGGAGAAGATCGCCGGCGAACTCCAGCAGTACGTGCTCGAGCAGGGCTACTTCATCCCGCTCAACCAGCTGGTGCAGCGCCTCTACCTCATCTCGCCCAAGGTCCAGGGCGTGAGCTACAACGGCCTGGCGTACGCCAACTTCTACACCGCCTGGCTCGCGGAATGACCAGCCAGTACAAACGGTACGCCCTCACCCGGGCGGCCCAGGCCATCGCGGTGGTCCTGCTGGCGTACGTGCTGACGTTCCTGGTCATCAGCGTGCTTCCGGGCGACTCGATCACCAATTCCCTGCGCGATCCGCAGCACGGCCTGAGCGAGGAGGAGATCCAGCGGATCGTCGCCTTCTACGGCCTGGACAAGCCGGTGCTGGTGCAGCTTGCGCTGTCCCTGGGGCGATTCCTGACAGGCGAACTCGGGTTCTCCCTGCAGTCCAACCTGCCGGTGGCCCAGCTGATCGGCGACGCGCTGCCCTCCACCCTGGGGCTTGCAGCGAGCGCGCTCGTCATCGCCGTCGTTCTGGCTGTGGCCATTGCCTACGGCGCCCACTACCTGCCCGGAAAGTGGGCGGCCGTCCTGCGCTCCATCCCGGCATTCTTCCTGTCGGTGCCGAATTTCGTCATCGGACTGGTGCTGATCGAACTGTTCGCCTTCCGGCTGCACTCCTTCACCACTACCGATCCCAACAGCGCGGCGGCCACGCTCTTTGCGGCCATCACCCTGGCAATTCCGGTCTCCGCCCCGCTGGCCGAGGTGCTCATCGCCGGCCTGGACCATGAATCCAGGCAGGACTACGCCCTGGTGGCCCGGTCCAGGGGGCTGACCGAGGCGTCCCTGTTTGTCCGGCACCTGGTGAAGCCCTCGGCCCTTCCCACGGTGACCATGGTGGCCCTGATCGTGGGCGAACTCCTCGGCGGCGCCGTCATCACCGAAACGATCTTCGGCAGGGACGGACTCGGCACCGTGGTGCAAAAGGCCGTCACCGGCGAGGACCAGCCGGTCCTGCAGGCGGCGGTGGCACTGTCAGCCATCGTCTTCGTGGCGGTAAACCTGATCGCGGACCTCGTCTCGCCGCTGGTGGATCCCCGGGTCAAAGTCCGGACGGAGGTGCACGCATGAGCAGCGAACTGTCCCTCGCGTCCCTGCGCAGCGCCGGCACGGCCACGCGGCGGGCGGCCGCCGGTGTGCCGCCCACGGTGCTGCTGTCCTTCCTGGCGGTGCTGGTTGTTGTCCTGTGGTCGCTGCTGCCCGGACTCTTCACGTCCTACAGCCCCGTCGTTGGCGACACCGCAGCCAAGCTCGATGCCCCCAGCGCCGCACACTGGTTCGGCACTGACTACCTCGGCCGTGACCTGTACACCCGGGTGGTCCACGGCACGGCTTCCTCGGTGTCCAGTGCCCTGGTTGCCGTCCTCATCGGCCTGGTCGCCGGAAGCGCCATCGGCCTGGCCAGCGGCTTCCGCGGCGGCTGGCTGGACACCGTCCTGGGACGCTTCGTGGACGTCCTCCTCGCCATCCCGGGCTTCCTCCTGGCCGTGGTGATCGTCAGCTCGCTCGGCTTCCAGACCATCAACGCCGCCATTGCCACCGGCGTGACGGCCGTTGCGGTGTTTGCCCGGCTGATGCGCGCCGAAGTGGTGCGGGTCCGCAGCGCCGCTTTCGTCGAGGCGTCCTACCTTGAGGGCGGCTCCCGGCTCCACGTGCTGCTGAGGCACATCCTGCCGAATGCCTACCGGTCAGTCCTGGTACTGGCCGTCCTGCAGTTCGGGACATCGATCCTGGTCATCGCCTCGCTGGCGTTCCTCGGCTACGGCGACCCGCCGCCGGCGTCGGACTGGGGCCTGCTGGTGGCCTCGGGCAAGACCTACCCGACGGCGCCGTGGCTGGTCTACGCCCCGGCCCTGGTCATCGTCATCACGGTGCTCTCCGTCAACCGGATCAGCCGCTGGCTGCGGAAGGTCAAGTGAACGCCATGACCCTGCAATGGAAGGACAACGACGTGCCAGGAACGAACGACGCCGGAACGCTGCTCAGTGTGGCCGGCCTCTCCGTGGCCTACGGCCGCAACAGTGTGGTGAACGACGTCGGGTTCACCCTGGGCCGCGGCGGAAGCCTGGCGCTCATCGGGGAATCGGGCTCGGGGAAATCGACCATTGCCAAGGCCGTCCTCCGCCTCCTGCCCCACGAGCTGGCAACCGTCAACGGCAGCGTGCACCTTGACGGACGCGACGTCCTCGCCCTGCCGGAGAAGGAATTCAGGCCGCTGCGTGGCCGCTCGCTCGGCTACATCCCGCAGGACCCGGGCTCTGCACTGAACCCGGTGCGGACCATCGGGTCGCAGGCACAGGAGGCCGCCGCGCTGCTTGGCCCCGGCGACGCCGATGCCCGGCGGTCCCGCATCCTTGACGTCTTCAGGGAGGTCGGGCTGCCGGACCCGGCCCGCGTCTACGACTCGTATCCGCACCAGCTCTCGGGCGGGATGCTTCAGCGCGTCCTGATCGGGTTGACGGTGCTGCCGCGTCCGGCGCTGATTGTCGCGGACGAGCCGACCTCGGCCCTGGATGTGACCGTCCAGAAACTGATCCTGGACATGCTTTCCGATTTCCGCTGGGAGCTGGACATCAGCCTGCTCCTGATCACGCATGACCTGGCCATCGCCGCCGAACGGGCGGATTCCCTGGTGGTGCTGAAGAACGGGGCGGTGCAGGAGGGCGGCCCATCGCGGCAGGTGTTCGCTTCGCCGGCGACGGAGTACGCCCGGAACCTGCATGCCGACGTTCCTGCCCTGAACCCGGACCGCTACCGGCACCACCGGCTGGCGTCCGCGCTGCAGCCGCAGGCCGCCGTCGAACCCCAGCTCCAGGCAGTACCCCAGATCCACGTGCAGGGCGTCTCCAAACGCTACTCCGCCGGCGGCAGGGACACCCTCGCCGTCGACGGGGTTTCCTTTACCGTGGAACGGGGGAGCACCCACGCCCTGGTGGGCGAATCCGGTTCAGGCAAGACCACGGCGGTACGCCTGCTGCTCGGCCTTGAACAGCCCGACGGCGGCCAGGTCACCGTCGGCGGCGACGCCGTCCACGGCCGTTCGCGGGACTCCCTCCGCTCGGTCCGCCGGCACCTCCAGCTTGTGTACCAGAACCCATTCACATCCCTGGACCCCACCTGGCGGGTCAGCAGGATTGTCGGGGAACCGCTGGACCAGTTCCGCGTCGGCGACAAGGCGGACCGCGCCGGGCGTGTCCGCGAAGCGCTGGAGTCGGTGGGCCTGACGGCGGAGTTCCTGTCCCGCCGGCCAGCCGATCTGTCCGGCGGCCAGCGCCAGCGCGTGGCCATCGCCCGCGCCCTGGTGATGCGCCCGGACGTGGTGGTCCTGGACGAACCGACGTCGGCCCTGGACGTGAGCGTGCAGGCCGGCATCCTCGAACTGCTCACCCGGCTGCAGGGAGAACTTGGCCTGACGTACCTGTTTGTCTCCCACGACCTGGCACTGGTCCGTCAGATCGCGGACACGGTGTCCGTGCTGCGGCGGGGCAAGGTGGTCGAAGACGGCCCGGTGGAGCAGATCTTCTCCCGGCCGCGCCACCCCTACACCCGGACGCTCCTGGATGCCATCCCGAGTGTCTCCTCCCCGGAACCGCACCGCACACCCGCGGCCCCCCAACTCTCGAAAGCGACACCATGACAACGAACCTGACCACCCGCCCCCTCGCATCCGCATCCACGCGCCGGCCCGCCCTGATCGCAGGACTCAGTGCCCCCAAGGGCTTCGGCGATGCGACGCTCCGCAACAAACGGCCCGACGCGATCGAACTCCTGGGCGGCATTCCCGATCCGGGCGTGCTGCCCACTGGGCAGCTCGCGGCGGCGACGTCCCGGGTCCTGTCCCGTCCCGGCGTCCCTGCCCTGCAGTACTCCCGCACCGAGGGCATCTCGCCCCTGCGGGAGTGGATCGCCGAACGCGAGGGTGTCGCCGTCGAACGTGTCCTGGTCACCAACGGTGGCTTCCACGGGCTTGCCCTGGCCATCCAGGCGGTAGTGGAGCGCGGCGACCTCGTGGCAGTGGACAACCCGATCTTCCCGCTGTTCCTGCGCGGACTGGAGCTGTCCGCAGCCCGCACCCTGCCTGTCCGGGTGGGGAACCACGGCCTGGACGTGGAGGACCTTGCGGACCGGCTTAGGGACGGCGCCCGCCCGTCGGCCCTCTACACGGTGCCGGACTTCCACAACCCCACGCAGGGCTCGCTGCCGGCCGGGGAACGCCGCGAACTTGTCAGGCTCGCCGAGCACTACGGCTTCATCATCCTGGCCGACAACCCGTACCGCGAACTCTGGTACTCCGCCCCGCCCGAGGGCGCGGACATCTTCAACAACTCGGACCACGTCATCCACATCAACACGTTCACCAAGACCCTCGGTCCCGGGCTCCGCCTGGGCTGGTCCGTCGTCCCGGAGCACCTGACGGGGGATATCGTGGCGCTGCGCAGCCGGCACGATTCACACACCTCCACGTTCGTCCAGGCCGTGGTCGGCGAACTGCTGACGTCAGAGCCGGGGCTGTTTGACGAGACCCTCAACCGGGCCCGGACGCTGTACCGCACCCGGGCCGAAACGCTGGTGTCCGCCCTGGAGCGCGAGGCGCCGGGAACGTTCGACGCCGTTGTCCCCGACGGCGGGCTGTTCCTGTGGCCGCGCCTGCGGGATGACGCCATCAAGGCCGACGTGCTCGCCGCAGACGCCAGCGCCGAAGGAGTCGAGTACCAGCAGGGCTCGTTCTTCCCGTCCGGCCCGGGCACCGACGCGGACCGCCACCTCCGCTTCGCCTACGGCCACGTGGACGGCGCACAGATCGAGGAGGCCGCGGCGCGCATCGGGCGGGCCGTGAAGAAGCAGGCCGGCTAGGCCGGCGGCCTTCGCTTCCGCGAGGCGGCACTTAACTGCAATGTTCGACGCCGGGATTGCGGCTAAGTGCCATCCCGGAGCTGCGCGATGAGCGCGTCGAGGATGGGCAGTTGTCCGCGCACCAGCCTGGTGCGGGCTACCGGCTCGGTGGCCCACTCGGCGCGGTCGATCTCGGGGAAGTCCCGGATTACGCCGGACCCCTTGGGCCATTCCAGCGGGAAGGTGTTGCTCACGATCTGCTCCGGCGCGAAATCCGACTCCGCCGCGAAGACGGTGATGACCTTGCCCGAGGGCTGTTTGAAGACCCCCAGCTCCCGGTAATCGGCGGCAGGGGCAGGAACGCCCATCTCCTCGGCGAACTCCCGCTGGGCGGCTGCCCACGGGTCCTCGTCCTCGCTGTACTCGCCTTTGGGCAGGGACCATGCCTGGGCTTCCTTGCGTGCCCAGAACGGGCCGCCCATGTGGGCGATCCAGACCTGTAGGGCCGACGCCGGGTCCCGGCGGTACAGCAGGATGCCGGCGCTGCGGACGGTCATGTTTGCTCCATCGGCCTAGGCTATACCGCTCCGCGGCGGCCCTGTTGCCAAAGTTGCCTGCGAGGTTCACAGTGAAGTAGGTCACATTGAGGCCGGGATCCGGCCGCGGCTCTCCCGGGAGCCGTGTACCCGCAGTGGAGGTCAGCCATGAGTCAGACTTCTGAGGAAGTATTCGACGCCACGCCCGAGGGCGACGGACCGGAACTGAAGCGGGTCCTCGGACCCAAGCTCCTCCTCCTCTTTATCGTCGGCGACATCCTCGGCGCCGGCGTCTACGCCGTGACGGGCACCATGGCCGGCACCGTAGGAGGCATCGTCTGGCTGCCGTTCCTGCTCGCGTTCGTCGTCGCGACGCTGACCGCGTTCTCCTACCTCGAACTGGTCACGCAGTACCCGCAGGCAGCCGGAGCGGCGCTCTATACGCACAAAGCCTTCGGCATCCACTTCGTCACGTTCCTGGTGGCTTTTGCCGTAGTCTGCTCCGGCATCACCAGCGCCTCCACCTCCGCGAATGTCCTCGCCCAGAACTTCTTCGGCGGCCTGGAGATCAACGGCTGGATGGACGTGCCCGCGCAAGGTGTGATCACCGCCGTCGCCATGGGCTTCATGCTGCTGCTGGCGGCCATCAACCTCCGCGGCGTGGGCGAGAGCGTGAAATTCAACGTAGTGCTGACCCTCGTCGAGATGACGGCCTTGTGCATCGTGATCGGCGTCGGCTTCTTCGTGATGGCGCAGGGCACCGGGAACGCGGGGGAAATCTTCGTCTTCAGCGACTACCAGGACAAGGGCCTGTTCCTGGCCGTCACAGCTGCCACCTCCATCGCGTTCTTCGCCATGGTCGGTTTCGAGGATTCCGTGAACATGGTGGAGGAGACCCAGCACCCGGAAAAGATCTTCCCCCGGACCATGCTCACCGGCCTCGGCGTGGCGGTGATCCTCTACATGCTCGTGGCCATCTCCGTGGTCAGCGTGCTGACGCCCACGGAACTTGAAGGGATCAGGGAAGCGGAGGGTGCCGCGCTGCTTGAGGTGGTCCACAAGGGCTCGCCGGACTTCCCGATCGACCGGATCTTCCCGTTCCTCGCGGTCTTCGCCGTCGCCAACACCGCGCTGATCAACATGCTGATGGCCAGCCGCCTGATCTATGGCATGGCCCGCCAGCACGTCCTGCCCAGGCCGCTCGGAAAAGTGCTGCCGGGGCGCCGCACCCCGTGGGCCGGGATCCTGTTCTCCACCGTCCTGGCGCTGGGCCTGATCTGGTATGTCACGTCCGACCCGAAGAGCAACATCGTGGCAAACCTCTCCGGCACCACCGCCTTCCTGCTGCTGTGCGTCTTCACCGTGGTCAACGTTGCCTGCGTGGTCCTGCGCGGCAAGCGGGACCCCAACCGCAAAGTGTTCTTCACCTCGCCAGGGCAGTTGCCGCTTCTCGCCGCATTGCTGTGTGCATTCCTCGCGGGACCGTGGGTTGGCCGGAACGTGATCCAGTACCAGATCGCCGGAGGCCTGATGGCCATCGGCGTGGTGCTGTGGTTCGTCACATGGCTGGTCAACAGGCGGACCAACGCCGGCCCGGGTGGCCCCGTCGGACTGCAGAACGCCGACAAGGGAGACAGGGGCTGACCGCCGGCCCCTGCTTTCACCGCTGCACCCGGCGACGTCGCGGAGGCATTGCCATGACGTCACTATGACGTCATACTGGTGTCATGGACCTGCAACAATATGTGATGTCCCTCCAGGAGCAGCTGCAGACGGCCTCTGCGGCCGGCGGCGAACCGGCCCGGGAACTTGCCGGCCGGCTGACGGCGCCGCTGGAAACCGCCACCCGGCTGGTTCTGCTGGAGGCGCTCTCCGCGGCTGCCAGCGAAATCACCCGGGAACTGGCGCCTGGTTCAGTGGACGTCCGGCTCCGCGGCCGCGATCCCGAGTTTGTGGTGACGCCCCCACCGGCGAGTACAGACTTCGACGGCGCTGCGGACAGCCTTGCGGTCACCCCGCCCCCCACACAGGACAGCGACGAAGGCCCGGCCGCCAGGTTCACGCTGCGGCTGCCCGAGCCGCTCAAGGTGCGCATCGAGGAAGCAGCGGCCAAGGAGAAAGTCTCGGTCAACGCCTGGCTCGTCCGCTCCGTCACCGCTTCGCTGGATGGCGCCGGCAAGGCACCAGGGGAGGCACGCCGCACGCCGTCCGGCGGACACAGCTTCACCGGGTGGGTCCGGTAGGGCCCGACGCAAACTCCCATCAAGGCACTGACTGACCAGTCCAAAGGAAACCGCAATGCCCACCTTCGAAACCCCCGACCGCATCACCCTCAACGTCGAGTACAACCTCGGCGACATCCGCGTCACCGCAGGCGACCGGAAGGACACCGTTGTTGACGTCCGCCCCAGCGATGCCGGCAGGGCCGCAGATGTCAGGGCCGCCGAGCAAACCCGCATCGATTTCTCCAACGGCATGCTCTTCATTAAGGGGTCAACGGACTGGAAACGGTTCGCCATCCTGACCGGGAACGGCGCCGTGGACGTCACCGTCGGGCTGCCGTCCCATTCCGATGTCCGCTGGGAGGCCGGGATGGGGAAATTCGACGGCGAAGGGAACCTTGGACAGGGTGACCTCAAGACCGGCATGGGCCACATCCGGCTCGACCGGGCGGATGCTGTAAAGGCGGAATCCGGCTATGGCGACGTCGTCGTGGACGTTTCGGCAGGTGACGTCGACCTCAAGACCGGGTCCGGTGAAATCCGCGTCAACCGGGTCGGCGGTTCCACCCAGATCAGGAACTCCGACGGACATATCCGGCTCGGGGAGGCCGCCGGCGAGGTCCACATCAAGGCGGCCAACGGCAACGTCCACATCGGGAAGGCACAGTCATCGGTGACGGCCAAATCCGCCAATGGCAAGATCCGGGTCGGCGAGGCCACGCGCGGCTCCGTGGTCCTCGAAACGGCCTACGGCGACGTGGGCATCGGCATCCCCGAAGGCACGGCGGCGTGGCTGGACGTCAGCACCAAGTACGGGAAGGTCCGCAACGCCCTGGCCCCGGCCGGGGGCCCGGGGGAATCCACGGAAAGCGTCGAAGTCCGGGCCCGGACCTCGTACGGCGACGTCGCGATCCACCGGCCTGGACAGCCAGCGCATCCAAGCAGAATCCAGTAACTACGCACCGATCCCCGAAGGGCCTCGCGGCCGGCTACTTCCCCATGCCGGGGTGGATGGCCACAAACTCGATGGCGGCCTGGACCTTCTTCTTCGGACCCCGGGAAAATCCCTTGGCGTCGAGCTGGTTCTGCGCGCGGTAGACGGCCAGGGCGTCATCGTAGATCCGGTTCAGGTCCAGGCCGCTGAACAGTTCCCGGGAGCCGTCGGCGAACGTCACAGCCACCTCGGCGCTGCCGGGAAAGTGGCGTTTCATCCGGATGAAGCCTTCTGCGTCCTGCTGGAGATTGATCATTCTGGTCCCGCTTTCCTAAGTGACTTTCCTCCAGTCTCTCCTATGGCACGCTGCCGAAAGGACAGTCAGCCCGGCAGTTGCCCTGCGGGGAGAATGGGGGTGTGACTTCTCTGCGCGTTCTTCCGACATTCGACCTGGCCGCCATCGGTGCGGGGCTGGCCTTTGCAGAATCCCTGGGCGACCTCACTGCGGCGCTGCGCCCGGGCGGGGCGGCGGGAACTGCGGTGGTGCAGGCGCCGCCGGGCACGGGCAAGACCACCCTGGTTCCGCCGCTGCTCGCCAACCTGCTGGCCGCCACTCCCGGGCACGGACAGCGGCGGGTGGTGGTCACCCAGCCGCGGCGGGTGGCCGCCCGGGCAGCGGCCCGGCGCCTGGCCGCCCTCGATGGCAGCCGGCTCGGCGACAGGGTGGGCTATACGGTCCGCGGCGAACGCCAGGCAGGCCCCGGGACCCTCATCGAATTCGTCACCCCGGGGATCCTGCTCCGCCGGCTCCTGGACGATCCGGGACTCGAAACTGCCGGCGCGGTGATCCTGGACGAAGTGCACGAACGCGGCCTGGAGACGGACCTGCTGCTGGGCATGCTCACCGAAGTGCGCCAGCTCCGCGGAGACCTCACCCTGGTGGCGATGTCCGCCACCCTGGACGCACCGCGCTTCGCCGCGCTGATCGGGGGCGCCACCACCGGAGAACCAAGTGATCACGACGGCGGCGGGCCGGCTCCCGTCGTCGACTGTCCGTCGGCGCTGTACCCGCTGGAGGTCGAATGGGCGCCGGCGGGAGCGGCCCGGTTGGACGGACGGGGTGTGACGCGCGCATTCCTGGACCACGTCGCGGACACCGCCGCAGCGGCACACACAAGCGCCGGCGCAGACACGGACACGCTGGTGTTTGTGCCCGGCGCCCGGGAGGTCGCCCACGTGGCAGCACGCCTGCGCGGCCGCACCGGCACGGGAACGGAGGTCCTGGAGCTGCATGGCCAGGTCAGCCCGGCCGAGCAGGACCGCGCCGTGTCCGGCCGGAGCAACGCCGCCATGCCGCGGATCATTGTCTCCACCGACCTGGCGGAATCCTCCCTGACCGTCCCGGGGGTCCGCCTGGTGGTTGACTCCGGCCTGACCCGGGAACCGCGGCGGGATGCCAGCCGGGGCATGTCCGGCCTGGTGACTGTTTCGTGTTCACGGGCGTCCGCAGACCAGCGGGCCGGCCGTGCCGCGCGGCAGGGCCCGGGCCGGGTGGTCCGCTGCTACGACCAGCGGGCCTTCGGTGCGGCCCCCGCCCACGTGACGCCGGAAATCGCCGTCGCCGACCTCACCGCCGCGGCCCTGGTCCTGGCCTGCTGGGGTTCGCCCAGCGGCACCGGACTCGCGCTTCCGGACGCCCCTCCGCAGGCAGCAATGCACGAAGCCGTTGAAATCCTGCGTGAACTCGGCGCCGTGGCCTCGGACGGCCACGCCACCGCGCTGGGCCGGACCCTGGCCAGGGTCCCTGCGGATCCCAGGCTGGCCCGCGCCCTGCTCGACGGCGCCGGAGCCGTGGGCGCGCGGACAGCCGCAGAAGCGGTCGCCCTGGTGGCGGGGGACCAGCGGGCGCCGGGTGCCGACCTGACAAGGCTTCTGGCCACCCTCCGCACCGGCAAGGAGCCTGCTTCCCGGCGGTGGACTGAGGACGTCCGGCGGATGGAAGCGATCGCGCGCAAGGAGGCTGCCGGCGTCGTACACCCCGCCCAGGATGCCCCGCCGGGCAAAGCGGAAGCGGTGGGTGCCGTCGTCGCCCTCGCCTTCCCTGACCGGGTGGCGCGGCGCGTTCCGGGGGAGGGGCCGGAGCGTTACCTCCTCTCGTCCGGCACCCGGGCCGGACTGCCCGCAGGCAGTTCCCTGGCCGGGCATGAGTGGCTGGCGGTGGCGGAGGTGTCGCGCGCGGAAGGCCGGGACGCAGCCGGCACGGGTGCTGTCATCCGTTCCGCGGCACCGATCACCGCCGACACCGCCGAGGCAGCTGCCCGCCACCTCCTCACGGACACCGTCGAGGCGTCGTTCGGCAAAGGCCGCGTCACGGCACGGCGGGAACGCCGGCTGGGCGCGATCGTGCTGTCCTCCACACCCGTTCGCCCGTCCGCCGCTGAAGGACGCCTGGCGGTGGCCCGCGCCCTCGCAAAGGAAGGTCTGGGAACCATCGGATGGTCGACGGCGGCGGACGCCCTGCGCCGCCGGATCGCCCTGCTTCGCCGCGAACTGGGTGAGCCGTGGCCTGATGTTTCCGAACCGGCCCTGCTCGCCCGGCTCGATGACTGGCTGGGACCGGAGCTCGAAAAACTGGCCGGCGGAGCCGCCACCGGCACCATCGACCTCACCGACCCTTTGCGGCGACTGCTGCCGTGGCCCGAGGCCGCGAAGCTGGCCGAACTCGCGCCGGAGACGCTGGAAGTGCCCAGCGGGTCGCGCGTGCGCATCGACTACCCCGACGTGCCGGACCGTGCCGCAGGTGATGTGCCAGGCGCCGCCACTTCAATGACGCACGACGGCGGACGGCCGGTGGTGGCGGTCAAGCTGCAGGAATGCTTTGGCTGGGCGGACACACCGCGGCTGGTGGGCGGACGGGTGCCGGTGCTGTTCCACCTGCTGTCACCGGCCCGCCGGCCGCTGGCGGTGACGGACGATCTGGCGTCCTTCTGGTCCGGCCCGTACGCGCAGGTGCGGTCGGAGATGAGGGGCCGCTATCCCAGGCATCCCTGGCCCGAGGACCCGTGGACGGCGCAGGCGACCGCACGGACCAAATCCCGGATGTAACGCCGCCGCGGGACGGATTCATGTCGCCCGAACAGCAGGGTGAGAGGAACGTTACATGGCGGAAATGTGGCGTCGACGTGCTGAAACATCCCGCAGTTAGGCTCGTCGATACGTGGACAGCGTGGTCCACACCACGACATGAAAGGACGCAACGATGTTGCTTTTGAGTAGCCTGAACTTCTTGCTCGACGCCCGCCGGAGTGACGACAACCGTGCGTACAGCGGCGGAAACGGCAAAACAGAGTTCCCTAACGGCCAGCTGACCTCCACCGCCTGGGAAGGCTGGTGGCACGACGACGCCGCGTAGCTGACGCCAAGCGCGTGCACGTCCCGGCGCCCTGCCTGGACCCGTTACTGTTCGGGAATCCAGTAGGGCGCCGGGACGTCGGCTCCGGTGAGGTTGTCGCAGCGGACCAGCTGGGTGCCAATCCGCGTCAGCGGACAGTAACCGGTGTTGATGCCGGTGTCCGCCGGCGCTGCCGGCTCCCCGGCGCTGCCGGCTCCCCGGCGCCGGCCGGGGCCGGAGCGATGACCGCCAGCAGGAAGAGCGCAAGCGCGGCTCCGGTCCTGCGGCGTGAACTGATCGATGAGTTCATAGCGTTTTCCCTTCAGGATGTGCGGGTGCAGACAGTTTCAGCCTGCTCTCCCGTGCCACGGAGCCACATCAGGCGACGCCCCTCAGAACCAGGCGGGGTACCCTCAGATCTGTACCGGCCGCACCCGGGGGTGCAAGCTGGGACTGTGGCAAAACCGTTGGACACCGGCGGCCCGGATTTCATCGGACGGGCAGCGGACCTGGCTGAACTGGCCGGAGTCATCGGTGCCGTCCGGTCCGGTACGGCCCGGACGTTCATCATCTCCGGCGACGCCGGAGTGGGGAAGACGGCGCTGGTTGCCCAGGCGTGCGCAGCGGCCCACCCGGAGGTTGCCATCCTCAAGGGCGCGGCCCTCCCGCTGGCCTCCATGGAGATGCCGTTGCTGGCACTTCGGGGTGCCTTCCGTTCAGCCGGGGCAGCCCGTTTTCTGGCGCCGTCCTTTCCCCGGGACGCCGGACCGGAGCTTCCCCTGCTGATCGATGAGTGGCTCACCGGGCTCAGCCTGGAGCGGCCCGTCCTGCTGGTGGTTGACGACCTGCAGTGGGCAGACCAAACCACGTTGGATGTCCTGATGTACCTCGTGGCCGGACCGCAGGAGCGCCGGCTGGGAGTGATCGGAACCGTACGGCACAACGACGTCGGCGACGGCCACAAGCTTGACCGCTGGCTGGCAGACATCCGGCGGCTGCCCGGCGTGGACACCAGGACGCTGGCCCCGCTCGACCGGCCGGACACGGAAGCGCAGCTCGCCTCGATCCTGGGCGAACCGCCGCACCGGACGCTGGTCAACGACGTGTTCGCCCGCTCAGCCGGCAACCCGTATCTCAATCTCCTGCTGGTGGCCGGCCTCAGTGCCGGAGACCGGCACCTGCCGGCCGGATTCCCGCCCGACCTGAAGTCCGCCGTCCTGCGGTCCTGGCAAGGGCTCCCATCCGATGCCCAAGAACTGACCCGGATCATGGCCGTCGGCGGGAAAGCCACCACCGGGGCCGACCTGCGGGAGGTCGCCGGGCCGGCGTTTGATCCCGAACGCATACCGGCGGTCCTGCGTTCGGCCGCGGAGGCAGGAATCCTGGACCTGGCCCCGGATGGAACGTATTGGTTCCACCATCCGCTCATCGCCGAAACTCTGGAGCTGGCGCTCGATGCCGTGGACCGCACGAGCCTTCATTCGGCGTTCGCCGCGTATTACGAACGGCAGCTGGACGGAGGCACCCGCCCGGAGGCCGCCGTCGTGGTTTCCCTTGCTGACCACCACCATCAGGCCGGGCATCAGGCCGAGGCTTACCGCTGGGCGCTGGTGGCGGCGGACGCGGCACGTCAGTCCGGCGCCAACGGCGATGCGCTGCGGATGCTGAGCCTGGCCCTTGATCTGCGCCGGGGACTCCCGGATGCGGCGGAGCGGACGCTGGATCTGTGGGACCGGGTCCGCCAGGCAGCCTACGAGTCGGGGGCGTTGTCCGTGGAGCTGGAATCCATCGAGGCGCTGCTGGGCGGCACCGATCTTCCCGGAGGAGCGCTTGCCAGGGCCGAGCTCATGGTTCGCCGCATGCACCTGCAGCTGTCCACCGGGCAGGGGTTCTTCCCCCTGCCCGACATACGGGAGGCCGTCCGGCTCTCCGCAGCCGAGCCCCACAGCTGGCAGCACGCCCTGGCCCTGGCCGAGCTGTCCCATGCAACCATGTGGCACAACGAGCCAGGTGTGGAGGCTCCCGCCAGGCAGGCACTTGCCCTGGCCAGGGAGACCGGGGACCACCGGGCGCTTTCCTACGCGCTGACCGCGGTGTCTATCGCCGAAAATGTTGCGGGCCGCCCCCACGCAGGAATTCCCTTGGCGGAGGAAGGGGCCAAGGAAGCGCTCCGGGCACGTGATTTCTGGGCATTCGTCCACGCCACCGCGTGGGCCGGCAACGCGAACGGGCCATGGACAAGTGCAGCGTACGCTGACCTGATGCACCGGGCGCGGCAGGAACTGGTCGACCGGGGAGCGCCTCACGCCTACACGGCCAAGATTGCGGCCGACGAAGCGGCCAGCTTCCTGGCAGTCGGTGACTGGCGGAAATGCCGGGCGGCGCTGCGGATCGCCATCGGCTTTGATCCCGGACCGATGGGGGATGTGAGCGCACGGCTGACGGCTGCACGGCTCGCCGCGCTGCAGGGCCGGCGCGACGAGGCAGCGGTCCACCTTCAACGGGCTGAGGAGCTGTATGACGAGACGTCCGGTCTCCTGAACCTGGACTTCGACGCCATCCGTGCGGAAGTCAGCGTCGCGGCCGGGCGCCCGGAGGCAGCCTTCGAGGCGGCGATCACAGGTGCCACCGGCCCGGGTCCACCGCCCACCATGTGCGAGTGGCTTCTCCCCGTTGCCGCGCGCGCTCTCGCGGACCAGGTCCAGCGCGCGCGGGACCTCGGGGCGCCGACGTCCGGCCTGCTGGCCGCCGCCAACGATCTCCAGGACCGCTTTCCCGGCATACTGCACGAACCCGTGGGTGAGTCGGAGCTCTACCGGCGGCAGCTGGAAGCGTTTGAACTCCTCTACGCCGCGGAGCTGGGCCGGGCCCGGATCCCGCACGGCAACGCGCCCGAGTGGGCCAAGACGGCCGACGCTTTACGGCACGCGTCCCTGCCGTGGGAGGAGGCCTACGCCTGCCAACGTGCGGTGGAGTCGCTGCTGCTGCATGGGCACAGCCCTGGCCACCAGGCAGCTGAGCTCCTCCGCCGGGGGCTCGCCCTCGCGGTAGAGCTCCAGGCGGCACCCGTCCGGGAGGCCCTCGAGGGCCTTGCTGCGCGGGCGAGGATCCCTGTTGCGACGATGGCGGCCAACGGGCAGCGCCCTGCAGCAGTCCTGCCCGGACTGACACCCCGGGAGCTGGACATCCTGGACCACGTTGTTGCGGGTAGGACCTACGGCGAGATTGCCCGTGCCCTGGTCATCAGCGAGAAGACAGTCAGCTCACACATCTCCAACCTTCTGCGAAAAACCGGTGCCGCGAACCGGCTGGACCTCGCACGGCTGGCCTCGGCCGGTCCTCCGGCCGGCGCCCCGGTAGAGACGCCGCGCTGAGGTACCTGTCTGAGGTGCCGGTCAGCCGCGCTGAGGTGCCGGTCAGCCGCGGGCGCGCATAAAGTTCGCGACCGTCGAAGCGAGGGACGCGCCGATGTCCTCTGCGCTGCGCTTTTTGCCGGCCACGGCGAACGAATGGTCCCCGCCGTCGATCCACTCCAAGACGGCGGACGGGCCGATCCGGGACACCACACCCTCCAGCAGTTCCGGGGTGGCGAACGTGTCACGGGAACCCTGCAGGAACAGCATGGGCAGCGTGAGACCGTACAGGTGCTCGTCGCGGATTTTTTCAGGCTTGCCCGGCGGGTGCAGCGGGTAGCCAAGGTAGACGAGCCCGGCGGCGGTCATTCCTTCCGCTACTGCCATCGACGCCATCCGTCCGCCGAATGACTTGCCGGCCGCCCAGACCGGCCCGGTGTCCCCGTGTTCGGCGCCCTGCCGCGCCGCCTC
The DNA here is from genome assembly GCF_031457335.1 of Arthrobacter sp. BE255. Taxonomy (NCBI): domain Bacteria; kingdom Bacillati; phylum Actinomycetota; class Actinomycetes; order Micrococcales; family Micrococcaceae; genus Arthrobacter; species Arthrobacter sp. BE255. The sequence continues at coordinate 471,544 of NZ_JAVDWK010000003.1, read as the reverse complement.
GTCCATCGCGGCCCGCCAGGCGGCGATGGCGGCCGGTGGCCGGTCCGGGAACTTCCGCCCGGCCTCACGGTACGGGAAGTTGAAGCGCAGGGTGGCGACGCCTTCTTCGTTGAGGGCGTCGGTGAACCCGCGCATAAAGGGATGCTCCATTCCCGCGCCAGCCCCATGGGCCAGCACCAGGGTGGCAAACGGCTGCTCCGGACGGGCATAGGACGCGGAAACCCCGACGTCGCCCACGGCGATGGTCAGGGCGGACTCTGAGACGGTCATGGATTCATCATGCCGGATTCCGTCCTGCTTCCGGTCCGCATGCTGCTCCCGTCCACGTCCCGGTTCCATCAGCGAACTGGTTCCATCAGCGTGCTCAGCCGTCCGCGGCTGGGCGGCCTGCCCGTAACCTGCACAGGCTCAGCACAGGAGCGGGACAGCCGGACCCAAGCCCGGCGCCGGAGAGTGGGGAGTCAACCCGATCCTGGAGGAACCACCATGACCGCAGCCTTTGCCGTCTCCTTATCCCTCGCAACCCCATCGCCGGCTGCCGCGACGCCGGACGCCATGAACTTGGGCGCCGCTGATCTCAGCGGGGTCTCAGAGTGGGTGGTAGGCGTCATGGAGGATGTAGGCGCACCCGGGGCAGGACTGGTGGTGGCTCTGGAAAACCTGTTTCCCCCGATCCCCAGCGAGGTGATCCTTCCGCTAGCCGGCTTCACCGCAAGCCGCGGCGGCTTCAGCCTCTTGGACGCCATTCTGTGGACCACTGCCGGGTCACTGCTGGGCGCGTATGTGCTGTATCTCCTGGGCGGAGGGCTTGGACGGGACCGGACCCGGGCCCTGATCGGCCGGATCCCTTTGGTGGCCGTCGCCGACGTCGACCGGGTGGAAGCGTGGTTCGCCCGCCACGGCAGCAAGGCGGTCTTCCTGGGCCGCCTGGTGCCGCTGTTCCGGAGCCTCGTCTCCATCCCCGCCGGGATCTGCCGGATGCCGTTGTGGCGTTTCCTGGGACTGACGCTCGTGGGAAGCCTCATCTGGAATTCGGTCCTGATCCTGGCGGGATACTTCCTCGGGGAGAACTGGCAACTTGTGGAGGAGTACGCCGGGGCGCTCCAGGTACTGGTGGCCGCCGGAGTGGCCGGCCTGGTCACGCTGTTCGTTGCGAAGAAGCTCCGGAAGCGGCGGGAGCGGGTCACCGTCTGAGCCCATTCTGTTTGCCGGGCAATGGGCCGGGTGTACGTTGTCCCCATGGCGAGCGAACAGACAACCTTGACCGTCCCTGGACCCCACGGCGAACGCGAGATGCGGATTTCCAGCCCCAGCAGGGTCCTCTGGCCCGAACTGGGGCTGACCAAACTGGACCTGGCGCGCTACATGGTGGACGTGGGGGAGGCCTTCATTGCAGCGAACGGTAACCGGCCGGTGGCGCTGCAGAGGTACTCGGACAACGTCGAAGGCGATCAGTTCTTCTCCAAGAACCCGCCCAAGGGCACCCCGGACTTCATCCGGTCGGTGAAAGTGGTTTTCCCGAGTGCACGCTCGCACCCCATGCTGGTCCTGGACGAGCCGGCTGCCGCCGTCTGGGCCGTACAGATGAACACTGTGGTGTTCCACCCGTGGCCCTCACGGGCCGGGGACACCGACAACCCGGACCAGCTCCGGATCGACCTGGACCCGCAGCCGGGAACTGACTTCGACGACGCGGTCCCGGCCGCGCTGGCGCTGAAGGAGGTGCTGGCCGAGGCCGGCCTGGAGAGTTTCATCAAGACCTCGGGCAACCGCGGGCTCCACGTGTATTCGCCGATCGAGCCGACACGGGAATTCCTGGATGTCCGGCACGCTGTGATCGCTGCCGCCCGCGAGCTTGAGCGGCGGATGCCGGACAAGGTCACGACGGCCTGGTGGAAGGAGGAACGGGGCGAGAAAGTGTTCCTGGACTTCAACCAGGCCAACCGCGACCGGACTATTGCCGGCGCGTACAGTCCACGCGCTTTGGCCCACGCATCGGTGTCGTGCCCCATCAGCTGGGACGAGCTGGAAAGCGTCAGCCCGAAGGACTTCACGATTCTCACAGTCCCGGACCGGCTGAAGACCGTGGGTGACCCCTGGGCCAACATAAATGCGCACCCCGGCACGATCGATACGCTCCTGGGCTGGTGGGATCGCGACCTCAAGGCAGGACTCGGCGAGCTGCCCTTCCCGCCCGACTATCCCAAGATGCCAGGCGAACCTCCCCGCGTGCAGCCCAGCCGGGCCCGCAAGCCGGACTAGGACGCGGTCGGCTACAGCGTTACCCCGTCGTTGAGGCGGAGCTTTGCGGAGCGGCGGGGGATGCTCTGGGCCCAGAAGGCGATCATCAGTCCTGCGGCAGCGGCTCCGCCGGCGTGGATCATCGGCGAAGACCACGATCCTTCCGGTGTGGGCAGGATGAGGGCCAATACGACAGCGCTCACCGACAGGAGGACCTCCACACTCATCTGCAGCAGATGGGCACGGAAGTCCGGGTAGACAAGGCGAATCGGGACCAGGGGAAGCAGGAAAATCGCGAGGCTGAAAACGAGGAAGATACCAATGACCCCGTTCAGCATGAAGACCGCCAAGCCCAGAACCAGCAGCGCCAGAAACTTCAGGACTCGGACGACCGGGAGCTTATTCTCCGAAGTCCATCGGCTGAGCAGGAGTCCCCACGCGGGGAGTCCAAGTAGCCAGCCTCCGCACCAGAAGCCGAGATCCAGGAACGCCAGCGTCACCAGCAGGGCACCGGGCAGCAGGAACGCAACGGCCTGGCTCGGTGACGGCATTCTCCCGCCGGGGACGAAGATGCAGGCGCCGATCAGGAGGTAGGCGGCAACGTAGCCGGGCAGCAGTTGGATAGTCGGTATCTGAGTCAGGCCATGGACCAGGAGCGTCGCAGCGATGACCATGACGCTCACGGCCGCGAACGTTCAGGGCTGACGGTGATCAGTAGGGTTCACGGCTCAACCCCTACCCAGAGGCCGCATCTTCTTACTCGAATGCAACCTGCCACGGGACGACCCTGACAGCCAAAAGTAAATCGAGCCGGCGTGCTAGTTGGCTTGGTCGCGGAGATGCGGGCTCAGGGATTCCGTACGCCCAATTAGGAACCATAGAACCGACCCAAGAAATGGCAGCGCAAGGACAATCAAGGCCCAAACGATGGTGCTGCCGGTGGCGTGTGTCTTATTGCGCGCAACACTCACCAGAGCGGCGATGAATAATACTGCGTTCAGAATCAGAAAGAGTCCGAGAATGCCCCAGGCAGGCACGAGTTGAATTGCTTCCGGTGTGGATAGCGTCAGTAACATTCTTCCCCCGAGATAGTGCTGCTACGTCCCGCAACCTTATCCTCGGCGTTACGCGTGGCATAGGAAACAACGAATCAGATGCCGCGTGTAGCCATAAGCGGCAATTTTTTCAACCCATCGGCAACCGGGGGCCGGGGAACATTCATCGTTGTGAAAACGCCGCCATTTGTCGCAGCGATTCACGCCCGTAAGACCAGCCCGCAAAATGCCCGGCGTCAGGGTCTAAACGGTACATTCAACTCCATGACCGGACTGCTCGTCATACACGGGCGTCGACGCCAGTAGTTGTTGCGGTTTGGTGCAGTCGACTTCTGAAAATAGCGCCGGCCACACTGCACAATATGTCCCAGTTTCACGAGTTGGGTGCCAGTTATCTGCGGGAAGTTTGGCCCAGCGTGGTCTGCGGGCAATAATGTCAGACCCTCCCGCCATGATTGGTACATGGGAAGAGCAGCGGTGACGAAGGCATATGCAGACATCGACGCTGCCATTGCTGTGATTACTGCCGAGCTCGCCGGGGCCGGCTCCGGGGCGGACCCCGATGCTGATCCGATGCAGGACACGACGGATCTTTGCCTGGACATCCTGGCCGGCGCGGCCCGGTCGGAACCCCAGATGGCCGCGGTAAAGGCCCTGGCCGCCTCAAAATACGCTGACACTATCCAGTCGATGGCAGCCCCTGATGAGCCGACGATGCCGCAGGAGGCCTCGGCAGCCGCGGAGATCGCCTGCGTCCTGACCCTCGGCCCGCGCGCGGCCAGTACGTTCCTGTCCGACTCCCACGAGGTGACCAAACGCTTGCCGCTGACACTGTCCGCGCTGCAGGCCGGCACCATTTCCTGGCAGCACGCCCGGGTCATGGTCGACGAAACAGCCGCCCTCGATCCCGCCGGGGCCGCAGCACTGGAAGCGCACTTCCTGGACCCTGACGCGCCAAACCCGGCCCGCGGCTGCCCCGCCGGGGAAATGCCCGCCTCCCGGTTCCGGCACAAAGCCCGGATCTGGCGCGAACGCCACCACCAAGACAGCATCGAGACCCGGCACGCCACATCCGCCCTGGACCGCCGGGTCGAATACACCCCGGACAAGGACGGCATGGCCTGGCTCTCCGCCTACCTGCCCGCGGACCAGGCCGCGGCGACCTGGAACCGCATCACCGCGATCGCCCGCGGCCTGCAGGGACCCGACGAGTCCCGGACCCTCACCCAGATCAGGGCCGACGTCTACGCCGCCGCCCTCCTCAGCAGCGGAAACGCCCACAGCACTAACTCCGGGGACTATGGCGACGCCGGCGCCGGCGGGATCCTGGGAGGAACGGATCCCGGGCAGGTCCCGACGCCCCGGGCCGAGGTCCTGGTCACCGTCCCGGTATTTGCACTGCTCGGCGCCACCGACGAACCGGCCATGCTCGACGGCTACGGCCCGGTCCCCGCATCCATGGCCCGGGACCTGCTCGCCAACGGGGCCGAGTCCTTCCACCGCGTCCTCGTTGACCCGCGCGACGGGGCACAACTGGAAATCGGCCGCCAAAGCTACCGCCCCACCAAAGCCATGCTGCGCTGGCTGCGGATGCGCGACGGACGATGCACCTTCCCCGGATGCTCCAACCAATCCCTGGACAACGAAGCAGACCACCAACTGGCCTGGGCCGACGGCGGAACCACCGGCGTATCCAACCTGCGCCAAATGTGTCCCCGCCACCACCGGCTCAAACACGCCAGCACCTGGACACCCACCCCGGCCACAACGAACGAACCACCCGGCTGGATCTCACCCAGCGGCCGGCACTACACCAGCGAACACCAGGACTGGGAACCACCACACCTACCCCAAGAACTGCAACCTGTAATGGTCTCAAAACTGCCGTCCAATGTGGCGGCAGTCGAACACGGGCCACCCCCGGCCCCGCCGGACAACTTCTATGGCCACCCGGACCTTGTCCACATCGGGCTCTCCCTTGGCGAAGACGGTCTCGAGCAGTTCCTCCACGCCCAGGCCTGATCAGGCGTGCCCTCATCCCGGAGTCCCGGCCAGGGCACACGCGCCAAGGCCTTATTCGAAGCGGGAGGGGTCCCCGGTGCCGCGGCGTACCACTTCGGCCACGCCGCTGGAGAAGTCAACCACGGTGGTGGGCTCGGACCCGCAGTCGCCCGAATCAATGACGGCGTCCACCTCGTGGTCGAGCCGCTCCTTGATTTCCCATCCCTGCGTCAGCGGATCCTCCTCGTCCGGGAGGAGCAGCGTGCTGGAGAGCAGCGGCTCGCCGAGTTCTGCGAGCAGTGCCTGCACCACCCGGTTGTCCGGGATCCTAACGCCTACTGTTTTCTTCTTCGGGTGCAGCAGCCGGCGGGGGACTTCCTTGGTGGCCGGCAGGATGAAGGTGTAACTGCCTGGGGTCACTGACTTGATGCTGCGGAAGACGTCGTTGCCGATGTTCACGAACTGCCCCAGCTGGGCGAAATCCTTGCAGACGAGGGTGAAGTGGTGCTTGTCGTCCAGCTTGCGGATGGTCCGGATGCGGTCGAGCGCGTCCTTGTTGCCCAGCTGCGCGCCCAGGGCGTAGCAGGAGTCCGTCGGGTAGGCGATCAGGCCGCCGTCGAGCACTATGCTCACGGCCTGCGTGATGGCGCGGGGCTGGGGATCCTGGGGATGAACATCGAAGTATCTGGCCATGCTCCTGAGCCTACGGCCCGGCGCGGAATAGTGCATCCGCGGCGTGCCGCTGGCGTCGACGCCGCTGATGAACTGCCGAAAATTCCCGTCGGGCTCCAACGGCACTTTAGGATGCTGGGATGGGGGAAGTCTTGGGTGGGAAAGAACCAGCGGCGAACAGGCCGATCTACGTGGAGATCGGCATTCGGGCATCCTTGGAGCGGGTGTGGACCCTGAGTCAGGACCCGGCATCCCACCCCAGGTGGGATCTGCGGTTTTCACGGATTGTTCCTGAACCTGGCGATGGCCGGGGTCCGGTCCGCTTTCGCTACGAGTTCCGGCTCCCGTTTCACTGTATTCAAGGTGTCGGGACATCCCTGGGGCACAGGCATCGGCCCGACGGCCAGGCCACATCCGTACTGAAGTTCGACACCGCTGACGTACTTTCTCCGAGTGGGCCGGGTTCAGGATACTGGCGGTACATTCCAACGGACGACGGTCTGCGGTTCATCACCGGGTACAACTACCGCCCGGGTATGGGCATCCTCGGACGAATCCTGGACGCCGATGTGATCCGGCCGGCCTTGGGCTGGGCGACGGCCATAAGCTTTGACCGCCTCAGGATGTGGGCGGAGTCGGACCTCCACCCCGCGGACTCCCGCAACCGGTGGTTCATCGACGCCGCGGCCAGGGCGGGTGGGCTGCTGACCGCCGGTATTCTGCTCCGCCGGGCCCTGGCAGGACGAAACGCGGCTGCCGCAGCTGCAGGCGTGGCTACAGGCCTGGCTTCATGCATGCTGCCGTCCCACTGGTCGGTACCCAGGGCGGGGCGGTGTCTGCGGCGGCCTCCTGACTCGCGCTCGGCGCAGGTCCCCTCCGCCCTTGCCGGACTTCCGTCACCCTCCCCACGTCCTGCAGACGACAAAACCCGAGGTCAGGAGTAACCATGGCATCGATTTTTGAACAGGCTTTGGGCAGCGACTTCCACAGCCTGCACCCTATGCTGCAGAAACGATTCGGAGTCGACACCGCAGCGGGCTATGCATGCGTGGGACGCGGAATTTTCGCAGAAGTCCGCCGCGGGGCCTGGTGGACTGTTCCTTTTCTGCGCCTTGGGGCTTACCGCAACATCCTCTTCCCTGACCAGGGAAACAACATCCCGTTCACGATCGAGAACTACCCGTACGTCGACGGATTCGGCCGCCCGACAGTTACGTTTGTCAGGACTCTGGAGCTGCCGGGCAAGCAACGGCGCTTCGATGCCACAATGGTGCACAGCGCACAAAGCGGAGGCATCGTTGACTACCTTGGGACGCACCAGCACCTTGCCACTGACCTTGTCCTGCAGGTCACGGCCGATGGATCCCTGCATCTGCAATCCGGAGCCCAGAGGTTCTACGAAGGCGTCGTGGGATTCACTTTTCCTGCGCTGCTCACCGGGACGGCAGACCTGTATGAGAGCTTCGACGATGCCCGTGGGGTATTCACGATTCAGCTGCAGGTACGCAACCCCGTCGTCGGATTCCTTTTCGGATACCGGGGCGAGTTCGAGTGCACATTCCCGGCCCTGTCCAGCGGAGGAATCCCAGGGCACCTTAAACCGCGGAGGGAGGAAATCCGGGAATAGCGCCACCAGAAGCCATTTCCGCACAAATAGTGCCGTCGAGGCGGACCAAATGATGCGGTGGCGGTGGTAGCCTGCCGAAGATGGCCTTGGAACCCGCTCTGCTCAACTGGTTGCTTGACTCCGACCCGGCACTCCGCTGGCAGGTCGAGCGCGACCTTGCCGGTGCCCCGCCCGAGGTGTGGGAAGCCACCCGGGCCCGCATGACGACGGAAGGATTAGCGGCGCGGCTGCTCGCGCTGCAGGATCCGGACGGCCAGTGGGCAGGGGGAGCATACTTCCCCCACGGCTTCGACTTCGGAGGTCCCGAAGCAGCCGAAAATGCCGGGCAGCCGTGGTCGGCGACGACGTGGACGCTCAATACACTCCGCGACTGGGGCGTCGACGGAACTGCCCTCGCTGGAACCGCGGACCTGCTCGCCGCGAACAGCCGTTGGGAGTACAACGACCTGCCTTATTGGGAAGGGGAAGTTGACGCCTGCATCAACGCCTTCACGCTCGCCAATGGTGCGTGGCTGGGGACCGATGTCTCCGGGATTGCCCAGTGGTTCCTGGACCACCGAATGGCCGACGGCGGGTGGAACTGCGAGTGGGTTGACGGCTCGAGCCGCTCGTCCTTCCACTCCACGCTCAACTCCTTGAAAGGCCTCCTGTACTACGAGTCCGTGACCGGCGGAAGCGATGGACTGCGGGCCGCCCGCCGCGCGGGGGAGGAATACCTGCTGCAGCGCCGGCTGCTTCACACACTGTCCACAGGTGAGCTCGTGGGACCGTGGGTGACGTGGTTCGCGTACCCGTTCCGCTGGTTCTACAGCGCCCTGAATGCGGCCGAGTATTTCCGGGCGGCGGCGCTGCACGACGGCACAGCGCCCGACCCCAGGCTCGGCGACGCGATCGAGGTGATTCGAGCGGCGCGCCGCCCCGACGGCACGTGGCTGCAGGAGCGTCGTCACCCGGGACGGGTATGGTTCGACGTTGACGTACCCCCGGGTGAGCCATCCAAGTGGCTGACTTTTTTCGGCACGCGTGTGCTCGCCTGGTGGGACGCGTGAGGCATTCAGCGGAGCGCGCGCAAGTAACGGCGTCGGACAATTTGCTGCGCGACCAGGAGCAGTGGGTAAAAGGTACGCCACGGTTGGTGTGACGCGGGCTGCGTCAGCGACCGGATCGTGAGATGCACTTCGTCGCCGTGGCGGTGGACGATGAAGGCCTCCTCACCCGAGACGGGATGTCCTGGCATGGTCCGATAAGCGAACCCCACGCGGCCGGGCTCCTGGACGACGGTTACCACTTCGACCGGTTCAACAACTGTGGGGCCGAAAAGGCGGGCCGTGACATTTAACAGGTCTCCCGGCGACGCCGGTCCGGTTGAGTCCACGACAAACCCACTCGCGGTTTTCACCTTCCAAAGGAGCAGCTCGCTGGCGACGCGGGCCCACACTGTATCGCCACTGCCCACGACGGCCGAGACTTCCGATCGGCGGTATTTCCGGTTGCTGGGCGGCCACTGGGGAAGCTCAGGGCTCGTCATCGCATTGTCCACGCTTACCGGCCCGATTCATTCCCAGCTGCATTCGTCCGTTCGAGTTCCCGCCTGGCAGCGATTATTCCGTCGCGGGTCGCGGCCCGGACCACGCCGTAAAGGATATAAAAGAACACGGCTGCGCAAACGGCAAACAACACAAAAGAGTTCAGCGGAGCGGCGTCCATATGTTCTTCCCCCAAGAAGCTTGCTGTCCAGTTCGGACCCTTCCAAGCATAGACAGGTGACAGAAAGTGTTTGACTGTCCCTTATGACGCGAAATCGAAACCCGGTGGTCGATTCATTCCTGGAGTCGCTGGATCACCCGTTGAAGCCGGTCATCGGGTCCCTGCGGTTGGCCGTCCTGGAGGCCGATGACGCAATAACGGAGCAGATCAAGTGGAAGGCGCCGAGCTTTTGCTTCGATGCCGTTGACCGAGTCACGTTCAACCTGCGCCCGCTTCATCACGTTCAGCTGATTTTCCACCGCGGGGCAAAGACCAACGCGGACAACTTTGATTTTGATGCTGCTAAGTGGCGAGGCCTCCTGGAGATGATCGGCCAGGACCGCGGCCAGGTGATCTTCCCCAGCGCGGAGGCAGCGACTGCGCGGCAGGCGGAATTTGTTGCGCTGGTGCGGGAGTGGGTTCGAGCCTAGGACGCCAAAGATGGACCCGGCACCGGCAAGGCACGATTGGCCGCCTACCGGGCCGGTTGGGTTCGTGCGCGTCAGCGCCAGAACACCGCGAGCTTCCCAGCGAGGGCTTTGCCTTGGTCGTACCCGGCCCGGGCTGCGGCCGGACGCAGCGACAGATCCATCGCATTGGCGCCAAACAGGTGCTCGGAGCTGCTCTCCGGGAAGATCGTCTCCACTCTGCTGCCGCGTGAGCGCAACTCCTCGACCTGTGTTGCGAGGTGCACTCCCCACTCCAGCGGCGCCAGTGATCTGCCGCCGAACGGTGACAGCACCAGCACCCGCCCGCATCCCGCGGCCAGGTCTGCATTCTCCGCGTTGGACCGGTAGCCACCGTCGATGTATCGCTTGTCCCCGATCCTGTAGGGCAGGCCACTGGCACAGCTGGCGGCGACGGCGTCCGCCAGGTCGATCCCGCTGTGCCGGTCGAACACAACCGGTTCACCGGTCTGGGCATCGACCGCCGTGATGAGCACCGTCCGTTGCGGCCAGCACTGGCTGGGCAGCCGCGAGGCGACGGTGGCGCGCCACTGCGTTTGCCAGGAGCCGTCCGACGCCGAAGCCATGTCGAGTGCCGCGGCGCCCATTCTGCGGCGCATGTCAGCCGCATCGTCGGCGGAGGCGATGATTTTCCTTATCCTCTCCAGGTGGTCCGTCACCGGACTGACTGGTACGCGTCCTTGCTCGGATCCGACCGGACGGGTCCGTTGCGGAGGCGTGGCGGCAAGGATGGTGGCAAACAGCTCGGCCGGGGCCGCGCCGGCTAACTGGGCCGCCGCCGTCGAGCCGGCCGACGTCCCAATGGTGAGGTCGGCCGTGGTCACGTCCAGCCCGGCATCGGACAGGCCGGCGATGACGCCGATCAGCCAGGCGTTGCCAGTCGATCCGCCGCCACCGAGGACCAACGCCCTCTCTCCGGAGGCAGGGGCCAGGTTTGTGGCATCGAGCAGGGGCCGATCCGGAACGTGCCTCGGCAGTTCGGAGGCCGTCGTCGAAATGGGGGACAGAGGTGAAGAAGGTGCGGTGTTCATGGGAGTCGCCTTTCGCGTATTGCCTGTTGGGGCGCTCCCGGTGGCGACTACCTCTGTCGCGCGATCGTGGACTGCAGGGGAGCACCCATTCCGGATACTGCGTTCATGGGGCTCACCTCCTGCCGATAGATCACGATCACCGGAAAATTATCACGATGCGAAGCCGTGCGCAACGGAATCCTGCCGCCTGGGCGATGGAATGGCGCGCAATCGGTGATCTGAAGGCAACCCGGCGTAGGACAGGAGGCAGCCTTCCGTCATAGGCTGAATCCCGAACGCGATGACAGGAGGCTGCAGTGGCTGCGACGACGGTGGTTGGAACGACGTTGGCCGAGGTGATGGCCGAGTTGGCCGCGCTCGAGGACCCCCGGGTGCGTGAGGTGAACGGGAAACGCGGTGACGACCACGGAGTGAACCTGGGCCAGTTGCGCGTGGTAGCGAAGAGGCTGAAGACGCAGCAGGAACTCGCGAAGGAACTCTGGGAAACGGGTGACACCGTGGCGAGACTTCTGGCCCTGCTGATCTGTCGCCCGAAGGCATTCGAGCGTGACGAGCTGGACGCCATGCTGCGTGAGGCCCGCACGCCCAAGGTGCACGACTGGCTCGTGAACTATGTGGTGAAGAAGAGCACGCACGCCGAAGACCTTCGCGTGGCCTGGTTCGCCGATACGGACCCTGTCGTCGCGAGTGCCGGGTGGGCGCTGACCAGTGAACGCGTGGTGAGGAATCCGGCGGGCCTCGATCTCCCCCTGTTGCTCGACATGATCGAAGCCGAAATGCAGGGCGCCCCGGATCGACTGCAATGGGCGATGAACCACTGCCTTGCCCAGATCGGGATCGAGCACCCGGAGCACCGCGCCCGGGCAATCGACATCGGTGAGCGTTTGGAGGTCCTCAAGGACTACCCGACGCCTCCGAACTGCACGTCCCCGTTCGCCCCGATGTGGATCACCGAGATGGTGCGCCGGCAGCAGGCGACGACCTAGCAGGAGCGCAGTTCGTTGCGGGCGACCCGGAAATCCCGGCCATCGGCTGCATCGATCAAGCCGGGCAACCTCACCGGAAAAACCAGACCGCGGTCTAAACCAATTGTGTGAGGACGACCGGTCCGGATTCCGTAACCGCAACCGTGTGCTCGGAGTGCGCAGTCCTTCGGCCATTGGAACTGCACAACGTCCACCCATCAGAAGCTGTCACGAGTTTCCTGGTGCCGTCCATCACCCAGGGTTCTATTGCCAAAAGTAGCCCGGGGCGAAGGACATATCCCCGCCCCGGTTTACCGATGTTCGGAATATGCGGGTCCTGGTGCATGGTACTTCCAACCCCGTGTCCGCCGAATTCTGTATTGACCTGGAAGCGCGCTGATTCGAGCACGGAACCAATTGCATAGGAAATGTCTCCAATGCGCGCGCCGGACCGGGCCGCGTTGATACCGGCCAGGAGCGCTTTCTCCGTGGTTTCAATCATGTGCCGGTCACCAGGGTCAACAGAATCCCCGACAACAAAGCTGATTGCGGAATCAGTGACCCACCCGTTAACGCTTGCTGCGAAATCAAGCGTCAGCAGATCCCCATCCTTCAGGGCATAGTCATAAGGAAGGCCATGCAGGACAGCATCGTTGACGGATGTACAGATGACTTTCCCGAAGGGGCCCCGCCCAAACGACGGAGCGTAGTCGACATAACACGAACGGGCTCCCGCGGTCCGGATCATCGAAGCGGCCCAATCGTTTATTTCCAGGAGATTCGTTCCAGGCTCGATTCGGTCCCGCAGGTCCGACAGGGTCTTTGCCACGAATTGTCCGGAAAGACGGGCTTGGTCAACTTCCCGGGGCGTGAGCAGTTCAATCAATGAATCCTCCAGCATAGTTAGCGTTATTGTTATAACGCTACTACGCTGGGAAGATGGTCAGAGTCCCGCTAAGCCCAGAAGATGTCCGCGCAGGGAAACTGCTCGGCGAGATGCTCCGTGCTGCGCGGGGAGGGCGGACACTGGTCCAGGTGGCCGTCGGGGCGGGCATTTCCCCTGAGACCCTCAGGAAGATCGAGACGGGTCGCATCGCCACACCGTCCTTCATGATCGTGGCGGCCCTTGCTGAAGAACTGGCGCTCTCCCTGGATGGCATCCAGGGAACGCTGCGAAGGGCATCGCCCGGGAAGCTCGATGCAGCCTCCTGAGGGCGCTTACACGGCCGGTCGGGGACGGGCCGAAAGCACAGCCTCACCGCTGGCCGAAGCGCCGCCGTCGGAACTGCTCAGCCCACGTGCACCCAGGGCCGCCTGGTGACATCCGGTTCGGCCTCCCGCAGGATCTCGCGCGTCACGGGGGCAATCTCACCCTCGCCCAGCACCAGGAACTTCAGGAGATTCACCGCTGGGTTGCCTTCCGTCCAGCGGAAATAGACGTGCGGCATCAGCCCCGTCACGTCACGGATGTGCAGGAGCACCGAGGCGATGGTGTTGGGCACAACCGGCCCGTGCACCTCCAGCACCGCAAACCCGTGCCGCGTAACGCCCCGCACCTCCAGCGCCGTCTCGAAGTCTGAGGAATCGTCGACGATGACTTCGAGGAACAGCGCCTGGTAGTCGGCGGGGAAGTGGCTGGCCTCCACGGCGGAGGCCAGCTTATGCCGGTACGCCTCCGCGGTCTGGCGGAAGGGCTCGTGGGCGATGATCCCGATCGGGCCGGACAGGTTCTCCGCCATGAACTCCAGGGCCTGGGTGTCCAGCCGGACGTGTGTGGCATGCAGTTCGAAGGAGCGCAGCACCCTGGACAACAGCGAGATACTGACGATTCCCAGGATGAAGAACCCCGCGATCCGGATGCCTTCCGGGCGCTCAAACATGTTGGTGACTGTGGTGTAGACAAAAAGCACCGCGATCACGCCGAAACCGATGGTCCGCTTCCGTTGCTGCATCCTGCGGGCGGAGAGCGTCACGGCCACCGCTGCCGAGGTCATCAGTACCAGCACCCCGGTGGCGTACGCACCGCCCTGGGCGTCGACGTCGGCCTCAAACAGCCAGGTGACAAGGAACCCGGTGAGCGTAAACACCAGGACGAGGGGGCGGACTGCCTTGGCCCATTCGGGCGCCATGCCATACCGCGGCAGGTAGCGGGGGACGAGGTTGAGCAGGCCGGCCATCGCGGACGCCCCGGCGAACCAGAGAATGGCGATCGTGCTCAGGTCATACACGGTTCCGAAGCCCGCCCCCAGGTATTCGTGGGCCAGGAACGCCAGCGCCCTGCCGTTCGCCTCCCCGCCCGGCAGGAACTGGTCCTCGGGAATCAGGACCACGGTGGTGAAGCTGCTCGTGACCAGGAAGGAGCTCATGATCACGGCCGCGGTGGTCAGCATCTTCCGCGTCCCCTGGATCCGCCCGGCCGGGTTCTCCTCGGTGTCGCCCGCTGCGCCGCGGACCTGCGGCATCACCGCCACACCGGTTTCGAAGCCGGACAGCCCGAGCGCCAGTTTGGGGAAGACCAGCAGGGCGACGGCCACCGCCATCAGCGGATTCCCGTGTGAGGTCGTGAGGGTCTGCCACCAGTCACCGACGGCGACGGGATGGGCGAACGCCACCCCGAGCGCGCGGGCGATGACCACCACGTTGAGCCCCAGGTACACCACCACCAGGACAACGGCGACGCCGATGGCCTCCTTGAACCCGCGCAGGAAAACCGCCGCAAGCAAGGCAAGCAGGACCAGCGTCACGGCCACCTCCTGGCCGTGCAGGAAGTCCGGCGCGAACGGGTTTTCGATCAGGTGGGCTGTGGCGTCGGCAGCGGACAGCGTCATGGTGATCATGAAGTCCGTCGCCGCAAACCCCAGCAGCACCAGCACAAACAGTTTCCCGCCCCAGCGGGGGAGCAGCCGCTCCAGCATGGCGATGGATCCCTCGCCGCGGTGGCTCTCGCCGGCAACCCGGCGGTACACCGGGAGGGCACCCAGCAGCGTCACCGCCACCAGCACCAGCGTGGCGAGCGGAGAAATGGCGCCGGCCGCGAGTGCCGCGATGGCCGGCTGGTAGCCAAGCGTTGAGAAATAGTCCACGCCGGTCAGGCACATCACCTGCCACCAGTGGTGCTTCTTCTCCTCGTCCGCCGCGACGCCGCCCGGCCCCTGATGGGAGCCCTTGGTGTCCTGCAGCCCGAACAGCAGCCAGCCGGTGAGGGCCGCCTTCCGCGTGCGTCGGAGGGCCGACGGGTCCGCCGGCGGCCTGCTCATGGTGGTCATGAAAGCCTTTCAGTCCGCGGCACGGCGCCACGGGCACAGCCGAATCTAGTACCGGCCGCGTGTGCCGGAACCGGATTCCGGGGGATCTTGACGCATCCTTAACGCCGCTATGACGGACCGCACACCGCCCCCGGTGGGGCGTCGAAAACTGCACCGGATCCTGGTGGGAGAATGGCGGCATGGCACGGGAACGGATAGTCATTGGGCTCAACGGCAGCGGCGACGCAGAGCTGCTCATCCGCCGCGCCGCCCGGATCCTGGAACGGAGCGACGGCGGTGACCTGGTGGCCGTCCACGTCCGCACCGCTGAAGGCGCCCCGGGGGAGTCGCCGCAGGCCCTCGAGGCGCAGCGGAGGCTGGTGGTTGACCTGGGCGGAACATACCACACCGTCTCCGCGTCCGACCCCTCCCGGGCCCTGCTCGACTATGCCCGAAAGTCCGCCGCCACCCACATCGTGGTGGGCCAGTCGCGGCGCCGGCCGCTGGCCGGACTGCTGTCAGGGCTGCTCTCCGGCGGCACCGTGGAGACCCGGGTGGTCCGCGGCGCGGGGGACATTGATGTCCAGGTGGTTCCCCGCTTTGAGCCCCAGCCGGTCCCGCCGCGCCGGCGGCCGGACCTTGGCCGGGCCAGGGTGGCCGTTGGCTTTGCCCTCGCAGCTTCCCTTCCGGTCCTGTTGCAGCTGCTGCTGGCAGCCTTCGACCACAGCGTTGCCACCGCCGTCCTGGTCCAGCTTGCGGGCGCCGTGGCGGTGGCGCTGGTGGGCGGGCTGTGGCCTGCGGTAGTCGGCGCACTCTGGAGCAGCGTCCTGGTGAACTACTTCTCCACCCCGCCGCTCGGCGACCTGGCGATCAGCGATCCGCAGGACCTCCTCTCGCTGGGTGTTTTTGTGGGCGTTTCCGTGGCGGTCGCCGGCGTGGTGGACAGGTCCGCCCGCCGCTCCAAGGAGGCCGCCCGCGCCCAGGCGGAGTCTGCAACGCTCGGAGACCTCGCACTGGGTGCCTCCCGTTCGGAGGACACCCTGGACGGGATCCTGTCGGAAGCCCTGGACGTTTTCGGCGTCACCGGGGCCGGCGTGTTCACCAGCCGGGAAGGCTCGACGTCGGGTGCGGAACCGCCGTCGAAATCCTCCGGTGGGCCCGGAACGGATGCCGGCCAGGTCTGGAGGCTGCTTGCCGGCGCCGGGGACACCCCGGCCTGGGCGCCAGGCGCCACAGCAGCGGGCAGCACCACGGAAGCGGTCGACGCCGACACCCGGCTGGTTCTGTTCGGCCGGGAGGTGCCCGCGTCAGAAAGCCGGTTGCTGGGCGCGTTTGCGGTCCATGTGAAAGCCCAGCTGGAACGCCGCCAGCTGGCTGTGAGCCGGCGCGAGGTGCTGCGGCTGGCCGAAGGGAACACCATGCGCACCGCCATTCTGCGGGCTGTGTCCCACGACCTGCGGACGCCGCTGGCCGGGATCAAGCTCGCCACCGGGGGCCTGCTGCAGAGGTCCGTCACCTACACCCCGGAGGAGCAAAGGGAGCTGTTGGAAACCATCGACGAGTGCACGGACCGGCTGGACCAGCTGGTGGGGAACCTGCTGGACATGTCCAGGATCACCGCCGATTCGGTCAGGCCGATGCTCGGACCCGTGCGCTGGAGCGATGTTGTTGCCCCGGCGCTCCGCGGGCTTCCGGACGGCACGGTTAGGGTGGACTTGCCGGCCAACATGCCCGCCGTGGAAGCCGACCCGGTCCTGCTGGAACGCGTCGTTGCCAATATCGTGGAGAACGCCGTCAAGTACGCGCCCGGCCCGGGCATCACCATCACCGGCGCGTCCGACGGCCTGGGCTCGGCCACCCTGGACGGGTATCCGTCCGGCGAGCTGAGGATCATCGACCGCGGCGCCGGCGTGCCCGCGCGGAAGGTCCTGGACATGTTCCAGCCCTTCCAGCGGCTCCATGACCGGCCCCAGGCCACCGGCGTGGGACTGGGCCTCGCCGTCGCCGACGGTTTCGTCAAAGCCATGGGCGGCACCCTGACGGCACAGGAAACTCCCGGCGGCGGACTGACCATGGTGATCAGACTCGCCCTTTCCACCGGCTCACCGGGTGCGCGCCACGCGGCCGGCCAGCCGCGCCAGGAGGCCACGTGAACACGGTCCCGGCCCACGCTCCCGGCGTGCAGGGCGGCCACCGGACCAGGGTCCTGGTGGTCGACGACGACCCCCACCTGCTGAAGGCGCTCCGGATCACGCTCCAGGCACACGGCTACGCCGTGGAAACAGCGGCCGACGGCGGCGCGGCCCTGCGTGCCGCATCCCACCATCCGCCGGACGTGATGATCCTGGATCTGGGGCTGCCGGACCTGGACGGGGCGGAGGTCCTGCAGGAACTCCGCCGCTGGAGCAGCCTTCCTGTCCTGGTGCTCTCCGCACGGCACGGTTCATCCGACAAGGTGGACGCCCTGGACGCGGGCGCAGACGACTACATCACCAAACCCTTCGGCCTGGACGAGCTCCTTGCCCGGCTGCGTGCGCTGCTCCGCCGGGTTCCGGAGCCCGAATCGGCGCCCACCGTGGCGGCGTCCTCCTTCACCGTGGACCTTGCCCGGCGGCGCGTCACGAAGGACGGTGACGCGGTGAGGCTGACGCCCACCGAATGGAACATCCTGGAACTGCTGGTCCGGAACCCTGCCCGGCTCGTGACCCAGCAGCAGCTGCTCCTGGACGTCTGGGGTCCGGCGTACCAGAAGGAAGCCAACTACCTGCGCGTGTACATGGCACAGCTGCGCCGGAAGCTCGAGGCCGACCCCGGAAACCCGCGCCACCTGATCACCGAGCCAGGCGTAGGGTACCGCTTTATGCCCTGAATCAGGCGCCGAATCTGGCGCTTAATCTGGCCCTGAATCCTGCGGGGAAACCGGCGGGGCGGAACCCTATGAACCGGGGTGGAATTGCGGCAGGATGTTGACTGTTCCTTTCCGATTCCGTGACGTACCGCAAGGAGAACCGGCCATGCCGACGACGCTCAACCCCTACCTTGGCTTCCGCGACAACGCCCGTGAGGCGATGACCTTCTACCAGTCAGTGTTCGGTGGCGAGCTGGCCCTCAGCACCTTCGGCGAGTTCCAGGCCAGCGAGGATCCCGCCGAAGCCGACAAGATCATGCACGGCATGCTGACCGCTGCCAACGGCCTGGTCCTTATGGGGGCCGATACCCCCAACGGCATGGACCTCGCTTCCGGCAGCTCCATTTCGGTCTCGCTCAGCGGCGACGACGAAGCCGAGCTGCGCGGCTACTGGGAGAAGCTGAGCGGCGACGGCGGCAGCGTGACCGTTCCGCTGGAACCGGCGCCCTGGGGCGACATCTTCGGCATGTGCACGGACCGGTTCGGGACAGCGTGGCTGGTCAACGTCAACAACCCGCAGGCGGCGCCCGCTTCCTAGGCAGGTCTCCAGCCGCAGTCCTTGAGGAGCGGCTGCACGCGGTGCGACGATAGAAGCGTGCAGCCCATCCTCGACTTCCTGGCCCATAACTGGTGGCTGGTCTTTCCCCTCAGCGGTGTGATGGGCGGCTGGGCCCGGTCATGGCAGAAGTCCACCGAGCGCAGGCACCAGCGGCGCGTGGAACTGTACAAACTCAGGAACCAGTCACTCCAGGCGGAACAGGTCGCCGAAGCCGAAGTGGCGTCGCTGATGGCCACCCACGATGCAGTCAACAGGCGGTGGCTGGACTATGAGCTGGACGTGGGGAAGCTCATCGATTTTCCCCTGATGACCGACGTCCGCGAGCCGCTGACCGTTGCGTTCCTGCGGACAAAGCGGGAGGCAGACGGCCTCCGGCCCGGCTCGGCCAAGGACCTGACTGCGGCGTCCCGCCTAGAGGCCTACCGCGCGGCAGTCAACGGCTACGACGTGGCGTTCTCGGTGGCCGAACGGGAGGCCAGGCGCATCAGGGACACCAACTTCTCCGGCCCCGAACGGGAGCGGCTCGCCACAGCCAGGAAGCTGCTGCGGCTCGCGGAAGACAGCGCAGCCACGCCGGCTGAACGCCAGGCAGCCTATAAACGCGCCCGCCGCGAACTGGACGGCCTCATCGTCCTGCCCGACGCCACGGTGGCCGCACTGGAGGAGAAAGTGGCGCCCATGCTGGACTCCGGCCAAACGTCGGACTTCACCCAACACTGAGGCCCGCGCAGCTGTGGGGAGCGTCACCCTTTACCTGGACGTGGACGGCGTCATCTGCCCGTTCGGCCCCGTTGGACGAAGCGAATGGGGCTCCGAATGGCGGCGCGCGAACGCCGGCCTGCTGCAGGTTGCCTATGCACAGGAACTGGTGGACGGGCTCAACGACCTGGCAGGGGCGGCGCACGTCAGGTGTGTCTGGCTGACCAGCTGGGAGGATCTTGCAGCGGAATTCCTGTGCCCCGCGATCGGCCTGGGCGGGGGCCGGTGGCCCTGCCTGACCTCGGACGGCGGCAACACAGGGGAGGGGTGGTGGAAACTCTGGGCGCTGCAGGCGGATCTGGAGCAGAGCAACCCGGAGCGGATCGTGTGGATTGACGACCAGCTCCGGTTTGAACGGGAAGCACAGCAGTGGGCCCGGTTCCTCGGCGCCCGGATCCTGCTGGTGTCCCCTGATCCGCGGCTGGGAATCTCGCCGGCTGAACTGGATTCGGTCAACTCCTTCCTCAGGCCGCCGCTGTTTTGACCTGATGCCCGGTACGCGTACGATCGATAAGGTTTCACGCCGGTCCTGTTAACGCCGCAGGTCATTCCACGCGAACAGCTGGTGAATTATGCTGTGCAAGGCAGCCGGGGGAAAAGAAACTGCTGAACGTCGACTCTGCAGATTGGGCAACAGGTGGATATCACCTTCATGGTGGCGCTGGTCATCGCGCTGGCACTATTTTTCGACTTCACGAACGGCTTCCATGACACCGCCAATGCGATGGCCACGCCCATCGCAACAGGTGCCATCAAGCCGAAGACTGCAGTGACACTCGCCGCCATCCTGAACCTGGTGGGTGCCTTCCTGTCTACGGAGGTCGCCAAGACCGTTTCGGGCGGCATCATCCGCGAAGGTTCCGACGGCGTCCAGATCACCCCGGACATCATCTTCGCCGGCCTGATGGGCGCCATCCTCTGGAACATGATCACCTGGCTCAAAGGCCTGCCGTCCAGCTCGTCCCATGCCCTTTTCGGCGGCCTGATCGGCGCGGCCATCGCGGGGATCGGCTTCAACTCCGTGAATCTGGAGACCCTCCTGCAGAAGGTCATCCTGCCAGCCGTCTTCGCGCCGCTCATTGCCGGCATCGTGGCCTACATCTGCACCCGGCTCGCCTACGCGCTGACGGCCCGCCACGACCCCGAAACCGGCAGCAAGCTCACCCAGAAGCGCGGCGGATTCCGAACCGGCCAGATCTTCACGTCCAGCCTGGTGGCCTTGGCGCACGGAACCAACGACGCCCAGAAGACCATGGGCATCATCACCCTGGTCCTCATTGCTGCCGGCACCCAGGCTCCGGGCACCGGACCGCAAATCTGGGTCATCGCAGCGTGTGCCGTGGCCATCGCCGTGGGCACCTACGCCGGCGGCTGGCGCATCATCCGGACCATGGGATCCGGGCTCACCGAGGTCAAACCCGCCCAGGGTTTCGCGGCTGAAACCAGCACCGCGTCGGCCATCCTGGCATCCTCGCACCTGGGCTTCGCCCTCTCCACCACCCAGGTGGCCTCCGGCTCGGTCATCGGCTCCGGCATGGGCCGCAAGGGCACCACCGTCCGCTGGAACATGGTGGGCAAGATCGCGCTGGGCTGGCTGTTCACCCTCCCGGCCGCCGGCATCGTCGGAGCCCTGACCGCACTGCTCGTCAAGACAGGCGTGGTGGGCGTGCTGATAGCCGCCGTGGCCGGCACAGCCGCCGTGCTGTTTATGTTCTTCTACTCCCGCAAATCCCAGGTCGGCCACCACAACGCCGTCGAGGTCGAAGAAGCCGGACAGGCAGTCCGCTTCGCCAAGAAGAAAGCCCTCGCCCGGGCCCGCGCCAAGGCCAGGGCGGCCAGGTCCAATGCCGAAGCCCCCACCGAAGCGCCAGTCGAAGAGACAGTCGAAGCGAATGAGCAGAAGGATAGTCAGCGATGAAGTGGTTGGAACTCCTGACCGTAGCCGGCACCACCCTGGTGGCCGCCGTGACCGTGGTGGTCCTGTACTCACTCGGCGTCCGGCTGACCGCCATCGCCGGTGACGCCGAGCAGGCCTCACCGCGCGCCAAGCGCTCCTTCGCCTACATCTGCTTTGGCCTCTGCGGTGTCGCCGTGCTGTTTGGCCTCTACCTGATCATCCCGTACTTCAGCAAGTAGTTTTGTCTGGCGGATGACCTGCGGCAGGGGAATAGTTAAGACTGTTTCAGCATGTCCGCCCGGCCGGCACCAGCCAGTCCGGGTTTGCCGGAAGCAGGTGGTCTGTGATGCGCAGTCAGCCCGGGCCCAGATCCCGTGCGGCGGCCGCCGCGGCGGCTTTGTGCCTGCTGGTGCCCGCCAGTGGATGCTTCGTTTCGCCCGACGGGCCACCGGACTCTTTGGGAACTACGACGGCGGCCGCGACCACGGCGGCACCGTCACCGTCTCCGCTGCCCTCCCCGCCCGACCTGCCAACCGTGGGGCCCCTGCCAGGGCCTGTGGTTGGCCCCGCCGTCCCGGACGCCCCGGTGATCCGTTGGGTTCCGCTGGGCCCGGCCGCGCCGACCGACCCGCCGGAGGGCGCACTGTACGAGCTGCTCCGCAGCCGCGACTGCACCGGCCTCCGGGATTCCACCCTCAACACCTCCTTCCCCGCGGTGTGGGCCGCAGCCGGCGCCACGTGCGTCGCACTGGCCTCTGACAGCCCCCGGGACTGGCAGCGGGCCGGTGAGCTCCTGGCGGTGATCCCGGAACTCCCGCCGGAAAGGTGCTGGGAGATCAAAGTCAGGGAGTCCCTGCGCCAGGCCATTGTTGTGCGGGCCGGGTACCCCGGCGTCCGGCTGCGAGTGGACCCCCGGGCCGGCGACGATTGCCGCCGGCAGCTGACCGGGCTGACCGTCCTGGACGGCCCGCATGCCGGCGCGGCCGTACCGACAGTGCCCGCGGGCGGAGGCACGCCCGTGCGGCTTGAAGGTTTCTTCGTGAACGTGGACTCCGTCCGCGTGGGAGGCGCCGCGGTCGAGTTTGAGGGGCCGCAGTTCGGCCCGTTTGTGTTCTACGCACCGCCGGGAACAAGCGGGAGCGCAGCCAAGGTGACGGTCCAGGCGACACCCGCCGTGTCCGGCGAGGCCACACTGCACTACGCCGGCCCGTCCACGCCCGGCCCGACGCCGTCGACCGTTTCTCCTGCCCCCGGGCCAACGCCGGCGGGCACGGAACCCGGCGCCCCCGGCCCCGCGCCGTCGGACGGTGTACAGCCGTGAACGGCGCCCGGCCATGAGGGAGGCGCAGGAAGCCGATCCCCGGTGGAAGCGCGCTGCTGACCTGCTGGCGGCCATCGGGCCGCCGCTCACCATTGCCACAGCCCTGCTGGTCTACTTCGGCTGGGCACGGACAGATGCGCAGGCGAAGACGATGGGGCTTGATGTCAGCCTTTTCGGCTATACAGTGCAGGACTTCGTCCTCAGGAGCATCCCGTCGCTGTTCATTCCCCTGGTGTGGCTTCTGATCGCGGCTGTCCTGTGGCTGACCCTGGACAGGATCCTGGCCAGGCAGTTGGATGCGGGCCACCGTGTTGGGGTCGGCAGGCTGGCATGGGTGTTCGTCTTTGGCGGGGTGGCATGCGCCGCCGCCATGTGGCTGGCGGTGATCCTGCAGCCGGGGCGGACCTTGCTCTACGTGCCGTACATCATGGCGGGCGGCGTGCTCCTGGCGGCCTGGGGGCTGAGCCTCCGGCGCCGGTCAAGGGACGATGGCGGCCTCACGGTGACGCCGGTGTCCCGCGGGACGGAGCGGACGCTGGTCCTCTGCCTGGTCACCCTCCTGCTGTTCTGGGGCACGTCTGACTTTGCGCAGGCACTCGGCCGGGGACTGGCCGTGAGCTACGAGGAGCAGTCCGCGCTGCTGCCTACAGCCGTCGTCTACAGCACCGAACGCCTGGCCATCAGCGCGCCCAACGTGAGCGAGGAATCCAGCGGTACCGCAGAGCATCCTTCGTACAGGTACAACGGCCTGCGGCTCCTCGTGGTCAGCGGCGGGCGGATCTTCCTCCTCAACGATGGCTGGACCATCCGCAGCGGCAAGGTGGTGGTGCTCCGCGACGAGCCCGGACTGCGGGTGGAGTATGGGAACCCCGCGTCCAAATGAGTACGCTGGAGCCATGTCCCGCTTCCAGTATTTTGTGGCTGCATCCCTGGACGGCTTCATCGCCACAGCCAAGGACGATCTTGCCTGGTTGCTGCAATTCGATGGCTTCGACGGCGGCGAGGAAAGCTACAACGCCTTTATGGAGGGGGTGGGCTGCATTGTGATGGGCGGGGAAACGTACGCCTGGCTGATGGAGCACGAACCCGGCAAATGGCCCTACCCTTCCACGCCCTGCTATGTGTTCACCCGGCACGAGCACACAGCACCCGCCGGGTCCGATATCACCTTCGTGCGCGGCCCGGTCCAGGAATTCGTCCAGGATTTCACGGACGACGCTGGCGGGAAGAACGTCTGGGTGGTGGGCGGCGGGAACCTCGCCGCGCAGTTCGCCGCCGCCGGATACCTGGATGAACTGATCCTGTCGGTCATCCCGGTGGTGCTGGGTGACGGCAAGCGGCTGTTGCCGCTGGGAAGCCCGACGGCGCCGCTTGAGCTGACTGCCTCACGCACCCTGGGCCGGGGGATCGTGGAGCTGCGCTACAACTTCGCCGCCGGCGGCGCGGCCGGGTAACGGTACCTCCGGGCCTAGCCAGCCTTCCTGGCGGGCCCGTTGTCCCGGATCATGTTCGTGATGCGGGCCGTGGACAACCGCCTGCCCTTCTCGTCGGTCATGACCACCTCGTGGGTTGTCAGTGTCCCGCCCAGGTGGATGGCAGTGCAGGTTCCGGTAACCGTCCCTGCCGAGACAGACCGGTGATGGGTCGCGTTGACCTCAATGCCCACCGCATGCCTGCCGGCGCCGGCGTGCATTCCCGCGGCGAAGGATCCCAGCGTCTCGGCCAGGACCACGTGGGCCCCGCCGTGCAGGATGCCGGCTACCTGGGTGTTGCCCTCCACCGGCATGGTGGCCACCGTACGCCCGGGGCTCATCTCCAGGAAATGGATGCCCATCTTGGCCACAAGGGCGCCGACTCCATATCCGCTGAGCCACTCGTGGAGGTGTTCGGGGATGCCTGCTGTGACCAACTCCTCAGTAAAGGGGCCGGGCGTGAAATTGTCCATCATGGGAACTAGGCTGGCACCTGTGAGTGAAACTACCAAACCGGCCCCCTTCCCTTCCGAAACCGTCGCCCTTGAGGCTGACGCCGCCCTGCAGGACATCAAGGTCCCGCCGCCGGCCGGGGGCCGGGTTTCCGCTGCCGAAGCCCCCGTCGTTGCCGGCACCGGCCAGCCGCGCCTCCTGGTGCTGGACGGACACTCGATGGCGTTCCGGGCCTTTTTCGCGCTGCCCGCGGATAAGTTCTCCACGGCCAACGGGCAGCACACCAACGCGATCCACGGTTTCACGTCCATGCTGATCAACCTGATCAAGGAGCAGCAGCCCACCCACATTGCCGTGGCCTTCGACGTATCGGACGAAACCACGCACCGCAAGGCCGAGTACAGCGAATACAAGGGCGGCCGCAACGAGACCCCCCGCGAAATGAGCGGCCAGATCGACCTGATCGATAAGGTCATGGGCGCCTGGGGCATCAAGACCATCAAGATGCCCGGCTATGAGGCTGACGATGTCCTGGCAACGCTCGCCGCCATGGGGGAAAAGGCCGGCTACGAGGTCCTCCTGGTCACCGGCGACCGTGACGCCTTCCAGCTCATTACGGACAACGTCTTTGTGCTCTACCCCCGGAAGGGTGTCAGCGACATTCCCCGGCTGGACGCAGCCGCCATCCAGGAGAAGTACTTCGTCACCCCGCCGCAGTACTCGGACCTCGCGGCACTCGTGGGGGAGACCGCGGACAACCTCCCCGGCGTCCCCGGCGTCGGCCCCAAGACCGCTGCGAAGTGGATCAACCTCTACGGCGGGCTCGAAGGGGTGCTGGAGCACCTGGACTCGATTGGCGGCAAGGTGGGGGATGCCCTCCGCGAAAACGTCGAGGACGTCAAGCGCAACCGGCGGCTGAACCGGCTCCACACCGATCTTGAGCTTCCGGTAACCCTGGACGAACTCGCCGAACCCCGTCCGGACGAGGCCGCCCTGGAGCAGCTCTTCGACGAACTGGAATTCAAGACCATCCGCACCCGGCTCTTTGCCCTCTACGGCAGCGACGCCGTGGAACCGGCCGAGCGCGAGAGCATCGACGTCCCGGACTACGTGACGCCCGCCGATGCAGCGGAACTGGAGGCCTTCCTGGCAGCCGGCGCCGGCAAGCGCTCGGCCGTTGCCGTGGACCTGGTGCCGGGCCGGATCGGAGAAGACGCCGCCGCGCTGGCCATTGTCCGTGACGACGCCGCCGCCTACATCGACCTCGCCGCCCAGGACGCCGCCGCCGAGAACGTCCTGGCGGGCTGGCTGCGGGACAGCCAGGCCCCCAAGGTCATGCATGGCTACAAGGCCGCGCTGAAGGCCCTGTCCACCCGCGGCCTCGGCCTTGAAGGGGTGGTCGATGACACGTCCATCTCCGGGTACCTCATCCAGCCGGACCGCCGCACCTACGAGCTCGCTGAACTCGCCCAGCACCACCTCAACATCAGCATCACGTCCGAGACCGCGAAGGCGGGCCAGCTTGAGCTGTCGTTCGACGGCGACGACGCCGCCGCTGCCGGCGCCCTGGTCCAGGTGGCTGCAGTGGTCCAGTCCCTGAGCCGTTTCTTCGATTCGGAATTGACCGAACGCAAGGCCGCGGACCTGCTGACCACCCTGGAGCTGCCCGTCAGCCGGGTCCTGGCCGACATGGAACTCGCCGGCATCGCCATCGACATGCCGCGCATGGACGAGCAGGTGGCGGATCTCGCCAAGGTGATCGACAATGCCCAGGAACTCGCGTTCGCCGCGATCGGCCACGAGGTCAACCTCGGGTCGCCGAAGCAGCTGCAGACTGTCCTCTTTGAGGAACTCCAGCTGCCCAAGACGAAGAAGATCAAGTCGGGCTACACCACTGATGCGGCGTCGCTGAAGAACCTGCTGGAAAAGACCGGGCACGAATTCCTGGTCCAGCTGATGGCGCACCGGGAATCCTCGAAGCTGCGCCAGATGCTGGAATCCCTGAAGAAGTCCGTCACGGACGACGGCCGGATCCACACCACGTACGCGCAGAACGTGGCCGCAACAGGCCGGATCTCCTCCAATAACCCCAACCTGCAGAACATCCCCATCCGCAGCGAGGAGGGCCGCCGCGTCCGGGGCATCTTTGTGGTCAGCGACGGCTACGAGTGCCTGCTCTCCGCGGACTACTCCCAGATCGAGATGCGCATCATGGCCCACCTTTCGGGGGACGAAGGCCTGATCCAGGCGTACCTGGAAGGCGAGGACCTCCACCGCTTTGTGGGCTCGAACATCTTCCACGTCCCTACCGACCAGGTCACCAGCGCCATGCGGTCCAAGGTCAAGGCGATGTCCTACGGCCTCGCCTACGGGCTGACCTCCTTTGGCCTCTCCAAGCAGCTGGAGATCTCCGTCGACGAGGCCCGGACCCTGATGAAGGACTACTTCGACCGGTTCGGTGCCGTCCGCGACTACCTCCGCGGCGTGGTGGACCAGGCCCGGATCGACGGCTACACCGCCACTATCGAGGGGCGCCGCCGGTACCTCCCGGACCTCACCAGCACGGACCGCCAGCTGCGCGAGAACGCGGAGCGCATCGCACTGAACTCGCCCATCCAGGGCTCGGCGGCGGACATCATCAAGCGCGCCATGTTGGGCGTGCACTCCGAACTCGCGGCCCAGGGCCTGAAGTCGCGCATGCTGCTGCAGGTTCATGACGAACTGGTGCTGGAAGTGGCCGCCGGCGAGCGGGAAGCGGTGGAGAAGCTCGTTACCGAGCAGATGGCGGGCGCCGCGGACCTGAGCGTCCCGCTCGACGTCCAGATCGGCGTGGGGCCGAGCTGGTACGACGCCGGCCACTAGCAACAGACGGGTTACCGGACGACGGTGGCCAGGAAGGCGGGCGGGGCGCAATGGACAAGTTCGACGTCAGGAAGCAGTTCAAGGAACTGTATGCGCCCCGCGCCCGGGATTTCGAGCTGGTCACCGTCCCTCCACTGAACTACCTGATGCTGGACGGGCAGGGCAACCCCGGGACGGCCCCGGCGTACACCGCCGCGCTCGAGGCCCTGTATTCGGTGTCCTACGCCGCCAAGTTCGCCAGCAAGCATGCGGGCCGGGACTACACCGTCGGGCCGCTGGAGGGTCTGTGGACCGCAGACGATCCTGACGCGTTCACCCGGGGCGACAAAGACAGCTGGAAGTGGACCATGATGATCCCGCAGCCGGACTGGGTCGGTGCCGCCGAAGTGCAGGACGGCATCGCGAAGACCGCGGCGAAGAAGGCTCCGGCGCTGGATCTGCTCCGGCTGGAGACCCTCGACGAAGGCCTGTCGCTGCAGATCCTGCACATCGGCAGCTACGCCGCTGAGGCTCCGACGCTGCAGCGCCTTCATGCTGAGTTCATGCCCGCCAACGGTTTCGGGTTCGCCGGCCCGCACCACGAGATCTACCTCAGCGACGCCCGCCGGGTGGCGCCGGACAAGCTCCGGACCATCCTCCGCCAACCCGTCCGACAGCTCTGAGCCGTCTCCCGGTGGCGGGCGCGTGTTGTTGTGGCCACGGGCCGGATGCATTGGTTAGGCTCGGCAGTGTGGCTGAACTGAGTGGGGACTATGAAATCAGGCGCTTCGACGCCGTATCCAAGGATGAACCGGGATACCCCGAAGCGGAAAAGTGGGTCAGGGCTGTAGCTTTCGGCTTCCATGAGTCCACGCGGACTCCGGAGCATGTTGCGAAATCCCTGGCGACGTACCGGGCTGACCGCCGTGTCCTGACCGGCGCGTACCAGACCGGGGAAGTGGCTCCCGGGTCCCTCCCGGCTGACGTCCCGGTGGCCACGTTCGGCACGCTCCGCAAGACCCTCAACATTGGCTTCGGCCGGATGCTGGAAACCCAGATGGTCACCGCCGTGACAGTGCGGACCTCGCACCGGCGCCGCGGCCTGCTGCGCCGCATGATGTCGGAGGACCTGGACATGGCCCGGCGCGACGGCTTGGCGATAGCCGCGCTGACCGCGTCCGAAGGCTCCATTTACGGACGGTTCGGGTACGGAGTGGCCAGCTTCGAACGCACGGTGAAAGTGGATACCACCGCCCGGTTCCAGCTGAACCACCAGGCTGTGGGCGCAGTGGAGGTCGCCGACCCCAAGGTGCTGCTGGACGTGGCACCGGGAATCTTCGAACGCGTCCACCGCATCACACCGGGATCGATCGGCCGCCAGGAGTGGTACCGCCAGCTGGCCTCGGGATCCCTGGGCCGGGACGGCAAGGAGGATCCGGCCGTCAAAGTGGCGTTGCACTACGGGCCCGGCAACACCGTGGACGGCTACGTCTCCTACAAATTCCTGGGCTGGGACACCGAGCCCTACACCGTCGAAGTGGTGGACCTGGTGGCTGCCACCAACGAGGCGTACCTGGAACTCTGGCAGTTCCTGGGTGCCATCGACCTCGTGGAACGGGTCACCTGGGCCGAGGCGCCGGTGGACGATCCGCTGGCCTGGGCGCTTACCGACCCGCGGTGCATCGAGTCCTCGGACGGCAGGGACATGCTCTGGCTCCGCATCCTGGACGTCCCCAAGGCACTCGAAGCCCGGCACTATCCGGTGGACGGGCGGCTGGTCCTGGAAGTCCAGGATCCGCTTGGCCTGACGGCTGGGACCTACGCCCTGGAGGTCAGCGGCGGCGAGGCCGCCGTCGTACGCCTTGAAGCGGAGGAACAGCCTGACCTGACCCTGGACGTCTCAGGCCTGTCATCAATTTATCTGGGGGCGGTCTGCCCGGTTACGCTGGCGGCAGCTGGGCGGATCCGCGAACACAAGCAGGGCGCGGCGCTCCAGGCTCGTGGCTTGTTTGCGGTTGAGCGTGCCACGCACTGCCTGACCCACTTCTAGGGGCTCCTGCCTCATCCAAGGACAAATCCATGGGGGATATTGCCGTGCCGGGGCTGACAAGCCGCCGGGCAATAGTGTTTGGCCTTACATCGGGCGTATTTGCTGCGGTGTCAGCGTGTGCTGCACCGACCGCAATCGGGACCGGCGGGCAGACCGTACCGGATGAACAACAGGACCTGGCCGCGGCAGTCACTCCGGTGCAGGCTGCGCCAGTGGATGATGTGCCGGGCCCGACCCAGCCCGTCCCGGCGGCACCGGCAGTGGTGCAGCCGCCGTCGAAGGCCCAGCTTGTGGCGGAGTTTGCCGGCCGGCGGCCCACCGAGTGGGGCCTGGCGGTGACGGGCGTGGTCACCAGGTCACCGGCACGCCCGGCCGTCATCACCCTGGACGCCTGCGGCGGCCCCGGCGGATCCGGCGTTGACCAGGAGTTACTTGCCGTGCTGCGGCGGCTGGGTATACCGGCCACCCTCTTTGTGAACGCGCGGTGGATCCAGGCGAACCGCACCCTCGCTGCCGAGCTGGGGGCAGACCCGCTCTTTGAACTGGCCAACCATGGCTGGCTTCACCGGCCGCTGTCGGTCTCCGGCAAATCGGCCTACGGCATCGCCGGCACTGCCGGCGTCGCCGACGCTTATGACGAGCTGACGAGGTGCCAGGAGGTACTCCTGGACGCGGCAGGGCGGCCTTCACCCTTTTTCCGGGCCGGAACGGCCTACTACGACGACGTTGCGGCCGCGATGACCCGTCGACTGGGCATGCTGCCGGTGAACTTCAGCATCAATGCCGACGCCGGTGCCACGCTGCCGCCGGCAGCGGTCTCGTCCGCGTTGTCTGCCGCAGGACCGGGAGACATTGTCATTGCGCACTTCAACAAGCCAGGCAGCGGCACGGCGGCGGGCTTCCGCCAGGCGCTGCCGCGGCTGCAGGGCGGCGGCACGACGTTCGCACGGCTGGCCGATGTGCTGCCCGCGCTTTGACCCCCGTTGGCCGCTGCGACTAGAATAAGTGGGCGCGTACTACGTGCGCGTTTCTAGAATCCACAAAATCAGGATGACCCGGCAGATCCTTGCGAGCTGCCGAGACCTGCGCCTGCGTTCCATAACGCGGGCGCGGTGGTTTGCCTGACCGACTAACTATCCACAACGGAGCCCCTACTACATGACCATCACCTCCACCGAGAAGCCCGGTACCCCCGTAGTCGCGATTAACGACATCGGTACCGCTGAGGACTTCCTCGCAGCAGTCGACGCCACCATCAAGTACTTCAACGACGGAGACCTCGTCGAAGGTACCGTCGTCAAGGTCGACCGCGATGAAGTTCTGCTCGACATCGGTTACAAGACCGAAGGTGTCATCCCCTCCCGCGAGCTGTCCATCAAGCACGACGTTGATCCCGGAGACGTTGTCTCCGTTGGCGATCTCGTCGAAGCCCTGGTGCTCACCAAGGAAGACAAAGAAGGCCGCCTGATCCTCTCCAAGAAGCGTGCTCAGTACGAGCGCGCCTGGGGCGACATCGAGAAGGTCAAGGAAGAAGACGGTGTTGTCACCGGTACCGTCATCGAGGTTGTCAAGGGTGGTCTTATCCTCGACATCGGTCTGCGCGGCTTCCTGCCCGCATCCCTCGTCGAGATGCGCCGTGTGCGCGACCTCGCTCCGTACATCGGTCAGCAGATCGAAGCCAAGATCATCGAGCTGGACAAGAACCGCAACAACGTTGTGCTGTCCCGCCGTGCATGGCTCGAGCAGACCCAGTCCGAGGTCCGCTCCACGTTCCTCAACAAGCTGGAAAAGGGCCAGGTCCGTCCCGGCGTCGTTTCCTCCATCGTCAACTTCGGTGCATTCGTGGACCTGGGCGGCGTAGACGGCCTCGTTCACGTTTCCGAGCTGTCCTGGAAGCACATCGACCACCCGTCCGAGGTTGTCGAAGTTGGCCAGGAAGTCACCGTCGAGGTTCTCGAGGTCGACCTGGACCGCGAGCGTGTTTCACTGTCGCTCAAGGCTACGCAGGAAGATCCGTGGCAGACCTTCGCCCGCACCCACGCCCTCGGCCAGGTTGTTCCGGGTAAGGTCACCAAGCTCGTTCCGTTCGGTGCGTTCGTTCGCGTCGAAGACGGCATCGAAGGCCTCGTTCACATCTCCGAGCTGGCTGTCCGCCACGTGGAGCTGGCTGAGCAGGTCGTCTCCGTTGGTGACGAGCTGTTCGTCAAGGTCATCGACATCGACCTCGAGCGCCGCCGCATCTCCCTCTCCCTCAAGCAGGCTAACGAGGGCGTTGACGCCGACAGCACCGAATTCGATCCGGCTCTCTACGGCATGGCCGCTGAGTACGACGAAGAGGGTAACTACAAGTACCCGGAGGGCTTCGACCCGGAGTCCAACGAGTGGCTTGAAGGCTA
The DNA here is from genome assembly GCF_031457335.1 of Arthrobacter sp. BE255. Taxonomy (NCBI): domain Bacteria; kingdom Bacillati; phylum Actinomycetota; class Actinomycetes; order Micrococcales; family Micrococcaceae; genus Arthrobacter; species Arthrobacter sp. BE255. Next base: position 439,838 of record NZ_JAVDWK010000003.1, on the reverse strand, counting down.
CGAGAACCAGCGCGCCGCCTGGGAGCAGCAGTACGCTGACGCCCAGACCCGCTGGGAAGCACACAAGAAGCAGGTTGCCCAGCACGCTGCCGACGACGCTGCAGCTGCAACGTCCGGTGACAGCGATTCCGGCACCACCAGCTACTCCTCCGAGCCTGCTGCAGCCGAGACCGGTGCAGGCACGCTTGCTTCGGACGAGGCTCTTGCCGCTCTGCGCGAGAAGCTGACCGGCAACTAATTGCCACCGGCCCGGGGGCTTCCCGGGCTGACACAGCGGGCCCCTGCACTTGCAGGGGCCCGCTGTGTTTAACCCGCTGCATCCAACAGATCATCTGACTGGCACTTAACGCTCGTTTCGGTACGTCTGCCGCGAGTCAGGTCAGAGTACGACGGCGGCACCCACCGCGCCGCCGTCGTCGTCGTGCGTCAGCCGGGCGCCCGCCGCAGCCAGGAGGCGCCGGGCGCCGATGTTGCCCGCCGTCGTCCGGGCAAGGACCTGCCGCAGTCCGGCAAGGCGGGCCTCCACCAGGACCAGGTCCAGGGCGGCGGAGCCGACCCCGCGGCCGCGAAAGCTTCGGCCCACCCAGATGCCGGTCTCGGCCGTTCCTGCCGCTGCGCGCTTCAGCCTGACGGAACCGGCGGGGCTGCCGTCGCACAGGATGGCCCAGCTCTTTTCCCTGGCAGGCCCGTCCAGGCCCGCCGCCGCGGACCGGTGGTAGGCGCGGAACCAGTCAGTCCGGTCGGCGTTCCAGCCGGGCCCGTCGCCAAGCGGGGGAGTGACTTCATCCGGCGACGCATCGTCCATGGCGATGGCCAGGAGCCGCTCCAGCATGGGTTCGTCGACGTCCGCCAGCCGGACGTCAGGGGAGCGGGACATCGATCCACTCCGTTCCGCCGGGCATCAGCGCGGCCTTCCCGGCAGTCAGGGACAGGACCCGGTCTGACGCGGCGGCGAGGTCAGCCTGCTCGTCCGGGATGGCCAGGCGCAGGACCGTGTCCTGCGCTCCGTAGGTGGTTTCCGCCATCACAAAACCGGCCGCCCGGAGGTCGTTCTCCAGCCGTCCCGCAGCTGAGTGGGGAACGGAAGCCTCGCAGATCCGCAGCCGGCGGCGCTGCACCAGCGGCGCGCGTTCCAGCCGCGGACACCGACTCTGAATAGGCGCGCACCAGCCCGCCTGCGCCGAGCAGGACGCCGCCAAAATAGCGTACGACGACGGCACTGACGTCGCTGAGGTCCGCCTTTCCGGGCGTCGTTTCCCGTTTGATGAGTGCTTCCAGCATGGGGATGCCGGCTGTTCCTGAGGGCTCGCCGTCGTCATTGGAGCGCTGGATCTCCCGGTCCGGACCGAGGACAAAGGCTGAACAGTGGTGGCGGGCGTCGTGGAATTCCCGTCGCAGGCCGGCCACCAGGTCCCGGGCGGATTCCTCGTTGGCGGAGCGCCGCAGCACCGTGATGAACCTGGACCGTTTGATTTCGATCTCGTGCCGGAAGTCCGGGGCCGCCGCAAGGGTGGTGTATGACGTGGCCCGGCTCTCTTCCTCTTGCACCGCACAAGTCTAGTCGCGGCGTGGTTGGGCCCGCGCCGCCAGGGAGACGGTGGATGGGCCCACGCCGTCAGGGAGACGGTGGATGGGCCCACGCCGTCAGGGTTCCCTGGGCGAGCGAAGCGAGGCCAGGGAGACGGTGGGGACAGTAGGCTGGTCGGGTGCTGAAAATAGGGTTGACGGGCGGCATCGCCTCGGGGAAGTCAGTGGTGGCCTCACGCCTGGCGGAGCTTGGCGCCGTGCTGGTGGATGCCGACGCCCTGGCCCGCGACGTGGTTGAACCGGGGACACCCGGACTGGCGCGCGTCGTGGACGCCTTCGGTCAGGGGATCCTGGACGCGGCGGGCCGGCTCGACCGCCCTGCCCTCGGCGCGATTGTGTTCCAGGACCCGTCGCGCAGGGACGTCCTCAACGGAATCATCCATCCGCTGGTCCGGGAAGCTGCTGCCGGCATCGTTGCCACAGCGGGCGACGGCGACATCGTGGTCCAGGACATACCCCTCCTCGTGGAAACCGGCCAGGGCAGCAGTTTCCACCTCGTTCTGGTGGTCGACGCCCCGGACGACGTCCGGATCCGGCGCATGGCGGAACACCGCGGCATGACCCCCGGCGAGGCCGCATCCCGCATGGCCGCCCAGGCCAGCCGGGAGGAGCGCAACGCCGCTGCTGACGTGGTGCTGGACAACGCGGGAACCCGGGACCAGCTGCTTGCCACGGTGGATTCATTGTGGGCTGAAAGGCTCCTGCCCTTCGCGGACAACCTCCGGCGGGGGGTTCGCGCACGCCGCACGGACGGGCCGACGCTGCAGGCGCACCAGGCTGACTGGGCGCACCAGGCGGCACGGATTGGGGCACGGATCATTGCCGCCGCCCCGCACGACATCATCTCTGTTGACCACATCGGCTCCACATCGGTTCCCGGGCTGGCGGCAAAGGACGTCCTGGACCTCCAGGTCACCGTGCCCGATCTCGCGGTCGCGGACCGAATCGGCCCTGCCCTCGCCGCAGCCGGGTTCCCGCCCGTTCCAGGGGTCCAGGCTGACACGCCCAAACCGGAACAGCCCGATCCCCGGCAGTGGCAGAAGCGCCATCACGCCAACGCCGATCCAGGCAGGGCCGTGAACCTCCACGTCCGCGCTGCCGGCTCGCCGGGCTGGCGGTACGCCCTGCTGTTCCGGGACTGGCTGCGCAGCGAGCCCGCCGCCGTCGCGATGTATGAGGCCCATAAACGCGAACTGTCCGGGCGGCATTCCGGCGATACCGGCACAGCCAGGTACGCGGACGCCAAGGAACCGTGGTTCACTGACGTTGCCTGGCCGCTGATGGATGAGTGGGCCCGGCGCACAGGGTGGCGGCCGCCGCCGTTCGGTGTTCGCCGGTAACTGATCCGGCTGTTCCTGTCGGTCCCCGGTTGTAGATTAGATTCATGAGCCTTGCCCAGGAAATCAACCGAGTTGTCGCGCCCTTCGAGGTCATCAGCGAGTTCCAGCCGGCCGGCGACCAGCCGGCGGCCATCACGGAGCTGACGGAGCGCATCAAGAACGGCGAAAAGGACGTTGTCCTGCTCGGCGCCACCGGTACCGGCAAGAGCGCCACCACAGCCTGGCTGATCGAACAGGTCCAGCGGCCCACCCTGGTCATGGTGCAGAACAAAACGCTGGCAGCCCAGCTCGCCAACGAATTCCGTGAACTGCTGCCCAACAACGCGGTGGAGTACTTCGTCTCCTACTACGACTACTACCAGCCTGAAGCGTACGTAGCCCAGACGGACACCTTCATCGAGAAGGACTCCTCCATCAACGAGGAAGTGGAACGGCTCCGCCACTCCGCCACCAACGCCCTGCTGACCCGGCGCGACGTGATCGTTGTTGCCACGGTGTCCTGCATCTACGGCCTCGGCACCCCGGAAGAGTACATCGCTGGCATGGTCACGCTCCGGAAGGGGGCGCAGATGAACCGCGACGACCTCCTCCGGAAGTTCGTCGCCATGCAGTACGCGCGCAATGACATGGACTTCCACCGCGGCACGTTCCGGGTCCGCGGCGACACCGTGGAAATCATCCCGATGTACGAGGAACTGGCCATCCGGATCGAGTTCTTCGGCGACGAGATTGAGAACATCCATACGCTCCATCCCCTGACCGGAGAGATGATCCGGGACGAAGAGGAAATGTACGTCTTCCCGGCCTCGCACTATGTGGCCGGTCCTGAGCGGATGGCCCGGGCCATCAAGCGGATCGAGGACGAACTCGCCGAGCGGCTGCAGGTCCTGGAAAGCCAGAACAAGCTGGTGGAAGCCCAGCGGCTCCGGATGCGCACCACCTACGACCTCGAAATGATGCAGCAGATGGGCTTCTGCAACGGCATCGAGAACTACTCGTCGCACATTGACGGACGGGCCCGGGGGACCGCGCCGCACTGCCTCATCGACTACTTCCCGGACGACTTCCTGCTGGTGATCGACGAATCCCACGTCACCGTACCGCAGATCGGCGCCATGTACGAAGGAGACATGTCCCGCAAGCGGAACCTCGTGGACTTCGGCTTCCGCCTGCCGTCGGCCATGGACAACCGCCCGCTGAAATGGGACGAGTTCCTCGAACGTGTCGGCCAGACCGTCTACCTGTCCGCCACCCCCGGCAAGTACGAGCTCGGGAAGGCTGACGGCTTCGTCCAGCAGATCATCCGGCCCACCGGCCTGATCGATCCCGAGGTGGTGGTCAAGCCCACCAAGGGCCAGATCGATGACCTCCTGGGCGAGATCAAGACCCGGACAGCGAAGAACGAACGCGTCTTGGTCACTACGTTGACCAAACGCATGGCCGAGGACCTCACCGACTACCTGCTGGGCCACGGCATCAAGGTCGAATACCTGCACTCCGACGTGGACACCCTCCGGCGGGTGGAACTGCTCCGGGAACTCCGGATGGGCGTCTTTGACGTCCTGGTGGGCATCAACCTGCTCCGCGAAGGCTTGGACCTGCCCGAGGTTTCGCTGGTCAGCATCCTGGACGCGGACAAGGAAGGCTTCCTGCGGTCTTCGACCTCGCTCATCCAGACCATCGGCCGTGCCGCCCGCAACGTGTCGGGCCAGGTGCACATGTACGCCGACCGCATCACCGATTCCATGGCCCACGCCATCGACGAGACCAACCGTCGCCGTGCCATCCAGGTGGCCTACAACACGGAAAAGGGCATCGATCCGCAGCCGCTGCGGAAGAAGATTGCCGACATCACCGATCAGTTGGCCAAGGAGGACGCCGACACCCAGGAGCTGCTCAACAACAACCGCCTGGCGAAGGGCGCCAAGCGTGGCAAGTCCGCCGCGAAGGGGGCAGCCCAGGTCCGCGCAGACGGCCTGGCCGCGGCTCCGGCGGAAGACCTCGTTGGCCTGATCGAGCAGCTGACCGAACAGATGCACGGCGCCGCCGCCGAACTCCAGTTCGAGGTTGCGGCCCGGATCCGCGACGAAGTCAGCGAACTCAAGAAGGAGCTCCGGCAGATGCAGGCGGCCGGCCACGCCTAGGAAGGCGGCGGGGATACGGTCCGCTGGGGCAGGCACCGGCGAGACACGTTCGAACGTAAGGTGCCGCCTGCTGTACAGTTAACGTCACGTAGGGGAGTATCCCGAGCGCTACGATCGTCAACACGCCAGGCATGGTTGCCTGGCCGGGCGTAGCGGGCCGCCACATCAGCACCAAGTGCACAGGCTGGCCGGAGAGACTTACACCGCTTCTCTGTACCCTGCGAAAGGCTACCCTGTGCTCGATTTGCCCGTGTGGTTCGAGGTCGGCTCTCTTGTCGTCCTTGGCCTGATCCTCCTGATCGATCTTTTGCTGGTTGTCCGGCGTCCCCATGAACCTTCCATGAAGGAAGCCGGGCTGTGGGTGGCGTTCTACGTATCGCTTGCCCTCGTGTTCGCCGTCGCTATGTTCGCCTTTACCGGCGCCGAGTTCGGCGGCCAGTTCGTGGCCGGCTGGGTCACGGAATACAGCCTCAGCATCGACAACCTGTTTGTCTTCATCATCATCATGGCCCGGTTCTCCGTGCCTCGGAAATACCAGCAGGAAGTGCTGATGGTGGGCATCATCATCGCCCTGATCCTGCGTGGCATCTTCATCCTGCTCGGCGCCATCGTGATCGAGCAGTTCAGCTGGGTGTTCTACATCTTTGGTGCGTTCCTGCTCTGGACCGCGTGGAAGCAGGCCCAGGATGAAGGTGAGGACGAAGAGGACAAGGAAAACCCGCTCATCGCCCGGATCCGCAAGGTCATCCCCATGTCGCAGAAGTTCGACGGCGGCAAGCTGCGCACCACGGTGGATGGCAAGAAGGTCTTCACCCCGATGCTGATCGTGTTCATTACGATCGGCCTGACGGACCTCCTTTTCGCTGTTGACTCCATTCCCGCGATCTTCGGCCTGACGCAGAGCCCGTTCATCGTGTTCACCGCCAACCTGTTCGCCCTGATGGGCCTGCGCCAGCTGTACTTCCTGCTGGGTGGCCTGATGAACCGCCTGATCTACCTCAAGCACGCGCTGTCCTTCATCCTGGCGTTCATCGGCGTCAAGCTGGTGCTGCACGCAATGCACGTGAACGAACTGCCGTTCATCAACGGTGGCCACCACATTGAATGGGCACCGGAGATTCCGACCTTCGTCTCCCTGGCCGTTATCGTGGGCACCATCATCGTTGCCGTGGTTGCCAGCCTCATGAGCTCCAAGGCGAAGACGGCCCACCTGGACCCGCGCCTCGAGGAAGACGCCAAGAAGAGCCTCAGCGACGTCGAGTAGGCTTTTCCGCGCGGTTCCGTCCGCGTACCGCATTCCCCAATAATCCCGGCCGCAGCGCGGCCGGGATTATTGGCTTAAAACTGCCCCTGTAGGACGTGGCCGCCGGGGACTATGCTCGGACCATGGCCGGCACTGTGATGACCGAAAGCGGAGTGCGCCAGGTGCAGCGGCGCACCGTGGCGCTGCTGAGCGTGGCCCAGGTTTTCGCCGGTATCGGCACGGGAGCAACCGTTTCCATCGGCTCAATCCTTGCCGTGGAACTCTCGGGCTCCACGGCCTGGGCCGGTTCCGTGGCCACCGTCATGACGCTCGGTGCCGCGCTGACCGCATTGCCGCTTGCATCACTCGCCGACCACCGGGGACGCCGGATTGGCCAGGTCACAGGCCTGTCCGCCGCCATGCTCGGCACCGTGCTCATCATCCTGTCAGTCGTATCCGGCGTCTTTGTCCTGCTCGTGCTGGGCGCTGCAGGCATTGGGATAGGGACCGCCGCCAGCCTCCAGGCGCGCTTCGCCGCCGTCGACCTCGCGGATGCCGACCACCGCGGCAGGGCGCTGTCCACCGTGGTGTGGGCTGTGACTGTGGGCGCTGTTGCCGGGCCGAACCTGATCCAGCCGGGCGCCGTGGTGGGGCAGGCCCTAGGAATGCCGCCGGTGGCCGGCCCCTTCGTCATTTCCGCGGCCGGACTCCTCCTGGCCACTCTCCTGCTCTTTGCCGGCCTCAGGCCGGACCCCCTCCTGCTCGCCCGGGAGCTCGCCTCACGGCGGGGAGCCGAGGCGGACGGACTGCCGGTCCCGGCCGCCGCCCCCGGCAGCCGTCCGGGCGGTTCGCTGGTCCGCGGAATGCGGGCGATCCGGCAGTCCAGGGCAGCGTGGCTTGCGCTGGCCGCCGTCGTCGGAGCGCATGCCGTGATGGTGGGCGTGATGTCCATGACGCCGCTGCACCTGCAGGAGCTTGTGGCTGGTCCCGGGCATGCAGGCCACGCCGCCACCGGGGATGTGCTGGTGATTATCGGGTTCACGATCTCCCTGCATATCGCGGGCATGTTTGCGCTGTCGCCGGTCATGGGCTGGCTGACGGACAAGGCCGGCCGGACGGAGACGATCATGATCGGCTTCACCACGCTGATCGCCGCAGTTGCGGTGGCCGGTTTCGGCCAGTCGTCCACGGTGGCTGTAGCCGTGGGGCTCGTCCTGCTGGGCGTGGGCTGGTCCGCGTCCACTATTTCCGGCTCCACCCTGCTGGCCGAGAGCGTTGGCCAGGAGTCACGGGTTGTGGTCCAGGGCGTGTCGGACATGCTCATGGGCGTCGCCGGCGCGGTGGGCGGGGCGACGTCGGGCCTGGTCCTCAGCGGTGCCGGCTACCTGGGGCTGAACATGGTGGGCGCCGTGGTGGGGGCAGCTGTCCTGGCCGCCGCCGCCGTGACGCTGGTGGCGGGCCGCCGCAGGTCGGCCAGCAGGTCAGTGGCGGGCTGAGCGCACCATCCCCAGCAGCCGGCCGAAGATGGCCTCGCCGTCGTCAGCTATTCCGTCGTGGTGGAAATCGGGGGTCTCCCACACCTGGAGCCCGCGGACTGCCGCCGCCGTTTCCAGGGACAGCGCCCGGTCCACGTAGATATCGTCCCGGTAGACCGCCGCGGCAACCGGCACCCTGTTGTTGGCCAGCTGGTCACAGTCGTAGAGCGGCTTCCAGTCCGCCTTGGCGGCCAGCAGGTGGGCGACCTGCCGCAGCGGCTTCAACGCGGCATCCTGCTCGAAGTACCACGGGTAAACCATCTCCCCGGTGAGTAGCAGCGGTGTGGCATCAGGATGGAACTCCGGGTGTTCCTGAAGCACGCGCCAGGCGGCCCAGTCGCTGGCCTGCCCCTGCCCGTAGATGGACTCGTGCATCAGCGCATACAGGGGATTGGCCAGCCGGGACACGATTCCCTGGACCTGTTCGAGGAAGGCATCGGAGAGCCGGCTGCCGTGCAGCGACTCGGTGAACGCGTCCTCCAGCAGGTAGTGCAGGCCGTCCACCCTGGTGTTGCCGCCCAGGAAGGCCCCCACCATCTGGAACCGCTCCACGGTCAGGCGTCCGCCGTCGGGCAGGAATTCCTCGTTCCGGCGAAGATGGCCGGCAATCCGTTCCACCGTCCGCCGGTCCTCCGGGTACCAACTGAAGTACTCGGTGTTCCGCTCCGCGACGCGCTGGAACGTGGCACGGTAGATATCGTCCGCCGGGCCGGACAGCGGAGCCAGCCCGCCGGTGATAAGTGCTTCCTTCAGCCCGTCCGGCGCGACGGAAAGATACGTCAGGGCGCAGAACCCGCCATAGCTTTGCCCGTAGATGCTCCAAGGGCCGGAGCCGAGGACTTCGCGGATGAGTTCCGCATCGGCCACGATCGAATCGGCCCTGAAGTGCTCAAGGTAGGCGGCCTGCTCTTCAGCAGTGCCGCGCAGCGGCAGGGTGTTCCGGTCGGCAGGGGAGGAGAGGCCGGTTCCGCGCTGGTCCAGCATGAGGATCCGGAAATCCCGGGCAGCCGCTTTACTCCAGCCGCCCAGCGACGCGAACCGGTTGCCGCGTCCGCCCGGACCGCCCTGGAGGAACAGCAGCCAGGGCAGTTCCTCCGCATCCGCCTCGGTGTGGACTGTCGAAACGTACTCGCGGGCGAACACCGTGATGGTCTCCGCTGCGTCGCCCGTCGCAGTCCCGGCCCCGGTTCCAAAATGGTCCAGCGGAACGGTGAAATAGTGCTCCGCGGTGCGCATGCCCCGGAACTCGTGGCGCGCTTTGACCGTGTGCCTTACGGGCGCTTTGGTCCGCGGAGCCGTGGCGGACTGCTCAGCCACGAAGGGCCGCGACGTTGCTGCTGCCAAAGTGCTCCAGGGCGTCACCGGCCAGCCGGAACGTGGACCAGCCGTCCATGGGGCGGGCACCAAGGCCCCGGTAGAAGTTGATGGAGGGCTCGTTCCAATCCAGGACGCTCCACTCAACCCTGGCGTAGCCGTTCTCGACGGCGGTGGCCGCCAGATGCTTCAGGAGCGCCTTGCCGTGTCCCTCGCCCCGGGCGTGCGGGCTGACATACAGATCCTCCAGGTAGATGCCGTGGACGCCTTCCCAGGTGGAGTAATTAAGGAACCACAGCGCGAATCCATGGACCTCGCCCGCCGCGTTCTCAGCCATCGTGGCGAACACGCGGGGGTTTTCCCCGAACAGGACTTCGGCGAGCATTTCCGGGGTGTTGCGGACGGCGTCCGGTTCCTTCTCGTAGACGGCCAGTTCGTGGATCATCTGCAGGATTGCGGGGACGTCGTGCCGGTTTGCGGGGCGGATTACACTCATGGTCCGAGTTTACTAGGGCCTTAGAGCCGGTTGACGTCGGTAACGCGGACCATCGCTGTGCCGGTTTCATCGGAGGCGGCCAGGTCCACTTCGGCGGAGATTCCCCAGTCGTGGTTGCGGGCCGGATCGTCGAAGATCTGCCGGACCTTCCACAGCCCGGGCTCCTCGGTGATGATCAGCAGCCCGGGTCCACGCGCGTCCGGTCCGGTGCCGATGTCGTTGTGCTCGTCGAAGTAGTGGTCCAGGAGGTCTTCCCAGCGTTCGGCATCCCAGCCGGCGCCGCCGTCGAGCTCTCCCAGGGCCGCCGCATCCTCATCGGCGAACAGTTCCACGCGGCGGAACATCTCGTTGCGCACCATCACGCGGAAGGCCCGGATGTTGGACGTCAGCGACGGCGGCGGGGGTGGCGGAGCGTCGTGCGGGGTTGGAGCGGCCCCGGACGTCAGTTCCTCCCACTCATCCAGCAGGCTCGAATCGACCTGCCTGACCAGTTCGCCCAGCCAGGCGATGAGGTCCTCGAGGTCTTCGCGGAGCAGGTCCTGGGGCACGGTCTGGCGCAGCGCTTTGAAGCAGTCGGCGAGGTAGCGCAACACAATGCCTTCGGAGCGGGCCAGTCCGTAGAACTGGACGAATTCGCCGAAGTTCATCGCGCGTTCGTACATGTCACGGACCACTGATTTGGGGGCCAGTTCGAAGTCGCCTACCCAGGGCGCGGCCTTGCGGTAGACCTCGAAGGCTTCACCCAGGAGCTCCGCGAGCGGCTGCGGATAGGTGACCTCCTCCAGCATGGCCATGCGCTGGTCGTACTCGATGCCGTCGGCTTTCATGGCCGCGATGGCTTCGCCGCGGGCCTTCTTCTGCTGGGCCGACAGGATCTGGCGGGGCTTCTCCAAGGTCGCCTCGATCACGGACACCACGTCCAGGGCGTACGCCGGCGACTCCGGATCCAGCAGCTCCAGCGCGGCGAGGGCGAACGGTGAGAGCGGCTGGTTCAGCGCAAAGTTGGCCTGCAGGTGGACGGTGAGCCTGACCGTCCTGCCATCCACGCCTTGTTCCCCGGCCGGAATACGCTCGACGACTTCGGCGGCGAGGAGTTCCCGGTAGATACCCAGGGCCCTTTTCATCAGCTGCAGCTGCGAGGACCGTGACTCGTGGTTCTCGGTCAGGAGCCGGCGGGCGGCATGGAACGGGTCGCCCGGCCGTTCCATCAGGTTCATCAGCATCGCGTGCGTGACGCTGAAGCTGGAGTTCAGGGGATCGGGGACCGATTCCACCAGGCGTTTGAAGGTTGGTTCACCCCAGGAGACAAACCCTTCCGGCGGTTTCTTCTTGACCACCTGGCGGAGCTTCTTCTGGTCATCGCCGAACTTGGCGGTTGCTTTGGCCATCGCTTTCACGTTTTCCGTCACGTGTTCCGGCGCCTGGACCACCACCGTCCCGGCGGTGTCATAGCCTGCGCGTCCGGCCCGGCCGGCGATCTGGTGGAACTCACGGGAGTTGAGCAGCCGGGTGCGTACGCCGTCGTACTTGCTCAATGCCGTGAGCAGGACGGTGCGGATGGGTACGTTGATGCCCACGCCCAGGGTGTCCGTTCCGCAGATCACCTTGAGCAGGCCCGCCTGGGCGAGCTGCTCCACCAGACGCCGGTACTTCGGCAGCATCCCCGCGTGGTGGACGCCGATGCCGTGCCGGACCAGCCGGTTGAGGGTTTTGCCGAAACCCGCGGCAAACCGGAAGCTGGCGATCAGCTCCGCGATCTTGTCCTTTTCCTCGCGCGTGCACACATTGATGCTCATCAGGGTCTGGGCGCGGTCGATCGCCTCGATCTGGCTGAAGTGCACCACGTAAACCGGCACCTGCTTGGTGGAGAGCAGCTCCTCGAGGGTCTCGTGGACCGGCGTCTGGTGGTAGTAGTAGTGCAGCGGGATGGGCCGCTCGGCCGAGCTGACGGTGGTGGTGGGCCGGCCGGTGAGTTCGGTGATGCCGTCTTCGAACCGGCTGACGTCGCCGAGGGTGGCGGACATCAGGAGGAACTGCGCCTGCGGCAGTTCCAGCAGCGGCACCTGCCATGCCCAGCCGCGCTGCGGATCCGAGTAGAAGTGGAACTCGTCCATGATCACGGCGCCAAGCTCCGCTGCGGAGCCTTCGCGGAGGGCGATGTTCGCCAGGATCTCGGCGGTGCAGCAGATGATCGGCGCATCCTGGTTGACGCCCGAATCGCCGGTGATCATGCCCACGTTTTCGGCGCCGAAGATGTCGCAGAGGGCAAAGAACTTCTCGGAAACCAGTGCCTTGATCGGGGCCGTGTAGTAGCTGCGCTGCCCGCGCGCCATGGCCTGGAAGTGCGCGGCGATGGCCACGAGTGACTTTCCGGAGCCCGTCGGCGTGGCGAGGATGACGTTGGCACCCGTGGCCAGCTCCATGATGGCCTCGTCCTGGGCGGCGTACAGTTCCAGCCCCCGGCTTTCGGTCCATTCAAGGAACTGGGTGTAGAGGGCGTCCGGGTCAATCCCCGCGCCCGAGGGGTTTGCGGCGGGCAGGACGGGCAGCTGGTCAACGAGTTTCATTGTTTTCCAGCTTAGTGCCCGGCAGCTGCCGGAGTTCCTGGCAGGGGCGGGTTAGGCTCGCGGTACCGGAGCCAACAACAGACCGTGGAGAAAAATGTGAAGTGGGACCCAGTAAAGTACGTCCAGTTCGGCGACTACCGCGACCGGCCGTTTTTTGACCTCACCGGCCGGATCCAGGCCGAGGCCCCGAGCAACGTGGTGGACCTGGGGTGCGGGCCCGGCAACCTCACGGCAACCCTTGCCCGCAGGTGGCCCGAAGCCCGGGTCGTGGGGCTCGACTCGTCCAGCCCCATGCTGGCCAAGGCTGCCGTCCAGGCCGAAGAACACGAACACCTGAGCTTCGAGCAGGCCGACATCGCCGGCTGGATGCCCTCCGCCGAAACGGATGTGGTGGTCACCAACGCCGCACTGCAGTGGGTGCCGGGGCACCAGGAGATGCTGGCGCGCTGGGTGGAAGCGCTCCGGCCAGGCGCCTGGTTCGCCATGCAGGTGCCGGGGAATTTCCACGCGCCGTCGCACACGCTGATGCGGGAACTGGCCGGGTCGGCTCCCTGGGCGGCGAAACTGGCAGGTGTCCTGCGCGGAGGAGAGTCCGTGGGGGAGCCCGCCGACTACCTGGGCATCATGCTGGACGCCGGCTGCACCGCCGACGCGTGGGAGACCACTTACCAGCAGGTCCTGCCCGGGACCGATCCGGTGCTGGAATGGGTCCGCGGGACCGCCCTGCGGCCGGTCCTGGCGGTGCTGTCCGCCGAGGAGGGAGCGGCTTTCGAATCCGAATACGCAGCGGCGCTGCGGGAGGCCTATCCCGGCACAGGCCACGGGACAGTGTTCCCGTTCAGAAGAATCTTCGCTGTGGCCCGCAAAAACCCGTAGGTCTCGAAGTCCATTCGATGTATTTTGCTGACGCCACGCGTCACGCCGTGTGACAAGGGAACGAATGTGATGTGGCTTACAATGACGGAGCGGCTGTTAGGGGCGGGCTAGTCCGGTTCCTGATTGGCCTCCCGACCACGTGCGGAGGTGCAGTGCTTTTCGGTTTGATGATCCGGCTGCTTGCCGCCCACAAGGTTCCCGTCGCGGCGGTCGTCGTCCTGCAGCTGGTCCAGACCCTGGGCAACCTCCTGCTGCCCACCGTCAATGCAGCCATCATCGATGACGGCATTGTCCCCGGCGACACCACGGTGATTCTGAGGCTCGGTGGCGTCATGGCCGCAATAGCTGCCGTGCAGGCAGCGGCAGCCCTGGCAGCCGGGTACCTCGGGGCTGTGGTGGCAATGAAACTGGGCCGCCAGCTGCGCGAGGAGGTTTTTGCGAAGATCCAGTCGTTGTCGTCCCAGGAAGTCGCCGGGTTCGGGACGCAGAGCCTCGTGACCCGGACCACCAATGACACCCTGCAGATCCAGTCCTTCGCGGTTCTCGTCTTCACCATGCTGGTCGCGGCGCCGGTCATGGGCGCGGGCGGGATTGTCCTGGCGCTGCAGCAGGACGTGGCGCTCTCCTCGGTGGTCATTGTCATTGTGCCCGTGCTGCTGGCCATCATGTACCTCATCGTCCGCCGCCTGGTGCCGCTGTACCGGGACGGGCAGGAGCTGCTGGACCGCACCGGTGAAGTGCTGCGGGAACAGATCATCGGCGCCAGCATCATCAGGGCCTTTGTCAGGCAGGACCACGAAATCCGCCGCTTTGGGCAGGCAAACGACAGGCTGACGCGGAACAACCTGCGATCGGCCCTGCTGGTCGCCGGAATGCTGCCTCTGATCATGATCGTGGTGAACCTTTCCTCCGTGGCCGTCGTCTGGTTCGGTGGCCACCGTGTCCAGGCCGGCGAGATGAAGCTCGGCGCCCTGACGGCTTTCATCGCCTACATCCTGCAGATTCTGCTGGCCATCATGATGGCCATGTACGTGCTGATGACAGGCCCCCGGGCCGCTGTGTGCGCCGAGCGGCTGCTGGCAGTCCTTGAGACGCCGCCGGCCGTCCGCGACCGCCGCGCCCCGGAGGTCCCGCCAGGCACCGAATGGCAGGATTTCGACGGCGCCGACGTCTCCTTCCGCGATGTCTCCTTCTCTTACCCCGGCGCAGAGACCCCGGTCCTGGACTCCGTCTCCTTCACGGCCCGGCCGGGCATCGTCACGGCCATCGTGGGCTCCACCGGCAGCGGGAAATCAACACTGATCAACCTGCTGCCGCGATTCCTCGACGCCACCTCCGGGCATGTCACCCTGGCAGGACGGGACATCAGGTCCATGCCCCTGGACGTCCTCCGCGCGAACATGGCCATCGCCCCGCAACGGCCCCACCTGTTTACCGGGACCATAGCCGACAACCTAAGGATCGCCTCCGGGGACGCTACGGACACTGAGCTATGGGCTGCCCTGGAAACAGCGGAAGCGGCGGAGTTCGTGCGGGAGCTGCCGCTGCAGCTCGAGGCCCCGGTCGGGCAGGGCGGCACCACTTTTTCCGGCGGCCAGCGCCAGCGTCTGTGCATTGCCCGTGCACTGCTTCGCCGGGCGCCGCTGTACCTTTTTGATGACAGCTTCTCGGCGCTGGATTTTGAGACCGAAGCCAGGCTTCGCCAGCGCCTCGAAACCGCCCTGAGCCACGCCGTCGTGATTATCGTGGCCGAGCGGATCTCAACTGTCGCCGGCGCGGGCCAGATCCTGGTGTTCGACGACGGCCGGCTCGTGGCCGGAGGCACCCACAGCGGGCTGCTGGAGACGTCCTCCACGTACCGCGAGATCGCTGAATCCCAAATGGCCTTCGAGGATATGCCATGACCGGGCTGTCGCAGGAAGGGGAGCCCGGGCTTCGGTTTTGGCCCACTGCCCGCAGGCTGCTCGGGCTGCTGCATCCGTTCCGCTGGGCCATGGCAGGCGCAGTTGCCGCCACCTGCATTTTCGCCGGCCTGAATGTTGCCGCGCCCAAATACTTGGGCGATGCCACGGACATTGTGGTGGACGGCGTCCTGGCAGGAATGCTCGACTGGCGCGGGCTGGGCCGCCTGCTGGCGGCGGTCTCCCTGATGTATGTCGGCGCCTCGCTCTTCAACTGGATCCAGGGTTCGCTCACGGCCGGCTCCGTCCAGGGCGTGATGTACCGCCTTCGGGCCGCCGTGGAGGAGAAGCTGCACCGGCTGCCGTCCACCTTCTTCCAGGAACAGTCCAGGGGCGATGTCCTCAGCCGCGCCACCAACGACATCGACAACATCGCGCAGGCCCTTAGCCAGGCCCTAACCCAGCTGATCATGTCGGTCCTGATGCTTTGCGGGGCGTTGGCCATGATGCTCTGGATCTCGCCGCTGCTCGCCTGCATCGCGCTGCTCTCCGTTCCGCTGTCCACGCTCATCACGGTCCTGGTGACGCGCCGGTCGCAGGCACATTTTGCCCGGCAATGGACCGAGACCGGAGAGTTGAACGCCCACGTCGAGGAGTTCATCACCGGACACGAGGTCATCAAGGCATTTGGCTACCAGGAACAGGCAGCGGCCGTTTTCGCTGCCAGCAACGACCGCCTGGCCAGGGCCGCAACCAGGGCCCAGTACTCGTCCGGCCTGGTGCAGCCTCTGATGATCCTGATAGCCAACATCAACTACATCGCCGTGGCGGTGGTGGGCGCCCTGCAGGTCACTGCCGGAACCATGACCATCGGCGGCATCCAGGCGTTCATCCAGTTCAGCCGGCTCTTCACCCAGCCCGTAGGCCAGATCGGCGGGCTGCTGAACGTCATCCAGTCCTGCGTGGCTTCGGCAGGGCGTGTGTTTGAGCTCCTCGACGCCAGGGAGCTCCCCGCTGAAGTCCGCCCCGCAAAGTCCGCCGCAGAACCCTCTGGCCGCATAGTCTTCGATGACGTCACGTTCGGGTACCAGGAACGGATCCCCGCCGTACGCGGTCTGTCCTTCACGGTCGAACCGGGCCAGACGGTAGCGATCGTCGGCCACACCGGAGCGGGAAAGACCACGGTGGTGAACCTCCTGATGCGGTTCTACGAAGTAGGGTCCGGTCGTATCACCATGGGCGGAACCGATATCGCGGAGATGCCGCGGGATGCCCTGCGCTCCGGCTTCGGCGTGGTGCTTCAGGACGCCTGGCTCTTCGGCGGGACCATCCGGGAGAACATCGCCTACGGGCGGCCGGAAGCCACGGACCAGGAAATCGTTGCCGCCGCGGAGGCGAGCCATGTGGACCATTTCGTCCGGTCCCTGCCTGCAGGCTACGACACCCTGCTGCACAACGGCGGCGACCCCCTCAGCCAGGGCCAGCGCCAACTGATCACCATTGCCCGCGCCCAGCTGGCGGGCAGCAGCGTGCTGATCCTGGATGAAGCCACCAGTTCGGTGGATTCGCGGACCGAGGTCCTGATCCGGCAGGCCATGCGGCGGCTCCGGCGCGGAAAGACCAGTTTTGTGATCGCCCACCGTTTGTCCACGGTCCGCGACGCTGATCTAATTCTTGTCATGGACCACGGACGCATCGCCGAGCAAGGCACCCACCGAAGCCTCCTGGCCGCCAACAGCTATTACGCCCGGCTGTACGCGGCCCAGTTTGCCGGTCACCCGGAGGCCCGGATACCCGGCGAGGTCCCGGACCAGGCCGGGCGCCGCCGGGCCTTGGAAGGCAGGCCCATGGAAGCCCGCCCACTGGAGGCCGACGCCATGGGGGCAGCATTGGAGGCGGGCATTTGAGCACGGCGCCTTCCTTTCCCGGGACCTGGAAGCCGAACCAGGCCAGCACGGTGGCGCTCTTTGAGCAGCTTCGCCTGCAGGTCATCCAGCTGGCAGACAGCGGGGCGTTGCCGCCCGGCACCAGGCTTCCGGCCGTCAGGAACCTCGCCGGACAGTTGGACGTGGCCCCGCATACTGTCGCACGCGCCTACAAGGAACTCGAGGCCGCCGGTGTGGTCGCAACCCGGGGGAGGAACGGGACTGTGGTCTGCGCCCGTGACGAACGATGGGGAACACTGTCCGCCGCAGCGGCCAGCTACGCGTCGGCCGCCCGGGCGCAGGGGGCCACGTTTGCCGAGGCTGTGCAGCTCCTCGCGGCAGCCTACGACGCCGAGTAGCCGCCGCACGTGGATATTCGAAGAAGTTTTCGATTAGCATTAGTGGGTGCCTAAAGCCGTAGCTGAAGAATCAGCAGTCGTGTCCGTTCCCGCCACTCCCGAAAAGTCCCTCGCAAAGCCTGCGCGCCCGGACCTCTCCCGCCTGGTGGTGAAGGGCGCGCGCGAACACAACCTGCGCAACGTGGACCTCGATCTTCCCCGCGACGCCATGATCGTGTTCACGGGCCTGTCAGGCTCGGGCAAGTCATCCCTCGCGTTTGACACCATCTTCGCCGAAGGCCAGCGCCGCTACGTTGAATCGCTGTCTGCCTACGCCCGGCAGTTCCTGGGGCAGGTGGACAAACCCGATGTGGACTTCATCGAAGGACTGTCACCAGCCGTCTCCATCGACCAGAAATCCACCAGCAAGAACCCACGGTCCACCGTGGGCACCATCACCGAAATCTATGACTACATGCGCCTCCTGTGGGCCAGGGTCGGGCGTCCGCACTGCCCGGTCTGCGGCGAGCCGGTAGCCAAGCAGACACCGCAGCAGATCGTGGACCAGCTGCTGGAACTCGACGAAGGCACCCGGTTCCAGGTGCTGGCCCCGGTGGTCCGCGGACGCAAGGGCGAATTCGTGGACCTCTTCAAGGAGCTGACGGCCAAGGGCTACTCGCGGGCGCGGGTGGACGGTGAGCTGGTCCAGCTCAGCGACGCCCCCAAGCTGGGCAAACAGTTCAAGCACACCATCGAGGTGGTCGTGGACCGGCTGGTGGTCAAGGAAGGCATCAGCCAGCGCCTGACCGATTCCATCGAAACAGCCCTCGGCCTCGCCGAAGGACGTGTGCTGGCAGAGTTCGTGGACCTTGACGCCGACGACCCCGGCCGGCTGCGGGCTTTCTCCGAAAACCTCGCCTGCCCCAACGAGCACCCGCTCGCCATCGACGAGATCGAACCCCGCTCCTTCTCCTTCAACAATCCCTTTGGGGCCTGCGCGGCCTGCAGCGGCATCGGCACGCGGCTTGAAGTCGACGAGGAACTGATCGTCCCCAACCCGGAACTTTCGCTCGCCGAAGGTGCCATCGCCCCGTGGTCACTGGGTACGGCCACCACCGAGTACTGGAACAGGCTGCTGGAAGGCCTCGCCAAGGAACTGGGCTTCTCCATGACAACCCCATGGGAAAAGCTGGGCAACGACGTCCGCCAGACGGTCCTGCACGGCAAGGACCACAAAGTGGTGGTCCAGTACAAGAACCGCTTCGGGCGGGAACGCAAATACAGCACCGGCTTCGAAGGCGCCATCCAGTACGTCCACCGGAAGCACGGCGAAACCGACTCGGACTGGGCCCGCGACCGCTACGAAGAGTACATGCGGCAGATCCCCTGCCCCGCCTGCAACGGGGCCCGGCTCAACCCCGCCTCCCTCTCCGTCCTCATCAACGGCAAGTCCATCGCCGACGTCGCCGCCCTCCCGATGCGCGACTGCGCGGACTTCCTGAACAACCTGGTGCTGACGGGCCGTGAGGCACAGATCGCCCACCAGGTCCTCAAGGAAATCCAGGCCCGGCTGACCTTCCTGTTGGACGTCGGCCTGGAGTACCTGAACCTTGAGCGCCCGTCCGCCACCCTGTCCGGCGGCGAAGCGCAGCGCATCCGGCTGGCCACCCAGATCGGGTCGGGCCTCGTGGGTGTGCTGTACGTGCTGGACGAGCCCTCCATCGGGCTGCACCAGCGGGATAACCGCCGCCTGATCGAAACCCTCACCCGGCTGCGGGACATGGGCAACACGCTCATCGTGGTTGAACACGACGAGGACACCATCCACGTGGCGGACTGGATCGTGGATATTGGTCCCGGCGCCGGCGAGCACGGCGGACAGGTGGTGCACTCCGGTTCCTACCAGGACCTGCTCAAGAACACCGCGTCCCTGACCGGAGACTACCTGTCAGGCCGCAAGCAGATCGAGATCCCCAAGAAGCGGCGCAAGTATGACAAGAAGCGTGAGCTGAAGGTCGTCGGCGCCCGCGAGAACAACCTCGTGAATGTGGACGCCGCCTTCCCGCTGGGCCTGTTCACGGCCGTGACCGGCGTCAGCGGATCAGGAAAGTCCACCCTGGTCAACGAAATCCTCTACAAGGTGCTTGCCAACAAGCTCAACGGCGCCAAGCAGGTGGCCGGCCGGCACAAGCTTATCCAGGGGCTCGAGCACCTCGACAAGGTGGTCCACGTGGACCAGAGCCCCATCGGCCGCACACCGCGGTCCAACCCGGCCACCTACACCGGCGTCTTCGACAACATCCGCAAACTCTTCGCGGAAACCACCGAAGCGAAGGTCCGCGGTTACCTCCCGGGCAGGTTCTCCTTCAACGTCAAGGGCGGACGCTGCGAAGCCTGCTCCGGCGACGGCACGCTGAAGATCGAAATGAACTTCCTGCCGGACGTCTACGTGCCCTGCGAAGTGTGCCACGGTGCCCGGTACAACCGGGAAACGCTGGAGGTCCACTACAAGGGAAAGACCATCGCCGATGTCCTGAACATGCCCATCGAGGAAGGCGCGGAGTTCTTTGCCGCCTTCTCACCCATCGCCCGGCACTTGAACACGCTCGTGGACGTCGGCCTGGGCTATGTCCGGCTGGGGCAGCCGGCAACCACACTGTCCGGCGGCGAGGCCCAGCGCGTCAAGCTGGCGGCGGAACTGCAGAAACGCTCCAACGGGCGCAGCGTCTACGTACTCGACGAGCCCACCACCGGCCTGCACTTCGAGGACATCCGCAAGCTCCTCATGGTGCTGCAGGGACTCGTGGACAAAGGCAACACCGTCATCACCATCGAGCACAACCTGGACGTCATCAAGAGTGCCGACTGGATCGTGGACCTTGGACCGAACGGCGGCTCGGGCGGCGGCCAGATCGTGGCCACCGGAACGCCGGAACAGGTGGCAAACTCGACCGAAAGCCACACGGCGGCCTTCCTCGCCGAAATTCTGGGCTAGCGACGGCGGCACCGGCCCGAAGCATTCCGGAAGTCTTCCCGAAGTATTCCCCGACGGGTATGCGAGTTTCAGGCTGGACAGGTGTCGTGAGAAACTAAGCCGGTGACTCAAACAACAGTGCCCGTGATCTTCGACCTGGACGGCACTCTTGTCGATCCGGCCGGTGGGATAACAGACGGAATCGCTTCGGCCCTCCGGGAGTTGGGACTCCCAGTTCCCAGCCAGGATCTCCTTGACGCGATGATCGGCCCAAAGCTGAGCGATGCGCTCCTGACCGTGGCGCAGGTTCCGGCCGGGCGGATTGATGAGGTCATCGCCATCTACCGGCGTTACTACCTGGCCCAGGGCATCGCCCAGGGCCGGCTCTACCCCGGAATCCTGGATGTGCTGGACATCTTCGCCGCCGCAGGCCGGCCCGTGGCCGTAGCCACCCAGAAACCGCAGGGCCTGGCACGGATTGTCCTTGAGCACCACGGCATTGCCGGCAAGTTCAGCTTCATCAGGGGTTCGGCCGACGATGAGTCCGCGGCCGCTGCAGGTCCCGTGGGAAAAACCGGGATCATCGCCGCGGCGCTCGGCGACCTGGCAACCCAGCACGCCGTGATGGTGGGCGACCGGGCGCAGGACGTGGCAGGTGCCATCGCCAACGGCCTGGACTGCATCGGCGTAAGTTGGGGGTTCGCTCCCGACGGCGAGCTAGACGATGCGGGGGCAGTCGCCGTCGTGGACACCGCCCCGGACCTGGTGGCGGCGATCGAACGGCTGGAAGCCATCCACGCCGCGGCAATGAGCGAGGTGCACAACGATGGCACTGTTTGAGGCAGTCCGCTGGACATTCCGCGGGCTCGTCGCGGGCAGCTGCCGGCCAACCGTCGTCGGCCTTGAAAACGTCCCAAAAGAGGGGCCCTTCATTGTGGCGCCGAACCACCTCTCCTTCTTTGACAGCGTCATTGTCCAGGCACTGATGCCCCGGCCCGTGGCCTTCTTCGCCAAAGCCGAGTACTTCACCACGGGTGGCGTCAAGGGAAAGGTCATGAAGTCTTTCTTCGAGTCCGTGGGTTCCATTCCGGTGGAGCGCGGGGAGCAGGCTGCAAGCGTGCAGGCGCTCAAAACCCTCATGGACATCCTGGAGGCCGGCAAGGGCATCGGCATCTACCCTGAGGGCACACGGTCGCGGGACGGCATCCTCTACCGCGGCCGCACCGGCGTGGGCTGGCTTGCCCTGGCAACCGGAGCCCCTGTGGTCCCCGTCGGCCTGATCGGCACGGAGAACCTGCAGCCGGCGGGGGAGAAGGGGTTCAAGCCCCATCACTTCACCATGAAGGTCGGCGAGCCGCTCTACTTCGACAAGACCGGGCCGGACCACTCCCTGCCCGCCCGCCGCGAGGTGACGGACCGCATCATGGATGCCATCGCCGAACTGAGCGGGCAGGAACGCTCCACCAGCTACAACCAGAGCAAAGCAGCCGAGTAGCCAGTCGGGGGCAGGTGGCACTAGCCGCCGCCCCGCCTCAGTAGACTGGATAGGTGGCAAATCCAGCAAGTTACCGGCCCCAAACGGGAGAAATTCCCACCAACCCGGGGGTCTACAGGTTCCGCGACCCCCACGGCCGGGTCATCTACGTCGGCAAGGCCAAAAGCCTCCGCTCCCGGCTGAACTCGTACTTCGCGAACCCGGCCGGCCTGCTGCCCAAGACCTACGCCATGGTGCACGCGGCCTCCAGCGTCGAGTGGACCGTGGTGGCCAGCGAGCTGGAGTCGCTGCAGCTCGAATACACCTGGATCAAGGAGTTCAAGCCGCGCTTCAACGTGGTCTTCCGTGACGACAAAACGTACCCGTACCTGGCCCTCACCATGAGCGAAAAGCTGCCCAGGGTCCAGGTGATGCGTGGCGACAGGCGCAAGGGCACACGCTACTTCGGCCCCTATACCGCCGGCGCGATCCGGGAAACGATGGATACGCTGCTGCGCGTTTTTCCCGTGCGCAGCTGTTCGTCGGGCGTCCTCAAGAGGGCCCAGGCCAGCGGCCGGCCCTGCCTCCTGGGATACATCGACAAATGCTCGGCGCCCTGCGTGGGCCGGATCTCCCCGGAGGACCACCGCGCGCTGGCTGAGGATTTCTGCGCCTTTATGGGCGGCGAAGCCAAACGCTTCATCTCCCGGCTGGAAAAGGAAATGTCGGGGGCCGTGGCCGAGCTCGACTACGAGCGCGCCGCACGCCTGCGTGATGACATCGCCGCCCTGCGCAAGGTCTTCGAACGGAACGCCGTTGTGCTTGCCGAGGACACGGACGCGGACGTCTTCGCCCTCCACGAGGACGAGCTCGAAGCCGCCGTACAGGTCTTCCATGTCAGGGGCGGGCGGGTCCGTGGCCAGCGTGGCTGGGTAGTCGAAAAGGTCGAGGATTCCACCCCTCCGGACCTCGTGGAACACCTGCTCCAGCAGGTCTATGGCGAGGACGGGGACAGCCACGGCCGGCTCCCGCGGGAGGTGCTGGTCCCCGTCGTCCCGAGCAACCACACCGAACTGACGCAATGGCTGGGCGGTCTGCGGGGCGCGAAAGTCGACATTCGGGTCCCGCAGCGCGGCGACAAGGCGGCACTGATGTCCACTGTCCGCGAAAACGCCGAGCAAGCACTCAAACTGCACAAGACCCGCCGCGCCGGTGACCTCACCGTCCGCTCCCAGGCCCTCCAGGAACTCCAGGAAGCACTGGATCTGCCCGTGGCGCTCATGCGCATCGAATGCTACGACGTCTCCCACGTCCAGGGCACCAACGTCGTGGCGTCCATGGTGGTGGTGGAGGACGGCCTGCCCAAGAAGTCCGACTACCGCAAGTTTTCCGTCACCGGCGCCGCTGCCACCGACGACACCGCCGCCATGCACGACGTCCTGACAAGGCGCTTCCGGCACTACCTGACGGACAAAACGGCCCAGGTGGAAGCATCCGCCCTTGCCGGGCACCAGGCTGCCCTGAACGCCGCCGCTGACGCGGCGGTGCTTGATACCACCACCCCCGCTCCGCGGGCAAAGTTCGCCTACCCGCCCAACCTGGTGGTGGTCGACGGCGGCAAGCCCCAGGTCAATGCGGCCGCCCGCGCCCTCGCCGACCTCGGCATCGACGACGTGTACGTCGTGGGCCTCGCCAAACGCCTGGAGGAGGTCTGGCTGCCGGACAGCGACTTCCCGGTGATCCTGCCCAGGACATCCGCGGGACTCTACCTGCTGCAGCGCATCCGCGATGAGGCCCACCGCTTTGCCATCACCTTCCACCGCCAGAAGCGCGGAAAAGCCATGACCGTCTCCGCCCTGGACGGCGTGCCCGGGCTGGGGGAGTCCAAGCGCAAGGCGCTGCTGGACCACTTCGGAACGCTCAAGGGGATCAGGGCGGCCTCGGTGGAGCAGCTCTCGGAAGCAAAGGGCATCGGCCCGGCGCTGGCCGCCGCCATCGTGGCCCACTTCAGCTCCGACGCCGAGACCACGGAACTGGTCCCCGCCGTGAACATGACCACCGGCGAAATCCTCGAAACTTAGCTAGGGTAAAGGTCGGGGATTCCGCGGTTGCGGCTCCCCGCCAACTTGAGGACAGGAACGGGGCGGAATCAATGGCAGACTCGACGGCGGGATCCGGGACGGAGCAGGACGGGCTGACGCCGGTCAAGCCCCTCGAAGCGGAGCTGCTGGTGGTCACCGGAATGTCCGGGGCGGGGCGCAGCACGGCTTCGGACGCACTCGAGGACCACGGCTGGTACGTCGTGGAGAACCTCCCGCCGCAGATGCTGGGCACCCTCGCGGAGCTGGTGTCGCATGCGCCGCAGTCCATCCCCCGGCTGGCTGTGGTGATGGACGTCCGCAGCAAGGGGCTGTTCGCGGATATCCGCGCCGCCCTCGGCGCGCTGGCCGCCAGTGGAGTCACGTTCCGGGTGCTGTTCCTGGACGCAAACGACGACGTCCTGGTCCGCCGCTTCGAGCAGGGCCGCCGGCCGCACCCCCTCCAGGAGGGCGGCCGGATCCTGGACGGCATAGCAGCCGAGCGCGAACTGCTGAAGGAACTGCGGGAAAGCGCCGACGTCGTCCTGGACACGTCCACCTACAACGTCCATGGCCTGGCGACGGCCATCACCGAACTCTTCAGCGAAACCGGCCCGGTGGCGCTGCGGCTCAACGTCATGAGCTTCGGCTTCAAATACGGCCTTCCCGTCGATTCCAACTACGTGGCCGACGTCCGCTTCATCCCGAACCCGCACTGGGTGCCCCAGCTGCGCCCGCATACCGGCCTGGACAAGGACGTCAGCGACTACGTGCTGGAGGCCGAAGGAGTCAAGAATTTCGTGGACCGCTACGTCCTGGCCCTGGAACCTGTCCTGGACGGCTACCGCCGCGAAAACAAGCACTACGCCACGATCGCCGTGGGCTGCACCGGTGGGAAACACCGGTCGGTGGCTGTCGCCGTCGAGCTTTCCAAGAAACTGGCCCAATATCCCAGGGTCACCGTGACAACCACCCACCGGGACCTGGGCCGCGAGTAATGGGGTTGCTTACCGGCCCGCTGCCGCTGGTTCCGCCGTCGGCAGGAACGGGGGCCAGCCAGCAGGACAAGGGCCCCTCCGTCGTGGCGCTCGGGGGCGGCCACGGCCTGTCCGCTTCGCTGTCTGCCCTGCGGCTGCTGACCTCCGAACTCACCGCGATCGTCACTGTGGCGGACGACGGCGGCTCTTCCGGGCGCCTGCGCGAGGAGTACGGGGTGTTGCCGCCGGGGGATCTGCGCATGGCACTGTCAGCCCTGTGTGACGACACCGACTGGGGCCGCACGTGGCGCGACGTGATGCAGCACCGCTTCCAGCCCGGCAAGGGCCGCGGCGGGTCACTGGACGAACACGCCATGGGGAACCTGCTCATCGTCACGCTGTGGGAATTGCTGGGCGACGCCGTCGCCGGCCTGAAATGGGCCGGCGCGCTGCTCGGCGCACGCGGCCAGGTCCTGCCGATGTCCACCGTGCCCCTCACCATTGAAGGCGACATCCGCGTCACGGCCCCGGACGGCACGTCTGCCCTGCAGACCATCCGCGGCCAGGCCCGCTGTGCCGTGGCCGGGTCGCTGGAACACGTCCGGCTGCTGCCCGAAGCCGCGCCCGCCTGCATTGAAGCCCTGACCGCCATAGAGCTGGCCGACTGGGTCATCCTCGGGCCCGGATCCTGGTACACCTCAGTGCTGCCTCACCTGCTGCTGCCCGAAATGAGGCAAGCCCTGTGCGATACGGCCGCCAAGCGATGCCTCACAATGAACCTGGCAACTGACACCAAGGAGACGTCCGGCATGAGCGCCGCGGACCACCTCCATGCCCTGCGAAAATACGCCCCGGACTTCAGCGTCGACGTCGTGCTCGCCGATCCGGCCTCCGTCCCGGACCGGCAGGAGTTCGAAAAGGCCGCGGGGATGCTCGGGGCCGAGGTTGTCTTGGGTAAAGTAGGGGCGTCGGGCCGCCGACCCGTCCATGACCCTTTGCGTCTGGCAACGGCGTACCACGACATTTTTGGGAACAGTTAGGAAGGTGCCATGGCACTGACAGCATCAGTCAAGGAAGAACTGTCCCGTCTGGACATCAAGAAATCCTCGGTCCGCAAGGCCGAAGTCTCTGCGATGCTCCGGTTCGCCGGCGGCCTGCACATCATCTCGGGCCGGATCGTGATCGAGGCCGAAGTGGACCTGGCGTCCACGGCGCGGCGGCTCCGGGCCGCCATCGCGGAGGTCTATGGACACCAGAGCGAGATCATCGTTGTTTCCGGCGGCGGGCTCCGCAAGGGCAGCCGCTACGTAGTCCGGGTGGTGCGCGACGGCGAAGCGCTGGCCCGGCAGACCGGCCTCCTGGACGGCCGCGGCCGTCCCGTCCGGGGCCTCCCGTCCGCCGTCGTCAACGGCTCCGCAGCGGACGCGGAAGCTGTGTGGCGGGGCGCCTTCCTCTCGCACGGCTCCCTCACGGAGCCCGGCAGGTCCTCCTCCCTGGAAGTGACGTGCCCCGGACCCGAATCGGCGCTGGCGCTGGTCGGCGCGGCCCGGCGGCTTGGCATCCAGGCCAAGGCGCGAGAAGTTCGGGGTGTAGACCGCGTGGTGATCCGCGACGGCGACACCATCGCCGCCCTCCTCACCCGGATGGGTGCACACGACGCATTGATGGTCTGGGAGGAACGCCGGATGCGCAAGGAAGTCCGGGCCACCGCCAACCGGCTGGCCAACTTCGACGACGCCAACCTCAGGCGCTCGGCCCAGGCTGCCGTGGCCGCCGGCGCGCGCGTGGACCGTGCCCTGGAGATCCTTGGGGACGACGTCCCGGACCACCTCAAATACGCGGGCGAACTCCGCGTCGCGCACAAGCAGGCCAGCCTGGACGAGCTCGGCCGGCTGGCTGACCCGGTCATGACCAAGGACGCCATCGCCGGCCGGATCCGGCGGTTGCTGGCCATGGCCGACAAACGCGCCCTTGACCTGGGCATCCCCGGTACCGACGCCAATGTGACGCCGGAAATGCTGGACGAGTAGCAGCCCCCTAGAATCAAGACCATGTGACGGAAATGCTCCATCTCCGCCGCAGCAATCTTCCGGGTGCCAGCCATCCGGATGCGCAATCGACAGAGTTACCAACCGGACAGACAGTCCACGACAATGGAGGATTTTGTGACCGAGTACGTATTGCCTGAACTCAGCTACGACTACGCCGCCCTTGAGCCGCACATTTCTGCGCGCATCATGGAGCTGCACCACAGCAAGCACCACGCTGCCTATGTTGCAGGTGCCAACAACGCCCTGGCCCAGCTGGCCGAGGCGCGCGACAAGGGCGACTTCGCCAACATCAACCGGCTTTCCAAGGACCTCGCGTTCCACACCGGCGGCCACATCAACCACTCGGTGTTCTGGAACAACCTTTCTCCGGACGGCGGCGACAAGCCCGAGGGCGAGCTGGCTGCGGCCATCGACGACGCCTTCGGTTCGTTTGACGCCTTCCGTGCCCAGTTCAGCGCCGCGGCCCTCGGCCTGCAGGGCTCCGGCTGGGGTTTCCTGGCGTACGAGCCCATCGGCGGCAACCTGGTCATCGAGCAGCTCTACGACCAGCAGGGCAACGTCGCGCTGGGCACCACCCCGCTGCTGATGCTGGACATGTGGGAGCACGCCTTCTACCTGGACTACGTCAACGTCAAGGCCGACTACGTCAAGGCGTTCTGG
The DNA here is from genome assembly GCF_031457335.1 of Arthrobacter sp. BE255. Classification (NCBI taxonomy): domain Bacteria; kingdom Bacillati; phylum Actinomycetota; class Actinomycetes; order Micrococcales; family Micrococcaceae; genus Arthrobacter; species Arthrobacter sp. BE255. The sequence continues at coordinate 412,358 of NZ_JAVDWK010000003.1, read as the reverse complement.
AACATCGTCAACTGGGCCGATGTCGCCAAGCGGTTCGAAGCAGCACGCACCAACGCCACGGGACTCATCACCCTCCCGTAGTGACCGGCGCAACATGTGCCTGTAACAAACTTCACATTTCGGCGCTTTAGGGCCGGAATGTGGAAGGTCCGCCCCCGCACTTGCGGGGGCGGACCTACTTAAACGTAAGATGGGTCACGGAAGGCGGTTAGCCTTCAGCAACGTGGCTGGTCGCCCTCCAATCTGTTAATCATCTCTGCCCAATGGCGTGCGGGATCTGTTAGTTGGCTTGAACGCCCGCTCAACTAGTTGTGCTTAAGCAAGCACCAAGGAGACTGAAAAAGTGACGACCCGTATTGGTATCAACGGCTTTGGCCGTATCGGCCGCAACTACTTCCGCGCAGCACTCGCACAGGGTGCTGACCTCGAGATCGTTGCAGTCAACGACCTCACCAGCCCGGAGGCCCTCGCCCACCTGCTCAAGTACGACTCCGTCGGCGGCCGCCTGAAGGAAACCGTTGAAGTCAAGGACGGAAACATCGTTGTCAACGGCAACGTCATCAAGGTCCTCGCCGAGCGCGATCCGGCCAACCTGCCGTGGGGCGAGCTGGGCGTGGACATCGTCATCGAGTCCACCGGCTTCTTCACCAAGGCTGCAGCCGCGCAGAAGCACATCGACGCAGGCGCCAAGAAGGTCTTGATCTCCGCACCGGCATCCGACGAGGACATCACCATCGTCATGGGTGTCAACCACGAGCTCTACGACTCCGCAGCGCACCACATCATTTCCAACGCATCCTGCACCACCAACTGCCTCGGCCCGCTGGCCAAGGTCATCAACGACGAATTCGGCATCGAGCGCGGCCTGATGACCACGGTCCACGCCTACACGGCCGACCAGAACCTGCAGGACGGCCCGCACAACGACCTCCGCCGCGCACGCGCCGCCGCCATCAACATGGTCCCCACCTCCACCGGTGCGGCCAAGGCCATCGGCCTGGTCCTGCCGGAGCTCAAGGGCAAGCTTGACGGCTACGCCATCCGCGTACCGGTCCCCACCGGCTCCGCCACCGACCTCACCGTCACGGTCGGCCGCGAAACCACGGTTGAGGAAGTCAACGCAGCACTGAAGAAGGCTGCCGACTCCGACGCCTTCCAGGGCATCCTCACCTACACGGACGCTCCGATCGTCTCCTCGGACATCGTTGGCGACCCCGCGTCGTCGATCTTCGACTCCGGCCTGACCAAGGTCATCGGCAACCAGGTCAAGGTTGTTTCCTGGTATGACAACGAATGGGGCTACTCCAACCGCCTCGTGGACCTGACGGAGCTCGTCGCATCCAAGCTGGGCTAGGGTTAGACACATGACATTTCACACCCTCAACGAACTGATCGCTGAAGGTGTCCGCGGGCGGTACATTCTTGTCAGAAGTGACCTGAATGTGCCGCTCGACGGCTCTACAGTGACTGACGACGGCCGCATCAAGGCCTCACTTCCAGTCCTGACGAAGCTCACGGACGCCGGTGCCCGCGTGCTGGTAACAGCCCACCTCGGACGGCCCAAGGGCGCTCCGGAGGAGAAATACTCCCTCAAGCCTGCCGCTGGCCGGCTGGCTGAGCTCGCCCCGTTCAGCGTCGCCCTTGCCGGGGACACTGTCGGCAGCTCCGCCAAGGAACTCGCGGCCTCGCTGCAGGACGGCCAGGTACTTGTCCTGGAAAACGTCCGCTTTGACGCCCGCGAGACCAGCAAGGACGACGCCGAACGCGGCGCCTTCGCCGACGAGCTGGTGGCCCTGACCGGGGACAACGGTGCCTTTGTTGATGATGCCTTCGGTGCGGTGCACCGCAAGCACGCCAGCGTGTACGACGTCGCCACCCGGCTGCCGTCCTACCAGGGCGACCTCGTGCACACCGAAGTGGAGGTGCTGCGCAAGCTCACGGCAGACACCCAGCGTCCCTACGTTGTGGTGCTTGGCGGCTCCAAAGTCTCCGACAAACTGGCTGTCATCGACAACCTCATTGGCAAGGCTGACACCATCCTGGTGGGCGGCGGCATGCTGTTCACGTTCCTCGCGGCGGAAGGCCACAAAGTGGCCGGCAGCCTCCTCGAGGACGACCAGATCCCCGTTGTCCAGGATTACCTGAAGCGCGCTGCCGACGCCGGTACCGAGTTCGTTGTGCCCACCGACATCGTGGTGGCCAGCAAGTTCGCCGCTGACGCTGACGCCGAGACCGTCCCCGCGGACGGCATCGAGGGCAGCAGCTTCGGCGCCCAGGGCATTGGCCTGGACATCGGACCCGATTCAGCCGCCGCATTTGCGGACCGGATCAAGGGCGCCAAAACCGTGTTCTGGAACGGCCCCATGGGCGTCTTCGAATTCGAGGCGTTCTCCGGCGGTACCCGGGCAGTGGCACAGGCCCTGACCGAAGCCGACGCGTTCACCGTGGTGGGCGGCGGGGACTCAGCTGCCGCCGTGCGGACGCTTGGTTTCTCCGACGACCAGTTCGGTCACATTTCCACCGGCGGCGGCGCCAGCCTGGAGTACCTCGAAGGCAAGGACCTTCCCGGACTGACCGTCCTGGACCGCTAGGCACACCGACAGCCAAGCACCTGGACTGCCAAGTCCTCCGGCCGGCAGGGAGCCCGCGGGCTCCCTGCCGGCCGAATACATCCTCAGAACTTTTGGAGAATACGTGACTACGTCAACGAACGGCACTTTTGACCGTACGCCCTTCATCGCAGGCAACTGGAAGATGAACATGGACCATGTCCAGGGCATCACCCTCCTGCAGAAACTGGCCTGGACCCTGTCTGACGCCAAGCACGACTACAGCCGGGTCGAGGTTGCTGTCTTCCCTCCGTTCACGGACCTCCGCGGCGTGCAGACGCTCGTGCAGGGAGATGAGCTCGACGTGGCCTACGGCGGCCAGGACCTGTCCCAGTTCGATTCCGGAGCCTACACGGGCGACATCTCGGGCCAGTTCCTCGGCAAGCTCGGCTGCAAGTACGTGCTGGTGGGCCACAGCGAACGCCGGACCATCCACAACGAGTCCGACGAAGTCCTCAACGCCAAGGTCAAGGCGGCTTACAAGCACGGAATTGTCCCCGTGCTCTGCGTCGGCGAAGGCCTCGAAATCCGCCAGGCCGGCACCCACGTCGAGCACACCCTGGTGCAGCTCCGCGCGGGCGTTGCCGGCCTGACACCCGAACAGGCCGCCGAGCTTGTTGTGGCGTACGAGCCCGTCTGGGCCATCGGCACCGGCGAGGTCGCTGGTCCGGAAGACGCCCAGGAGCTGTGCGCCGCCATCCGCACCGAACTGGCTGCCATCTTCGGCGACGACGTCGCAGCCAGGACCCGGCTGCTCTACGGCGGCTCCGTCAAGGCCAGCAACGTTGCCGCCATTCTCAAGGAACGTGACGTCGACGGCGTGTTGGTGGGCGGCGCAAGCCTCGACCCCGCGGAGTTTGCTAATATTGTCAGGTTCGAGAGTCACCTGCTGACGGACTAGTCCGCCACGCAGAGCAAGGCTCCCGCATTCAAATCTTCTGAAAGGCCGTCGTGGACGTTCTTCATGTCATTCTGCAGATCCTCCTGGGCATCACCAGCCTTCTGCTGACGCTGCTTATCCTCCTGCATAAGGGACGGGGCGGCGGCCTGTCAGACATGTTCGGTGGCGGCATGAGCTCCGGGCTGAGTTCCTCCGGCGTTGCTGAACGGAACCTGAACAGGTTTACGGTGATCCTGGGCGTGACGTGGGGCGTTGTCATCATCGCCCTTGGCCTCATCATGCGGTTCAGCGGTTCGGGCGACTCCTGACCCTGCAGAACTGATCCCCGCCCGGCACTGCCGCCAGGGGAAACTCCGAACTAAACTGTGGCTGTTGGCTCCCAACAGCCACAGTTTGCTTTTAAGCGGTCAGGAGTCCCCGATGGTACACAGTGCTTCAGGCTTCCGCGGCACCCGTGTGGGTGTCACGGAGGGAGCCGGCCCCAGGCACCAGTCCGAAGATCTTCACGGCGAGAGTCTGCCGCGCATCCGCGTCACCTACTGGTGCGCCAAAGGACACGAGACGAGCCCGGTGTTCATCAAGCTGCCGGAAGACCAGATCCCGGTGCTGTGGGATTGCCGCAGGTGCGGCGCCCCGGCGTCCAGGGACGGCAGGGAAGCTGCGGGCATGGACGCCCCGGACGAGGGCTACAAAAGCCATCTGGAATACGTTAAAGAAAGGCGCTCCGACCAGGACGCTGAAGACGTCCTGGCCGGAGCGCTGGAAAAGCTACGCGCCCGCGGCGTCCTTTCGGACGAGCTGCTGCGGGACCCGTGAGGCCGCGTTCTCGTCGATAAGCCACAAGGTGCGTGAAGTGCCCCGCGGACCTGCCGCAGGAACCTGGACCGGGTTGGCGCCCGCAAGGGCAAGGCCCACGGCACCGGCCTTGTCCTCACCTGCCACCACCATCCAGACCTCAGCCGCGGTGTTGATGGCCGGCAGCGTCAGCGATACACGCAGCGGCGGTGGCTTGGGGGAGTTGTGCACACCGACGACGGTCAGCGACTTCTCCCGGATGCCTCCCTGCTCCGGAAACAGCGACGCCACATGGGCATCGGGGCCGACGCCCAGCAGGACAACATCGAGGCGCGGAAGGATGCCCGCTTCGTCCGGGCGGTCATCCGACATGTCGGCAGCGTGTTCGGCCTCGGCTGCTTCCCGGAGACGGCGCGCGTAGTCCTCTGCGGCCTCCTCCGGTGTCTCAAAGTCGTCCGAGGACCCCGGCTGGTTGATCCTGGCGGGATCAACAGGAATGTGCGAGAGCAGGGCATCAAACGCCTGCTTGGTGTTCCGGTCGGCGTCGTTGGCGCCGATGAAGCGCTCGTCACCCCACCAGAAGTTCACCTTTGACCAGTTGACAGCCGGCGCCGCCGGAGAGTCAGCAACAGCCTTCAGCGTACCGATGCCTACGGTGCCGCCGGTCAGCACCACCGTGGCCTCACCGTACTTGTCCTGCACATCCACCAGTTTGGTGATCAGGCGGGCCGCGATGGCAGCCATCAGGACGGACGAATCAGGATGAATGCTTACTCTTGGCTCAACGCTCACTGGGTCGGACGCTCCTTAGATTGGTTCGTGGCAGTCCAATAGTAATCACTTCTCCGAAGACCTCGTCGGGGTCGAGCCGGCGGAGTTCTTCGGCGAGGCAGTCGCGGAGGCTGCGCCGTGGCAGGGAGATACGTTGGGCGGGTTGTCCTGGCTGGGTGAGTTCCGCTACGGAGAGTCCCGGGCGGAAGAGCTGCACGTCGCCGCCGGGGCGGGAGAGCCGGACACGGCGGATGCCGGTCCCGGCGGGGTCCGCCACGATCGTGACGGGCGCGTCCAGGGACAGCGTGAGCCAGGCCGCGAGCAGGATCGTGCTGGGGGAGTCGGAGGCGCCTTCGACGGCGACGGCGGTCACCGGGGAGGAATCCACCTGGTCCAGGACCGCTGCGAGCTGGATCCGCCAGTTGGTCAGCCGGGTCCAGGCGAGGTCGGTGTCGCCGGCCTTGTACGTGGAGCGGATGTTCTCCAGCGCGGCCTGCGGGTCGGACTCGTTCGCCGAGTCCGTGATCCGGCGGTGCGCGATCCTGCCGATGGAGGTCTCGCACGCGTTCTCCGGGGCCCCGTGCGGCCACCAGGCCACGATCGGGGCGTCCGGCAGCAGCAGCGCCGCGACCAAGGACTCGGACTCGTGCGCGAGCTCGCCGTAGCCGCGGAGCACGATGACTTCCGAGGCGCCGGCGTCCCCGCCGACCCGGATCTGCGCGTCGAGCCGGTCCGGGGCGTCCTTTCCGGCGTCGGCGAGGACGATGATCCGGCAGGGGTGCTCGCGGCTGGCCTCGTTCGCGGCCTCGATCGCTTCTTCCTCGAGCCCGGACTTGGTCACGACCACCAGGGTCAGGACCCGGCCCAGCGCAATCACGCCGCCCTGCTCACGCAGCGACATGATCTTCTTGGAGATCTTCGAGGTAGTGGTATCCGGCAAATCTACAATCATGGCCTTCTCCAGGTTCGTCCGTCACGGGCCAGCAGCTCATCAGCGCTGGCGGGGCCCCAGGACCCCGGCGCGTAGGGTTCGGGCTGTTCGTTCAGTTCGGCCCAGTAATCCTCGAACGGGTCCAGGATCTTCCAGGACAGTTCCACTTCCTCGTGCCGCGGGAACAGCGGCGGCTCACCGAGCAGGACGTCCAGGATCAGCCGCTCATACGCCTCCGGGGACGACTCGGTGAACGAGTGCCCGTACCCGAAGTCCATGGTCACGTCGCGGACTTCCATCTGCGTGCCCGGGACCTTGGACCCGAACCGGATCGTCACACCCTCATCGGGCTGGACCCGGATGACCACCGCGTTCTGGCCGAAATCATCCTCGCTGTGGTCACGGAACAACAGGTTCGGTGCCCGCTTGAACACCACCGCGATTTCGGTCACCCGCCGGCCCAGCCGCTTGCCCGCACGCAGGTAAAACGGAACCCCTGCCCAGCGCCGGGTGTGGATGTCCACCCGGATCGCCGCGAACGTCTCGGTCGTGGAATCGGCCGGGATGCCGTCCTCTTCCAGGTAGCCCTGGACCTGTTCCCCGCCCTGCCAGCCGCCGGCGAACTGCCCCCGCGCTGAATGCGTGGACAGGTCCTCCGGAAGCTTCACCGCGGCCAGGACCTTTTCCTTCTCCGCCCGCAGGTCATCGGCGTTAAAGGAAATGGGTTCCTCCATCGCGGTCAGCGCCAGCAGCTGGAGCAGGTGGTTCTGGATCACGTCACGGGCAGCACCCACACCGTCGTAATACCCCGCCCGGCCGCCAGTGCCGATGTCCTCGGCCATCGTGATCTGGACATGGTCCACATAGTTCGCGTTCCACAACGGCTCGAACAGCTGGTTCGCGAAACGCAAAGCCAGGATGTTCTGCACCGTCTCCTTACCCAGGTAATGATCGATCCGGAACACAGCGTCCGGCGGGAACACCGATTCCACAATGTCATTCAGCGCCCGGGCCGACTCCAGGTCATGCCCGAACGGCTTCTCGATCACCACCCGCCGCCACTTCTCCCCATCAGCCTGCGCCAGGCCATGCTTGGAGAGCTGCCGGCAGACCTGCTCGAAGGCCTTCGGCGGAATCGAGAGGTAGAACGCGTGGTTGCCCCGCGTCCCGCGCTCCTCATCCAGGGCCGCAATCGTGTCACCCAGACGCTCAAAAGCGTCATCGTCGTCGAACTCGCCCTGGACAAACCGGACACCCTCGGACAGCTGGTTCCACACGGCCTCATCAAAAGGCGTCCGCGCGTAGGCCTGCACCGAGGACTTCACCTCCGCGGCGAAATCCTCATCACTCCAGGCCCGCCGCCCGAACCCGACCAGCGCGAAACTGGGCGGCAACAGGCCACGGTTGGCAAGGTCATACACGGCCGGCATGAGCTTCTTACGGGCAAGGTCACCGGTCACTCCGAAAAGCACCAACGACGACGGACCGGCAATCCGGTTCAAACGGCGATCACGAGGATCCCGCAGCGGATTCCGCCCTGATTTTCCGGAACGGGACCCGGAGGCCCTGCCGTATTCGGTTTCTGGCATGGTTGCTGTTGTGCCTTAGCTTTCAGTGACGGACGCTGACCGGGCGGCAAGCGCTGCAATGATCTCCTGCAGCTGTGCCACGCCGGTGGCGCGCTCGGTCAGGTGCAGACGCAGGACGGGCCGTCCGTGCCCGGCCAGGACCTGGGCATCGCCGGCGGCCTGGGCGGAAATCAGTTCCCCGAAGGTGAACGGACGGTCCGGGATGGACAGGTCTTCCGCGGGAGCCGCCGTGACCTGGAGGAAGACTCCAATCGCGGGGCCGCCCTTGTGGAACTGGCCGGTGGAGTGCAGGAAGCGCGGACCCCAGCCGAAGGTGACAGGGCGGCCGCTCACTGCTGCGAGCTCGTCCCGGACGCCCTCCAGCTGCGCAAACGCGAGGCGGTCGAAGTATGCCTGGACGCTGAGGTAGCTGTCGGACTCGAGAGTACCCAGCAGAGCACGGACGGCTTCTTCAGTCGTGGCCGCTCCGCCAAGCCAGTCTCCGCCGCGGACCTCGATGGCGCCGTCCACAAAAGCGGCCGGCGTCGGCTCGGGCTGTGCGTCGAGCAGGCCCCGGGCGGCGACCTTGGCGGCCTCCACGTCCGGCTGGTCGAACGGGTTGATGCCGAGCAGGCGTCCGGCCACGGCGGTGGCGAACTCCCACACCATCATCTGGGTGGCAAGGCCGCCGGCGATGGCAACTTCGTTTTCACCGAGCTCGACGTCGGCATCGGCAGCTACCAGCCGCACCACCAGGACGTCAGCCGCGCCGGAGGTGACCTCCGGAGAGGCGGGTCCGGCGACGACCGGCAGGACGCCGGTGCCGAGCTTGCCGGTGGATTCCGCGATGAGCTGTTCGGCCCAGTCAGCGAAGCCCACGATGCCGGAACCGTCCTCGGCGATGACAATCTTGTTGCGCAGCGGGCTGGTTCCGCCGAGGGCGGTTCCGAGGGCCAGGCCGATGTTCTCGGCGGCGTCGTCGTTGAGGATTTCGGCGGCTTCCTCAGCTTCATCCAGGAAGGCCTGGATGTCCACGCCGGCCAGGCCGGAGGGGACCAGGCCGAAGGCGGTGAGCGCCGAGTAGCGCCCGCCGACGTTGGGGTCCGCGTTGAAGACGGCACGGTAGCCGGCTTCGCGGGAGGCCTTGTCCAGCGGGGAACCGGGATCGGTGACGATGATGATGCGGCTCTTTGCGTCAAGTCCGGCCTCGGTGAAGGCGTGCTCGAAGATCCGGCGCTGCGAATCGGTTTCCAGGGTGGAGCCGGACTTGGACGAGACCACAATCGCGGTCTCGGCCAGCCGGTCAGCCAGGGCAACACGGACCTGGTCCGGGTCCGTGCTGTCCAGCACAGTCAGCTCGACGCCAGCGGTGCCGGCGATGACCTCGGGAGCGAGCGAGGAGCCGCCCATGCCGCAAAGCACGATCCGGGTCACGCCTTCTGCCTTGAGGGCATCGCGGAGTTCCAGAATGTCCGCAACCAGGGGCTGGGAGACGGTGGCCGCCTCAACCCAGCCGAGGCGGACAGCCGACTCGGCTTCGGCGTCGGGACCCCACAGTGTGTGGTCCTTGGCGAAAATCCGGGTGGCAATACGGTCCTCCACGAGGGCGGGGAGGTGCTGCTCGAGTGCCTGCTGTGCGGCACCGGTGGCGTCGTAGCTGAGTGTGCTCATGTGGGTTAGGAAGCCTTCCGTGCAGCGGCGAGGGCGCCTTCGACGTCGGCCAGCAGTTCCTTCCAGCTGGCCACGAACTTGTCCAGGCCTTCGGATTCGAGGATCGCGACGACCTCGTTGTAGGAGATGCCCAGCGCGTCCAGCGCGTCCAGTGTGGCGTTGGCCTCGGCGTAGGTGCCGGAAACGGTGTCGCCGGTGACGACGCCGTGGTCGAACGTGGCGTCGAGGGTCTTCTCCGGCATGGTGTTGACCACGCCGGGGGCGACGAGCTCGGTGACGTAAAGGGTGTCCGGGTAAGCCGGGTCCTTCACGCCGGTGGAGGCCCACAGCGGACGCTGCGGCAGGGCGCCGGCTTCGGCCAGCAGGGCCCAGCGCTCGGTGGCGAAGAGCTCTTCGTAGACCTGGTAGGCCAGGCGGGCGTTGGCGACGCCGGCCTTGCCCTTGAGTGCCTTGGCCTCGTCGGTGCCGATGCCGTCGAGGCGCTTGTCGATTTCGGAGTCCACGCGGGAAACGAAGAACGAGGCGACCGAGTGGATCTTGGAGAGGTCGTGGCCGTTTTCCTTGGCCTGCTCCAGGCCGGACTGGAAGGCGTTGATGACCGCGCGGTAACGCTCGAGGGAGAAGATCAGGGTCACGTTGACGCTGATGCCCTCGGCGAGGGTTGCGGTGATCGCTTCCAGGCCTTCGAGGGTTGCCGGGATCTTGATGTGGACGTTGTCCTTGTTGACCTTCTTGTACAGGTGCTTCGCTTCGGCGATGGTGCCGGCGGTGTCCCAGGCAAGGCGGGGGTCAACTTCGATGGACACGCGGCCGTCAACACCCTTGGTCGCGGCGGCGACCGGTGCGAACAGGTCGCAGGCGTCGGCGACGTCGGTGGTGGTGATTTCGAAAATGGTGTCTTCGACGCTGGCACCGGCAGCGGCCTGGGCCGCGATGGTGGCGTCGTAGTCCGTGCCTGAGGTGATGGCGGCGTGGAAGATGGACGGGTTGGTGGTGACACCAACGACGTTCTTCTCTTCGATGAGCTTGCGCAGCGTGCCGGTTTCGAGGCGGCTGCGGGAAAGGTCATCGAGCCAGATGGAAACTCCGGCGTCGGAGAGCTGCTGAGTGGGGGTAGTCATTTTGATATCTCCTGGAATCTGGTTCAGGCCTGCAGGCCAGCGAGGGAGTCCTTGGCGGCGGAGGCGACAGCCTCCGCGGTGATGCCGAACTCCTGGAAAAGGCGCTTGTAGTCAGCGGAAGCGCCGTAGTGCTCGAGGCTGATGGAACGGCCGGCGTCGCCGACGAATTCCCTCCAGCCCAGGGCCAGACCGGCTTCGACGGATACCCGGGCCTTGACGGCGGCGGGGAGCACGGACTCGCGGTAGGCGGCGTCCTGCTTGTTGAACCACTCGACGCACGGCATGGAGACAACGCGGGCGGCGATGCCTTCGGCCTGGAGGGCTTCGCGGGCCTGGACTGCCAGCTGGACCTCTGAGCCGGTGCCGATGAGGATCACGTCGGCGGGAACGGTGGCGCCGTCCTTGGACGCTTCGGCCAGGACGTAGCCGCCCTTCGCGACGCCGGCGACGGAACCGAACGTGTCGCCGTCGGCTGCTCCTTCACCACGGGCGTAGGTGGGGATGTTCTGGCGGGTCAGCACGATGCCGGCCGGGTTTTCGTGGTTCTCCAGCATGGTCTTCCATGCCGCAGCAACCTCATTGGCGTCGCCGGGGCGGACGACGTCCAGGCCCACGATGGCGCGCAGGGAGGCCAGCTGTTCCACCGGCTGGTGGGTGGGGCCGTCTTCGCCCAGGCCGATGGAGTCGTGCGTCCATACGTAGAGCGACGGGACACCCATGAGGGCACCGAGCCGGATCGCCGGACGCTGGTAGTCGGAGAAAATCAGGAACGTTCCGGAGAACGCACGGGTGTTGCCGTGCAGGGCGATGCCGTTCACGATGGAGGCCGCAGCGTGCTCACGGATACCGAAGTGCAGCACCCGGCCGTACGGGTTGCCGGACCAGGCGTCGGTCTGCTTGGAGGCAGGCACGAACGACGGCGAACCCTCGATGGTGGTGTTGTTGGACTCGGCGAGGTCGGCGGAGCCGCCCCAGAGTTCCGGCATGACCGGGCCCAGCGCGTTCAGCACCTTGCCGGACGCGGCACGGGTGGAGACGTCCTTGCCGGCAGGGAATACGGGCAGAGCAGCGTCCAGGCCCTCGGGCAGTTCACGGGCTTCGACGCGCTGCAGGAGCGCTGCGGCTTCCGGGTTGGCTGCCTGCCAGGCGTTGAAGGACTCTTCCCATTCCTTCTTGGCAGCGGCACCGCGGTCCACGACCGAGCGGGCGTGGGCCAGGACTTCCTGGTCAACCTCGAAGGACTTGGCGGGATCAAAGCCCAGGACCTCCTTGAGGCCTGCGACTTCCTCGGCACCCAGTGCGGAACCGTGGATCTTGCCCGTGTTCTGCTTCTTGGGCGCCGGGTAGCCGATGATGGTGCGCAGCGAAATGATGGACGGCTTGGACGTCTCAGCCTTGGCGGCGAGCAGTGCGGAGTACAGCTCCTGCACGTCTTCGACGTATTCGCCGGTCTTGGTCCAGTCAACGCGCTGCGTGTGCCAGCCGTAGGCCTCGTAGCGCTTGAGGACATCCTCGGTGAAGGAGATGTCGGTGTCGTCCTCGATCGAGATGTGGTTCTCATCGTAGACAACCACGAGGTTGCCGAGTTCCTGGTGGCCGGCCAGCGAGGAAGCCTCAGCCGTGACGCCTTCCTGGAGGTCGCCGTCGGACGCTATGACCCAGATGGTGTGGTCAAACGGGCTTTCGCCGGCGGCAGCATCGGCGTCGAACAGGCCGCGCATCCGGCGCTGCGAGTATGCGAACCCGACCGACGACGCCAGGCCCTGGCCCAGCGGGCCGGTGGTGATTTCGACGCCGGCGGTGTGCTTGTACTCGGGGTGGCCCGGGGTCAGTGAGCCCCACGTGCGCAGTGCCTCAAGGTCTTTCAGCTCCAGGCCGTAGCCGGAGAGGAACAGCTGGATGTACAGCGTCAGGGACGTGTGGCCCGGGGACAGGATGAAACGGTCGCGGCCGATCCAGTCAGGATTCCGCGGGTCGTGGCGCATGAGCTTCTGAAAGAGAAGGTATGCGGCAGGCGCGAGGCTCATGGCGGTGCCGGGGTGGCCGTTGCCAACCTTCTCCACGGCGTCTGCGGCCAAAACGCGGACGGTGTCCACCGCGCGCTGGTCCAAGCTGGTCCATGACAGTTCTTGCTCTTCCAAATGTGGCACGAAAACCGGGCCCCTCTCTGTGCTGACGGCAGGCGGTACACGGGATCCGCATGGAGGCACGCTGGGGTGCCCGCTTTGGTGTGTACCAGCCGTTCACCATCGAAACGTTGATCTATCACTCAGCCACAAGCCGAAAGTGGGAATGCGGTTTCCACCGCTTCTTCGCTGCGTGCTGATCTGGTGACAGCTTAGCTCCATTCCAGCAGTTGGGAGGCCCAAATCTCACGTTTTGGACGCAATTTCCCCTTATGTGAATGGGCATTCCGTGAGGTTGAGTTAATCTGCTCGAATCGCCCCCCGAGCGATCACCAGGGCCTATTGGCGGGGCTTCTGTTACAAATGCGCACGGTATGATATTTGGAGGCTGACGCCGGGTAGCCGTGCTCCTCAAGGGGTTCACGGGGGACCAAAGGGCGTTGCCGGGACCTACTTCTGATGACCATTGGCGGGCTGCCCGGGTAAAGGCCGCTACTGACAGCTGCACCGACAGACAGACTTGCCAAACAGAACGGGTGACCGCCACCGTGAGCACAACCGATACGCCGCTGAACGCTTCCCGCGCCCGAGGGGGAGCCGGACTGGCCCGCAAAGCCAAGGCGTATTTCGCCCTCACCAAGCCCCGCGTCATCGAGCTGCTGCTGGTCAGCACGCTGCCCACCATGATCTACGCGGAACGCGGCTTCCCTTCCGTTGGCCTGATCCTGGCCACGCTGGTCGGCGGTGCTTTCGCGGCAGGCAGCGCCGGAGCCTTTAACTGCTACATCGACCGTGACATCGACAAACTGATGCACCGGACAGAAAACCGGCCGCTCGTCACCGGCGAGGTCACGCCGCGCGAAGCCCTCATTTTCTCCTGGGTCCTCGGCGCGGCCGCCATCGCGATCCTGTGGTTCGGCGCCAATCCGCTGTCCGCCTGGCTGGGACTGGGCGCCATCTTCTTCTATGTGGTCATCTACACCATCATCCTCAAGCGCCGCACGGCACAGAACATTGTGTGGGGCGGCGCCGCGGGCTGCTTCCCGGTGCTGATCGCCTGGGCCGCGGTGACCAACTCCGTGGAGTGGCCGGCCGTCATCCTGTTCATGGTGATCTTCCTCTGGACCCCGCCGCACTACTGGCCGCTGTCCATGCGGTACGGCGAGGACTACCGGAACGCCAACGTACCCATGCTCGGTGCCATCGCGGGGGCCAAGGTGGTGTCGGTCCAGGTGGTGCTCTACGCGTGGGCCATGGTGGCCTGCTCACTGCTGATGGTTCCGGCCGGCGGCGCCGGCTGGGTCTACACGGCCACGGCGGTCCTTGCCGGTGCCTGGTTCCTGTACGAGTCACACTCCCTGTACAACCGCGCACAGCGTGAGGACATCTCGGACAAGCGCGCCATGAAGGTCTTCCACGGCTCCATCAGCTACCTGACCCTGCTCTTCATCGCCCTCGCCGTCGACCCCTTCGTGGGCCCGGCAGTCATGGGCAGCTAACCCCGGACGCTCTCTCACTTCCTGCAGGTTTTTACCCGACGCTCTTGCACTTCCTGCCGGAAAATTCGAAACCCTCTCTCACTCTGAACTGGTGGGGAGGGTTTTGCGTTGTGCAGGATCTGATAGAGCGTCGCCGAAAAACCGACAGGATCTGATAGAGCGTCCGCGGAAAACCGACAGGATCTGATAGAGCGTCGCCGGCAAACCGACAGGATCTGATAGAGCGTCGTGTTAACGGGAGGCGCCCCGGTTCGTAGGAACCGGGGCGCCCGGTCAGGTCGCTGGGTTTGTCGCGAGGCCTTGTTGCGTGGTGGGCCTGCGCTCGGCTACTTCAGGTCGCTGGGTTTGTCGCGAGGCCTTGTTGTGCGGCTGGGCCTGCGCTCGGCTACTTCAGGGGGCTGGAACGGGCGACGTCGGCGGCGTTGGTAGCCGAGCTCATCAGCAGGGCGGCCCCCAGCATGTGCGCCCCCACCAGCAGCGCTGGGATGCCGTTGTAGTACTGGGTGAAGCCAATAACGGCCTGCAGCAGCGTGACCGCCAGGAGCAGGATCACGGACGTCCGGAACGGTCCGGTAATCCGGCGCGCAAACACCAGCACCAGCGCGAACAGCGTTCCGGCCGTGATCAGGTATGCGGGCACGGCGTGGACGTGGGAGAACAGGTCCCAGTCCAGGCCGTTGCGGGGCGCGTCGGCATCGCCGGCGTGCGGGCCGGCACCGGTGACCACCACTCCGAGCATCACAGCCACAGCGGAGAAAAGCGCGACGGCGGCGCTTACCGGGCGCAGCACGCCCGGCAACGCGGGCAGCGGGAGGGCGGCGAAGCGGCCGGTGCGCCCATAGGCCCGGTTAATCAGAAGCGTGGCAATGACCACCAGTGCCATGGACACCAGGAAGTGCAGCCCCACCACCCACGGGTTGAGGTTTGTCAGCACGGTGATGCCGCCGATCACGGCCTGTGCGGGGATGCTGGCCAGCAGGCCCAGGGCCAGCAGGAACAGGTCCCGGCGTTCCTTGCGCAGGTTCCACAAATACACCAGCATCAGGACGGCGACCGCGGCCAGGGCGAAGGTCAGGAGCCGGTTACCGAATTCGATGAAACCGTGGATCCCCATTTCCGGGGTGTTCACCAGGGACGTGTCCGTGCAGCGCGGCCAGGTCGGGCAGCCCAGCCCAGAGGCTGTCAGCCGGACGGCGCCGCCGGTGACAACCAGCAGCGTCTGTCCGATGAGGGAAGCCACCGCCAGGCGCCTGACCCGGGCATCAACTGAACGGGGAAGCCGGGCCGCCAGGCGTCCGGCGAACTGGGGGAGGCGTGAAGCCGTGCTCACGGATATCTCAATTCCACTTGAACCAACGGATGGCTGCTGCTCCGGCAAGAACCGTCCAGACCAGCAGGATAAAGGCGGCACCGACGTCGATGGTGCCGAGCAGGAAAGCCTCGCGCAGGGCCTCCCCGAGTGCGCCCGAAGGCAGGTAGTGAACTATTCCCTGCGCGGCCAAAGGCAGCCGCTCGGCAGGAATGACGATTCCGCCCAGCGCGCCGAGCAGGATCCACAGCAGGTTGGTAATGGCGAGCGTCGCTTCAGGACGCACGGTTCCTGCCACCAGGAGCCCCAAGGCAGTAAACGCTGCGGCGCCCAGGACCAGCAGCCCGAGGCCGGGCAGCCAGCCTGCTGCGGGCGGGGTCCAGCCGAGGGGCAGGGCAACGGCCGTGACCACCACAACCTGGAGGGCGAGCACCGCCAGCACTGCCAGTACTTTGCCTGCAATGAGCCCGGTGCGGCCCAGCGGGGTGGTGGAGAGGAAACGCAGGACCCCATACCGGCGGTCGAAGCCGGTGGCAATGCCCTGGCCGGTGAAGGCCGTGGACATGGCGCACAGCGCAAGGATCCCGGGGACGGCGACGTTGACGCGGCTTCCGCCCAGTCCGTCCAGCAGGGGGGTCACCGTCAGGCCCACCAGGGCCAGGAGGGGAAGGACCACTGCCAGGATCAGCTGCTCGCCGTTCCGGAGCATCGTCAGTGATTCGTACCTGCCCTGCAGCAGGATGCGGCGCAGCAGGGGTGCGGGCGCCTGGCCCGGAGCAGCGATGGGGGGCATTGTCATCGGATGTCCTTTCCGGAAATGTCCAGGAAGACGTCTTCGAGGCTGCGCGCTTCCAGGCTCAGCGAGCCGGGCATGACGCCGTGGGCGGCCCACCATGCGGCAAGGGACGCGAGGTCCTGGGGCGTCAGCGGGCCGGTGGCAACGTAACTGCCGGCACGTGTTTCGCTGACGGCGATCGCCTCCGGGAGGACACCGGTGAGGTCCAGCCCGGCGGGGGCCTCGAAGAACAGGGTCCGGATATGCTCGGTGCCGGATTCGACGGCGGGGTCCCGCTGCAGCAGCTGGGCCACGGTGCCTTCAGCGACGTTCCGTCCGGCGTCGATGATGTAGACATAGTCCGCCAGCCGCTGGGCGTCGTCCATGAGGTGCGTGGTGAGGATGATGCCCATCCCGGAGTCCCGGAGTTCGGCGATCAGTTCAAACACCAGCTGCCGTGACTGCGGGTCCAGGCCTGCGCTGGGCTCATCGAGGAAAAGTACCTCGGGGTTGCCGATCAGCGCGGCGGCCAGCGCCAGCCGCTGCTTTTGTCCGCCGGAGAGCCGCCGGACCGAGGTCCTGCTGAACGTATCAATGCCCAGCCGCTCAACCAGCTCGTCCACCGGCCGGGGGCTGGCATACATCCCGGCGATGTGCCGCAGCAGCGGGATGGGACGGGCCGACGGCGGGAGGCCGCCGTCCTGCAGCATCACACCCACGCGGGCGCGAAGGTCGGCGCCTGCCAGGGCAGGGTCCTGGCCCAGCAACGAGATCGACCCGCCGCTGCGGGTCTGCAGGCCCTGGGCGCACTCGATAGTGGTGGTCTTGCCTGCCCCGTTCGCGCCGAGGAGGGCGGTGACCTGGCCACGTTCGGCGACGAGGGAAACGCCGCTCACCACCCGGAGCATCTTTCCGTCCAGGGTGGCCAGCGGACCAACATCCTTAATTAACCCGCTGATGGACAGAACCGGGGATTGGGGGGAACGCACCCCAGCATTCTACGCGATGTAGTACTTGGCCCGAGGATACTGATGGCAATGCAGGTCAGCCTCGCCTTACTGGAACGGGGGAGTAAATTACGACATGATTGTGTTGTGTATTCCATGACCAATGCTACCGCTGTGCCTTTTGCCGGGCACGGGGCGCCGCGCGCCTCCGCTGAGCGCGGCCACATCGCTGCCGTTCCGGTGGCCGATGCAGACGAGCGTACCCGCGACCGGGTCCTTGGGGCAGTCCTGGAGCACGGTCCAGTCAGCGCGGCTGAACTTGGCGACCTTCTCGGCTTTACGCCCGCGGCAGTCCGCCGCCACCTGGACCATCTGTCCCGCAGCGGCGTCATTGAGGTCAAACGCGTCGCCAAGGCCGGGGCCGGCGCTGGCCGGCCAGCCCGCCGCTACGTCCTGAGTTCCCAGGGCCAGTCGTCACTGGGCAATGACTACCTCGACATCGCCACCCTCGCGCTCAAGCAGCTCCAGGCAGTGGCGGGCGAAGAGGCTGTGCGCCAATTCGCCGTCGAACGCTTCGCCGAAATGGAACGCCGCTACGCACCGGAGATCGAGAAGGCCGGACCGGACATCACTGCACGTGCGAGCGTACTCGCCGAGGCGCTCAGCCGCGACGGCTTTGTGGCCTCTGCCGCGTCGATTGAGGCCAAGGCGCCGCTGCCGGCAGCGCTGTCCAGCGTCCAGCTGTGCCAGGGCCATTGCCCGATCCAGCAGCTCGCCGCCGAGTTCCCGGTCTTCTGCGATGTGGAGACTGAATTGTTCTCCCGGCTGGTAGGCGTTGACGTACGCCGCCTGTCCACGCTCGCGCGCGGCGGACACGTTTGCACAACCCACATACCCACAGGCCGGCTGGCTGCCGGCGGACCGAACGTCCCGCAAACAGCCCCCGCCAGCCTGGATGAAGTAACCAACCATCAGCAAGAAAGGCCGTGATGACGGACCAACTATCAGAGAAAGCGGTAGCCGAAGACACTGTGATCTCGGAGATTCTGGAAAAGAATCCCGAGCTCCACGGCATCGGCACGTACGAGTACGGCTGGTCCGACAAGAACGATGTCGGCGCCAACGCCCGTCGCGGTATCAACGACGAAGTAGTCCGTGATATTTCGGACAAAAAGAGCGAACCGCAGTGGATGCTGGACCTTCGCCTGAAGGGCCTGAAGTACTTCGACCGCAAGCCCATGCCCACCTGGGGTGCAGACCTCTCCGGCATCGACTTCGACAACATCAAGTACTTTGTCCGCTCCACCGAGAAGCAGGCCGCCACCTGGGAAGACCTGCCCGAGGACATCCGGAACACCTACGAGAAACTGGGCATCCCGGAAGCTGAGCGCAGCCGCCTCGTCTCCGGCGTCGCCGCACAGTACGAGTCCGAGGTGGTGTACCACCAGATCCGCGAGGACCTCGAAGCCCAGGGCGTCATCTTCCTGGACACTGACACGGCGCTGCGCGAGCACCCGGAGATCTTCCAGGAGTACTTCGGCACCGTTATTCCCGTGGGCGACAACAAGTTCGCCTCGCTGAACACTGCCGTCTGGTCCGGCGGATCCTTTGTGTACGTCCCCAAGGGCGTCCACGTGGACATTCCCCTGCAGGCATACTTCCGCATCAACACGGAAAACATGGGCCAGTTCGAGCGCACTCTGATCATCGCCGACGAGGACTCCTACGTCCACTACATCGAAGGCTGCACGGCGCCGATCTACACCTCGGATTCGCTGCACTCCGCCGTGGTCGAAATCATCGTCAAGAAGGGCGCCCGCGTCCGGTACACCACCATCCAGAACTGGTCCACCAACGTGTACAACCTGGTGACCAAGCGTGCCATCTGCGAAGAAGGCGCCACCATGGAATGGGTTGACGGAAACATCGGCTCCAAGGTCACCATGAAGTACCCGGCCGTCTACCTCGTGGGCGAGTACGCCAAGGGTGAGACCCTGTCCATCGCCTTCGCCGGCGCCGGCCAGCACCAGGACACTGGCTCGAAGATGGTGCACATCGCGCCGAACACCAAGAGCTCCATCATCTCCAAGTCCGTGGCCCGCGGCGGCGGCCGTGCCGCATACCGTGGCCTGGTCCAGGTCCGTGAAGGTGCCAAGCACTCTGCCAACACCGTCCGCTGCGACGCGCTGCTGGTGGACACCATCAGCCGGTCGGACACCTACCCGTACATCGACATCCGCGAGGATGACGTGGTGATGGGCCATGAGGCAACTGTTTCCCGGGTCAGCGAAGAGCAGCTCTTCTACCTGATGTCCCGCGGCATGCGCGAAGACGAGGCCATGGCGATGATCGTCCGTGGCTTCATCGAGCCCATCGCCCGCGAACTCCCGATGGAGTACGCACTTGAGCTGAACCGCCTGATTGAACTGCAGATGGAAGGGTCCGTCGGATAACGATGACTGAAATCACTACTGAAAAGGCACGCATCGGCGCGCCCTCAGCCCAGCCGTTTATTGACGGTTTCACGGAAGAGGGCGAAAGCCTGTCTCCGATCAATGCGAACGCCTCCAAGGCCCCGCTGGCAGGCGAAGCGGTCAAGAGCCACTCGCACGGCGGCGGAGTGGGCATCCCGGACAGCTCACGCGCCGGACGCCTGACCTCCTACACGCTGGCGGACTTCAAGCCGCTCACCGGCCTTGAGGAAGACTGGCGGTTCACCCCGCTCAAGCGCCTGCGCGGCCTGCACAGCGAGGTCCTTTCCGGCGCGGCTCCCACCGTCACGGTCAGCGGCCCGGAGCGCGTCACGGTGGAAACCGTGGCCCGCGGCGACAAGCGCATCGGTTCTGCCGGCATCCCGGAGGACCGCGTGTCCGCCAACGCCTGGGAGAACTTCAGCGAAGCGACCGTCATCACGGTTCCGGCTGAATTCGAAGCCGAGACTGAGATTGCCGTCCTGATCGAAGGCACGTCGACGGAGGCCGCGGCCCAGCACATCGTGATCGTCGCGGAGAAGTTCTCCAAGGCCGTTGTGGTCCTGGACCACCAGGGTTCGGCCGTCGTGTCCGAGAACGTCGAGATCGTCGTCGAAGACGGCGCCAGCCTCACGGTTGTCACCCTCCAGGAATGGAACGACGACGCCGTGCACGCGTCCTCGCAGCAGGCGAAGATCGGCCGGGACGCCAAGTTCAAGCACGTGATGGTCAGCCTCGGCGGTGACCTGGTGCGCGTCACCCCGTCCGCACGCTTCACCGCTCCCGGTGGCGAGGCCGAGCTGTTCGGCCTGTACTTCGCCGACGCCGGCCAGCACCTGGAACAGCGCCTGTTCGTTGACCACGCAGTGGCCAACTGCAAGTCCAACGTGCTGTACAAGGGTGCGCTGCAGGGCCGCAATGCCCACGCTGTCTGGGTTGGTGACGTCCTGATCCGCAAGGAAGCAGAAGGCACCGACACCTACGAGGCCAACCGCAACCTGCTCCTCACGGACGGCGCCCGCGCCGACTCGGTGCCGAACCTGGAAATCGAAACCGGACTGATCGAGGGTGCCGGCCACGCCAGCGCCACCGGCCGCCTGGACGACGAGCACCTGTTCTACCTGATGGCCCGCGGCATCCCCGAGGACGTTGCCCGCCGCCTGGTGGTCCGCGGCTTCCTGCACGAGATCATCCAGCAGATCAAGGTACCGGCAATCGAAGAGCGCCTCACCGACGCTGTTGAGCGCGAACTCGCGCTGACGGACAACTGAGACTGCACGGGAACAGCACAGATGACTGAACAGCCAAAGGGCGAGCTTGTCTGCAAGACGGATGAAATCCAGCTCAAGCAGGCGCTCCGGATCCTGATCGATGACTACCCGGTAGCCATCGTGAAGGATTCCATGGGCGAGATCCACGCCATCGGCGACACCTGCTCACACGCGGACATCTCACTGTCCGAGGGTGAAGTGGAGGGGTGCATGATCGAATGCTGGGGCCACGGCTCCCAGTTCGACCTGCGCAGCGGCGAGCCGCTTCAGCTGCCCGCCTACGATCCCGTTCCGGTGTTCGCCGTCGAGATCCTCGGGGACGAGGTCTACGTGGACTTCACCAACGTCCTCAACGGCGCGGAAGCACCGAACTTCAGCTAGCAGCATCGCCCCGGCGCCCGCCGGACAAAGCAACAGAACCAAAAACTTCCAGACAAAGACCGCACCGCCGCCGGAGGGCACGGTGCAGAGGAGAACAAGACCTATGTCTACTCTTGAGATCAAGGACCTGCACGTCAGCATTGACACGGAGCAGGGCACCAAGGAGATCCTGAAGGGCGTCAGCCTGACCATCAACACCGGCCAGACCCACGCCATCATGGGCCCCAACGGATCCGGCAAGTCCACCCTGGCGTCCACCATCGCCGGGCACCCGCGCTACAACGTCACCTCGGGCTCCATCACGCTCGACGGCGAAGACGTCCTGGCCATGAGCGTTGACCAGCGCGCCCGCGCCGGCGTCTTCCTGGCCATGCAGTACCCCGTGGAGGTCCCCGGTGTCTCCATGACCAACTTCCTGCGGACCGCCAAGACCGCCATTGACGGCGAAGCACCCAAGCTGCGCACCTGGACCAAGGAAGTCAAGGACGCCATGCAGAAGCTGCGCATCGACGCCGACTTCGCCCAGCGCAACGTCAACGAAGGCTTCTCCGGCGGCGAGAAGAAGCGCGTGGAGATCCTCCAGCTGGAACTCTTCAAGCCGAAGTTCGCCATCCTTGACGAGACCGACTCCGGCCTGGACGTCGACGCCCTGAAGGTTGTTTCCGAAGGCGTCAACCGCGCCCACGCCGAAGGCAACATGGGCACGCTGCTGATCACGCACTACACCCGCATCCTGCGCTACATCAAGCCTGACTTCGTCCACGTGTTCGTTGACGGCCAGGTTGTTGAAGAGGGCGGCCCGGAGCTCGCCGACCGCCTCGAAGAAGAAGGCTACGACCGCTACGCCACTGGCGCCGGTGCAGCCACCATCGCCGCCGCAGCACAGGCCTAGTTAGGACTTGCCATGACCGAAACCAATACGGCCCGCACGGCCCTGGAGGATGTCGAAGAGGCACTCAAGGACGTCATCGACCCGGAGCTCGGCGTGAACATCGTTGACCTCGGGCTGCTGTATGGCCTGAAGTACTCAGACGACGACGGCGCGCTGCTGATCGACATGACGCTCACCACGGCCGCCTGCCCGCTCACCGATGTCATCGAGGAGCAGGTCGGCAAGGCCCTGGACGGCATCGTTGATGACTGGCGCCTGAACTGGGTGTGGATGCCGCCATGGGGTCCGGAGCGGATCACCGACGACGGCAAGGACCAGATGCGGGCCCTCGGCTTCAACATCTGACGTCACCGCACAAAGTACGACGGCGGCCGGTCACCTTCCCTGCGAAGGCTTGACCGGCCGCCGTCGTTCCGCTTTAATCAGCCGGACCTTTAGAGGGTGGCTGCCGCGAACGTGTCGCACTGGTTGATGTCGCCGGTCTGGTAGCCGGTGTAGAACCACTTCTGCCGCTGCTCGCTGGACCCGTGCGTCCACGATTCCGGCGAGACCTGGCCGGTGGCTGCTTCCTGGATCCGGTCATCGCCCACTGCCGAGGCGGCGGACAGGGCGTCGTTGAGGTCCTGCTGGGTGATTGGCTCAAGGAACGGCTGGCCGTCCGGGCCGGGCTGGGTTGACGCGTGCTTTACCCAGAGACCTGCGTAGCAGTCGGCCTGGAGCTCCACCCGGACGGCACCGGACTCCGGCCCCTGCGGATCCTGCTGGGCCCGATCGAGGTATCCCAGCACGTTCTGGATGTGGTGGCCGAATTCGTGCGCCACCACATACTCCTGCGCCAGCGGACCGCCGGAGGATCCGAACCGGTCCACGAGCTCCTGGAAGAAACCCGGATCAAAGTAGGCAGTGGTGTCGGTGGGGCAGTAGAAGGGGCCCACAGCGCTGGAGGCATTCCCGCAGCCGGTGCTGACGGCCTCGGCGAAGATGACCGTCTCCGGCTGGGGATACTGCACGCCGTAATCCTTCAGGTACGCCGGCCAGAACGCGTTGAGGCTGTTCACCGTGCCGGTTATCCGGCAGTCCAGGCGCGCGTCGGCGTCGGCCCCCGTCTGGCAGGCAGGCGCGGTGCCCTGGCTTTGCGGCTCCTGCCCCGCGCCGGTGAGGCCCTCGAGCAGCTGGGGGTTGACGCCCAGCAAGGTGGCAATCAGCAGGATCACGGCGCCGCCAATCCCACCCCCGATAAGACCGCCGCGGCCTCCGCCGCGACGGTCCTGAACCTGGGAGGGATCCAGCTGGACATTGTCATTGAAGCTCATAGAGTCACAATAGTCCCCGCGGGCACGGGCAAGGAGGCCCTGCCGGTAAAGTTGAGGCGATGCCTTTTCTCGATCGAATCCAGCGCTGGGCCGATGACCGCCCGCACGACACCGCCGTCGTTGTGGCCGGCCGGCGCCTGAGCTGGGCTGAATTCCGCGACTCCGCAACGTCCGCCGTGTCCGGTGCCAAAGCTGTCACCGTCCTGGCCGAAAGCAACTCCGTTGACTTCGCTGTCCGGTTGGCCGCGGCAGTGGCAGGGGAGCGCCAGTGCGCCGTCCTGGACCCGACGTGGCCGGCACAGCTGCAGCAGGAGATCCGCCACCGGCTGGACGGCTCAGCCCGGCCCGGGGACGTGGCCGCGGACGACGCCCTGGCCGACGGTCCGCCCGAAACCACGTTCCTGATCGGCCTGACCTCCGGCACCACCTCGGTACCCAAGGCGTTCACCCGCTCGAGGCAGTCCTGGCGGAAGTCCTTCGACGCGTCCATCGAATTCTTTGGGCTCCGGCAGGACGACGTGACCCTTGCCCCTGGCCCCCTTGCTGCGAGCCTGAACCTCTATGCGCTGGCGGAGTGCCTCTACGCAGGCTCCGAGTTCCAGACGCTGGAGACTTTCGACGTCGGCGACGTCCACGCCGCCATCACGCACGACGGCGTGACGCGCCTGGTCCTGGTACCCACCATGCTGCGGTTGCTCAGTGAGCGCGGCCTCACCGGCTGCGTGGATGCGGCCGGCGTGCGGACCATCATCTGTGCGGGTTCCAAGCTCGATGCCCGCACCCTTGAAGCCGCCCGCCGATGGGCACCCAACGCCACCATTTTCGAGTACTACGGCGCCTCCGAACTGAGCTTCGTTTCGGGCGCCGGCCTCCCGGCCGGGGAACTCGATGCCGGCGGCACCGGAATCGGCCGCGCGTTTCCGGGCGTGGAGGTCAGGATCCTGGACGACGACGGAACCCGGCTCCCGGACGGCGACGCCGGAAACATCTGCGTCCGCAGCGGCATGGTCAGCAACGGGTACCTGTGGGGCGACGACGGCGAGGCACTTCGTTCGTTCGACGGCTGGTTCACTGTGGGCGACCAGGGCTACCTGGCAGAGGACGGGCTGCACATCCTGGGCCGGCGGGCTGACATGATCCTCACGTCCGGGAAGAACGTCTACCCGCATGAGGTCGAACTGGCGCTGGCGTCCGTTCCCGGGGTCGCGGCGGCCATCGCGGCCGGGATGCCCGACGACCTCAGGGGCCAGCGCGTCGTTGCAGGCGTGGTCCCGGCGCACGGCGGAATATCGGCCAACCAGCTCAAAGCCGGCCTGGAAAACATCCTGGCGCGGGACAAGCGCCCGCTGCAGTACTTTGCCCTGTCCGAGCTGCCCACCACCGACCGCGGCAAGGTAAGCCGGAACATGCTCCTTGACTGGATCAGTTCCCATGACCAGCGGGTCCGCCCCCTTGGGCACTGAAGCCCGTGGACACTGACACCGCAGTCCCGGGGCTGCTCCCTGCCGACCGCCAGCCTGTGATCATCGCCGCCCGGAGGACCCCGGTGTGCCGCTCCAACGGGGCGCTGAAGGACCTGCGTGCCCACCAGCTGCTGGCGCCTGTCCTGACGCAGCTCCTGGCCGAGAGCCACGTGTCCTCGAAGGACGTGGCAGATGTGGTGATCGGCAACGCCGTGGGCGGTGGCGGCAACGTGGCCCGTTTTGCCCTGCTGGAGGCCGGCCTTCCGGTCAGCGTGCCCGGCCTGACAGTGGACCGCCAATGCGGCTCCGGCCTGGATGCCATTGTCCTGGCCGCCAGGCTGGTGGCTGCAGGCGGGAATCCGGTCTATCTCGCCGGGGGAGTGGAGAGCATCAGCACTGCGCCGCTGCGGGCTTACCGGAACGACGACGACGGCGAACCGGACTTCTTCTCCCGGGCCCGGTTTGTGCCGGCCGGCTACGGGGACCCGGACATGGGGGTTGCCGCCGAGAACGTTGCCGCGCGGTTCGCCGTCGGCAGGGACCGGCAGGATGCCTTTGCCCTGGCCAGCCACCAGCGGGCTGTCGCGGCTGCCCGGGCCGGACTCTTCGAAGGCGAAATCACGCCGCTGGAGACAGCGGCCGGAACTGTCAGCAAAGACGACGGCCCGCGCCCGGGACTCAACGCGGCGGTCCTGAAGCGCTTCCCGCCTGCCTTTGTTGAGGGGGGAACGGTCACCGCCGGAAACTCATGCTTCGACGCCGACGCCGCCTCCGCCGTCGTGATCACGTCGCTGCAGCGAGCCCGCGAACTGGGGGCAGCGGACGGGCTCCTGGTCCTGGCGACGGACACCGCCGGAGTGGATCCCGAACTGCTGGGGATTGGTGCGGCGGTGTCCGGTGAAAGACTCCTGGCGAGCCGGGGGCTCATGCCGGCAGATGTGGGGCTCGTGGAGTTCAATGAAGCTTTCGCCTCCCAGGCCCTGGCGTGCCTGGATTACCTTGGCTTTGACCCGGAGAGCGCGAACGCAGACGGCGGTGCCCTGGCGCTGGGCCACGCCTACGGGGCATCCGGGGCGGTGCTGGTAACGCGCCTGCTGGCCCAGGCCCGGGCCCGTGGTGAAGAGGGCCAGCTGGCGCTGGCGCTGATCAGCATCGCCGGCGGGATGGGGACCGCGGCGCTGTTGCGGTACGAAACCATCAGCTAGGCAGCCGTCAGCGGGGCGGTCAGTCGTCGGCGTCGCCGAGCCCTCGGGCGGCCAGCGCCTCACCGGTCTGGCGGGCGAAGGCCACTGTGGTGATAAAAACTGGCAGCACCAGCGCGCGCGGGTTTCGTTCCAGTCCCCGTGCCCGGGCGGAATCGCGGACGTCGGCGAAGGCGCCCGCAATGTACGGGATGCTCCGCAGCATCACAGCGATGGTCAGTGCGAAGCGCTCCGGATCGGCACCAAAGCGCCGAAATGGCGTGGCCAGTGACACCACGCCGTCCAGCAGCCGCTGCATGGGCGTGGTAGCAGTCAGCAGGGACGCTGCCACGATGCAGACGAGGATGTTCAGGACGATCCGGGCCGCGGTGGGACCCCCGAGCTGCCACCACTGGAACAGCCCGATCACGGGCAGGACCAGCAGCAGCGGCCGGATGGCACCGAAGAGCCGGCGCGGTCCGGCCCCCGTGAGGAGGTAGAGCCCGCACATCACGGCGAGGACCGCGGCGGACACCAGCCAGTCCACGATCAGGAAGGACGCCAGGCCGCAGCCAAACACCAGCAGGAACTTCAGGAGCAGCGGGCAGCGGTGGATGACCGAATCGCCCTGGACATAGTTCGCCAGGAGGAAGCCGTGCCCCCTCACGGTGCCGCCAGGCCTTCGGCGCAGAGCGTCCGGTACCGGTCCACGGCCTGGAGGGGCGCGCCGTCGAATACGATGTGTCCCGCTTCAACCACCAGAACACGGTCCATGTCGAGCGCCAGCTCCAGGTCGTGGGTGGACATCAGGATCTGCTGCTCCAGGCCGGCCAGTGTGCGGCGCAGGAGTTCGCGGTTCCGCAGGTCCAGCAAGGTGGAGGGTTCGTCGAGCACCAGCACGGAGGGGTTCACAGCCAAGACAGCGGCCAGTGCCATCAGCTGCCGTTCCCCGCCCGAGAGTTCATAAATGCTTTGGTCAGCGAGGCCCAGCAGCCCGAACCGCTCCAGCGCGGCCTCTGCCAGGCGCCGCCGTTCCACTCCGTTGCGGACGGAGCGGCGGAGCGAAAGCTCAACATCTTCCCGTCCTGTTGGCATCACCAGCTGGGACAGCGGATCGGTGAAGACAAAACCAACGTTCCGCCGGACCGCCCGCACGGCGCGGACGGTGTCGTCGCCGTCCACCGCCACTGTCCCGGACCTGGGCTGAACCAGGCCGTTGACCAGTCGCAGCAGCGTCGACTTGCCGGATCCGTTGGCCCCGATCACGCCGATGCGCCGTTCCGTCAGCTCCAGGGTCACGCCGTGGAGCAGCGTCTTAGGCTCCGGATGGTTGTCAACGTCTACCGCGACGGCGGCCTGGCGGAAGGAAATTGCCATGACGGTTAGCGGTTGATCCGCTTCACGCGGCGGACCAGCACGTCGGGAAATGCCCGGTGCAGGGCCACGGCAATCCCGGCGGCCAGGATGTTCTTGATCACGTCACCGGGGTAGAAGACAAGGTCGGCCATGAAGGCCTGGCCCAGCCCGGTCTTGGTGTTGATCACGATGCCGGCAACGCCCAGGGAATGCACCACCAGGATGCTGGTCACGGTGGCCGCCAGGAAGAACCAGAGCGCCCGGGCCCGGGTGGTGCGGCGGATAACCACGGTGGCGAGCCAGCCGACGAGTGCCGCGGCAATGGGGAATGCGATGATGTAGCCGGCTGACGGTCCTGCCAGGATGCCCAGGCCGCTGCGGCCCTGGCTGAAGATCGGCAGGCCGGCGAGCCCCAGGAGCGTGTAAAGCCCGACGGCGGCGAAGCCCCGCGCGGGGCCCAGCATCAGTCCCGTGAGCATCACCGCGAGGGTCTGGAAGGTGATGGGGATGCCGAAGACGTTCGCCGCGATCCCGGGAACAAGCGCGGAGCCGGCAACGAGCGCGGCGAAGACGGCGATCAGGCCAAGGTCGGTTGCGTTCCAGCGGCGGCGGGCGGGGGAGGCGGCGCCGTTGACGGCGGTGTCAGTCTGGCTCATGGAAAATCCTGTCGGGGTTGTACAAGCAAAGCATGGGGTGCTTCCGACGTTACCGCCCGCCGTCGGACTCCATTTTGTAGGGGATCCACTAAGCGGGACGGTCCGATGTGACGGCAGGGCACAAAGGTCCGTGCCGGACCCGCGGCAGAGCGCCCCCAGAGCTGCCGATCGAGGCGGTTATGCGGTGAAGCTGCGGCCGGTAGACTTGTATAGGCCGTTCTCCGGCCTCTCTGCCCGGTTCCTTCCAGACTTCATTCGGTTGGCTGCGGCGTTCCCTGTTGTGAAAGGCCTTACCTGCTGTGATTACTGTCCAGGATCTTGAACTGCGCGCCGGCGCCCGGCTCCTTATGGACCAGGTGAGCTTCCGCATCGACAAGGGAGACAAAATCGGCCTGGTAGGCCGGAACGGTGCAGGCAAGACCACCCTGACACGTGTCCTGGCCGGCGAGGGGCTGCCGGCAGCGGGCAAGGTGACCCGCACCGGTGAGATCGGCTACCTGCCCCAGGACCCGCGCACCCCGGACATGGAGCAGCTCGCGCGCGACCGGATCCTGTCCGTCCGCGGCCTGGACATCGCCGTCGGCAAACTCCGCGTGGCCCACGAAGAGATGGCCAGCGAGGACGCCAACATCCAGCGCAAGGCAATGAACCGCTACGACCGGCTGGAATCGGAATTCCTGGCCGCCGGCGGCTACGCGGCCGAGGCTGAGGCGGCGGCGATCTGCTCCAACCTCGCCCTGCCGGACCGGCTGCTGAACCAGCCGCTGAAGACACTCTCCGGTGGCCAGCGCCGCCGCGTGGAGCTTGCGCGCATCCTGTACTCGGATGCCGAGACCATGCTCCTGGATGAGCCCACCAACCACCTCGACGCCGATTCCATCGCCTGGCTGCGTGACTTCCTGAAAAACCACCAGGGCGGCCTGATCGTGATCAGCCACGACACCGAACTGCTCGAGGCCACCGTTAACAAGGTGTTCCTGCTGGACGCGAACCGCGCCCAGATCGACTTCTACAACATGGACTGGAAGCGCTACCTCACCCAGCGCGAGACGGATGAGCGCGCCCGCAAGCGCGAACGCGCCAACGCTGAAAAGAAGGCCCAGGTCCTGTTCGACCAGGCCAACAAGATGCGCGCCAAGGCCACCAAGGCCGTTGCCGCGCAGAACATGGCCAAGCGCGCCGAACGCCTGCTCAGCGGGCTGGAGGCAGTCCGCGAAAACGACCGCGTGGCAGCCCTCCGGTTCCCCGACCCGTCGCCTTGCGGCAGGACCCCGCTCACCGCCGAAGGCCTCAGCAAGTCCTACGGCTCGCTGGAGATCTTCACCGACGTGGACCTGGCCATCGACCGCGGTTCCAAAGTGGTCATACTTGGGCTCAACGGCGCCGGCAAGACCACCCTCCTGCGGATGCTCGCCGGCGTGGACAAGCCGGATACCGGCGACGTCATAGCCGGGCACGGCCTGAAGGTGGGCTACTACGCCCAGGAACACGAAACACTCGACGTCGACCGCACCGTCCTGGAGAACATGCGCTCCTCCGCGCCGGACATGAAGGACGCCGAAGTCCGCGGCATCCTCGGCTCGTTCCTCTTCTCGGGCGACGACGTCGACAAGCCGGCCGGAGTGCTCTCCGGCGGTGAAAAGACCCGCCTGGCCCTGGCCACCATCGTCGCCTCCAGCGCCAACGTGCTCCTGCTCGACGAGCCCACCAACAACCTGGACCCCGCCAGCCGCGCCGAAATCCTCGGGGCCCTGCGGAACTACTCCGGCGCCGTTGTCCTGGTGAGCCACGACGAAGGTGCAGTCGAAGCACTGAATCCTGAGCGGGTTGTGCTGCTGCCCGACGGCATCGAGGACCACTGGAACGAAGACTACCTGGACCTGATTACGCTGGCTTAGCCTTATCGCCCGTTCGGGTGCGGTCGCGCCCCCGGCCGCGTAATTTGCCGCTTGCTGGCTCGTTCCTCGCCTCTGACGCAAGCTACACAAATCACCCGGCCGCTGGCGCTTGCGGTCCGGTCACCTTTGGGCGAACCAGAGCTAGCGGACCGTTAGTTCTTCGGCTTGTGTGATCCGGAGCAGCTCTTTGTAGGTGATGCTGAACATTGAGTTGTGGTCTCCTGCTCCGGCCCAGAGGATCTTGTGGGCCTTGAGGGAGTTGTCCAGGATCGTCCTAATCTTGACTCCGGCCGCTGTCAGGGCGCGTTTCACATTCGCCACCGGAGCGGCAACATCCAACGGCTTCACCCGTCAGTAGCCCTGCGCGTCGAGGAGGGCGTCTTCCTCTTCCTCGGCGGTTGGGTGCTTCCGCTTGCGCGGGACATGCGGACGACGGCGGGCTGCCGCTGCGGCAGAGTGCCCCGGGCTGCCCGAATCGCTGGCGCCGTCATCCTCAGCGTCCTCGGCGTCGATCTCGGCGTTCCGGGCCTGTTGGCGCGCGGCGTAGCCGAAGCCCACGAACATGAGCACGCCGAAGGCAAACCACTGCAGGGAATACGACAGGTGCGTGCCTTCCTCCGTGGAGGGCATGGGGAACGGGAAGGGCATCTCCGCTGCCGGCGGCGTCTCTGACGCAAGCTGGCCGTAGGCTCCTGTCAGCAGAGGGTAGCCGAGCTCTTCTGCGTAGACGGGCAGGTCGATGGACGCCAGCTGGCCGTCAGGGGCGCCACGCTGAAGCGTCGGTTCTCCTGCCTTCAGGCGGACGACGGCGGTCACCTCACCTGCGGGCGGCGCGGGGATCGAGTCAGGGCGGCCAGGATTGTTGTTGCCGATGGGCAGCCAACCGCGGTCGATCACCACAGTCTCGCCCGAAACCAGCTTGAAGGGCACCACCACTTCGTAGCCGGGCTGCCCGTTCAGGGGCCTGTTGCGGACAATCCGCTGGCCGGCGGCGTCATACGCGCCCTTGAGTTCAACCTGCGTCCATTCCTTCTCGGGCTCCAGATTGTTGAACTCGTCCTTGACCGCAGCGAAGGGGACCGGGGTGGCCGAGTAGTTGGTGAGGACCCGGTTGATCTCCGCGAGCGTTTCGGCGCGGCGGTCCATCTGCCAGCGCCCCAGGAAAACACACGCCGTGGCGAAAATCACGGCAAGCAGGAGGTAGCCCAGCCATTTGCTGGAAAAGAGGAAGCGGTACATTCAGCCTTCCTGTCCCTGCTGGGTGGAACCGGACACGGAATCTGTTTCCAGCGGCAGTGTTTCCTTCCAGAGCCCGCGGGTCTGCAGGTAGTCCTCGAGCCAGTCGCGGTGGTCGCCGCAGGCCAGCCAGATCTTCCGCCGCTCGGGCGTGTGGATCTTCGGGTTGTTCCAGAGCAGCTGCCAGGAAGCCTCGGACCGGCAGGCTTTCCGGGAGCACATGGGAGCTGCGGCCGGCGGGGGACCGGGGGTCCCTGCGGCCAGGTCAAAAATGTTCATGAAGCGCGCCGTTCCTCGCCGTGGGTTGGTTCGTCGTCGTCATCAATGAGTTCGCCCTGCAGGACTTCGTCATCCGGAGCGGCTTCGGCCGGTGCCCAGCTGGGTCCTTCCAGTTCGGCCAGTGGCGCGGAGTCGAGCAGGGAATCGCTGTGGATCTCCGCTTTGTCGCTGCCGTTCGCAATGACCACCGCGATCCAGGGCAGGAAGACAGCGCCTGCGACCATCACCAGCTTGAACCAGCCGTCCACCACAAAAATGAGGATGAGGCAGACCATGCGGAT
Organism: Arthrobacter sp. BE255; assembly: GCF_031457335.1. Taxonomy (NCBI): domain Bacteria; kingdom Bacillati; phylum Actinomycetota; class Actinomycetes; order Micrococcales; family Micrococcaceae; genus Arthrobacter; species Arthrobacter sp. BE255. The sequence goes on along the minus strand of NZ_JAVDWK010000003.1, from coordinate 380,657 downwards.
TCCCATGGCCAGTGCGTATTTGATCATCCGTTGGCGCATGTCCTCGGAGTGGGCTGACGCAGCGTCCGTGATGCTATGGACTCCGGTATCGCCGGAGAACCGTTCAGGATCTCCGGGCACGGGCTGTCCAGCATGGTTTTCAAGGGTCACGGCTGATTGATCACGCTCCAAAGGCTTGCCTCAATTCTCTCACCATCCGGCAGTGGCGCCCAAACGCGGGCTAAGATCGGAGGCAGCAAAATCACAGCCTCTTCCTACCGCGGCGCAGCCTGCCGCAGATTCCCGGAGCGTTTTATGTCTGAAGCAGCTACTGCGGCCCGCAGCGTCCTCATCACCGGCGGAAACCGCGGCATTGGCCTGGCCATCGCCGAGGCCTTCCTGGCCAACGGCGACAAGGTGGCGGTGACCTACCGGAGCGAGTCTGAGCTGCCGGCCGGGATCCTGGGCGTCAAGGCTGACGTGACGGATGAAGCCTCAGTGGATGCGGCATTCGCCGAGGTGGAAGCTGCGCATGGCCCCGTTGAGGTTCTCGTGGCCAACGCAGGCATCACCAAGGACACGCTGCTGATGCGGATGAGCGAGGACGATTTCACCTCCGTGATCGACACCAACCTCACCGGCGCCTTCCGTGTGATCAAGCGCGCGTCAAAGGGCATGATCCGGATGCGCAAGGGCCGCGTTGTGCTGATCTCCTCAGTTTCCGGCCTCTACGGCGCTCCGGGGCAGATCAACTACTCCGCCTCCAAGGCAGGCCTGGTGGGCATCGCCCGTTCGCTGACCCGGGAACTGGGATCCCGCGGAATCACGGCCAACGTGGTGGCACCGGGATTCATTAACACGGACATGACGGCCGAACTTCCCGAAGCCACCCAGAAGGACTATCTCTCCAGCATTCCTGCAGGCCGCTTCGCTGAAGCGTCGGAAGTTGCCAATGTGGTCCGCTGGATTTCCAGCGACGAGGCAGCCTACATTTCCGGCGCAGTCATCCCTGTCGACGGCGGATTGGGCATGGGCCACTAACAGGAAACCCTGCTGCCGGGCAACCTCAGGAAGCGGCGCCGAACGCTTCAATCAGCCAGGCCGTTACGTCTTCGTCGACGTCGTCAGCCGCGTTGAGTTCAAGGTGGTGCATCCACACTCCGGGGGACGGGTGGACCACCTCCTTGAACCGCGCTGACTCCACCCGCCGGGGCAATGCAATGGAGAGAACAGCAGGTACCGCTGTCTTGAGGTGCTGCTGCGGATTCCAGACATAGGCGAACCCGCGCCGGTTCCGGAAGGCCACCTGGCTGGCAGTGGTCCGCACGGTGGCTGGAACCGCGCCGAGAATGGCGTCGCTGACAATGTGGCAGAGCCGCAGTCCTTCCGGTGAGTTGGCGAAGACGCCTTCCGGCGTCGACGGTTTGCCTGCGGCGCCCGTCATGGCCTGTGCCCTTGCGGTTTCCGGCGGTTCTTCATGGGGGGAGCCTACGCCGGGACGGCAGGCTCCCGGCAGGGCCCCGTCACTAGCCGGGGCAAGCTTCTTTGTCGGGGTCAAACAAGCAAATACGGGGCCTGCGCTGGCATGATGGACTGCAGACCTCTAGCGATTTAGACGTTTCGAACAAAGGAGCCCATATGGGACTGCTGGACAACAAGACCGCCATCGTGACCGGATCCTCACGCGGAATCGGCGCCGAAGTGGCAAAGATCCTGGCCGGCGAGGGCGCCGCCGTCGTGGTTAACTACCGCCAGAAGGCGCCCCGCGCCAACAAGGTGGTCGCAGGAATCGAAGCCGCGGGCGGCCGTGCAACGGCCGTCGGTGCGGACCTGACCACGCTGGAAGGCGTGCAGGCCCTTGCCAGTGCCGCCATGGAAAACTTTGGTTCGCTGGACGTCCTGGTGCTCAACGCTTCCGGTGGCATGGAGACCGGCATGGAGGACGACTACGCGCTGAAGCTGAACCGGGACGCGCAGGTCAACATGCTCAATGCCGCAGTGCCGCTGATGAAGGAGGGCTCCCGCGTGGTCTTCGTGACCAGCCACCAGGCCCACTTCATCAACAGTGTTTCCACCATGCCGGCGTACGAGCCGGTGGCCCGCAGCAAGCGTGCCGGTGAGGACGCCCTCCGTGCCCTGATCCCGAACCTTGCCGAGAAGGGCATCTCGCTGGTGGTCGTTTCGGGCGACATGATCGAAGGCACCGTTACGGCCACACTGCTTGACCGCTCCACTCCCGGCGCCATCGAGGCCCGCCGCGCCGAGGCCGGCAAGCTCTACTCGGTGGAGGAGTTCGCCGAAGTGGTGGCCGGCATGGCTACCGCCGACGTCGAGTCCGGCCACACGGAGTACGCCGGCGGTGCCGACTACTTCGGCAAGGGCGCCAGCTAGGGTTTCCGGGCTCTCCCAAAGGGTTGTCCCCGCGGCAACCCGTCACACGACAGGCTCCGGGCAGAAAAGCTGCCCGGAGCTTTTGTCTGTCCGGAGCTTTTCTCTGTCGGGGGGCGTTGTCTGGGAGTGCAAGGCCGCCTAGGGTCTTATGCATGGCACAGCAACCAGAGGTGACGCGCCGTACCTATCCGGCCGGTGTTCCCTGTTGGGTGGACACCCGGCAGCCCGACGTGGAGGCAGCCATGCACTTCTACGGCGGAGTCTTCGGGTGGCAGTTCAACGACACTGCCCCGGCCGGCGGTGGCAGGTACGTCATTGCCACGCTCAACGGACAGGAAGCCGCCGCGATCATGGGCCCCGGCCCCGGTGTCGCCGCGTGGAACACCTACGTCTCCGTCGACGAAGCGGATGCTGCCGTTCGCCACCTGCTCTTTGCCGGTGCAACACTGAAATCGGCTCCTGCCGATGCGGGCTGGGGCGGCGTGCAGGCGGTGCTGGCAGATCCTGAAGGCGTCGAGTTCCGTATCTGGCAGGCCCGGGAGCGCTCCGGCGCCCAAGCGGTCAACGGTCCCGGTGGCTGGAATTTCAGTGACCTCCACACCACAGACACCGAGGCAGCTGCCGCCTTCTACACGAAGGCCTTCGGCTGGCAGTTCGACAGCCTCGGCTTCGGAACGATGATCCGCCGCCCCGGATACGGGGACCACCTCGAAGCCACCGTCGACCCCAACATCAGGGTCCGCCAGTCCGGCGCCCTCGTGCCCCGCGGGTTCGAGGACGCCGTCGCCTGGCTTGCCTCCGCGGCGCCTGGTGGGCAGCCGCAGTGGCACGTGACCTTTACTGTCGCGGACCGCGACCGGACGGCCAAGGATGCAGAGCGCCTCGGCGCCGTCCTCCTGGGGCAGGACGATACCGAGTGGACGCGCACTGTCCTGATCAGGGATCCCGGCGGAGCCGTATTCACCGCAAGCCAGTTCACGCCGCCGTCGGGCTAAGTGGTCCCGGCCGGAGCCGGGGGATCAGACGCCGGCGATGTGGCGCACGGCATCCAGGTAGGGCATGTTGACGGCGGAGTCTGCAACTGCACGGACAGCGGGCTTTGCGTTGAATGCCACTCCGATCCCGGCGGCTCCCAGCATGTCCAGGTCGTTGGCCCCATCACCCACGGCAATGGTGTGTTCCATCGCGATTCCTTCGGCGGCCGCCCACTCGCGCAGGTATTTCTCCTTCGCAGCGCGGTCAATCACGGCACCGAGAACCTTGCCGGTCAGGGCGCCGTCCACGATTTCGAGTTCGTTCGCGATCCAGTAATCCAGGCCCAGGTCCTCCGCGATCGGACGCAGGATCTGGTTGAAACCGCCGGAGACCACCGCAACCACGTGTCCTGCGGCCTTGAACGCGGCCACCAGATCGGCGGCGCCCTCACTCAGTTTCACTTCTGCGCGGACGGAGTCGACGACGGCGGCCGGCAGTCCCGCGAGCACGGCCACGCGTGCGTGCAGGCTCTGCGCGAAGTCCAGTTCGCCGCGCATGGCGGCTTCGGTTACGGCGGCAACTTCCTCGCGCTTGCCCGCGTAGGCTGCCAGGAGTTCAATGACTTCCTGCTGGATCAGCGTCGAGTCGACGTCCATGATCAGGAACTTCCGCTGGGCTGCGCGGAGTCCGGAGGGAACGATGGCGGTGTCCAGGCCGTCCTGCGCCGCCTCGGCTACCGCGTGGCGCAGGGCCGCGATGCCCGAATCCGTGCCGTCAGCGACGGCCAGTTCGGCGGTGTGGACCTCAAACCGGCTGTCCCCGGCGCGGGATTCGGACTCGAAAGTCGCGCCGCTGCCGGCCAGGACGGAGCGCAGCTGGTCAAGCTCGGAGGCGGTCAGTTTCGGGCCATAGCTGACCGCAGTCACGTTCGGAGTCATGGCTGCAATCTTAGCCAGCGCAGGGGTACGGCCCGAATTCATTGCGGAGGTACAACGCCGCCGGCCGTGACGCATGTCGCAAGGCCCGTATCAGTTATCAGTCGGTCCCCGTTTTGTCCTAGTGTCTACTCCTATGAGTGATGTTTTGGAATTGGCTTCCGTCAGCGTTGTCCGAGGCAAGAAGACCCTGCTGGACAAGGTTGACTGGCAGGTCAACGAAGGCGAACGCTGGGTCATCCTTGGCCCCAACGGCGCAGGCAAAACGACGCTTCTGCAGATCGCCGCAGCACGCCTGCATCCGAGCAGCGGCAAGGCCGGGATCCTCGACGAAACCCTGGGCCGCGTCGACGTCTTTGAGCTCCGTCCCCGCATCGGCCTTTCGTCCGCCGCCCTCGCCACCCAGATCCCGGAACACGAGATCGTCCTGAACGTGGTGGTCACCGCCGCCTACGGTGTGACCGGCCGGTGGCGCGAGGGTTACGAGCGCGACGACGAGCGCCGCGCCTTCCGTCTGCTGAACGCGTGGGGGATGGGGCCGCTGCTCAACAGGACCTTCGCCACGCTCTCCGAAGGTGAGCGCAAGCGCGTCCAGATCGCCCGGGCCCTCATGACGGATCCGGAGCTGCTCCTGCTGGATGAGCCTGCTGCCGGGCTGGACCTGGGCGGCCGCGAAGAACTCGTCCACAAGCTCAGTGAACTCGCGCGGGACGAAGCCGCCCCGGCCATGGTCCTGGTCACCCACCACCTTGAAGAAGTCCCGCCCGGCTTCACGCACGCCATGCTGCTGCGTGACGGCGGTGTCGTCGCTGCCGGCCCGATCTCCGACGTCCTCACCGATGAGCACCTCACCACAACCTTCGGCCTGGCCCTGGACGTGACCGAGAACGCCGGCCGCTACACCGCCACAGCCCGCCGCTAGGCCAGGGCGCCGCCCACCGTGGATTTTCTCAGCAGTACTTTTGTGTTCATCGCCGGCCTGTGGGCCGGCACCATCAACGCCGTCGTCGGCTCCGGCACCCTGGTCACCTTTCCCGTCCTGATCGCCCTCGGGGTCACCCCGGTGGTGGCATCCATGAGCAACGCCATGGGCCTGGTGGCCGGTACCGCCGCCGGCGCCTGGGGCTACCGCCGTGAGCTCAAGGGGAGGGGACTCCAGCTCCTCAAGCTCCTGCCGGCGTCGCTGCTGGGCGGCATCACCGGCGCCTGGCTCCTCCTCCACCTCCCGGAGAAGGTCTTCCACTACGTGGCGCCGGTCCTCCTGGTGCTCGCCCTGCTGATGGTGGTCTTCCAGCCACGCCTGCAGGCGTGGGTCCGCAACCGCGAGGAGAACCCGGAACACGCCGTGCGGGACAAACGGCACGGCGTCCTCCTGGTGGTGCTCGTTTACCTGGCCGGCGTCTACGGCGGTTATTTCGTGGCCGCCCAGGGCATCCTGCTGGTGGGCATCCTGGGTGTTTTCCTGACCGGTACCATCCAGAACGCCAACGCCATGAAGAACATCCTGGTGCTCGGCGTGAACCTGGTGGCCGCCGTCTCCTACCTGGTCTTCGCCTTTGACCGCATCAACTGGCTGGTGGTGCTCCTGATCGCCGTCAGCTCCACCATCGGCGGACTCCTTGGCTCCAAAGTAGGCAGAAGGCTCTCACCCACCGTCCTCCGTGGTGTGATTTTTGCCCTCGGGCTGGTTGCGCTGGGCTTTATGATCGCCAATCTGCTGAAATAATCAGCCGGTGCCAATCCACTACCTCGAGTCGGCCCGGGATCCCCGGGTATCCGACTACACCCAGCTGACAGATGTCCACCTGCGAAAGCTCCGCGAACCGGCGGAGGGCATGTACATCGCCGAATCCTCGCGCGTGCTGCGCCGCGCCCTGGCCGCCGGCCACCAGCCGCGTTCGTTCTTCCTGGCCGAGAAATGGCTGGCGGACCTGCAGGATGTCCTGGACGCCCACCCGGACGTCCCGGCATTCATTGGCCACGCCTCGTTGCTGGAGGAGATCACCGGCTTCCACCTGCACCGTGGGGCGATGGCTGCCATGCAGCGGCCGGCGCCCGCTCCCCTGGACGAACTGCTCGCCGGCGCCCGCCGGGTTGCGGTCCTGGAGGACATCGTGGACCACACCAACGTCAGTGGTCGCAAAATACAAGATTCTGATCGAGCTCATTTTCCGGGGCGATCAAGGATCGCGGTCCTGGAGAACCTTACCGACCATACAAACGTAGGTGCGATTTTCCGCAGCGCCGCCGCCATCGGCGTCGACGCCGTCCTCGTCTCACCCCAGTGCGCCGACCCCCTCTACCGACGCTCCATCAGGGTTTCGATGGGCACCGTGTTCCAGGTGCCGTGGACCCGGATCGAGTCGTGGCCGGGGGACCTTGAGGTCCTCAAGGAAGCAGGCTACTTCGTGGCCGGCATGTCGCTCGGCGAAGGTGCCATCACACTCGATGAGCTTGTCGCCCACGACCACCAGAACCTGGCGTTGGTCTTCGGCACCGAGGGTGACGGGTTGAGACCTGAGACCGATCAGGCGCTCGACGCGCGCGTAACAATCCCGATGATGAATGGCGTGGATTCGCTGAATGTTGCGGCGTCATCCGCTGTGGCGTTCTACGCGACGAGGTAGTGGCTGAGCGTGACGCACCCGCCCGACCGCGGTGTCAGGAGCAATTGAAGAGCTGGAGTACCGCATCAATGCCAGCGGCGACTCCCCAGGAACGTCACAGCGGCGGTGATGGCGATGCCGAGGCCGATCGGGACGCTGAGATGGATCTGGAGCAGGGGAACTCCGATGGCGGCCCCGGCGAACATAGCGAGGACAGCGCCCAGCCGTCGGTTGAGTAACCTGGGCCGTTGCTTGCCCACAAGTGACTCTCCGGCGAGGGAAGTCATGGTGGAAGTAATGACCACTGTGGTCATGTCTCGTACGCCCAAATGCCGCGCAATCAGGGCCTGGGAGCCCATGTGCATGGCGATAACGGCGGCAACAAGGACACCAATAGACTGCCGGCCGACGTCTTCCACGATGAGAGAGGTGGCGGCGGTTCCCGTCAACGCGATACAACCCGCTGTGAGAAGGAGCGTGACCCTGCGGTTCCAGCCTTTCGGGCTTGACTGGAGCGTAGATCCGGCAACCGCCGCGCCGAGGAGAAAGGCGCCAAGTGCTACCAGTGGGCCCAAAGTTGGCAGGTTCGCCGCCCCGGCCAACGCCATAGCAAGAATCACCAAATTGCCGGTCATGTTTCCGGTGAAGATGTGATCAAGTCCAAGGTAGCCGACCGCGTCAACCACACCTGTAACGAGCGTGAGGGCCATCATGAGCATCAGTCGGAACTTTTCCGGAGACGACACATTTTCTTGTGGGGTAGAGGCAGTTTTGATACCTGAGCTGGCTACAGCTGATGTCATGGTTTAAGGGATCCTTCATCGTGAGGGGTGGTCTCTATGACCACCCCACGGACACGCTTGTTGGTGGTTTTAGATGGACTGGCAGGCAACTAAGGCGATGCCGTCGCTCCGGGGATCTGCGCCGGTGGCGAGGGCGCCATCGTAGCGTCGACGTGCAATCTTGGAATGGCCGAATGCTTCCGCCGTCGTGAGCCGCTCGGCTTCCTGCCTTGCATTGTTGGCGCGGCGCTCAGGCTTCAAGCTTGGAATGCTCGCCCAGACGATGCCATGAACGGTTGTGGTAGACCAGGGCGTCGCCGGGTTCGCCCGCTTGGACGTCACGCATCACGCGGGACTCCAGGGCGTGAACGGCGATGATGGTGGAGGTCCCCACCTCCATGCGATCGATGACGGCGCAGCGCACCCAGGCGCGGACATCCTCATACACCGCTTCGCCGGTTGCAAGGGGCGACCAGCGGTGCGTCTGGCCAAAGCGGTCGGCGCCGGGGGTCGCTCCAAACTTCGCCAGGTCGACGTCGTGCGCGTCCAGCAGGTGCACGACGACGGTTTCGGCGCGGGAAAGTACTTCGGACGCAGAGGACAGTGCCGAGACCGAGAAGATCATCAACGGAGGTTCCGCACTCACTGACACGACCGAAGATACCGTCAGTGCCACCGGTCCTTCGCCGGCATCGGCCGTGATGACGGCGACACCTCCCGGATGGCCACGGAACAGTGACTTGAAGTCGTTGGCCGAGAGGGAGGACGGGAAGCTTTGCTTGGGAGTATCGAGCCATGTGTCCATGGGGTAAGCATGGAACATCGTTATGACACCTTGGGGGCGGAGCGGGCGAGTTCCTCGCGAATGATGTTCGTCCCTGCGCTGAGGGCACTCAGCTTGGCCAGTGCGACGTCCCGGGGGAACGGTGCCATGCCACAGTTGGAGCTGGGGATGAGCTTGTCCGCATCGACGAACTGCAGGGCCATGCGGAGGGTGTTGGCGACCTCCTCCGGCGTCTCGATGGTCTCGCTTGCGACGTCGATTGCCCCGAGCATGACTTTCTTGCCGCGGAGGAGCTCGATGAGGTCCATGGGCACGTGGGAGTTCTGGGACTCCAGCGAGATGATGTCGATGCTGGAGCTTTGCAGCAGCGGGAAAGTTTCCTCGTACTGCCGCCACTGTGAGCCGAGCGTCGCCTTCCAGTCATTGTTCGCCTTGATCCCGTAGCCGTAGCAGATATGCACGGCGGTCTCAGCGCGCAGTCCTTCTGCGGCTCTCTCAAGCGCAGCCACTCCCCAATCCTTGACCTCATCGAGGAAGACATTGAACGCGGGCTCGTCGAACTGGATGATGTCAACGCCGGCCGCCTCGAGTTCTTTCGCCTCCTGGTTCAGGATCGTGGCGAACTCCCAGGCCAGCTTCTCGCGGCTCTTGTAGTGGTCATCGTAGAGGGTATCCACCATCGTCATTGGACCGGGAAGAGTCCATTTGATCGGCCGGTCCGTGGTTGCGCGGAGGAACTTTGCGTCGTCGACGAATACCGGCCGCTCGCGGCGCACCGGTCCGACGACGGTCGGTACGCTCGCGTCGTAGCGGTCGCGGATGCGCACGGTCTTGCGTTGTTCAAAGTCGACCCCGCTGAGATTCTCGATGAAGGTCGTGACGAAGTGCTGGCGGGTTTGCTCACCGTCGCTGACGATGTCGATGCCGCGCAGGCTCTGCTCGTGGATGGCGATGCGCAGCGCATCCTGTTTGCCCTCGAGCAGCGCATCTCCCTCCAGCTTCCACGGGGACCAAAGAGTCTCCGGCTGTGCGAGCCACGATGGTTTCGGCAGGCTACCGACGACGGTGGTGGGCAAAAGTGTGTTCATGATTGATGATTCTCCGTGGGTCAGTTGACGAGGGCGGGGTAGTTGGCGGTCCACTGATCCAACAGATCCTTGTGGGGCGTGATGAAGTGCTCCTCCGTGTACTTCGCCTGCGTGATCGCGAGCTGACCGCGCTCGACGCGGTCGTAAGCGATCTGGGTCCGCGAGTAATCCTGCTCGCCCAGGCTCGGCTGGTAGACGGCGGCGGCGGCGGAGTTCGCGTTGTAAACTTCGGGGCGGTAGATCTTCTGGAACGTCTCCATGGTGCTGATGGTGCCGATGAGCTGCAGGTTGGAGTAGTCATTGAGCAGGTCGCCGCGGAAATAGAAGGCGAGCGGCGCAACGCTGCCGCGTGGCATGAAGTAGCGCACCCGCAGTCCCATCTTGGCGAAGTACGCGTCCGTCAGCGAGAACTCGTCCTGCTGGTACTCGACGCCCAGGACCGGGTGACGGTTCCCGGTTCGCCGGTACGTCTTGCTTGTGGAGACGCTGATGCAGACCACTGGCGGCTGCGGGAAGCGTTCCCGGCATACCGGGGAATCGAGGAAGTGCTGGAACAGCTTGCCGTGAAGATCGCCGAAGTCCTCAGGCACCGTGGGCTTGCCTGAGTCCCCGGCTGCCGCTGGCAGTACGACGCTGAAGTCGAAGTCTCGGACGTAGGAGGAGAAGTTGTTGCCGACGATCCCTTGGTGGCGGACCCCGTTCAGCAGGTCGACGATCTGGATATCGAGAACCTCGAACAGCGGGAACTGCTGATCCGTGCCGTCCGCGGTGAGCTGTATCTGCACGGAAACGATCTCAAGCTCGAGCGCGTAGCGGTCCCGGTCCGGGTTGTCCCAGTCTGCGAGATCGTTGAAACGGCGCCGAATCATGGTCAAGGCGTTGCGGAGGTTCTCCTGGCGGTGCTCGCCCCGTGCCAGGTTGGCGAAATTCGTCGTGATCCGGGAGCCTTCCGACGGGGAGTAGTCCTCGTCGAAGCGGGTCGTGGTAATGCTGAAGGTGAAGTCGTCTGCCATGTGCTGCCAATCTTGGAGATGGGCCGGAGACGGCCTTTCAAAAGGGACGTGTCCATGGTGCAGCCTTTCAGGGGGTATCAAGTAACTAGGCGTCGCTATGCACTCATATAGACTTTCCCTATGGCTCAGATTTCGAGCGGACTGACCCTGCAGCAGCTCCGCTACTTCATAGAAGTTGCCGCGGAGGGGTCGATCTCCGCGGCGGCCGATCTTCTCTATGTCGCGCAGCCGACCATGTCCGCGGCAATGAAGGACCTTGAGGCACGGGTGGGCCGTGCACTCCTGGTTCGCTCCGCCCGCGGGGTCACCCTCACCGCCGACGGGGTAGAGTTCCTCGGCTACGCGAGGCAGGTCGTCGAGCAGTTCGCCCTCCTCGAGCAGCGCTATCTTGGCAGGCCACCGACACGACGTCTGCTCGGGGTGTCCACGCAGCACTACTCGTTCGCGGTGGACGCCTTCGTCCGGATGGTCAAGGCCACTGAGGTGGCCGAATACGAGTTCTCGCTCCGCGAGTCCCGCACCTGGGACATCATCGAGGATGTCCGGACACTCCGCAGCGAGATAGGCATCCTCTACCGGAACGATTTCAACCGGAAGGTCATCGACAAGCTGCTCCGCGAATCCGGGCTCGCGTTCTCTCCGCTGTTCCTCGCCGATCCGCACATTTTCATTTCACGGAACAACCCGCTCGCCTCAAAAGAGCGAGCGACTCTTGACGATCTTGCCGGCTTGCCGCGGCTGACCTTCGATCAAGGTGCGAACAACTCTTTTTACTTTGCCGAGGAGATTCTCTCCACCTTGTCCAGTAAGCAGGAGATCCGGGTCTCTGACCGAGCGACAATCTTCAACCTCATGATCGGGCTCCACGGCTACACGATCTCGACGGGCATCATCAGCGGGCAGCTGGACCCGGAGATCGTCGCCATCCCACTCGACGTTGACGAACGCATCGAGATCGGCTGGATCGGCCACGCCGCGATTCCGCTCACCGACCAAGCACAGCGCTACCTCGGGGAACTGCGGGCCGTCGTCGCTGAGTTCGGCGTCGCTCTACTCGACTGACCGCAGTCGAGTAGGCGGTTCCGTACCCCTCAGGTGATTCGACGCGTCTGTTGCAGCCGAGCGGGTTGCTGGTGTCGTACCTACCCGTCGCAGGAGCCAAACTGACAGGCAAGGCCCTGGATAAGCTGCCAGAGGCGGACGAAGAATAGGTGCAAATCAAGGTTCTTCACGTGTGTGACTGTTCGTGCCAAGCCCCGGCAATGTTTGCGCCGTGAAATGCCTATAACACATTGGAACCACCACCAACGTGGGGGCGATTTTCAGGTCCGCGGCTGCGCTGGACATCGATGCCGTCCTGGTGTCGCCGCGGTGCGGAGACCCGCTCTACCGGCGGAGCGTCCGCGTCAGCATGGGCACTGTTTTCCAGGTTCCGTGGGCACGGCTCGAGTCCTGGCCGCGGGATCTTTCCCTCCTCAAGCAGCATGGCTTCACCGTGGCGGCGCTGGAGCTGACCGGGGATGCGGTGGATGTCGATGAACTTGCCGCCCGGAATCCGGACCGGCTGGCTTTGGTGCTGGGCACGGAAGGTGCAGGCATGAGCGCAAAGACACTCGCCGCCGTCGACCTCGCAGTGAAAATCCCCATGCGGGCCGGCGTGGACTCGCTGAATGTGGCCGCCGCGTCTGCAGTGGCGTTCTGGGAGCTCAGGCCCCGGGGATAAGGCCCGGCAGGCGGTTCGCGGGGACCGCGCCGATCCGCTATTATTGGTAGCTGGCCGCAATGCTGTAGTGCTTTTCGCTGCTGCAGGGCGCGGCCATCCCATTCATACCTGGCAACTGGCCAAATCCAGTTGTGCGAACAAAGGTCCCATTATGAAGTCTGATATCCACCCGAAGTACGAAGCTGTTGTTTTCAACGACCTGGCTTCCGGCGTCAAGTTCCTGACCAAGTCCACCGTGTCTTCCAAGAAGACCATCGAGTGGGAAGACGGAAACACCTACCCGGTCATCGACGTCGAAATCTCCTCCGAGTCCCACCCGTTCTACACGGGCAAGCAGCGCATCATGGACTCTGCAGGCCGCGTCGAGCGCTTCAACGCTCGCTTCAAGGGCTTCGGCGGCAAGAAGTAATTCACTTCGCCCCAACGTTCTGTGGAAAGCCCGCACCGGCAACGGTGCGGGCTTTTTTGCATTTTCCGGCACCCCGGGCTGTGAGGCAGGATGGAAGGCATGACTGACACAGCGCTCCCCGACGAAGACCGCCCCCGCCTCCATGGCGAGTACAAGGTCCCCGGCGGGAAGCTCGTGGTGGTGGACCTCGACGTCGTGGACGGACTCCTCACCGGCGTGTCAGTCAGCGGGGACTTCTTCCTGGAACCGGACGAGGCGCTCCCGGATATCAACCGGGCCCTCAACGGGCTGGCGGAAACCACGACGGCGGCAGAGCTTTCCGCTGCCGTGACCGCTTCCCTGCCACCGGGCGCAGTCCTGTTCGGCTTTTCGGCCGACGCCGTGGCGGTCACCGTACGCCGTGCCCTGGCGAAGGCAACGTCCTGGTCTGACCATCACTGGAACGTCATTGCCCCCACGGTCCTCCCAACCCACGTCAATGTCGCACTGGACGAGGTCTTGACCGAGGAAGTCGGCGCCGGCAGGCGCAACCCGACGCTGCGGTTCTGGGACTGGGAGGAGCCGTCCGTGGTGATCGGCAGCTTCCAGTCCGTCCGCAACGAACTGGATCCCGACGGCGTGGCCCGGCACGGCATCACCGTGGTCCGCCGCATCAGCGGCGGGGGAGCGATGTTCATGGAGGCCGGCAACTGCATCACGTACTCCCTGTACCTGCCGCAGACCCTGGTGGACGGGATCAGCTTTGCCGACTCCTATGCTTTCCTGGACGCCTGGGTGATGGCCGCGCTGGAGAAGATCGGGGTCACCGCGTTTTACGTGCCCCTGAACGACATCGCCACGGACCAGGGCAAGATCGGCGGCGCCGCGCAGAAACGGCTGGCCAACGGCGGCATGCTGCACCACGTCACCATGAGCTACGACATCGACGCCGACAAGATGGTGGACGTGCTGCGCATCGGCAAGGAAAAGCTCTCGGACAAGGGAACCCGCAGCGCCAAGAAGCGTGTCGACCCGCTCCGCCGGCAGACCGGGCTCGCACGCACGGAAATCATCGCGGCGATGATCGAAGTGTTCACCGAACGCTATGCCGCCACCCTGTCGGAACTCACGGACGCCGAACTCAGCGCCGCCCGGGAGCGGGTGGCTGCCAAGTTCGGCACCGAGGAGTGGCTGCACCGCGTCCCCTGAGGGTGTTTATATCCAAGCCTGCGCGGTGAGTGCCCGGAGCAGGTGGCTGCGCTGCTCCACGATGATCCTGCGCAGGGCGCGCGGGGCATCGGCATTGGCCTCCAGCCAGGCGTCCGTCCGGAGCACCACCGGGTGCTCCTTGGGCAGGGTCCCGGCCGGGAGGTCCTGCGCCAGCGGGTAGAGCCCGCGGACAATCCGGCTGGCAATTTCGATGCTCCGGCTGTCCCAGACGCCGCGGAGGCTTGCGAAGTATGGCTCCACGTACGGCTCCAGGAGCGGGGCGGGCGCCGTGGTGAAGCCCGCTATGGTGGCGCTCAGCAGCTGGTTTGAGAGCTCCGTTCCCTCCACAGCGGCCTTCCAGGCAGACGCTTTGACCTGGGGGTCCGGACGCGCGGCGAGGGCGGTCGCGTGGCCCGCCCGGCCTGACGCCGTAGTGTCCGTTGCCAACTCGGAGTCCAGCTCCTCGACGGCTGCCTGGCCGTTGGCTGCCAGCGCGTGCCAGATGTTCCACCGCAGCTCGGCGTCCACGGCGAGGCCGTCCACCTTCCCTGTGCCGTCCAGCAGCTCCCTGAGCCGGGGGAGAAGCGTTGAATCGTGGCGGCTGACGGCGGCCACGGTGCGTGCCCACGCAAGCTGCTGGTCGGAACCCGGGGCGGCCAGGCCAAGCTGGCTGTCCGCAGCCGTCAGGAAGTCCCTGCGCACGGCGTCACGCCCGGCTGCAGGGGTGTAGCGTTCGACGGCGGCCTGCGCGTTGTCGAGGATGTTCAGCAGCACGCCGATCCCGGTTTCGGACGGCCCGAACGCCTTCACGGCGTCCACGTAGCGGGCGGCCGGGCTTTCCGCGTCCCTGGCGGAGTTCCATAGCGCCGTCCAGCAGAGTGCCCTGGCCATGGGGTCGGGGATCCGGTCCAGCGAGGCCAGCACCGTGGCTTCGGAAACAGGGTCCAGCCGGACCTTGGCATAGGTGAGGTCGTCGTCGTTCACCAGCAGGAGCGCCGGCCGCGGCCGGCCGGTGAGTTCCGGGACCTCCGTCCGCGCTCCGGCTATGTCAGTTTCGACGCTTCCGGTCCGGACCAGTGCACCGTCGGCGTCGAAGTTGTAGGAGCCCACCCGCAGCCGGTGCGGCCGCAGCGCCACACGTCCCGTGACCGGGTCCACAGCATCCTGGACGATGGCGACGGCGCCGAGTTCGCCGTCGTGCGTGCCGCTTTCCACGGACAGCGTGGAGATACCGGAAGTCTGCAGCCATTGCGCGGCCCAGCCGGCCAGGTCGCGCCCCGAGGCATCGCTGAGGGCCTTCAGGAGGTCGGCCAGCGTGGTGTTTCCGTAGGCGTGGTCGCGGAAATACTGCCTCGAGCCGGCGATGAAGGCGTCGAACCCCACGTACGCCACCAGCTGCTTGAGCACGGACGCGCCCTTGGCGTAGGTGATGCCGTCGAAGTTCTGCTTGGCGGCCTCGAGGTCGGGAATGTCGGCGACCACCGGGTGGGTGGTGGGCAGCTGGTCCTGGACATACGCCCAGGCCTTGCGCTTGTTCGCGAAATTCACCCAGGCTGTATCCCAGTCCGTGGCCTGGTCCACGCCGAGCGTTCCCATGTAGTCCGCGAACGACTCCTTGAGCCACAGGTCGTCCCACCACTGCATGGTGACGAGGTCGCCGAACCACATGTGGGCCATCTCGTGCATCAGCGTGTTTGCGCGCCCCTGGTACTGCGCATCGGTGGCCCGGGAGGTAAAAACGTAGCTTTCGGTGAAGGTGACCAGGCCCGGGTTCTCCATCGCGCCCAGGTTGTATTCCGGGACAAAGGCCTGGTCGTATTTCCCCCACGGGTAGGGGTAGTCGAACAGCCGGTTGAAGAAGTCCAGGCCGCGCTTGGTGAGGCCGAACAGTTCGGCCGCATCGAAGGATTCAGCCATCGACGCCCGGCAGTACAGTGCCAGCGGCACTTCCAGTTGCGTGCCGTCGTCGAGCGTAGCGCTCCAGTGGTCCTGTGCCCTGAAGTACGGCCCCGCGAGCACGGTGGTGATGTAGGTGGACATGGGGCGGGTGGGGGCGAAGTCCCAGCGGCTGGTGTCCGGATCACTGGTCAGCCGGGTCCGGGCAGCCTCGACTCCGTTGGAGGCCACCTCCCAGCCCGACGGCGCCATAACGTGGAACGTGAATTCAGCCTTGAGGTCCGGCTGTTCAAAGTTGGCAAACACGCGCCGGGCGTCGGCGGGCTCGTACTGCGTGTAGAGGTAGCACTGGCCGTCGGCCGGATCCACAAACCGGTGCATGCCCTCGCCGGAACGGCTGTACAGGGCGGTTCCGGTGACCGTCACCTGGTTTTCTGCCTGCAGGTTGTCCAGCCGGATCCGCGAGCCCTCCACCGCGTCGGCCACGGGCAGGCCTTTGCCGTTCAGGAAAACGCTGTGGACCTCGGCGGCGATGAAATCAAGAAATGTCGACGCCACCTGTCCCTGGCCCGGTGCGGCTGCCGAGAAGTTGATGACGCTGCGGCTGGTGTAGCCCGCCACGTCCGGGTCCGCTGCCTGCCGCACGTCCAGCGAGACATCGTAACTGTGGGTGGTGATCAGGGCTGAACGTTGCGCGGCTTCTTTGCGCTGCAGATTCTCATGTGACACTCCGCTATCTAATCACGGGATTCGCCCGCCGTTCACCGCAGGAAAGCCGCCATGGCAGCGCCCTGCAGGCGTCCTAGGCGGTCATGAGCAGTGCCGCCGCCAGGCCCAGCAGCGCGATCAGCAGCCATGCCGCCAAAGCGGCGAAGAGCGCACGGCCTCCGGTATGCAGGAGCGTCCGGATCCGGACGGCTGACCCCAGCCCGAACAGCGCGGCCCCCAGCAGGATGTCCTGGACTGCGGCGCCGGCGTCGAGGATCCCGGGCGCCAGCCAGCCGCTGGATCGCAGGCCGACCATGGCCACAAAACCGAGCACAAAGAGCGGAATCACCGGAGGCAGGCGCCCCGCGTCGGGCGCTGCCGGTGACCCCGGCGGGGCGGAGGCTGCTGCCTTCCCGGCGGCACGCGCCGTACTGAAGCGCTGGTGGACGCCCGCCGCGGCAACGATGGGTGCCAGCATCAGCACCCGGGTGAGTTTGACCACGACGGCGATCCCCAGCGCCGCCGTCCCCGCGGTCTGGGCGGTGGCTACTACCTGGCCGACGTCGTGCACGGAGGCCCCGGTCCAGGCCCCGAATGCCAGCGGACTGAGCTGCAGCGGATGGACCAGCAGCGGCAGGACCCCGATGGCCAGGGTTCCGCACAGCGTCACGAGTGCCACGGGCAGTACCGTGTCCACATGCCGGATCCGGCGGACGGCGGCCATGGCGCCGATGGCGGACGCACCACAGATGGAAAAGCCGGTGGCAATCAGGAGCGACGCCTCCGCCGGCAGCCGGAAGAGGCGGGAGATCGCGTAAGTGCCGGCGAAACTGGCCAGCACCACGCCGGCGATCAGCACCAGGGCCAGCCAGCCCAGGCCCAGTACGTCCATGATGCTGACCTTGAGCCCCAGAAGCACGATCCCGCCTCGCATCAAATGCTTGCCGGCGAAATCGAGTCCCGGCCTGGCGCGCCCGGCCACCCAGACAGCCGTCCCCGGAAGGTTCGCCGCGAGCAGGCCAAGGACCACGGCCAGGGTCATGGCGGGAAGGACGGGCACCAGCCAGTGGATGCTGAAGGCAGCGGCCAGTGCCAGGGCGGCAGTCAGCAGGCCCGGCAGGAGACGGTCCTTTCCAAGTGGCACTCACCTACTTTGCCGGATGGGACACGGATTCCACGAACCGGCGGCACCGGTCCAACACGCCACAATGGATGGCAGTAATGATTTCGAAACAAAAAGATGGTTGGCTAAAGGACATGTCAGACCTATTCCAGGATTACTCCGAGGCCGCCGGGCGTACCGGTGCCTACGACGAGATGTTCGCCCCCGGCCAGGAAGCACGCGAGTCGTACGGCCAGGTGGCCGATGCCCTCCGAAAGCTCTCGCTGGCCGATGTCAGCGCCCGGGCTGACTCGATGGCGCGGACCTTCCTCGACCGCGGTGTGACCTTCGACTTTGCAGGGGAGGAGCGGCCGTTCCCCCTGGACATCGTTCCGCGCGTCATCCCAGCGGATGAGTGGACCGTCCTGGAAAGGGGCGTGGCCCAGCGGGTCAAGGCCCTGGAAGCGTTCCTCAACGATGTCTATGACAAAATGACGGTAGTTTCCGACGGCGTCATCCCTCGCCAGCTCGTCACCACCAGCGCCCACTTCCACCGCCAGGTGCAGGGCTTCGAGCCCGCCGGGGGCGTGCGCGTGCACATCTCAGGCATCGACGTGGTCCGCGATGCGGCCGGCACCTTCCGTGTTTTGGAGGACAATGTCCGGGTGCCCTCCGGCGTGAGCTACGTCCTGGAGAACCGCCGCGCCATGGCCAAGGGCCTGCCCGAGGCCTTTGGCCAGCAGCTCATCCGTCCCGTCGAGGAGTACCCGCGGCGGCTGCTGTCGGCCCTGCGCAAAACCGCACCGTCCGGCGTCGATGATCCCACCGTGGTGGTCCTGACCCCCGGCGTCTTCAACAGCGCCTACTTCGAACACACGCTGCTGGCCGGCCTGATGGGCGTTGAACTGGTGGAAGGCCGCGACCTCATCTGCCGCGGCAACCGCGTGTACATGCGCACCACCGCCGGCGAACAGCGCGTGGACGTGATCTACAAGCGCATCGACGACGAATTCCTGGACCCGCTGCAGTTCCGCGCCGACTCGATGCTCGGCTGCCCGGGCCTGGTCAACGCGGCACGGGCCGGCGGCGTCACCATCGCCAACGCGGTGGGCAACGGCGTCGCTGACGACAAACTTGTGTACAGCTACGTTCCGGACCTGATCCGGTACTACCTCAGCGAGGAACCGATCATCGCGAACGTGGATACGTTCCGGCTGGAGGAAAAGGACGCCAGGGAATACGTTCTGGACAACCTGGCCGAACTCGTGGTGAAGCCCGTGGACGGATCCGGCGGCAAAGGCCTGGTCATCGGGCCGGACGCTTCCAACGACGAACTCGACGCCCTGCGCAAGCGCGTCATTGCTGATCCCCGAGGCTGGATCGCACAGCCGGTGCTTCAGCTTTCCACGGTGCCCACGCTCAGCGGCGACAAGTTCGGTCCGCGCCACGTGGACCTGCGCCCGTTCGCGGTCAACGACGGCGACGACGTCTGGGTCCTCCCGGGCGGACTCACCCGGGTGGCGCTCAAGGAGGGTTCACTGATCGTGAATTCCAGCCAGGGCGGCGGCTCCAAGGACACCTGGGTACTGGCGGACTCGCCCCAGGTTCCGGTGGAGACCATTCCCCGGCCGTCGATTGCCATCCGCGAACGCGTCTCAGTCTGGCCCGTGGAAAGCAACTGGCGCGACCGCCAGTCGGAGCAGCAGCAGTGATCCGGGACCATATCCCGGCAGTAATTTCCCATCAGATTCCGGACGCGCAGGAGGTAGCCACGAATGCTTAGCCGTATTGCTGAGTCCCTTTTTTGGATCGGCAGGTATGTGGAGCGTGCCGACGGCACGGCCCGCATCCTGGACGTGCACCTGGAGCGCCTGAACCACCTGCCCATGGAGGAGCGGCGCAGCGTCGCCCAGGAACTCCTTGCAGTCATGGGCGCCCGGCCGCAGAGCGAGGACTTCGGCCTGCCCGAACTCCTCCACGCCCTCGCGTACGACAAAACCAGCGCCACCTCGATTGCCGGGTCCCTGGGCGCGGCCCGGGAGAACGCCCGCCGCGCCCGGGAGACCGTATCCTCGGGCCTGTGGGAGAGCCTCAACACCACCTACTACGGGCTGAGCCAGCACCGCAAGGATGTGGTGGGCACGTACCGTTTCTGCAACTGGACGCTGGAACGTACAGCGATGGTCAGCGGCCTCGCCGACACCACCGTGAGCCACGACGAAAGCTGGCTGTTCCTGGTGCTCGGCCGTTCCCTCGAACGCGCCGACATGACCGCCCGCATGCTCTCCACCCGGGATGTCCTCTCCGCGGGCATGTCCTGGGTGAACATGCTGCGCTGCGCCGGCGCCTACGAATCCTTCCTGCGGACCCGGCGGGCCGCCTTCGGCGACCAGCACGCCGCCGAGTTCCTCCTGCTGGACAGGCTGTTCCCGCGCTCCATCGTGTACGCCTTGCGTGACGCCGACGAGTGCCTGGCCAAGCTTGATCCGTCCGCCCAGCGGGTGGGCTTCATCAACGACGCCCGCCGGATCGTGGGGCAGGCGCGGACCTTCCTGGAGTTCCACCGCACGGACGACCTCATGTCGGAACTGCCGGAGCACATGGAACGCGTGCAGAAGGCCGTTTCGCAGGCGTCGGACGCCATTTCCCGTAAGTACTTCAATCAGGCGGACGAACTGGCCTGGGTGGGAGAAGTTTCATGACCCGGCTGAGCATCATCCACAAGACCGCCTACAAGTACAACAAGCGCGTCACCCTGTCCTACAACGAGGCCCGGATGACCCCGCTGACCGACCCCCAGCAGGTGGTCCTCGAGTCGGTACTCAAGGTCTCGCCATCCCAGGCGGCCGTGAGCAGCTACCGCGACTACTGGGGCACCCGCGTGACGGCCTTCGACATGCAGATGCCCCACGACCACCTCGAAGTCATCTCCAACATCACCGTGGAGGTCCACCGGGCTGAAAGGATCCCCGCGGAAACCGACATCGCGGGATGGGACGTCCTGGCGTCAGCCGAAACCCTGAACACCTACAGTGATTGGCTGCCGCAGTCCCTGCTGAGCGGTCCGGGCGAGGAAGTCCTGGGGATTATCCCCGGCGTGGTCGATGGCAAGAACCCGCATGAGGCCGCGATGGCCATCTTTGAATGGATGCGCGGCGAAATGACTTACATGTCCGGCTCCACCGCGGTGACCACGAACGCCGAAGAAGCGTGGGGACAGCGGCAGGGCGTCTGCCAGGACCTGGCGCACCTGGCCATCGGGGCCCTCCGCAGCTGCGGAATCCCTGCCCGCTATGTGTCCGGTTACCTCCACCCGCGTTCGACGGCGGACATCGGCGAGACGGTGGCCGGCCAGTCCCACGCGTGGCTGGAGTGGTGGGACGGCCAGTGGCGGAGCTGGGATCCCACCAACCACAAACCGGCCGGCGACTACCACGTCACCGTGGCCCGTGGCCGGGACTACCGTGACGTGCCCCCGTTGAAAGGGATACTTTCCGGCGGCGGCGGATCCGCGCTGAGCGTCAGCGTGGAGATCACGCGGCTCGCATAACTGACATCAGGCCGGGCCCGCAAGCCCGGCCTGATTGCTTTCCGCCCTATTCCGGGGACGCCTTGACGGCCCCGCTCAGCTGGGTCCACCAGGTCATCGGTGCAGTCACCTTGAACCGCCTGCCAGTGATGATTCCCGGCGTCACCCGGACAAAGGTGTCTTTCCTGCCGGCCTGCCATGGGAACAGGTAGAGCGCCGCCGTGTCCAGGATCTGTTCAGTTCCCGTCACAGCGGCCGCGGCACCCTTCACCACCACGCTCCAGGCGAGTCCGGTGGTGGCATCCACGCCGTCCGCTTCGAGGGCCACGTGTGCGCCTCCGGTGGCACCGGCGAGCTTGGTTCCCTCACCGGTGCGGAACACCAGCGTCCCGCCGTCCACGGTGTAGTTGATCGGGAAGATGTCCGGATGGCCGTCGGCCAGGACCGCCAGCCTGCCCACGGACACAGTCCGCAACAGTGCCCAGCATTCGTGGTTTTCCAGGTTCTGGACTTCGGAGGAAGATGACTCGTTGCTCATGACGCTGAGCTTACGCCCGTGCCGGGGCCCGGGACAGGGACTACCAAGGGCTGGGCTTGTAGTCCTTCAGGAAGACGCCGTACTGGTCCTCGCCCTTCTCGCCCATCACAATGGGGTCGTAGACGCGTGCGGCACCGTCAACCAGGTCCAGCGGAGCGTGGAAGCCTTCCTCCATGAGCCGGACCTTCGTGAAGTGCGGGCGTTCATCGGTGATCCAGCCGGTGTCCACTGCGGTCATCAGGATGCCGTCCGTGTCCAGCATTTCCTGGGCACTGGTCCGGGTCATCATGTTCAGGGCCGCTTTGGCCATGTTGGTGTGCGGGTGCCCGGGGCCCTTGTAGGCGCGGGAGAACTGGCCTTCCATCGCGGAGACGTTGACGATGTACTTCCTGTGCGCCGTGGACCGCTTCATGGCATCGCGCAGCCGGCTCACCAGCAGGAAGGGGGCCGTCACGTTGCAGAGCTGCACCTCCAGCATTTCCAGGGGATCCACCTCGTCCACCACTTGGGTCCAGCTGTTGATGGTGGCCAGGTCGGGGACCAGCCCGCCGGCGTCGATCGCTGTCCCGGAGGCGATGCGCTCCAGCGAGGCAGAGCCAGTGGAGAGCGCCAGCGACGTGATCGCATCCCCGGCAAGGACGGGATGGTCGGTGACGCTGCTCGCCAGCGCGAGCGGGTGCTTGTCGTGCGCATGGCCGAACGTCAGCAGCACCGGACCGCCGTTGGCTGCCTCCAGTGCGGCGGGCAGCGGTTCATCCTCGGCGTCCACCAGCGGCTTGTAGGCATTGCCCGAGCGGCGGACGGTCTGTGCCGCGTTGTTGATGATGATGTCGAGCGGACCGGCTGCACTCAGCGAATCCGTCAGGGCCATGACCTGGGACGGGTCGCGGAGGTCGATGCCCACGATCTGGAGCCGGTGCAGCCAGTCGCCGCTGTCCTCCATGGCCGCGAAGCGCCGCGCCGCATCCTTGGGGAACCGCGTGGTGATGGTGGTGTGCGCCCCATCGCGCAGGAGGCGCAGAGCTATGTACATCCCGATTTTCGCGCGCCCGCCGGTGAGCAGGGCCCGGCGGCCGGTGAGGTCGGTGCGGGCATCGCGTTTGCCGTGGCTGAAGGCGGCACATTCGGGGCACAGCTGGTGGTAGAAGGCATCCACCTGGGTGTAGTGCTGCTTGCAGATGTAGCACGGGCGGGAGCGGATGAGGTGCCCGGCGATGTCCCCCGTGGCCGAGGTGGCCAGCTTGTTGCCCCGGGTTTCGTCATCGATGCGGTCCGGCGCCGCCGTGGCCGTCTGGGCAAGGACTGCGCGGTCCGCTTCTGAGATGAGATCCCGCTTGGTCACACGCCGGTGCCGCTTGACGGCTTTGAACATTTTCCCGGTAGCGCGCCGGACGGAGACGTAGTCCGGGTGCTCCTCGTCATAGGCGTGGATGGTGTTTAAAACCTTGAGGCAGGCCTGGATTTCCTCAGGCGTCAGATCGGGGGAGCTCATTGTACCGATTTTACAGCCTGTGGAGATCCGGCCTGCCCGGACGGAGTAGTGCGTACTGCTACGTGCGGCTTGCCTCGGAGGCCTGGGCCACGCCGGCGTGCACCTCTGCCACCTGTTCCACGGATTCACGCAGTTCAGGGTAATTGGCGGTTGCCGCCTTAACGGCGTTCGGAACGAGGTGCAGGTTCCTGGCTGCGAGGGCACGTTCCTCCTCGCCCGGCTCAGGTACGTTCTGTCCCTTGGACAGGACGGTGATCCCTGACTCGGTCACCTTGAAGCCGCGGGCACGGTCCAGGTCCGGGTCCAGCCCGATCGCTGCGCCGGCGGGTACCTTCACGTTCTTGTCGATGATGGCCCGGTTCACCACGGCCCCCTCGCCGATGTTTACCTTGTCCATCAGGACCGAGTCAATAACCCGGCTGCCGGTACCTACGAAGACGTCGTTGGAAAGTACGGAGCCTTCCACCACACCGCCGGAGATCACGACGCCGCTGGAGACGATCGAGTCCAGCGCGGTACCCACGGTGTCCTTCTCGCCGCGGACGAACTTGGCCGGCGGGGAGATGCTCTGGCGCGTATAGATGGGCCATTCGGAGTTGTACAGGTTGAACACGGGCAACGGCGAAATGAGGTCCATGTGCGCGTCATAGAACGAGTCGATAGTGCCGACGTCGCGCCAGTAGGTGCGGTCACGCTCGGTGGAACCGGGGATGTCATTGAGGGTGAAGTCGTAGACGCCCGCCTGGCCCTGGCTGACGAAGTAGGGGATGATGTCGCCGCCCATGTCGTGCTTGGTGTCCAGGCGCTCCGCGTCCACGTGGAGTGCTTCCACGAGCGCGTCGGCGTCGAAGACGTAGTTGCCCATCGATGCGAGGAACTGGGTGGGGTCAGCGGCCAGGCCGGGCGTACTAGCCGGCTTCTCCACAAACGCGGCAATCTTCTGCGCGTCGTTCTGGTCCACTTCGATCACGCCGAACTGGTTGGCCATGCTCAGCGGCTGCCGGACGGCCGCAACGGTGGCCTTGGCGCCGCTCAGGACGTGCTGCTCCACCATCTGGGCAAAGTCCATGCGGTATACGTGGTCGGCGCCGACCACAACCACGATGTCCGGGTTGGCGTCATGGATCAGGTTCAGGGACTGGTAGATGGCGTTGGCGCTGCCCAGGAACCAGCTCTTGCCCACGCGCTGCTGGGCGGGGACGGACGCGACATAGTTTCCGAGCTGGGTGGACATGCGCCACGTTTCGGAGATGTGGCGGTCAAGGCTGTGTGATTTGTACTGCGTCAGCACCACGATCTGGAGGTACCGGGAATTCACAAGGTTGGACAGCGCAAAGTCGATGAGGCGGTAACTCCCGGCAAAGGGCACGCCAGGTTTGGCGCGGTCCGCCGTCAGTGGCATCAACCTGTTTCCCTCACCGCCTGCGAGGACAATGGCCAGGACTCTTTTGTTCAACGGCATAATGGTCGCTCCTGTACGCCTTCGTAACTCCCCAAACAGTCCGGCATGCCCGGACCCCTTCACACTAGAACAGATAAGCCGGAAGGACTACCTTGGGTATCGTGCGAATAGACATTGTGACTAAAGAGTTCCCGCCGGAGATCTACGGAGGCGCCGGAGTCCACGTGGCCGAATTGAGCAGGGTGCTTAGTAAGCACGTTGACCTGCAGGTTCGTGCCTTCGGGGCGCCCCGGGACGCCGACTACCATGGTGCCGGGGTGACGTCGTATTCCGTGCCCGAGGACCTTGGCTCGGCGAATGCGGCTGTCCAGACGCTGGGGGTGGATCTTCGGATCGTGCCGGACATCGAGGGCGCCGACCTTGTCCATTCGCACACCTGGTATGCCAACATGGCCGGACACCTGGCGTCCCTGCTGCACGGCATCCCGCACGTGCTCAGCGCGCACAGCCTCGAACCGCTGCGGCCCTGGAAGGCCGAGCAGCTCGGCGGCGGCTACGCCCTGTCCTCGTGGGTGGAGAAGACCGCATATGAAGCCGCAGCCGCCATCATCGCCGTGTCTGAAGGCATGCGCCAGGACATCCTGCGCAGCTACCCGGACGTCGATCCCGCCAAGGTCCGCGTAGTCCACAACGGCATCGACGTCGAGCTGTGGCACCGCGACGAAGGCGACGACGCAATCAGGGCGCTCGGGATCGATCCGGACAAGCCCAGCGTGGTCTTCGTGGGACGCAACACGCGCCAGAAGGGCGTTCCGTACCTGCTGCGCGCCGCCGCAAAACTGCCGGCCGACGTCCAGTTGGTCCTCTGCCTCGGCGCCGCGGATACCCCGGAGCTCGCCGTCGAGACGGCCCGGCTCATCGAGGAACTCCAGGGCCAGCGGACAGGTGTGGTCCTGATCGAACGGATGCTGCCCCGGAACGAACTCATCCAGGTCCTCAGCCACGCCACTGCGTTCGCCTGCCCCTCCATCTACGAGCCCCTCGGCATTGTGAACCTGGAAGCGATGGCGTGCGGCGCTGCCGTGGTGGCCAGTGCCACCGGCGGCATACCGGAAGTTGTCCAGCACGGCGAAACGGGCCTGCTCGTGGACCTTGAACAGGTCACCGACGGCACGGGCACACCGCTGGATCCGGAGAAGTTCGTCACCGAGTTCGCCGCAGCCCTGACCGAAGTTGTGTCCGATCCGGAGCGCGCGCGTGCCATGGGCCAAGCAGGCCGCCGCCGTGCCGAGGAACACTTCTCCTGGGAATCCATTACCGAAACAACCCTTGAGGTGTACCGCTCAGTCCTCTCCTGAGGCTGGCGATTTATCACGACGGCGCCGCTCCCCACGCGTGGGGAGCGGCGCCGTCGTGATTTCCAGGCTGGGCAGCGATGCAGGCTCAGCCGCGCGATTTGCGCGCCGCTGCGGCGCGCGCCAGCAGTACTTTTTCCTCAACGGGGGACTGGCCGCTTGCGCGTTGTGCCCGGAGGTATTCGCGGGCTTCGTCCTGCCTCTCCTTTTCGGCGCCTGTGGCGATCGCGGCCCGGATATGCTCCGGGCCGTAGCCGAAGGCGTCGACCAGGTCCAGTGCGTGCGGGCGGATCTTGACCAGCAGCCGGTTGATGTACTCGCCCACGGTGCGGCCGCGCTGCATGGAGAGCCTGCCGTTCATGAGGTACCAGGACAGGTTCTTCTCGATCAGTGAAAGGCCAAACAGGTCCCGCAGCCAGGTCAGGACGGTCCTGGTGCCGGGATCGGTGACGTCACGGAGTGCTTCGGTGAAGGCTTCCCACTGCAACAGCTCGGCGTGTGCCTGGGCGGCCTCAATGAGTTCGTTCTGGTGCTGGTTGAAGAGGGCGGCACCCTTGTCGTGGGGCAGCCTCCCGGCACCTTTGAGCGCGGATCCGACGTCGGCCACCATGGTCTGGACCCTGTCGGTGAGCAGCGCACGCTGGCCTTCCTCGTCGCGAAGGGCAAGCGCCGCCTTCTGGACGGAGCCGGTGTCAGCCACAAACTGGGCCACCTGCCGCAGGCCCGTGCGGTGGATGGCCACCCCCGTTGCCTGGCCCACAACGTAGCGGGCCAGCACACCGAAGTCGACATTCCGGAACTCCTTGGCGTAGTCAGCGAGCAGCCGTTTGGCCACGAGCTGGAGCAGCACCGTATTGTCGCCTTCGAACGTGGCGTAGACGTCCAGGTCGGCACGGAGCGATGCGAAGCGGTTTTCGATCAGGAACCCGGCGCCGCCGCAGGCTTCACGGCATTCCTGCAGCGTGTCCAGGGCGTGCCAGGTGCTGAGCGGCTTGAGGGCGGCAGCGAGGGTTTCCAGGTCCTGCCGGTCCTCGTCGGTGTCGTGGGCGCCGGAAAAGACGTCGTCGAACTTCTGCAGGAGCTGCTCATGCGCGAAGCCGGCGGCGTAGGTGGTGGCCAGCCGGGTAAAAAGACGCCGCTGGTGGCGCTGGTAGTCCAGGAGGACTTCCTCGTCAGTGTGGGATGAAGCATTGAACTGGCGCCGTTCAGTGGCGTACTGGATGGCAGCCTTGAGCGCGATCTTCGAGGCGGCGACGGCAGCCCCGTCCAGCGAAACCCGGCCCTGGACGAGGGTACCGAGCATGGTGAAGAACCGGCGCCCCGGGCTGGCGATCGATGACGTGTACGTGCCGTCGGTGTCCACGTTGCCGTAGCGGTTCAGCAGGTTTGTGCGGGGGATGCGGACGTTGGTGAAGTGCAGGCGTCCGTTGTCGATTCCGTTCAGGCCGCCCTTGACGCCGTCGTCTTCGCCGCCGATTCCCGGCAGGAACTCCTTGGTAGCCGGATCACGCAGGTCGACGTAAAAAGCGTGGACCCCGCGGTTGACGCCCCCGGTCACGAGCTGGGCGAAGACCACGGCGCCGAGACCGTCGACGGCGGCGTTGCCGATGTAGTCCTTCCACGCCGCACGGAACGGGGTGTGCACCACAAATTCCTGGGTTTCCGCGTCGTAGGTGGCGGTGGTGGCGATGCTGGCAACATCCGAGCCATGGCCTGTTTCGGTCATCGCAAAGCAGCCCGGTATGTCCAGGTTCATGATGCCCGGGAGCCACTTGGCGTGGTGCTCTTCGGTGCCGAGGTGCATCACGGCCGACCCGAACAGTCCCCACTGGACACCGGCCTTGATCTGCAGGGATGGGTCAGCCGTGACGAGTTCCTCGAAGCCGGCGATGTTGCCGCCGTGGTCGTCCGCGCCGCCCAGGGCGGCGGGGAAGGCACGGTGGACGGCTTCGTTGTCCACGAGGTACTTCAACTGCCCGAAAGTGCGCGTCCGGTGCTCGGTGTGTGTCAGGCCTTCCGTTTTGTGCAGCTCGGGGCTCTCGGCCAGCCGGCGTGCCTGCCTGCGGATGCCGGCCCATTTGCCCAGGAGCTGTTCACCCAGGGCGGCGACGTCGACGGCGGGATGGGCGTTGGCGGGCTGGGGGCGGGAGGGCGTCGCTGCCTTTGCCTGGCCGGCGGGCCGCGGCCCCTTGCCGGCGGGGCGGTCCACTACTTCAGTCATGTCAATGTCCTTCGTTGGTTCTGACAGGTGGGGTTGGTGGGGAATTCTCGAAGCCGGCTTGGCGGCTCTACGGCGATTCTGCGGGGGAGAGCTCAGGGGCTATTCCCACGCACAGCCAGGCCGTGATCTGGCGTGCCATGGTTTCCTGGTCGGGCTTTGCCGGCGAGTCCGGAGTGCTGAGCCACTGCTCCCCGGCGTTGCGGACCAGGCCGATCGCGGCCGTGGGCCAGTAACCAATCACCGATTCCTTGCCGTCGCCAAGATGCGCGCGCATTGGCGTGGCGATCATCTCCGCGATGGAGTCGAAAAAATGACCGAGGGCGCCCGAGATGGCTGCTGAACCCTGGGGACCCTCCGGCTCGCCGGCGGCGTGCCGCGTGACGAAGGTGTAGACGCTGGGACTGGTTTCGGCCATCTGCAGATAGGCGGACACCATGGCAAGCAGCCCCTCGCGGGGAGTTTGGGCACTCTGGGCGGCTTCCCGGATACGGCGCTGCATCTGGCTGAGGACCACTTCGCCGACGGCCTGCTGGAGACCGGCCTTATCTCCGAAGTAGCGGTAGAAAACCGACTTTGAGGTGGCGGCTGCCGTGGCAATCTCTTCCATGGAAGCGTCGCTGCCGAGGGCATGCACGGCCCGGCGCGCCGACTTGATCAGTTCCCGGCGGCGTTCCTCGCGGTGGCTTTGCCAGCGGGCAGAGCGGCCGTCCGCACTGGCACTGGCCGGAGGCTGAAATGCCTGTGTCTGGGGATTGTTCACGATACCCAGCGTATCAGGTACGCTGGGTATCGGTAACAGACCAGAACCAGAGGAGACACCGATGTCCGTCGAGGGACAGTCCGTCACAGGACCCCAGGAATCCAGCACCCCGGTTGCAGCCGCAGCCGTTCCGGCGCCCCGCAGGGCCGTGGTTGTGGGCGGAAACCGGATCCCGTTTGCGCGGTCCGGCGGCGCCTACACCAAGTCGTCGAACCAGGACATGCTGACCGCCGCACTGGACGGCCTCATAGCCAGGTTCGGCCTCCAGGAGGAACGGATCGGCGAGGTCGCCGCCGGCGCCGTCCTCAAGCACTCCCGCGATTTCAACCTGACGCGTGAAGCGGTCCTGGGATCTGCGCTGTCCGCCGAGACGCCGGCCTACGACCTGCAGCAGGCGTGCGCCACGGGGCTGGAAACCGTCCTCGGCCTTGCCAACAAGATCAAGCTCGGCCAGATCGACTCCGCCATTGCCGGGGGCGTGGACTCCGCATCCGATGCCCCGATCGCCGTGAGCGAAGGCCTGCGGCAAGTACTGCTGGACCTCAACCGGGCCAAGACCCTGCCGCAGCGGCTGCAGGTACTCAGCCGGTTGCGGCCCAAGGATCTTTCTCCCGATGCCCCCAACACGGGCGAGCCGCGTACAGGCCTCTCCATGGGTGAACACCAGGCGCTGACCACCGCCCAGTGGAATGTTTCCCGCGAGGCGCAGGACCAGCTGGCGTTCGCCAGCCACCGCAATCTCGCCGCCGCCTATGACGCCGGGTTTTTTGACGACCTGCTGACGCCTTACCGCGGGCTGACACGGGATTCCAACTTGCGGGCCGACACCACCCTGGAAAAACTGGCCACGCTGAAGCCCGTGTTCGGCAAGAGCCTTGGCGCCGAAGCCACCATGACCGCAGGCAACTCCACCCCGCTGACAGATGGAGCCTCCACCGTCCTGTTGGCCGCCGAGGAATGGGCTGACGCCCACGACCTCCCCAAACTTGCAGCCGTCGTGGACGGGGAGGCGGCCGCCGTCGACTTCGTCCACGGCAAGGACGGGCTCCTGATGGCACCCGCGTTCGCCGTGCCGCGGCTCCTCGCCCGCAACGGACTCACCCTGGCGGACTTCGACTTCTACGAGATCCACGAAGCCTTCGCCGGCACAGTCCTGAGCACCCTGGCCGCCTGGGAGGACGAGGAGTTTGGCCGCACCCGGCTTGGCCTTGACGGAGCTTTCGGCACGATCGACCGCACCAAACTGAACGTCAACGGCTCATCCCTGGCAGCAGGCCATCCCTTTGCCGCGACCGGAGGCCGCATCGTTGCCTCGCTGGCCAAGATGCTGCACGCCAAGGGCAGCGTGGACGGACGGCCGGCACGTGGCCTCATCTCCATCTGCGCTGCCGGCGGCCAGGGCGTCGTCGCAATTCTCGAAGCACTGTAGGGGGACCGTATGACCGACAAATACACCCAGTTCGTGAACCGGGGGCTGGGAAAGAACG
This sequence comes from Arthrobacter sp. BE255, assembly GCF_031457335.1. Lineage (NCBI taxonomy): Bacteria > Bacillati > Actinomycetota > Actinomycetes > Micrococcales > Micrococcaceae > Arthrobacter > Arthrobacter sp. BE255. The sequence continues at coordinate 350,294 of NZ_JAVDWK010000003.1, read as the reverse complement.
TGGCAAAGAAGCTGGGCCTTCCGCAGCCGGCGATCCTGCGGCGGTACCAGCCGGGCCAGCCCCTGATCACCGGCCCCATCCTTGTTCACGGCAGCACTGCCGGCGCGGAGGCACTGGCGGCCAGCCTCCTATCCTGGGACCTGGATGTCCGCAGGCACGCCGTACCGCGCGAAAAGCTGGGCGCCATTGTCCTGGTCCTGGATGAGCTGGACGGGCCCGGAGACCTGGAGGGCCCGGTCCTGGCGGCAGCCTCTTCGCTGCGGGACCTTGCCCCCAGCGCCCGTGTCATTACCGTGTCCCGGCCGGCCGGCAGCGGCAACAACCCGTCGCAGGCCGCTGCCAGGCAAGGCGTTGACGGCTTCCTGAGGTCGCTGGCCCAGGAACTCCGCTCAGGCGCAACGGGCAACGGAATCCTGCTCGCTGACGGGGTTACGGCCACAAGCCCCAGCGCCCTGGCCGCTGTGCGTTTCCTGCTCTCGGGCCGTTCAGCCTTCGTGGACGGGCAGTTCCTGACGGTCACCTCAGCTGAAGGCCAGCTGCCGGCAGATTTCACCAAACCCCTGGCAGGCAAGGTTGCCGTTGTCACCGGCGCAGCCCGCGGCATCGGCGCAGCGATCGCCAGGACCCTTCACCGCGACGGCGCCACCCTGGTGCTGGTCGATATCCCCGCCGCCGGAGACCACCTCGCCGCCGTGGCCAACGAGGTCCACGGCACGGCGCTCCAGCTGGACATCGGCCGGGAGGACGCGGGCCACCGGATCATCGAGCACGCACTGCAGCGGCACGGCCGCCTGGACATCGTGATCCACAACGCCGGGATCACCAGGGACAAACTCCTGGCCAACATGGATCATGCCCGCTGGGCCTCCGTCATCAACGTCAACATTGCCGCCCAGCTCCGCATCAACGATGCACTCTTCGCATCCGAGCACTTCCGCAACTCACCGCGCATCGTGTCGGTGGCCTCCACCAGCGGCATTGCCGGCAACCGCGGACAGACAAATTACGCTGCCTCCAAGGGCGGGGTAATGGGAATGGTGCGCGCCTCGGCACCCCTGCTCGCCGAACGCGGGGGAACCATCAATGCCGTAGCGCCCGGGTTCATCGAAACAGACATGACCGCCAGGATCCCGGTGGCGCTGAGGGAAGCGGGCCGCCGGCTCAACTCGCTGCGGCAGGGCGGCCTGCCCGCCGACGTCGCCGAGGCCATCGCCTTTCTTGCGAGCGATGCCGCCGGCGGCATCAACGGTGGAGTGCTGCGAGTCTGCGGACAGAACATGGTGGGGGCATGACCACGGTCCAGCCGGTCATCCTGGGCGAGATGCCGTCCCTCTCCAAGCTCTACGTCAACGCGGCCGCGCAGGCAGCCCGCCGCCGGGTACTTGGATCCCACGATGGGTCAGATCTGCCGGAGGCCAGCCACGAAGTCAGGGGAGTCGCCCCCGACGTCGGCAACCTCACCGCATACCAGCACCTCATCGGCGAGACGGCCAGCGATGTCCTGCCGGCCGGCTTTATCCATGCGCTTGCCTTTCCACTTGCCATGAGCGTGATGAACCGGGACGATTTTCCGCTCCCCTTACTGGGCATGATCCACCTCAGCAACCATGTCGAGCAGCGGTCGCCGGTCCTGTTTTCGGAGCGGCTGGACATCACGGCGCATGTGGAGAACCTGCGGGGCCACCGTTCGGGGACGCAACTGGACGTGGTCGCCGAGGTCCGCGTCACGGGATCGGCCGGGGTCCGGTGGCGCGGCGTCTCCACTTACCTCGCGAAGGGCGTCTTCCTGCCGGGCATCGACAAACCCTCGCCCGTTGGCAGCAGGAGTGACTTCAAGGTTCCTGATCCGACGGCGCTGTGGCAGCTCGGCGTTGACACCGGCCGGGCTTACGCAGCTGTATCCGGCGACTTCAATCCGATCCACCTCAGCGTCCTGTCCGCCAAAGCCCTGGGCATGCGGCGGTCCATCGCCCACGGCATGTACCTGGCGTCGAGGGCGCTGGCGGACGTCGGGGCGGTAAAGGGCGATTCGTTCAGCTGGCACGTTGATTTCGAGGCGCCCGTGTTCCTGCCGGGACGCGTTGCGCTGGACATCAGCACGGTGCAGCTTCCCGGTGGAGCGTGGCAAAAGTCCGAATTTGTGGCCTGGAATCCCCGCTCCGGCCGCAGGCATTTTGCCGGTGCGGTGGCTGCACTCTAGGGCGCCGGCCGCACCGCGCGGAGGATCCGGTGCAGGCTCAGCAGGATTGATTCGGACGCTGTCACCGTGCCTTCGTCCGGGTCCCGTTCGGCCGTGGCGGCCATACAGGCTTCCACGGCCGCTTCCGCGGCGGTGAACTTCCTGTGCTCCGACTCCGGGTCTTCAGTGTGGAATGAACGCAGCAGCTCTCCGGTGGCCCTCATGGCGTCCGCCAGCGGCCCGTTGTCCTGGAACGGAACGGTGTAGGGCGCCTCGTCCTGCCAGATGACATCGGAAAGGACTTCCGTCATGTCCTGGATGTGGAACGTCACCCGCTCCAGCTCGCGCAGGTTGCGGTAGTCCAGATCCACGTCCCGGGGGTGCAGCCGCCGGCGCGGGTTCGCGCGCCTGCTGGCATCCGCTTCCTGGACGAGGTGGCGGACGGTACGCGCCGCCGTGGCGAGCTCATCCGAACGGCGGGACCAGTCATCGTGCTCCGGCGGCCACTTTTCCTTGAGGGCCACGCCCATGTCGGTCAGCTGCGTGCCAAGGGCCAGCCGGAGCTCGTCCAGGCTGGCTGCGGCGGCGTTGAAGTGCAGCGGGGGAAACACCAGGAAATTCACGGCAATACCTACGGCGACGCCGACGCCCATCTGGATCAGGTAACCGAACGAAAAACCGTCCGGATTGCTGCCGCCCACCAGGAGGACCAGCAGCGCCGCCGTCGGAATCCAGTCCCGTCCCGAACCCAGGCGGGGAAGGCCCGCGAGCAGCACGCCAATCCCCATGAAGATGGCGACGCTCACTGGTGACGGGTCCGTGACGTTGACGAGCAGGAACGCGAGCCCGATTCCCATGGCCAGGCCCACCAGTGTTTGCAGGCCCTGCCGGACGGAACCGGCAACGTTGTGGTACATCGACACCAGGGCGCCCAAAGGTGCATAGTACGGGTACTCCGCAGCAGTTCCCGGCATGTAGGGGGCAACGAAAAAGGCCAGCCCGGCGGCAAGCGCAGCCTTGGCAGCCAGCTGGAGGCGCTGCAGCGTGAACGCCACCGCAAGGCCCTTGACGGCCTGGTGCAGGAACCGTGTGCCCCTGGCCAGCCGGGCCGCAAGCGGCGTTTGAGTATCACTCATCCGCCCCACCTTAGGGGCAGCGTTCCGCTACGACAAGGTGGCGGCGGCGCGCCGGACCGCAGCGGCCAGCCGGTGGGCCTTGCCCGGGGTGCGGCCGTCCTCGGCGCGCTGGGGAATGTAGCCAAAGCCTAGTCCGTAGGAGGGGTCCGCGAAGCCGAGGGCAGCGTTGGCGCCTTCATGGCCGAAGGCCCGGTGGCTGCCGAAATTCCGCGACGGATGGGGCTTCATGAAGACCACGGCAAAGGCGTTGTCGAGACCCGAGGAACGGTCCAGGCCCCATACCTGCTCCTGGGACATCGCGTCCACAGTGTCAGGCGAAAGCAACGGCGGGCCGCCGCCGATGCCGGAGGTCGCCGCCGCGTACAGGCGGGCAAGTCCTTCCGCCGAACCGACGCCGCCCGCCGCGCTCATGCCGGCTGCACGGACCGTCCGCCGGTTGGGGAGTTCCATGATGGTGCTCACGGCCGCGTTGCCGTTGAGTCCTTCAAGGCTCAGTGGGTCCAGCCAGGGCTGCTGCGGGTCGGCGTCATAGAGGACATCCCGGTAGCGGCCATCAAGCTCTGCCGGCAGGCCCAGGAAGAAGTCGACGCCGAAGGGCCGGCGGATGCGGCTGTCGTACAGGGACTGGAGGCTCTGTCCGGCTACGCGCCGGCAAAGTTCCTCCATCACGATGCCGATGGTGAGCGCGTGGTAGCCGAAGCAGCTGCCCGGTCGCCACGCCGGCGCTGTTGCCGCGAGCCGGGCGGCTGCCCCCGGGGTGGTGAACTCCTCGAGGGCGAAGCCGCCTTCGACTCCCATCACGCCAGCCTGGTGGGACAAGGCCTCACGGACGAGGAGCCGGTCTTTTCCGTGCCTGCCGAACTCGGGCCAGTAGTGGGCAACAGTGCGGTCCAGGTCCAGCAGGCCGTCCTGGACCAGCAAGGCGATGACCATCGCCGCAACGCCCTTGGAACAGGAGTAAGCGCCGGTGATGGAATCTGCGGCGATCAGGGGGCCGCCGGTCAGGTCAACCACCTTCGTGCCATGGTGGTAGGCAGCCAGCTGTGCGCTGTAGAGCCCATCTTCGGCCAGGAGGAATTCGAACAGGTCACGAACGCCCTCGAAACCGGGCGCCACAAAGCCATGGGAAATCTGCATGGCCTTAGCTTAGCGGCTTAGAAAGCGCTTTCCGGTCCGACCGGGCCGTGCCCCGGTGCTACTTCTTCGCCGGGCCGCACCGGACCCGGGGGAGTGCCGTTTCCGAATGGCCGTCCGCCCAGGGATTCCCGGCCGTGGGCATCGAGCCAGCCCGAAAGCTCCGGGCCGTTCGGCACGATACCGGTGGGATTGATGTCCCCGTGCACGAGGTAATAGTGCTGCTTGATCTGGACGAAATCGATGGTGTCGCCAAAACCGGGGGTTTGGAAGAGGTCACGGGCATAACCCCACAGCGCTGGCATTTCGGTGAGTTTCTGGCGGTTGCACTTGAAATGGCCGTGATAAACGGCATCAAACCGGGCCAGCGTGGTGAACAGCCGGACATCGGCCTCGGTAATCGTGTCTCCCACAAGGTATCGCTGGCTGGAGAGTCGCTCCTCAAGCCAGTCCATGGCGGTCCATAGCCGGGCGTAGGCGTCGTTGTAGGCTTCCTGCGAGCCGGCGAAGCCGCAACGGTAGACGCCGTTGTTGACCTCCGTGAATACGCGCTTGTTGACTGCATCGATTTCGGGCCGGAGGTCCTCCGGGTACAGCTTCGGGGCGCCTGGCCGGTGGAAATCGGTCCACTCGGTGGAGAAGTCGAGGGTGATCTGGGGGAAATTGTTCGTCACAACCGCGCCGGTGCCAACATCGACGATCGCGGGGACTGTGATGCCCCGCGGGTAGTCGGGGAACCGCCGGAAGTAGGCAGTTTGGATACGTTTGATGCCCAGGACCGGGTCCACGCCACCAGGGTCGAGGTCGAAAGTCCACGAGCGGGCGTCATGCGTGGGGCCTGGCTGGCCGAGGGAGATGGCTTCCTCGAGGCCCAGGAGCCTGCGGACTATGACCGTCCGGTTTGCCCACGGGCAGGCCCTCGCCGCGATGAGGCGGTACCGTCCTGCCTCAACAGGCCAGCCCGGTTCGCCGTCGGTGCCGGGCCTTCCGTCGCGGGTGATCCGGTCCTCGATGTAGTTGGTGTCCCGGGTGAACTCGGCACCGCCGGTGACATAGGCGCCGAGGGTGCTGTGACCCGCACCGTCCCCGGTGCCGCCGGTTTGCTGCCCTGTTCCCGTTTCCTGGCTCATCTGAACACCCTATGCGCCGGCGACGAGAATCGCCGAGATGGGCTGCCAGGCCAGGAACCAGGACGCCGAAACGATCGCGATGAACAAAGCTATCCAGATGAAGGACGGCACGGACGTTGAACGGTAGAGGAGATAGGCGTCGGAACTGGCCAGCCTGTCCCTGCGGCGTAAGTGCACGTGGATGAGTTTGATGACATCGCGGACCGCGGCCACCAGCAGGGCCAGGCCAAGGGCGATCGCCACGTGGCCGGTAAATGCGTGCGGAACGAAGAGGACCAGCACGGCGCCCAAGGCAGCGGCGGCTGAGGTGATCAGGAACCCGGCCAGGTTGCGGATGAAAAGGAGCGACGTGAGCAGGATCAGGGAGCCGACAGTCAGCGCGGCCGGTCCCCAGCCGTTGAACCCGGACCAGACGAGCGCGGCCCCTGTCAGTGCGGGAACCGGGTAACCCCAGAAACCGGACCACACGGTTGCCAGCCGGCCCCGGCTGTAACTTGTGGTTGTTCCCGAGTGGTCCAGGCCCAGCCTGATCCCGCCGAGCCTCTGTCCGCTCATGACGGCAGCGAAAGCGTGACCCAATTCATGTGTCGCGGTGGCCAGCAGGCCAAAGTACCGCCACGTGGCCTGCGGAACGGAGAGCGCCGTTGCGATCAGGAGGACCACAGTCAGTTCACCCAGGGAAACATCCGGGAGGGCCGTCCGGCTGAACGCTTCCAGCAGGCGTTGCCACAGCTGATCGGGCACGGAGTTCACGGGCTGCCCGGAGGGGTGTAGTCAGAGTGAGCCATAGCCCTCTACGGTACTAGAGGGCGGTGGTCCTGCCCGCGCCCCGGCCTGGGGCGTGCTACGAATCGAGGAATACCGTGTCCACTTTGAAGGAACGACTGCACGCTGACGTGGTGGTGCACATGAAAGAGCGCAACAAGACAGCGCTCACGACTGTGCGCAATGTGCTGGGGGAGATCGAAACCCGGGAAAAGTCAGGCAAGACCCCCATTGTGCTGGACGACGCACAGGTGACGTCCCTGCTGCAGAAGGAAGCGGCCAAGCGGCGTGACACCGCCCGGATCTATGCGGAGGCGGGCGAACCGGACCGTGCCGCGGCGGAAATCGCCGAGGCCGAGGTCATCGAGGCCTACTTGCCAAAGCCGCTGACGGAGGCGGAGGCGGAAGCGATTGTGGATGCGGTCATCGCGGAGCTTACAGCCGCGGGCCAGGCGCCAGGCATGCGGCAGATGGGCGAAGTGATGAAGCCGGTGACCGCGAAAGTGGCCGGCCGCTTCGACGGCAAGGCGGTAAGCCAGATGGTGCGCAGCCGGCTCGCTTAATACGAAAGGCACGTCCACGGTTTCCGTGGGCGCGCCTCATCGTATCCAGGTGCGCAGCCGAAGCAGGCGCAGAGGGGTGTTCGTCGTGCGGGTATCAGCCTTCGCAGTCCGTGCAGTAGCTGTGTCCGTCTTTCTGCCGCGCGATCTGCGAGCGGTGGCGGACCAGGAAGCAGGAGTAGCAGGTGAACTCGTCGTCAGCCTGGGGGATGACCTGGACGATCAGCTCCTCGGCAACGAATTCGCCTCCCGGAACGCCAGCGCCGTCCAGTCCGTCAGCTTCATCAAGTTCCAGCACAACGCTGCGGGCGTCCGGTGCATTCGCGGACTGGAGCGCCTCGAGTGAGTTGTCCTGCGATTCCTTGACGTCGGAGCGGAGTTCGTCGTAATCGGTTGCCACTTAGGTGTTTCTCTTTTCTTTGGTTCAGTCTGTCGCGTATGCAACGTACAGCATGGCGCTGGTATTCCCCAACGGGCTAACGCTCCACTACACGTATGGCGGGCGCTTTTCGGTCCGAATGTGACCAACGGCACTGTTGCGGGCTACTAAAGCATGGAACGTGCAGCCAGCACAAGACCGACGGCGGCCGGAGCCGGATCGTCAGCGGGACCCATAGAAAAAAGCCCCTGGAATCCGTGGATTCCAGGGGCTTTCCCTTCTGTGCGCGGAGGGGGACTTGAACCCCCACCCCCTTTCGAGGACTAGCACCTCAAGCTAGCGCGTCTGCCATTCCGCCACCCGCGCAGGTGGTAATTCGGACTGCGTTTCCGCCTTTCAGCGTTTCGCATTTCTCCGAAGCAGCGAGAAAGACTCTAACATGAATTTTCCGGGAACATGAAATCGGGCCTGATGGGTAGGCTGAAGGCAAGCGAATCCGCCCCTGGTTCCCTGCAGCCACCCACCTTCATGAGGAGTGCCCAATGACCGAAATCCGTCCCGAAGATGAAGTTGTCCGGATCTGCCAGGAGCTCATCCGGATCGACACATCGAACTACGGAGACGGCTCCGGTCCGGGGGAGCGTGCCGCTGCCGAGTACACGGCCGGCCTGATCGAAGAAGTTGGCCTGTCAGCGGAGATCTTCGAGTCCGCGCCCGGGAGGGCAAACGTCGTCACCCGGATGGCGGGCGAGGACCCTGGCGCCAGCGCACTGGTGGTCCACGGGCACCTGGACGTTGTTCCCGCGCTTAAAGAGCAGTGGTCAGTGGACCCCTTTGGCGCAGAGCTCAAGGACGGGCTCATCTGGGGCCGCGGCGCCGTGGACATGAAGGACATGGATGCCATGATCCTTTCTGTCCTGCGTGACTTCGCCAGGACAGGGCGCAAACCGAAGCGTGACATCGTCTTCGCTTTCTTCGCCGACGAAGAGGCAGGCGGCGAGTACGGCGCCCGCTACGCGGTCGACAAACGTCCGGAACTCTTCGAAGGTGCCACGGAGGCCATTTCCGAGGTTGGCGGCTTCTCCGCAACCATCGGCGGACAGCGCACCTACCTCCTGCAGACCGCAGAGAAGGGCATCTCCTGGCTCCGCCTCGTTGCCCACGGGCGGGCCGGACACGGTTCCCAGATCAACACCGATAACGCCATCACACGCCTGGCCGCCGCGGTGACCAGGATCGGCGAATACAAGTGGCCGATTGAGCTGACTCCCACCACACGCCAGTTCCTTGATGGCGTGACGGAACTCACGGGCGTGGAATTCGACCCGGACAACCCGGACGTCCTGCTGAACCAGCTGGGCACCGTGGCGCGCTTCGTCGGGGCGACCCTGCAGAACACCACCAACCCCACACTGCTGAAGGGCGGCTACAAGCACAACGTCATTCCGGAGTCGGCGGAAGCCCTCGTGGATTGCCGCACGCTGCCCGGACAGCAGGACCACGTCCTTGAAATTGTGCGTGAGCTCGCCGGGACCGGCGTGGACGTCAGCTACGTGCACAACGACGTCTCACTGGAGGTCCCGTTCGCAGGAAACCTCGTGGACTCCATGATCGACGCGCTGCACGCCGAGGACCCGGGAGCCAAAGTACTGCCCTACACGCTCTCCGGAGGCACGGACAACAAGTCGCTGAGCCGCCTGGGCATCACGGGCTACGGCTTCGCCCCGCTTCAGCTCCCGGATGACCTGGACTTCACCGGTATGTTCCACGGTGTCGACGAGCGCGTCCCCGCCGACTCCCTCAAATTCGGCGCCCGGGTACTCAACACGCTCCTCACGAACTACTGAGCCGGCCCCGGACATGACGCCCGAAGACGTGTTGCCCGAGACCCTGCTGGAACGGGTCCGCGGGCGGGCTGCCGCCTACGACCGCGACAACGCGTTCTTCCATGAGGACCTCGAGGAGCTCACCGCTGCCGGCTACCTGAAACTGTTTGTTCCGGAGTCCGACGGCGGCCTGGGGCTTGGGCTCGCAGCGGCGGCACAGTGCCAGCGGCGGCTCGCAACGGCGGCGCCGGCCACCGCCCTCGCCGTGAACATGCACCTGGTCTGGACCGGCGTCGCGCAGGTGCTCGCGGCCAGGGGAGACCATTCCCTGGACTTCATCCTGCAGGAGGCGGCCGCAGGCGAAGTCTTCGCGTTCGGGAACTCCGAGGCCGGCAACGATTCGGTGCTCTTTGATTCCCGAACTGTGGCCGCCCCGCTGCCGGACGGCGGCTACAGCTTCACCGGAACGAAGATCTTCACCAGCCTTTCGCCGGCATGGACCAGGCTGGGGATCTTCGGCAAGGATCCCCAGGCAAGGGACGGCGAAGGTGAGCTCGTCCACGGGTTCATCCGGCGGGACACGCCCGGCTACAGAATCCTGGATGACTGGGACACCCTCGGGATGCGTGCCAGCCAGTCCAGCACCACGGTGCTGGACGGCGCCGAAGTCCCGGCGGACCGGATCTTCCGCAAACTGCCCGTCGGCCCGAACGCGGACCCGCTGATCTTCGCCATTTTCGCGTGCTTCGAAACTCTGCTGGCCGCCGTCTACACGGGCATCGGAGAACGGGCACTGCAGGTGGGTGTGGAGGCCGTGAAACGGCGGACATCCCTTAAGAACGGCGGCCGGAGCTACGCGCAGGACCCGGACATCCGCTGGAAGGTGGCCGAGGCGGCCATGGCCATGGACTGCCTCTATCCTCAGCTGGCTGCCGTGGCCTGCGACGTGGACGCCCTGGTTGACCACGGACCGCAATGGTTCCCCCGGCTCGTGGGATTGAAAGTCAGCGCCACGGAAACCGCCCGGCGGGTGGTGGACCTGGCCATCAGGGTAAGCGGCGGCTCAAGCTATTTCCGGGGCTCGGAACTGGAACGGCTGTACCGCGACGTGCTGGCCGGCATGTTCCATCCATCCGATGACGAATCGGCCCACAACACGGTAGCCAACGCCTGGCTCGGCCCGCTCGAGGCCTAGACGGTCCGCTGGACCTGCATTACCCGTCGGCGGAGCCAGAACCGCCGCCCGCCGCCCACATACAGCTTGCTGCGCTCCAGTTCCCACTTGCCGTATTCGGAATGTTCCACAAGGCGCCGCCTGGCATCAGGCAGGGAATCGTCGGGACTGACCGTCAGTACGAGGTACTCGTACTGCCTCAGATAGTCCCGTTCCCGCTGGACCGAGCTGGTGAGAAATTGTTCCTTCATTGCTCTCCATTTTCGTCCTTTTCCGGCTAACGTGAAGTCATGAGCATCGATCCGCGTGTCGCGCTTCAGTCCTTGACTTCCTCCTTGGAAGAACACCTTATAGCAGCGTCCAACCGCCGCGGTGATGGGGACCCCGCCGTAGAGGCGGCTTTTTTTGCCGTCGCGGATGCGTTCGAAGTCTATGAGGACGCCCTCTACGAGGCCTACAGCGAAGTGACGCCGCTTCAGGTCTTTGACGACGAAGAGGACGAAGACGAAGACAGCGATGTGGACGACGAAGAGGACCTGGAGATCCTCGAGGACTAGGTCCCGGATGTGCGGCCCCGGTCAGCCCTGGGCAGGCTCGGACACGTCCTCGAGGGCCCGCGAAATTTCCGGCGGCAGCGGGACAAGCTGCGCATCGAGGATTTCCTTGAGCTGGACAGGCGTCCGGGGGCCCACAACCGCCGAGGCAACACCGTGCTGTGACAGCACCCAGCTGAGGGCGACGTCCAGCGGCGTGCGGCCCAGCCCCTTGGCAGCCATCGCGACCGCCTCCACCACGCGGGACCCCTGCTGGCCGAGATACGGCTCCACGTAGGCGGCCAGGGCAGGATTTGCCGCCCGCGAATCGCCTGGGATGCTTCCCCTGTACTTGCCGGTCAGCGTTCCACGGCCCAGCGGCGCCCAGGCCAGGAGGCCAAGCCCTGCGTCTTCGACGGCGGGAATGAGTTCCCCCTCGGGTTTGCGCTGGAGCAGGGAATATTCGGCCTGGGCAGCAACCAGGGGGAAGCCGGCGACGGCGGCAGCTTTGGCGGTCTGCCAGCCGTTGAAGTTTGAGACGCCGGCGTAGCGTGCCCGGCCACTCCGCAAGGCGAACTCCAGGGCGGACAGTGTTTCGTCCAGGGGGACGTTGGGATCCCAGGCCTGGGCGAACCAGAGATCGACGTAGTCAGTGCCCAGCCGCGCGAGGCTCGCGTCGAGCCCGGACAGCATTGCGTTACGCGAGGTGTCCACGGTCCGCCGGCCATCCGGCGTCGAAATTCCGGCTTTGGTGGAGATGGAGACTTCGGTGCGGGAAACGACGTCCCCCAGCAGGGAGCCGATCAGGGCCTCAGACTTTCCGTCGGCGTAGGACGCCGCCGTGTCGATGTGCCTGCCGCCTGCATCCACGAACGTCCGGAGTAATTCAGTGGCGTCCTGTTCGTCGGTTTCGCCGGCCCATGACATGGTGCCGAGGGAGAGGGCCGAGACTCGCAATCCACTGTTGCCGACGTAACGCTGCTGCATAGCAGCAAGCTTACGGGGAATCAGCAGGGTCCATGACGTAGGGTCTTACCGTGAACTGGTTTGAGGCGGCCCTGCTGGGCCTAGTGCAGGGACTGACCGAATTTCTACCGATTTCATCAAGTGCGCATCTGCGGATCGTGGGGCAGTTCCTGCCCAATGCGTCCGACCCCGGGGCGGCCTTCACCGCCATCACACAGCTGGGTACGGAGACGGCCGTGCTGGTCTTCTTCTGGCACGACATCGTCCGGATCGTCAAAGCGTGGCTGGGCTCGCTGTCCGGCAAGGTCTCGCGCCAGGACCCCGACGCGCGGATGGGCTGGCTCGTGATTCTCGGCAGCCTGCCGATCATTGTCCTGGGCCTCCTGTTCCAGGACCAGATCGAGTCCGTCCTGCGGAGCCTCTGGATTGTGGCCACCACCTTGATCGTCTTTGGCCTGGTGCTCGCGGTGGCCGACGCGGTGGGCAAGCAGGAACGGGACCTGACCCAACTGACCTATAAACACGGCATCTTTTACGGCCTGGCGCAGGCAATGGCACTGATCCCGGGCGTCTCCCGCTCCGGCGGCACCATCACCGCCGGCCTGCTGATGGGTTACACCCGTGAGGCCGCCGCCCGGTACTCCTTCCTCCTGGCCATTCCTGCCGTCTTCGGCAGCGGCCTGTACCAGCTCTACAAAACGGTATCCAAGGAAGGCATCACCGGCCCCTACGGGCTGCCCGAAACGGCAATGGCCACAGTCATTGCGTTCGTTGTGGGCTACGTCATCATCGGCTGGTTCCTGAAATTCGTCTCGACCCGCAGTTACCGGCTCTTCGTCTGGTACCGGATCTTCCTGGGCCTGGCCCTGTATCTGCTGCTCGGTTTCAATGTGATCAGCGCCTGACAGTAGGCTTGGCCTGTGAAATCCTGGATATCCCGCCCTGTTCCCGACCTGCCCGGCAGCATGCCCGCCATCCGGCTTTTTGATACTGCCCAAGGCCGGGAAGTTGAGCTGCAGGGCGACGGCGACCAGTCACTGTATGTCTGCGGCATTACGCCCTACGACGCCACGCACATGGGGCACGCAGCCAGCTACGTGGCCTTTGACCTGCTGAACAGGGCGTGGCGCGACGCAGGCAGGCGTGTGGCCTACGTCCAGAACGTCACCGACGTCGACGACCCCCTGCTGGAACGCGCCACGGCTACCGGCGTGGACTGGCGGGACCTCGCAGCCAGCCAGATCGAGCTGTTCCAGACGGACATGGTGGCCCTGAACGTCCTCGCACCTGACCACTACGTCGGAGCAGTGGAATCCGTGCCGCTGATCGTCCCCGCCATTGAGCGGCTTCTCCACAACGGCCTTGCCTACCGCGTGCCAGGTGGTGCAGGGGAACCCGACGGCGACGTCTACTACGACGTCGAAGCCGCCGGAAAACAGTCCTCCGCCACCGATGCCTGGACCCTGGGTGACATCTCGGGCCTGGCGGAAACCGACATGCTGGAACTTTTTGCCGAACGGGGCGGCGACCCCGGGCGTGCGGGCAAGCGGCAGGCACTGGACCCGCTCCTGTGGCGCGTGGCCAGGGAGGGCGAGCCCAGCTGGCCCGGGGGAGAGCTCGGCGACGGACGTCCCGGCTGGCACATCGAATGCACTGTCATCGCCCAGGAATACCTTCCCGCGCCGTTCACGGTCCAGGGCGGGGGCTCGGACCTGATCTTCCCGCACCATGAGATGGGCGCCGGGCACGCATACTCCCTGGCCGGGGTCCCGCTGGCCCACCATTACGCACATGCAGGCATGGTTGGCCTGGACGGCGAAAAGATGAGCAAATCCAAGGGCAACCTGGTCCTCGTCTCACGGCTCCGGGCCGCAGGGGAGGAGCCCGCCGCCATCAGGCTGGCGATCCTGGCCCACCACTACCGCTCTGACTGGTCATGGACCGACGCCGGCTTCGCCGAAGCCAAAAACCGGCTCGCTGCGTGGCGCGGCGCTCTTGCCGTTGCGCCTGAGGGCTCGGCCGCAGGCCTGATCACGGAAATGCGGGCCGCCCTGGCAAAGGATCTGGACGCGCCGGCAGCGCTGGAGGCAGTCGACCGCTGGGCCGCCGGAGCCACATCCGCCGCGGCAGCGGGCAGCCGGCAGGACCGCACCCGGGTCACTGACGCAGTAGACGCCCTGCTCGGCGTCGTGCTCTAGCCACTCGTTAAAACGAAGCGCCTGCCCGGTTTCGACCGGCTCAACCACCGCTGGTTTGAGCCGTCGAAACCGGGCAGGCAGCTTTAACGGCGCTATTGCTTGTCTTTGCCCCGGCGTTTCAGGTAACGCTCAAACTCACGGGCAATGGACTCACCGCTGGCCTCCGGGAGGTCCGCGGTGTCCTTGGCCTCTTCGAGCTGGCGGACGTAGGCGGCGATCTCGGGGTCCTCAGTGGCAAGCTCGTCCACGCCCCGTTCCCAGGCGTCAGCTTCTTCGGCCAGTTCATGCGTGTCCAGCGGAACCTGGAGCAATTCCTCGATCCGGTGCAGGAGCGCCAGCTGCGCCTTGGGTGACGGCGCCTGGGCCACGTAATGCGGCACGGCCGCCCACAAGGATACGGTCGGAATCCCGGCGAGCAGCGAAACTTCGGAGAGGACCCCCACAATGCCTACCGGCCCCTCATACTGGGAGGCTTCCAGGTTCAGCCGTTCGCGCAGGGGTGCGTCGTCCGAGGACGTGCTGACGGGAATGGGGCGGCTGTGGGGCACGTCCGCCAGCAGGGCCCCAACGAGCACCACATAGTCCACGTTGAGGGCTTCGGCGTGGACCAGCAATTCGGCGGTGTAGGCACGCCACTTGTAGGAAGGTTCGGTGCCCTGGACAAAGATGACGTCCACGTTGGATTCGGGAGCGCTGGCCTTGTAGATCCTGGTGGCCGGCCACTTGATCTTGCGTTCGCCGGCAGCATTGCGGCGTACCGTGGGCCGCGTGAACTGGAAGTCGTAATACTCGTCAGCATCAATGGACGCGACTTTTTTGCCGCCCCAAAGCTTGTTCAGGTAGCGCAGCGAATCGCTGGCCGCTTCCCCCGCGTCATTCCAGCCTTCAAAGGCGGCCAGCATTACGGTGATGCGTTCACCCTCAGCCACTGGCTGCAGGAACCGCTCCGGCCCGGCCTCGGCACCCGGTTCGGTGGTGTCTCCGTCGAAGCTATTCATCCCATCACCCTACGTCCAAGAACCTGCGTCACGCATTGAATGAAGCGCCGAAAAATCCGTGGGAGCGCCCGAATCAGGGCCACGGGATGCCCTGTATTCGCCAAGGGCGTAGCCCACAGCCTGCGTCCAGCCGCGCACCGTAGACTGAACACATGCGATCCCCAGCCACAATTTCCCCCCTCAAAGCAGTCCTCTGGGACATGGATGGCACCATTGTGGACACCGAGCCCTACTGGATCGCGGCCGAACATGCGCTGGTCGAAGCCCATGGCGGGACGTGGTCGCATGAAAAGGCCATGCAGCTCGTCGGGCAGTCGCTGACGTTCTCCGCCGGCATCCTCCAAAATGCCGGCGTGGACCTCGAAGCAAGGGAAATCATCGACACCCTCACGGCGGAAGTCATCCGTGGCGTGCGGCGCAGTGTGCCCTGGCGTCCGGGCGCCCGCGAACTTTTGGATGAGCTCCACCAGGCAGGTGTGCGCTGTGCCCTGGTCACCATGTCCGAAGGACCGCTGGCCCGGGAAATCGTTGCGAACCTCCCCAAGCCGTATTTCGAGTTTGTCGTCACAGGGGACACTGTCGCCCAGGGCAAGCCACACCCGGAGGCCTACCTGACCGCCGTGGAACTGCTGCAGGGCTCCGACCCCGCCCTGACCATCGACCACTGCGTCGCCCTTGAAGACTCCGCACCCGGCGTCGCCGCCGCGGTTGCCTCGGGGGTGTCCACGGTTGCCATTCCCCATATTGTGCCCATCCCCGATGATCCCCGGCACACCACCTGGGACTCGCTTGCCGGCCGGACGGTATCCGAACTCGTTGCCATCGCCGCGGACCGGAACGGTGCCGCCGGCACTGGGAGCCGGCAGCGTGCAACCCTGGGGAGTCCCGCAGATGGGTGAGACGGCCGCACCAGCCCGCCGCGAGGGAATACCGCTCGGCAGGATCGCCGGAATACCCGTCATCCTTGCCTACTCCTGGTTCCTTATCGCCGCCTTCACCGTGGTTGTCTACGGGCCCGTGCTCCAGCAACGGAATCCGGCACTCGGGGCCACCGCCTACACGGTGGCGTTCGCGTACGCCCTCCTGCTCCTCATTTCGGTGCTCGTCCACGAGCTGGCCCACGCACTCACAGCCAAGATCTACGGCTGGCCCACGCAGAAAATCGTGCTGAACCTCTGGGGCGGCCACACGCAGTTCGAGAACTTCACCGCCACTCCCGGCCGCTCCGTCCTCGTGGCGCTGGCCGGGCCCGCCGCCAACTTCGCATTGGCAGGCGGCGCCTGGCTGGTGCTCTCGGCCGCCAACCTGGGCACCGTCGCGGAGCTCCTCACCAACATCTTTATGTGGGCCAATTTCGTCATCGGCGTCTTCAACGTCCTTCCCGGACTTCCCCTGGACGGCGGGCGAGTGGTCGAATCCGCCGTCTGGAAAGCCACCGGCAGCCAGGCCAAAGGCACCGTCGCTGCCGGCTGGGCGGGCCGGATCATCGTCGTCGGACTCGGCTTCTGGTTCATCGCCCGCCCCTTGCTGGCCGGAGAACCACCGGAATTCAGCCTGCTCATGATCACCATCCTGGTCGGGGGATTCCTCTGGATGGGCGCATCGGCGTCCATCCAGCAGGGCACCATGCGCGGACGGCTGCATCTCGTCAGCGCCGCCACACTGTCTCGCCCCGCCGTCGGAATTCCCGCCACCGCCACAGTGGCGGACATCCAGCGGCTGGCGCCGGCCGGAATTCCGGCCGTTGTGGTGTGCGGTCCGGACGGGCGCCCACAGGGCGTGGTGGACGCCTCCGCCGTCGCCGCGGTTCCTCCGCACGCCGCCGCCTCAACGCCCGCGACCGCGGTGTCCTATGCCCTTGGCGCTGGCGCCTACGTACCCGAATGGTCCAAAGGCCAGGAGCTCATCCAGTACCTGGGCCAGCTGGAAGGACAGGAATATGCCGTGATCGACCACCACGGCGCCGTGACCGGCCTGCTGGCACAGGAGGTGGTGGTGGCGGCCATCACCGGCAAGAGTGTCCGCCCCAATAGGTATCCGCAGCGCCAGAACCGGTAGAGTTACCTGCCGGTCGCGTTTAGCTGCCACACGGTTTCCGTTGGCCATGCCGGACAGGACAGCCCCACCAAGTGCGCAGCCCCACAGTTGTACAAGAGCGAGGAACATTCATGAGCAGCGAATCTGCCGCCCCCGAAGCCCCAGCAGCACCCCAGGCCGGTGTTGCCGCCAACGGAGCCCAGCCGGTAGGGGCTGCGCGGCGCCGGGGACCCTTCCGTGAAGGCGAACGCGTCCAGTTGACCGATGAGCGCGGCCGCATGAACACGGTCACGCTTGAAGTGGGCGGCGCCTTCCACACCCACCGCGGATTCCTCAACCACGACGAGATCATCGGCAAAGTGGACGGCTCCGTGGTGTCGAACAACGTTGGCCAGCAGTACCAGACGCTGCGCCCGCTGCTCTCGGACTTTGTCCTCTCCATGCCCCGCGGTGCCGCCGTTGTCTACCCCAAGGACGCCGGCCAGATTGTCACCATGGCGGACATTTTCCCCGGTGCCAGGGTAGTTGAAGCCGGCGTAGGTTCCGGTGCATTGTCCATCTCCCTGCTGCGCGCGGTGGGCGACAACGGCTACCTGCACTCCTTTGAACGGCGCGAGGAATTCGCTGACATCGCCCGCGGCAACGTGGAGACGATCTTCGGCGGCCCGCACCCCGCGTGGAAGATTTCCCTGGGTGACTTCCAGGAGGAAGTTGTCCGCAGCGAGGCCCCGGGATCCGTTGACCGCGTGGTGCTGGACATGCTCGCCCCGTGGGAGTGCCTCGACGCCGTCGCAACCGTCCTTGCTCCCGGCGGCGTCTGGATCAACTACGTGGCCACAGTCACCCAGCTCTCCCGCACTGCCGAAGCCATCCGCGCTGACGGCCGGTTCACCGAGCCGGACGCCTGGGAGTCCATGGTCCGCGGCTGGCATCTTGAAGGCCTCGCGGTCCGCCCCGACCACCGGATGGTTGCACACACCGGATTCCTGCTCGTCACCCGGCGCCTTGCCGACGGCGTGACCGGGATTTCGGTCAAGCGCCGCCCGTCGAAGACCGACTTCGATGAAGCGGACGTCAACGCCTGGACCCCCGGGGCGGTAGGGGAGCGGCTGGTTTCGGACAAGAAGCTCCGCCGTGCCGCGCGCGACGCGATCGCCGGAACGAACGTCAAGGATGACCCGGAGATCACAAACTAGTCCAGATTTCGGGAGTGTTCAGCTGCACCTGCCAACTTGGGGCTAAGGTCTTAAGAGAAGCGCAGGAAGGGGCTGATGCATCATGGAGACTCCGAACCAGGACTCCGGACGTACACCGGCAGAGCAGTCTGCTGTCAATGATCTGTCTGTAGCTGACAGGCAAGTCAACATCCTCCGGGACAAGCTCAGGCACATTGACCGCCAACTGGCGGCTGCAACACAAAACAATGGCAAGCTCGTCACCATGCTGGAAGCCGCGAAAGCGGAGATCCTGCGGCTCAAGAACGCCCTGGACCAGGAAGGGCAGCCGCCGTACAGCTTCGGCACCATTCTCCAGATCAACCCGAAGCGCCAGCCGTCCGCCGGCAACAGCGGCCAGGCTGCCACCGAGGAATCGGTGGATATCTTCAACGCCGGCCGGAAGATGCGGGTGGGCATCAGCCCCCTGGTCAACATCAGCCAGCTCGCCGTCGGCCAGGAGGTACTTCTCAACGAAGCCCTGCTGGTTGTTGCCGGCCTGGGCTACGAACGCGCCGGCGAACTGGCCACCCTGAAGGAGATGCTGGGCACCGACCGTGCCCTCGTCGTCGGACGCGCCGACGAGGAACGCGTCATCCGGCTTTCCGGAGCCCTCCTGGGCGAAAAGCTCCGCGTCGGGGACGCGCTGTCCATTGATTCGCGGACAGGCTACGCCCTGGAGAAAGTCCCCCGGTCCGAGGTGGAGAACCTGGTCCTGGAGGAAGTTCCGGACATCACGTATGAGGACATCGGCGGCCTGGGCCCCCAGATTGAACAGATCCGCGACGCCGTCGAGCTGCCGTTCCTGCACCCGGACCTCTACCGCGAGCACGGGCTGAAGGCACCGAAGGGCATCCTGCTCTACGGTCCGCCGGGCTGCGGCAAGACCCTCATCGCCAAAGCCGTTGCCAACTCGCTGGCCGCCCGGGCGGCTGAACGCTCCGGCAACGTGGACCTCAAGAGCTACTTCCTCAACATCAAGGGCCCCGAACTGCTGGACAAGTACGTCGGCGAAACGGAACGGCACATCCGGCTGATCTTCTCCCGCGCCCGCGAAAAGGCGTCTGACGGCAGCCCCGTAGTGGTGTTCTTCGACGAGATGGACTCCCTGTTCCGCACCCGCGGCACCGGCATTTCCTCCGACGTCGAAACCACCATCGTTCCCCAGCTGCTCAGCGAGATCGACGGCGTGGAGCGGCTGGACAACGTCATCGTGATCGGTGCGTCCAACCGCGAGGACATGATCGACCCCGCGATCCTCCGGCCGGGCCGGCTGGACGTCAAGGTCAAGATCCAGCGGCCGGATGCCGAAGCCGCGGCGGACATCTTCAACAAGTACATCACCACGGACCTGCCCTTCCACGAGTCCGACCTCGCCGAATACGACGGCGATGTCCAGGCCACCGTGGACGCCATGGTCCAGCGCACTGTGGAGGCCATGTACTCCACGGAGAAATCCAACGAGTACCTGGAAGTCACCTACGCCAACGGCGACACCGAGATGCTCTATTTCAAGGACTTCAACTCCGGCGCCGTGGTCCAGAACGTTGTGGACCGGGCCAAGAAGTACGCCATCAAGGACCTCCTGACACTCCACCAGAAGGGCCTGCGGATCGAGCACCTGCTCCGGGCCGTGGTGGACGAATTCCGGGAGCACGAGGACATGCCGAACACCACCAACCCGGATGACTGGGCGCGCATCTCCGGCAAGAAGGGCGAGCGGATCACCTACATCCGGACCATCGTCCAGGGCAAGGCCGGGCAGGAACCCGGGAAGTCCATCGAAACGATGCCCAGCACAGGGCAGTACCTGTGACGGCTGCGCAGGAACCCGCCGTCGGAGGACCCCTCCCCGTCGGCGGGGCCATGCGCGTGATGGGCGCGGAAACGGAATACGGGATCCACGCACCGTCTGCCCCTTCGGCCAACGCCACCATGATGTCCGCCCGCGTGGTGCAGGCATATGCACAGGTGACGCGGCAGCGTGCGGCCGGTGGTGCCGAAACGCGCTGGGACTACACGGACGAAGAGCCGCTGCATGACGCCCGCGGCTGGACGCTGGACCGGGCTTCGGCGCACCCCAGCCAGCTCACGGACCAGCCGCCTGTCCTCGACGCCGAAGCGGTGGCGCTTGCCTACGGCCGCGAGGAACTGGAACTCGACGGCCAGGACGAGTCCGGCACGCTGCTGATGAACATGGTGCTCGGCAACGGCGCCCGCCTCTACGTGGACCACGCCCACCCGGAGTACTCAAGCCCCGAGGTGACCAACCCCCGGGACGCCGTGACCTGGGACGCCGCCGGTGACCTGGTGGCGCTGGCCACGGTCCGGCGGCTCGGCATGGACCCCGACCTGCCGGCGGTCAACCTCTACAAGAACAACACGGACAACAAATCCGTGTCCTACGGCTCGCACGAGAACTACCTCATGCCGCGCTCCGTCCCGTTCGGTGACATCGTGCGCGGCCTGACACCGTTCTTCGTCACGCGGCAGATCCTCTGCGGCGCGGGCAGGGTGGGCCTGGGCCAGGACAGCTCCACGCCCGGGTACCAGATCAGCCAAAGGGCGGACTTTTTCGAGGCGGAGGTGGGCCTCGAAACCACCATCCGGCGGCCGATCATCAACACCCGCGACGAACCGCATGCCACGGCGGACAAGTACCGCCGTCTGCACGTCATCATCGGCGACGCCAACCTGAGCCAGGCATCGAACTACCTCAAGTTCGGCACCACAGCCATGGTCCTCAGCCTCATCGAGGCGGGCCTCGCACCGAAGCTGGAGGTGCATGAACCTGTCGCCGCGCTGCAGGCCATCAGCCACGACACTTCCCTGACCGCCAAAATCCGGCTGCTCGACGGGCGCCGGGTGACAGCGCTGGACCTGCAGTGGATTTACCACGAAGCAGCAGCCAAGCTCGCCCAGGACACCGGCGTTTCCGACGCCATCGACGGCGACGGCCACACGCACGAGGTCCTGGAGCGCTGGGCAACCACCCTGACCCAGCTCGACAGCGACAGGGCGGCCGCCGCTTCCTCAGTCGAATGGCTCGCCAAGCTCTCCATCCTCGAGGGGTACCGGGAACGGGACGGACTTGCCTGGGACGACGCCCGGCTGGGCCTCGTTGACCTCCAGTGGGCGGACATCCGGCCGGAGAAAGGCCTCTACTACCGGCTCCTCGCGCGGGACCGGATGCAACGGATTGTCGACGACGGCGACATCGCCGCCGCGGTCACGGAACCGCCGTCGGACACCCGGGCCTATTTCCGTGGCCGCTGCGTCAGCAGCTTCGGCAAGGACGTTGTGGGCGCCAGCTGGGACTCGGTGATCTTCGACGTTCCTGGCTACGGGCGGCTCCAGCGGGTCCCCACCCGGGAGCCGCTGAGGGGGACCAGGGCGCTGACAGGCGGCCTGTTTGCCCGGCACCGGGAGGCCGGTCCTTTCCTGGCAGAACTGCTGGGACAGAACACCAGTCCGCCGCGGGCGTAAACCGCCCGGGCAGCCGCAGAGCGTGGCAATATGGGCGTATCGGATGTTCCACCCGGACCCGAGCTTTAACACGAGGGAGATAACAATGGCAGGCCAGGAGCAGCAGCAACCGCAGTCGCGCGACAGCCAGGTCGAAGAGGACGTGCCGGAGGCCCCTCCCGCGCCGCCCGAAGCGCAGGCATCCGCAGCGACCCAGGGCGTGGATGACCTCCTAGACGAAATCGACGGCGTCCTGGAATCCAACGCCGAAGAATTCGTCCGGGCGTTCGTCCAAAAGGGCGGTCAGTAACCGGTCCACCACGGCGGCGGAAGCCGCGGACGGCCGCAGATCCGGCAAGACGTTGACTTACTACGTTGAAGGAGTGAATCAGTGCAGGAATCAACCGCCCATCAGGTAGCCGCCAACGCGACGTCGTCGTTCACCGAGCATCTGCAGCGGGACCGGCCCGAACTGCTTCCCTATAACCGGGACTTACCCACGGGAGCAGGCGCCACTCCGCTGCAGGTGCCGCACGCCACCACCATCGTGGCCATGAGCTACGACGGCGGCGTGCTGATGGCCGGGGACCGGCGGGCCACCATGGGCAACATCATCGCAAGCCGGCACATCGAGAAGGTGTTTCCCGCCGACCACTACTCCGTGCTGGGCATCGCCGGGACAGCCGGCATAGCGATCGACCTCACGCGGCTGTTCCAGGTTGAACTTGAGCACTACGAAAAAATTGAGGGCACCCTGTTGAGCCTCGAGGGCAAGGCCAACCGGCTCGGTGCCATGATCCGCGGGAACCTGCCCATGGCGCTGCAGGGGCTGGCGGTCGTGCCGCTCTTTGCCGGGTTCGATACCGCCGCAGGCTTCGGCCGGCTGTTCTCCTACGATGTGACCGGCGGCCGGTATGAGGAACGCGAACACCACACCGTGGGTTCCGGATCGGTGTTTGCCAGAGGCGCCCTGAAGAAACTGTGGCGGCCCAACCTGACCGAAGCCGAGGCCGTTGCCGTGGCTGTGGAGTCCCTCTACGACGCCGCCGACGACGACTCCGCCACCGGCGGCCCCGACCCCGTGCGCCAGCTGTGGCCGGTGGTGTACACGGTCAGCCGCAGCGGAGCCCGGCGCGTGCCGGAACCCGAGCTGGCCGCCGTCGCAGGCAGCATCATTGAATCGCGGACCATTGCCCGGCGGGAGGCCTGATATGACACAGCAGTTCTATGTTTCCCCCGAGCAGCTGATGAAGGACCGTGCGGACTTCGCACGGAAGGGCATTGCCCGAGGCAGGTCCGTGGTGGTGGTCAGCTGCCAGGACGGCATTGCCCTGGTGGCTGAGAACCCGTCCCCGTCCCTGCACAAGATCGGCGAGATCTACGACAAAATCGCCTTCGCCGCGGTGGGAAAGTACAACGAATTCGAAAGCCTCCGCCAGGCGGGCGTGCGGTACGCCGATGTCCGAGGCTACTCCTATGACCGGGAGGACGTCACCGCCCGCGGGCTGGCCAGTGTCTACGCCCAAAGCCTCGGCGCCGTGTTCACCGCGGAACAGAAACCCTTCGAAGTGGAGCTGGCGGTCGCCGAAGTCGCACCGACCCAGGAACAGGACCACCTGTACCGGCTCACGTTCGACGGGTCCATCGCCGACGAGCAAGGGTTCATCGTCATGGGCGGCCAGGCTGACCGGGTGTCATCGGCCATCGCCGACGGCTGGAACGCGTCGCTGCGTTTCCCCGGGGCGATCCGGCTGGCCATGGGCGGGCTGGTCACCGATGCCGAGGCCGGTGCACTCCCGGCCACGGCAGTCGAAGTCGCCGTCCTGGACCGGTTGTCGGAAAGCGCCCGCGGATCCCGGCGCGCATTCCGGCGGTTGAACGACGCCGACATCACGGCACTGCTTGCTGAGGAGGACTGAAATGGACAAAAGAATCTTCGGTATCGAAACCGAATTCGGCATTTCGTATTCGAGCCCCGATTCGAGGCCGCTGGCCCCGGAGGAAGTAGCCCGCTACCTTTTCCGCAAGGTGGTCAGCTGGGGACGGTCGTCCAATGTCTTCCTGACCAACGGCTCACGCCTCTACCTCGACGTGGGCTCCCACCCCGAATACGCCACCGCGGAATGCGATGACCTCGCGCAGCTGATCGCCCATGACCGGGCCGGTGAACTGATCCTTGACGACCTCGTGGACGAGGCACAGTCGCGGCTGGCGGCGGAAGGCTTCAACGGCACTGTCTACCTGTTCAAGAACAACACGGATTCCGCCGGCAACTCATACGGCAGCCACGAGAACTACCTGATCCCCAGGCGCGGGGAGTTCTCCCGGCTCGCGGAGATCCTCATCCCGTTCCTGGTCACGCGGCAGCTGATCGCCGGCGCCGGGAAGATCCTCAAGACCCCGCACGGCGCCACCTACGCGTTCTCGCAGCGCGCGGACCACATCTGGGAAGGCGTGTCATCAGCCACCACCAGGTCCCGTCCCATCATCAACACCCGGGACGAGCCGCACGCCGACGCCGAATTCTTCCGCAGGCTCCACGTCATCGTGGGCGACTCGAACATGTCCGAAACCACCGCGCTCCTCAAGGTCGGGACCGTCGACCTCATCCTGCGCATGATCGAGGCAGGGGTGATCATGCGCGACATGCGGATGGAGAACCCCATCCGCAGCATCCGCGAGATCTCCCATGACCTCAGCGGCAGGGCGCTGGTCCGGCTGGCCAACGGCCGCCAGCTCACCGCCCTGGAAATCCAGCAGGAATACCTGACGAAGGTCACCGCCTTCGTCCAGGAGCACGGGGCGCACAACCCGCACGTGCCGCTGATCCTGGACCTGTGGGGCCGGACTTTGCGGGCCATCGAGAGCGGCGACACCAGCACAATCGACACCGAGATCGACTGGGCCATCAAAAAGAAGCTGATGGACAACTACCGGGACCGGCACGGGCTTGGCCTGGACGCACCCCGGATCGCGCAGCTGGACCTCACCTACCACGACATTTCCCGGACGAGGGGGCTGTACTACCTGCTCCAGGCCAGGGGCGCCGTGCGCCGCGTGGTCGATGACACCGTGGTCAAGGACGCAGTGGATGCGCCGCCGCAGACCACCCGCGCCAAACTGCGGGGTGACTTCGTCCGGCGGGCCCAGGAACTTGGCCGGGACTACACCGTTGACTGGGTCCACTTGAAGCTTAACGACCGCGCCCACCAGACCATCCTCTGCAAGGATCCGTTCCGCAGCGTGGACGACCGCGTGGATGCTCTCCTGGACTCTATGGGCTGACACACAGCTTCAGGGGCTATTCTGGATAGGGCCGTTCTTCGGCCGTGAGCTGCGCCGAGCGAAAATTTCCGGCGCAGCGTCCATCCTGCCCCGACGAAAGTTCTTACGTGCGCCGACTACTAGCAATCCTTATCCCCGGTCTGCTGCTGCTTACCGCCTGTGGAGGCGGGACGCCCGCAGCACCGGAGCCCACCAGCCAGTCCGCAGGTGATACTGCCAAGTTCGACTCCCTGAAACTGACGGACAACGGGGACAAAAAAGCTCCCGGTGTTGAGTTCACCAAGCCGCTTGACGTAGCGGAGCCCACTATCAAGGTCGTCGCCGAAGGCAGCGGCGACGCCGTGAAGGCGAACCAGGTGGCCAACATCTCCATCCTCGCCCTGAACGGCACCGACGGCGCCACACTCGAAGATACCTTTGCCGGCGAACCGGAGCCCCTCGAACTGAACGAGGAACTCAAGACTGGAAGCGCGGTCATCTACAACGCGTTCGTCGGTTCCAAGATCGGTTCAACGCTGGCCCTGGCCATCCCCGGACAGGCAGCAGCCGCTGCAGGTGCCCAGGCCCAGCCCACCCAGCTCCTGCTGATCAAGGTGCTCTCAGCTACGGATGTTGCCCCGGTGCTCGAAAAGCCCGAGGGCGAGACAGTGACCCCGCCGGCCGGCCTCCCCACCGTCAAGGACAACGACAAAGGCATACCGGAAATCTCCGTTGAGGGCGTGGCAGCCCCCACTGCCCTCGTCTCCCAGGACCTGATCAAGGGCACCGGCCCGGAGGTCAAGGAAACCGACACGCTGACCGTCAACTACGTGGGCGTCACCCTCGTGGGCGGCACCAAGTTCGACTCAAGCTATGACCGCGGCGAGACGGCCAGCTTCGCGCTGACCGGCGTCATTAAGGGCTGGACACAGGGGCTCGCAGGCAAGACGGTGGGCTCCCGGGTCCTCCTGGTCATCCCCAAGGACCTCGCGTATGGTGATGCGGGCCAGGGCGAAGCCAAGGGCGACCTCGTCTTCGTTGTGGACATCCTCGGCGCCAAGTAGCCGCACCGCGGGCCCCCACCGGGCCCGGCAAGACCAGCAACACCTCACCCGCCCAACAAATCAAAGGAGCAAGCATGTCATTTGGTCAGCGCGATTTCGACCGCCAGAAGCCGGAAATTGACTTCCCGGAAGGCGATGTCCCCACGGAACTGGTCATCACCGACCTCATTGAGGGCGACGGTGCCGAAGCGAAAGCCGGCGACACCGTCTCCACCCACTACGTAGGCGTCGCCTGGTCCACAGGCGAGGAATTCGACGCCTCATGGGGCCGCGGCGCGCCGCTGGACTTCCGTGTCGGCGTCGGCCAGGTCATCCAGGGCTGGGACCAGGGCCTCCTGGGCATGAAGGTGGGCGGCCGCCGCCGCCTCGAAATCCCCTCGGAGCTGGCCTACGGCTCACGCGGCGCCGGCGGGGCCATCAAGCCCAACGAAGCCCTGATCTTTGTGGTTGACCTCGTGGGCGTCCGCTGACGCGGAGCTCCTGAGGCCTGAGGGCGCGGTAACGATCGGAATGAGCTGTCCCGATCGTTACCGCGCCTTCTGCTTTCCCCGGCGGATTTTAGTAACGTAGCGAAGGTGCCCGCATCCCGTACAGAACGCCTGCTTAATCTCCTGATCGCCCTCCTGAACACAAAATACGGCCTGCGCCGCAGCGAGCTGCGCGAAACGGTCTACCGCGACGTCTCCGGCAACGACGCCTCGTTCGGCCGGATGTTCGAACGTGACAAGGCCGACCTGCGCCACTTCGGATTTGATGTCGAAACAGTCACCGACCTTGGCTGGAGCGAGGACGACCCGGCCACCACCCGATACCGGATCGGGAAGGAGTCCAACCGGCTTCCGGAGGTGGAACTCAGCCCCGGGGAGTGGACGGTCATCCTGCTGGCCTCGCAGTTGTGGGAACGCGCGGCCCTGGGCACCGCCGCGGCAAACGCCCTGCGCAAACTCCAGGCCTCCAGCCGCCTCACTGACGTTGAACTGCCCGTCGGCGTGCAGCCGCGGATCAAGCCTGCCGGCCGGGCCTTCGACGATCTCGTTGCGGCCATGCACGCCCAGCACCCCGTCAGCTTTTCCTACCTCGCAGGAAGCACCGGCAGGGACGAAATGCGCACAGTTGAACCATGGGGCCTGGGGAGCCGGTTCGGCCAGTGGTACCTGGCCGGCTACGACCGGATCCGCCAGGCTCCCCGGTACTTCCGGCTGTCCCGATTGACCAGCGCCGTCACCGTCCTGGCCAAGGAGAGCTACACACCGCCCAAGGAGTTCAATATCCGGGCCGAGCTGGACCGGCTGCCGGAGCTGCCGCTGCTGACCGCGCAGGTGGATGTCCGCGCCGGCCGCCTGCTGGGGCTGCGCCAGCGGGCCCTTGCCGGAACAGAAGGGCAGACGGACACGTCCGGCGGCGGCTACGACCGCCTGGGCATCCAGTACAGGGATGTAGAGGTTCTTGCCGAGGAACTGGCCTCCTACGGTCCGGACGCCATCGCCGTGGCGCCGGGCGAACTCGTCGCCGCTGTCACGCGCAGGCTGCGGGCGGCAGCCGATTTCTGCGCGGCCCCGGTTCCGGCCATTGCCTTCAATGATCAGCCCCGGGCGGGGACCCTCCGCAAACGGACCTCCGAAGACCAGCTCAAGCGCATGCTCCAGCTGGTTCCGTTTTTGGTCCATAACCAGGGACTGCACATCCATGACGTTGCCGAAAGGTTCGGCGTCAGCCGCGAGGAACTCGAAGACGACCTGCGGATCCTCATCTGCTCCGGGCTGCCTGAGGGGTACCCGGACGACCTCCTCGACATCCAGTGGGAGGACGACCACGTCTACATCACACAGGACCTGGACCTAAAGCGCCCTGTCAGATTCA
Source organism: Arthrobacter sp. BE255 (assembly GCF_031457335.1). Classification (NCBI taxonomy): domain Bacteria; kingdom Bacillati; phylum Actinomycetota; class Actinomycetes; order Micrococcales; family Micrococcaceae; genus Arthrobacter; species Arthrobacter sp. BE255. Next base: position 322,412 of record NZ_JAVDWK010000003.1, on the reverse strand, counting down.
CCGTGGCGGAGGCCTGTGCGCTGCTTACCGGCCTGGAAACCCTGAACGGGCTGCCGGAACTCGCCGAAGGAGGCGCGCTGGAATCGGTCACGCTCAAACTGATGGCCGCGGCGGGCGAGGAAGGGCTGAGGGCAGGGTCCCTGGCTGGACCGGCAGTCGGTCCCGCTGACAGGGCCACGCTTGAACTCGTCCGCCAGGCCGTCGCTTCCAGGTCCCAGCTGCACCTGGTGTACCTGTCGCCCCAGGGCGACCGGGTTTCCGAACGGGAGGTGGACCCGCTCCGGCTCTATTCGCTCGACAACACGTGGTATTTCGAGGCCTACTGCCACTCAGCCCAGGGGCTGCGGAACTTCCGCCTTGACCGCGTTCAGGAACTTCAGCCGAACGGGAACCCGGCGTCGGCCGCGGTGGAGCCAAACGAAGGCTTCCCGGCAAAGCTGTTCACGCCGAACGACGACGACACAACAGTGACGGTCCAGCTCACCAGGCAGGGTACCGGGCTGGCCGACGATTATTACGCCGAACGGACCTCCGAGCTGCCCGACGGGGGTCTGCTGGCAGAGATCCGCTTTGGCAACACGGCATGGCTGCCCATGTTCGTAGCACAGCACGGCGGCGCCGTGCGCATCCTCGAACCCCGGGAGCTTGCCGACCAGTCACGTGCCTGGATCGAGGCGTCCCTGGCCAGCTACGGGGGCTAGACTTCTCAGCATGCCTTGGTGGTCTTGGATCCTTATCTGGATAGCGCTGGTTGCGCTGTCCCTGCTGTTCTATGTCCTGCTGGGCATCCGGCTGTTCCGCCAGTTTATGGCGACGCTCAAGGACCTGGGCGCGGCCGGGGACAGGCTTGGCCATCTCAGCCCGGCCGTCCCGCCGGCGGCACCGGAGCAGGCGGCGCACGCCCAGGGCGCAGCCGTTTTTGCCTCTCCAGTACAGATGCGACATGATTACCACACATCCAAATCAGCCCGCCGGGAGGACCGCCGCCTAAGGCGTGTCCAGCGCCGGACTGACCGTGGCCAGCGGCAGTCGCTTGGCGATCTGGACTTCACTTAGACGTAGGATGTTTTTAGAGGAAAGGAATTCCCGTGGGAAGACTCTTTGATGGCCCCTGGCCGATCGTCATTATTATCGTTGTTGCTTTGCTGCTCTTTGCTGCCCCCAAGCTTCCTGCCATGGCGCGCAGCCTTGGCCAGTCCATGCGGATCATCAAGTCCGAGGTCAAGGAAATGAAGAACGACGGCAAGGCCGAAACTCCTGCCGACACGACCGGACCGGTGGAGGGCAGGATCGTCAACCACCCGCAGGCAAAGCCCGGTGAGCCGACGGACGGTACTGACGTGCCGCCGTCGAACCGCGCCTAACCCACGGTGGCACTGACGAGGGGCCGGAAAGCCAACCCAGAGGGCCGGATGGCCCTCTGGGACCACCTCAAGGAACTCAAGAACCGGCTGATCAAATCCGGGATCGGCGTCCTGGTGGGCGCAATCGGCGGGTGGGTTCTCTACAACCCGCTGCTGTCAGCCCTCAAGGAACCGGTGGACAGGATTGCCCTGCAGACCGGTGGGGTTTCGTCGGTCAACTTCTCCAACATCGGGTCGGCCTTCGATTTCCAGCTGCAGATGTCCCTCATTATTGGCCTGGTCATTTCCAGCCCGATCTGGATTTACCAGCTGTGGGCGTTCATCACCCCCGGGCTGACCAGCACTGAACGGCGCTACACGCTGGGCTATATGGCTGCTGCAGTGCCGCTCTTCCTTGCCGGCATCTGGGCCGGCTGGCTGGTTGTGCCCCAGGTTGTCCGTGCCCTCACGCAGTTCACCCCGGCTGGATTCTCCAACATCATTGACGCCCGGGACTACATCGACTTCGTCACGCGGATGGTCCTTGTCCTGGGGTTCGCGTTCCTTGTCCCGGTGGTCCTGGTGGGGATTAACATGGCCGGCGTGGTCACCGGCCGGACCATCCTCAAGGCCTGGCGCATCACGGTCTTCCTGGTCTTCGTCCTGGCGGCCATCGCCGCCCCGGGAGCCGACGCGATCTCGATGTTTATGCTCGCAGGCCCGTTGCTGGTGCTGTTTTTCGCGGCCATCGGCATCTGCCTGCTGAATGACAAGCGCCGCGCCCGGCGCGTAAGCAAGCGCGAGGCTGAGACCGAGGCCACAGCCGACGTCGCGACGCCCGGAAACGAACTGAAGAACCTGTAGTCCCGCGCCCACTAGGCTGGAGTTATGTCCTCTATTTCCGGGCCGCCACCTGCGGGGCCGTATTCTTCCCGGCCGACCGTTCCCGCCCAGCTCTCGCCGTCTGAGAGATACCAGGCCAGCAAGGAACGGACAGCCGAGGCCGCCAGCTACCTGGGCGGTTTTATCCGAACCCTGGACTTCGAGCTGGATGACTTCCAGCGCCAGGCGTGCAGGTCCCTGCAGGAGGGCAGGGGAGTGCTGGTCGCGGCGCCCACCGGCGCGGGCAAGACCATCGTGGGTGAGTTCGCGATCTATCTCGCGCTTGAGCGGAACCTCAAAGCTTTCTACACCACGCCCATCAAGGCGCTGAGCAACCAGAAATTTGCCGAGCTGGCCGAAAAATACGGTGCCGAAAACGTTGGCCTCCTCACGGGAGACACCAGCATCAACGGCGAGGCACCCGTGGTGGTGATGACCACCGAAGTCCTCCGCAACATGCTGTACGCCGACTCCGCTTCGCTGGATGACCTGGGTTTTGTGGTCATGGACGAGGTGCATTACCTCGCCGACCGCTTCCGCGGGGCCGTGTGGGAGGAAGTCATCATCCACCTGCCCAGCGAAGTCCAGGTGGCTTCGCTGAGTGCCACGGTGTCGAACGCGGAAGAGTTCGGCGCGTGGCTGGACACCGTCCGCGGCGACACCGACATCATCGTCTCCGAGCACCGGCCCGTTCCGCTGTGGCAGCACGTCATGGTGGGCAAGGAGATCGTAGACCTCTTCGCGGGCGAGACCACCTTTGACGAAATCGCACCGCCCGCCGACGCCGAAACGGGTGCCCCCGTAACTGCGGCGGCACCCGAAGAGGTGGCCGGCCGTGGATTCGAGGTCAACCCCGACCTGTTGGCCATGGCCAGGAGCGAGAGCCAGCAGAGCTTCCGCGGGCGTTTTGGCCACGGCGGCCGCAGCCAGCGCCGGCAACAGAGGCAGCGCGGGGACGACCGCCCGGGTCAGGGCGCCCAACAGGCAGGTGTCCGGAAGGCCAGCCGCCCCCAGGTGATCGCCAGCCTGGACCGGCAGGACCTGTTGCCGTCCATTACCTTCATCTTTTCGCGTGCGGGCTGCGACGCAGCCGTAGCGCAGTGCGTGTCCTCCGGACTGTGGCTGACCACGGAGAAGGAGCAGCGCATCATTGCCCAGCGCGTCGATGAGGCCGGGCAGGATATCCCCTCCGAGGACCTGGACGTACTCGGCTTCTGGACCTGGCGCGACGGCCTGCTCCGCGGCTTTGCAGCCCACCACGCAGGAATGCTGCCCACGTTCAAGGAGGTCGTGGAGAAGCTGTTCGTTGAAGGCCTCGTCAAAGCGGTCTTCGCCACCGAGACCCTTGCCCTGGGCGTGAACATGCCGGCCCGTTCCGTGGTCCTGGAGAAGCTCGACAAGTTCAACGGTGAAGCCCACGTGGACATCACCGCGGGGGAGTACACCCAGCTGACGGGCCGTGCGGGCCGGCGCGGCATCGACGTCGAAGGCCACGCCGTGGTGCTTTGGCAGCCAGGGACGGATCCGACGGCGGTGGCCGGCCTTGCGTCGCGCCGTACGTATCCGCTCAACTCCAGTTTCCGGCCGACGTACAACATGAGCATCAACCTGTTGGCGCAGTTCGGCCGGGCCCGTGCCCGCGAAATCCTGGAATCCTCGTTTGCGCAGTTCCAGGCGGACCGTTCCGTTGTGGGCCTCGCCAGGCAGGTGCGCAGCAGGGAAGAGTCCCTGGCCGGTTACGCCAAGTCGATGACCTGCCATCTCGGGGACTTCACCGAATATGCCAGGCTGCGCCGGGAGCTGTCGGACGCTGAAAACATGACCTCCAGGAGCAAGTCGCGGGCCAGGAAATCGCTCAGCGACGACTCGCTGGCCAGGCTTCTGCCGGGGGACGTTGTGGACGTGCCCGGAGGCAGGGCGCCGGGTCCGGCTATTGTGCTGAGTTCGGATCACACGAGCCGGGAACCGCGGCCTGCCGTCCTGACGCTGGACAACCAGCTGCGCAGGATCGGAACCGAGGACCTGGAGGGGCCCATCGCGCCCATGACGCGGATCCGGATCCCGAAGTCGTTCAATGCCAAGGTGCCAAAGTCGCGGCGGGATCTTGCGTCGTCTGCGCGCAATGCACTGCGGGAGAACCGGCCCCCGGCCGCCACCACCAGCAGCAGGGACATCGATTTCGGCCGCGCCACGGCCCTGCCCAACCAGGAAAAGCGCATTACAGAGCTGCGGCGTGCCCTCCGCGCCCACCCCTGCCATGGCTGCAGCGAGCGTGAGGACCACGCCCGCTGGTCGGAACGGTGGTGGAAGCTGAGGCGCGAAACGGATGCGCTGGTCCGGCAGATCCAGGGACGGACCAACACCATTGCCAAGACGTTCGACCGGGTCTGCGACGTGCTCTCCGCCTACGGCTACCTGGAAACGGCGGCGGACGGCCGGCAGTCCATCAGTGCGGACGGCCAGCGGCTGCGCCGCATTTACGGTGAAAAGGACCTGCTGATCTCGCAGTCCCTGCGGTTGGGCGCCTTCGGTGACCTGGACGCCGTCGAAGTTGCCGCCCTCGCCAGCGTCCTGGTCTACCAGGCCAAACGCGAGGACCGGGGCCTCCGGCCGCGGATGCCCAGCGTCTCGCTGGAATCGTCCGTGGACGTGGTGATCCGTGAATGGTCGGCGCTTGAGGACGTGGAGGAGCAGAACAAGCTTCCGCTGACAGGCGAGCCGGAACTGGGACTCGTCTGGCCCATGTACAAGTGGGCACGGGGCCGGCACCTGCAGGAAGTCCTCAACGGCACGGACCTCGCAGCGGGCGACTTTGTGCGGTGGGTCAAACAGGTCATCGACCTGCTGGACCAGCTCGCCAAGATTCCCGGGCTGGAACCCCGCCTCGCGCGGCTGTGCACGGAAGCGATTTCGCTCATCCGCCGCGGCGTGGTGGCCTACTCTTCCGTGGTCTGACCCTCCGCCTGCCGCACCGCACGTGCGCCGCCCACAATTCCTAGGAGCTTTCACAGTATGACCGAAGCAACATCTGCCGCGTCCGCGAACAAGCGCAACGTGGTGCTGTACCGCAACGGATCGGTGTACACAGCCGCTGATCCGTTTGCCACCGCCATGCTCGTTGACGGCGACACAGTCGCCTGGGTGGGTTCGGAACAGGCGGCATCCTCGATCGCGGACAGCACCATGGAGGTCATCGACCTCCATGGCAGCCTCGTCGCACCCGGGTTTGTCGACTCCCACATCCACTTGACCGAAACGGGTATCGCCCTGGATTCCCTGCAGCTCGGACAGGTCCGGTCGGCCAGGCAACTGCTTGACGCCGTCCACTCCACGCCCGGGAACGGGCCGGTGCTCGGACATGGCTGGGACGAATCGACCTGGGCGGACCCCACACTGCCTACCGCTGACGAACTCGACCGGGCTGCCGCAGGCAGGCACGTCTACCTGTCGAGGGCGGATGTCCATTCGGCCCTTGTATCGCGCTCCCTCACCGCCGCAGCCGGCCTCATGGACCTTGACGGCTTTTCTCCCGCCGGCCACCTGAAGCGGGCCGCGCACAGTGCAGCCCGCCGGGCCACCCGGGACCTGCCCGAGGAGGCATTGCGCAGGTACCAGCGCCGGGCGCTGGCTGAGGCCGCTGCCAACGGGTACGTCGCAGCGGCGGAAATGGGGGCACCGCACATCGGCGGGGTAGCTGACCTTCGGCTGGCTGCAGCGTGGAACACCGGCGGGCCCGGGGCCGAGCCTGTGCCGGAAGTGCTCCCGTACTGGGGAGAACTGGCCCTGAACCAGGAACTTGCGCAGTCGATACTTGACGGACTCGGGGTGCCCGTTCGGGGGCTTGCGGGCGACCTGAACATCGACGGTTCCATCGGTTCCAGGACCGCGGCACTCCGCGCCGACTACAGCGACGCGGCGGGGGAGCGTGGCAGCCACTACCTTTCGGTGGATGAGGCCGCTGCCCACCTCGCGGCGTGCTCCATGCTTGGCATCCAGGGCGGGTTCCACGTCATTGGCGACGCCGGACTGGATACGGCCTTGGCCGCGCTTGACCTAGCCGCCGCCGAGGTGGGCGAACAACGGATCCGTTCGGCGGGCCACCGGTTCGAGCACGTCGAGATCGCAGATTCCAAAGCCGTGGAACGGCTGGCGCACTACTCCGTCACGGTCAGCTCGCAGCCCGGCTTTGACGCGGCCTGGGGCGCGGCCGGCAGCCTCTATGAGCAGCGCCTCGGCAACCGCAGCACGGGGATGAACGCCTTCGCGTCGTTCTACTCCGCCGGTGTGCCGATCACCTTCGGAAGTGACAGCCCCGTGACGCCCCTGCGCCCATGGGCCAGTGTGCGCGCCTGCCTGGAACACCACAACAACGATCAGCGCATCTCGGCACGGGCCGCCTTCCTCGGCCACACGCGGGCCGGCTGGCGCGCGGCGAAGTACCACAACCCGATGGCCGGGCAGCTGGTTCCCGGGGCGCCGGCCAGTTTCGCCGTGTGGGATGTAGAAGAACTTATGGTCCAGGTCGCTGACGGCAGGGTCCAGTCCTGGAGCACCGATCCACGCGCCCGCACGCCGCTCCTGCCTGCGTTGGACACGGGAACCGACCCTGTCTGCCTGCAGACCGTGCGTGACGGTGCCGAGCTGTACTCCAGCCCGGCCCTCCGCGCTTAATCCGGCAAGCCGCCATCACCCTATAATGGGAAGTTGCGCCTGCCAGTGATTCCACTGTGCACCGGCGCTCTGACCGCTTTCATCCAGGAAAGGCTCTCTGTGCGCGTCCTCACCATCATTCCTACTTACAACGAGCTGGAATCGCTGCCCAAGACTCTCGAACGCCTGCGGCAAGCGGTGCCTGCATCAGATGTGCTGGTGGTGGACGACAACAGCCCTGACGGTACCGGCCAGCTGGCCGACAGCTTCGCTGCCGCAGACTCCCAGGTCCATGTCCTGCACCGCAAGGGCAAGGAAGGCCTCGGTGCCGCCTACATCGCAGGCTTCAGGTGGGGCCTCGACGCCGGTTACGACGTCCTGGTGGAAATGGACGCCGACGGCTCCCACAAGCCCGAACAGCTTCCCCTCCTCCTGGACGCCATCGAGCAGGGCGCAGACCTGGCAATGGGGTCACGGTGGGTCGCCGGCGGCAGCGTGGTCAACTGGCCGCTGTACCGCCAGGCCATCTCCCGGATCGGCAGCACCTACGCCCGCATCATGCTGGGCCTGAAGATCAAGGACGTCACCGGCGGCTACCGCGCGTTCCGCAGGACCACCCTGGAGAAACTGAACCTCGACCAAATCGATTCGGTCGGTTACGGCTTCCAGGTGGACCTCGCCTGGCGCGTCGCGAAGATGGGCCTGAGGATTGAGGAGCGCCCCATCACATTCGTGGAGCGTGAGCTGGGTGCGTCGAAGATGAGCGGAAACATCGTTGTGGAAGCCATGATCAACGTCACCAAGTGGGGACTGCAGGCCCGGTGGAACAAGCTCACGGGCAAGAAGGATTCTTCCCAGGCATAATCCGCAGCCGGGCGGCCTCGGCCGCCCGGCCAGGGGGTTCGGCAGCGCCGAAGACGCCAAAAAAGGGGCCTTCCCCGCACCTTTCAGGTGCGGGGAAGGCCCCTTTTTCGTTAGCCGGCGCTTGGCGCCTGGTGGTCTGCGGAGTTACGCAGTGCGCCGTTCGCCACGGCGTTCGCGAAGGATCGTCAGGCGGTCTTCAAGGATCTGCTCCAGCTCGGGGAGGGTCCGCCGCTCCAGCAGCATGTCCCAGTGCGTGCGGACAGCCTTTTCGTTGCTGGTGTCGGGACGCTCGCCATCGACCAGGAGCGCTTCCTTGCCGGTCTTGGAAACCCAGACCGGGGGAATTTCCGCCTCGGAAGAGAAGGTGACAAAGACCTGCTCGCCATCCTCACACCTGTATTCGACACGCTGACGCGGAGCCGGCTCAACGCCGGACTCGGTCTCCATGCTCTGCGCGCCAAGGCGCATACCCCGCAGGCTGCGATCGCTCATGTTTTCTCCCTCTGGTCGGTTCGCGGAGCAAGGCCCCACGCTAGCCGGGGGCGGTAAAGCGCCGCCGGACTACTGTGTGCACTGTGCTGCATCAATTGATTCAACGCATTGCGAAGCTTTCTTGTTCCGTCGGTTCTCACCGGACCGGACAAATATCCAATTATACGGACTCGGAGTCCTGATACCAAAAATGCGAGGCTGCTAAAACCGCAGCCGGCCCACAAAGGAAGGGGATCCGCACCAGAGTGCGGACCCCCTTCCGTTGGGCGGGCGGGTCAGGACCCGGACTGCTTGGCCGCCACGTCGTCGAACAAGCCACCGCGTGCCTGCGGGTCAGGATTGGTGCCGCCGAGGGCGTTGCCGATTCCCTTCAGTGCCTCGCCGACCTCGCTGGGGATGATCCACAGTTTGTTCGAGCTGCCCTCAGCCAGCTTGGGCAGGGTCTGGAGGTACTGGTACGCCAGGAGCTTCTGGTCGGGATTGCCCTTATGGATGGCGTCAAAGACCTTTTGGATGGCCTGCGCTTCGCCGTCGGCACGAAGGATGGCTGCCTTGGCATCACCCTCGGCAGCGAGGATGGATGCCTGCCGCTGGCCTTCGGCGGTGAGGATCGCGGACTGCTTGGTGCCCTCCGCTGTGAGGATGGCAGCACGGCGGTCACGCTCGGCGCGCATCTGCTTTTCCATGGAGTCCTGGATGGAGTGCGGCGGATCAATGGCCTTCAGCTCAACGCGCGAGACCCGGATGCCCCACCGTCCGGTTGCCTCGTCGAGGACACCGCGCAGCTGGCCGTTGATCTGGTCGCGGGAGGTGAGTGCCTCTTCCAGGTTCAGCCCGCCGACGACGTTTCGCAGGGTTGTGGTGGTCAGCTGCTCAACCGCCTGGATGTAGTTGGCGATCTCGTAGGTGGCCGCGCGCGGATCAGTGACCTGGAAATAGACCACGGTATCGATGGACACCACCAGGTTGTCCTCGGTAATGACCGGCTGCGGCGGGAATGACACAACCTGCTCGCGAAGGTCAAGGAGCGGCAGCAGGCGGTCCACGAAGGGGATCAGGATGGTAAGGCCGGGGTTCAGCGTCCGCTGGTACTTGCCGAGCCGTTCCACCACGCCCGCGCGTGCCTGCGGAATGATCCGCACCGAGCGGACCAAAACAATTATCACGAACACGATCAGGACCACCAGCACAATGGCCACTGCGGCTCCTCCTGCGTTATCCATACATCTCCTCTTATCCCCAGTTGTTATTGAAGCTGTATCTAGGCCGGACTGGCAGTTTCCGGCTGCGCTGCGACCACGGCGGTTGCGCCGTCGATGGCAGACACCACAACCTTCTGGCCGGCGGGCAGTACTCCTGCGGCCGAGCGGGCGGTCCAGACGTCGCCGCCGATCTTGACGAGGCCGCCGGTGGAACTGACAGATTCCATCACCAGCGCCTGCTCTCCGATGAGCCGGTCAATATTGGTGCGCTGTTCGGTGGGCCCCTTTTTCAGGTGCGTCAGGGCCACGGGACGCACAAACGCGATCATCAGCAGGGACACCACGCAGAAGACCACGATCTGCAGCCAGAGGTCGGCGCCGGCAAAGTCTGCGATGAGGGCAGCGAGTGTTCCGCCGCCGAGCATGATGAAGAACAGGTCGAGGGTGATCATCTCGATCACCGCAAAAGCGAGGAAAGCGGTGAGCCACAATGCCCACCAGTTCTCGCCAAGCCATTCAAACATTCCGTCCCCCTTCGACAGCCTTGGTCGCGCTGCGTGCAACGACGGCAGGCCCTCAGTACTGTCCTCCAATCGTAGTCCGCAGGGCCGCAGGGCGGCAGGTTGGCCGCATTTTCGCGGGGATAGTGGCCAAGTCGTTACCGCGGTGGACCAGCCAGGCGGAATACGGTGATGCGGAACCGCGCGTCCACGGCGGTGCCCGGCGGCAGGCCGGTGAGCCGTTCAGCGAGCGCGGTGCGGTCCAGATGATGGCCCGCCGGCCCCATGTAGGCGAGATCGACGACGTCATCGGGTGCCAGCACCAGCGGAACGTCCAGGTCACGGACGGACTCGAGACTGAACTGACCGGACATCGCTTCAACCAGCCGGTCGTCCTTGCCTTCCTCGATCCCGAGCATTCCCGTCTGCCCGGCGATCGCCGCCAGGTGGCCCGTCCGCGGTGTCACAACCACCAGCAGCCCGCCGGGCCGGAGGACACGGGCAAATTCCGGCGGGTTGCGGGGGGCGAAAATCACGGTGATGACGTCCACGGCGTCATCCGCCACCGGCAGTCGCTGCCACACATCGCAGACCAGGTTGGTTGCCTCGGGGTTGAGCCGGGCAGCGCGCCTCAGGGCGAACTTTGAGATGTCCAGGCCGACGGCGGTCACCCTGGCAGTGGCGGCCGCGGCTGCATCAAGCAGGACACGCAGGTAGTGGCCGGTACCGGTGCCCGAATCCAGTACGGTCGCGGCGTCCCGGGGAAGGAAAGGAACGACGGCGGCAGCAACGGCGTCGGCAAGGGGCCGGTAGTGCCCGCCATCGAGGAAGCTGAACCGGGCGGCGACCATCTCGGCGGTATCGGCCTCGAACGCGGTCCCCTTACCGACCAGGAAGTTGAAGTATCCCTGCTTGGCGGCGTCGAAGCTGTGTCCGGCCGCGCACACCAGCGCCTTTACCGGAACTGCCGGTCCGGCGTCGGCGGCCGAACTGAGCGGCGAGCGGCAGACGGGGCAGCGCAGCGCCAGGTCAGGTGTGGAAGGCATGTCCACCATCTTAGGGCTGCCGGACGGGCGCATCGGGCCCCTGATCGGCCTGTTTCCCCTGTGGTGGGGCGCACGTTAGGCTCACGTGGGTGAAGCCAGAACACCTCCCGCTCCTAAACTCCGTCTCGGCGCCGGCCGTCCATCCCGACGGGAGCCGTGCCGTGGTTTCGGTCACCAGGCCGGATTTCGACGCCGACGCGTATGTAGGCCAGCTGTGGAACGTTCCTCTGGATCCTGGGCAGTTGCCGCGCCGGATAACCCGGGGCTTCAAGGATTCGGCACCGGCTTTCTCCCCGGATGGCCTGGCGCTGGCGTTCGTTCGCGTCATTGGTCCGTCGGCGAAACCGCAACTGTTTGTTGTGGAGGCCGGCGGCGGCGAACCGAGGGCTTTGACGGACCGGCCCCTCGGCGTCGAGGCGTTTGCCTGGTCTTCCGATTCCCGGCGGATTGTCTTCAGTTCCCGGGAACCGGCCACCGGCCGTTACGGAACCATGGAGAACGTCGGAGCGGGCGCCGAAGATCCGCGGCTGGTCACGGACTACCAGTACCGGCTCAATGGCGTGGGGTACATCCAGGACAAACCCGTCCAGCTCTTTGTGCTGGACGTCCCGGAGTTCGGCGAGGAACCGCGGGTGGTTCCCCGCGGCCGGGCGCAGCGGGACCACCACCCGGCCGGCGACGTTCCCCAGGCGTGGCAGCTGACATCCGCCGCCACCGATCATGAGAGTGCCGGATTCAGCACTGACGGCGCCTTTGTCTATTTTGTCGCCGCGCCGCCGGGAAGCGACGACACCCTGGAGACAGGCATCTACCGGGTTCCGGCAGGTGGAGGGGATCCGCTACGGGTGGAGCCTGCGGGAGCCCCGCGCCTGGCCGTCCAGTCCGTCCGGCAGTCCAGAGACGGGGAGTGGCTGTTCTTCATAGCCCGGGGGCTCGGTGAAACCGGCACGGACTTTGTGGCCCGCAACCCGGTGCTGTACTGCATGCCCGCCGATGGCGGCGACGCCGCAGCACTGACTGACCCGCAGATGATGGACGTGTCCTGCCCCGGCGGCCGCATCGAACTGCGCGGCCCGGCGGGAGCGATGGTCCTGAACAACGCCCAGGGCACAGTGGAACTCATGGAGCTGCACGCTGACGGCGACCACGCGTTGCTGGTGCACGGGGACAGGGTGGTTACGGGAGCCGCCTGGGCCGGAGGATCAATGCTGGTGTCCTTCAGCGACCCTTCCACTGCCGGCGACCTGGCCGTCCTCGAGGGCGGGCAGCTGCGGCTCCTCACGGATTTTTCCGCCGCACTTCGGGTGCAGTCAGACGTCGTTGTTCCCCAGGAGCTGACGTTCCCTTCGGCGGACGGATACCCCGTGCACGGCTGGCTGGTCAGGCCAGCCGGCAAAGGGCCCCATCCGGTGCTGCTGTCCATTCACGGGGGGCCGTTTGCCCAGTACACAGTGGCGCTCCACGACGAAGCCCAGGTCTACGCGGGCGCGGGGTACGCGGTGCTGATGTGTAATCCCAGGGGCTCCGCCGGCTACGGCCGGGATCATGGGCTGGCTGTCAAAGGAGCCATGGGCACCCTCGACATGCAGGATGTGCTGGGTTTCCTGGAGGGCGCACTGGACAAATTCCCGGCCCTGGATGCAGGCCGGCTTGGCATCATGGGCGGATCATACGGCGGATACCTCACTGCGCAGACCATCGCCAGCGACCACCGTTTCTCTGCGGCCATCGTGGAGCGCGGGTTCCTGGATCCGGTCAGCTTCGAAGGCTCGGCAGACATCGGCTGGTACTTCGGTACCGAGTACATGGGCAGGTCAGGCGCTGCCGTGGCTTCGCAGAGCCCGATGGAACACGTGGACGGGGTCCGGACTCCGGCGCTGGTCATTCACAGCGAGGACGACCTGCGCTGTCCGGTGGAGCAGGGCCAGCGGTATTTCACGGCCCTGAAGCGGAACGGGGTTCCCACGGCGTTGCTGCTCTTCCCGGGCGAGGACCATGAACTCTCCAGGTCAGGAACGCCCCATCATCGGCGCCTTCGGTTCGAGCACATCCTTCGCTGGTGGTCCCGTTTCCTGCCGACGGCGGGAAACCCGGCCAGCCCCGGAGCTGAGGGGCTGCCCGACGGCGGCACGCGGGACTAGTGCTTGGGCAGGTCGGGGAGGCCGGGCAGGAAACCCAGCGCCGAGCGGGCCTTGCCGATGCCGGGCTCGGCCCAGTGGGCAGCATATTCGGCGTTGCCGCTCAGGGACCGCAGCTCCGCCCGGTCGATGTACAGCGTTCCCTGGAGGTGGTCAGTTTCATGCTGCACGATCCGTGCCTGCCAGCCGGTAAATTCCCTTTCGGCCGGCAGTCCGCCGGGCTCATCGTAGTTCAGCCGGACCCGCTCCGGGCGGACCACCACCGCCTGCAGCCCGTTGAGCGACAGGCAGCCTTCGAAGAAGGCGGCGGCCTGCGTGCCCACGGCGCGGTACCGCGGATTCAGGACCGCGAGGAACTCCAGCGGCGTCCGGTTCCGCACGGCCGCAGCTTCAGGGTCGACGTCGAACTTGTCTTCCAGCACCGCGAGCTGGAGGGGGATGCCCAGCTGCGGGGCGGCAAGCCCAACCCCGGGGGCCTCGTGCATCACCCGCTTCATCAGGTCCACAAGCTGGTCCAGTTCGCCTGCAGTGATCTGGCCGTCAAAGGCGGCGGCCTGCTGCCGGAGCACCGGATGCCCTGCCTGCATAATGGGCGGCACCGCGTCCGCCGCAAGGATTTCCTGGACGGTTTCCCGGATGCGCGCAGGGCTGAAAGGCGTCGGCGGCGATGCAAGACTCATGGGGAACAGCCTAGCGGCGCGAAGGCAGCCGCGGTGGCAATCGGTTAGTGTCGATTCCATGGCTGAAGAGATGTCGCTGGGGAAACCGCCGCTGGAACTCGTCCTCGACTTTGTCCGGACGCTGGAGGCGGGCGGCGGGGCCGCCGGTATCCGGCCCTTCCTGGCGGACGGGTTTGTCCTCGTTGAGGCGCCGCACCTGCTGGCACCGGCCGGCTCAACCCGGACACTGGAGCAGGTGCTGGCCGGGGCTGACCACAGTGCCGGCGTCGTGGCCAACCAAAAATTCGAGATCCGGCGGACCACCTGCGAACAGGGGCGGGTTGTCCTGGAGGCGGACTGGTCGGCGACGTCACTGATGGACCTGCGGTACTGGGACGCCGGGGAGACCATCCGGGCACGGACGTCGTCCGTTTTTGAAGTCCGGGATGGCCGGATCGTCAGCCAGGACAGCTACGACTGTTACTTCACGTCCTGAAAGCCACGCCGCGGACCGCCCCGACCCCTGTCACTGCATCGTGAACCGGCGGGCCACCAGCCTGTTCAGCGGCTCCGCGGAGGCGACTGCCCTGATCGCTTGATTCCGCAGGCTTAGCCAGGGCTGCGGTAGCGGCCGCCCGAGCACCATGTTGATTTCCGACTGCCGGCGCGCCACACCCGCAGCCCGCCGGCGCAGGAGCTCAAAATCCTTGAGGCTCCTCCCGACGGGCCTCGCGTCCAGGGCGTCGCAGATTATCGGGGCCAGCGCTTCGGCGTCGAGCCACCCCAGGTTCATTCCCTGGCCGCCGATGGGACTGATTTCGTGGGCGGCGTCCCCTATCAGGGCGGTCCTGCCGGACACCATCCGCGGTGCGATGGCTGACCGGGTGCTGAAACTGCTGAGCATCGTGTTGCTGCCGGCATCCAGCTGGATGCCGGTCCTCTGGTGGACGAGTGCTGCCAGTTCCGCAGCGGCGGGGACCCCGCACGGCCGGCTGGCGCGGACGACCCATCGCCGCAGGCCGCCGGGAAGCGGAAAGGATTCCACGATTCCGCTTTCCTCCAGGAACAACACAGCGTCTGCCCCGAAGGTCCCGGCATCGGCGAAGTCGCCCATCACGAAGTGGTCCCGGTACCTTTTCGTGCGCACTGGCATCCCCAGCAAATCCCTCATCGTGGAGTGGGCGCCGTCCGCGGCCACAGCGAGGACGGACGCAAGGTGCGTGGAAACACCGCCGGAGGTCACTGCCAGCGTCACCGCGCCGCCGTCGTCAGCTATTCCTGTGACGCGGGCGCCCCTGGCCTGCGCCGCGGGGTCCAATTCCTGCACCCGCCGTTCCAGGCACGCTTCGGTGCGGCACTGTGGAAGGGACAGGACAAACGGGAACTGCCGTGAGACGGACTCAAACGACATGGTCCCCAGAAGTGTGCCGCCGCTGTAGGCCCGGCCACGGCGGATCGCCACGCCGCCGGCTGCCAGTTCTGGAGCCACCCCCGCGCGGCCAAGCGCTGCGAGGGCAGGCGGATGAATGCCGATGGCCCGCGAGTGGCTGTCACGCTCAAGCCGTTGTTCCAGGACGCGGACGCGCAGCCCTTCCTGCAGCAGCAGAGCTGCAAGGTAGAGGCCCACGGGACCGCCGCCCACAATCGCCACGTCAATCATGGGGAGTCCTTGCGGCGGGCCAGCAGCTGGTGGAACGCGGACGTGCGTTCGACCCGCCAGCCCGGGGGAGCCAGGGCATCAAGTTCCTGCGGGGTGTAGCTGCGGCGGATGGAGGTCAGGCCGTCTTCGCGGATAAAGGAGCCCCGGAACGGAAGCGCGGCAACGGCGAACAGCGCAAACGCTGCCGGACTGCGCCGCAGGTCATTGTGCAGCACCTTCCTCCGGCCGAGAGCCTCCGAATCGGCGATGAACTGCCGCAGCGCGGCGGGCTGCAGGTGGTGGAGGACATGGTTGGAAATCACGACGTCGAAGCTCAGCCCTTCGCCCAGCAGCCCGGTGGTGTGCGCCTGCCGGAAGTCCACGCCTGGGACGGAGGGGCGGCCGGAGGCGAAGGCGTGGGCGCGGCCGTCCGGATCAATGCCCGTGACGTGCAGCCTGACCCGGTCCTTCGCGGCCCAACGGGACAGCCTGACGGCAAGATCGCCGCCGCCGGAACCGATATCCAGCAGGGTGGTGGCGGATTCGGCCGAGAGCAGGGGCCGGATTTCCCGCCGGTACAGCCGGTGCCACCCCGACAGGGCGCCGTTGACCAGCCCGAACTGCCGGTAGGTCCGCTCCAGCCGTTCCGGATCGCAGTCGGGCAGGTCCATTTTTTCAACAGCATCGAAGGCGCGCCTGCGCATCAGCCACACCCGAAGCTCAGGCCACAGAAGTTTCGGTGGCCGTTTCCCGCACGGCGGAGGGGCGTCGTTCCGTGCCCTGCCGCAGCTTGGTGAACAGGCCGGTTTCCACCGTAAGTCCCGGACCGAAGGCCATGGAGCAGATACGTTCGTCACCGCCGTCGAGCGGCTGGTCGAGGATGTGCTTGAGGACGAACAGGACAGTGGCGCTGCTCATGTTGCCGTAGTTCCGCAGCGTCTCGCGCGCAGGAACGAGCTGCTCATCCGTCAGCTCCAGCCGTGACTGGACCTTGTCCAGGATGCTGCGGCCGCCGGGGTGGATGCCCCAATGCCGGATTTCACGGTAGGGGAGTCCCTGCACCGACGGGTCCCGGGCGAGCAACGGTCCGAGCGCGCCGATGATGTGGTCATCAATGATGTGGGGCACATAGTTTCCGAGGACCATCTCGAATCCATTGTCGCCGATGTTCCAGGCCATGGATTCCTCACCGACGGGCGTCAGCACGGTTTCAAAGTGGTCAAGCCGCATCAGCGCCGGTGCCTCCGGAACCTCGCGGGCGGTGACGACGGCGGCTGCCGCTCCGTCAGCAAACAGCGCCGATCCCATGATGGTGTCCGGGTCGTTGGAGGTCCGGACATGCAGGGAGCAGAGCTCGGCGCAGACCACAAGGACAACTGCTTCCGGGTCTGCTTCGCAGAAGGATTTTGCGGCGCGGAGCGCAGGAAACGCGGCGTAGCAGCCCATAAACCCCAGGTGGTAGCGCTGCACCGCCGGGTCCAGCCCGAGCGCCCGGACGATCTTGTAGTCAGGGCCGGGGTTATAGAACCCGGTGCAGGAAACCGTAATGAGATGCGTTATGTCCTGTGCCCGGAGGCCCGGGCAGGCGTCGACGGCGGCCTGGGCGGCCTCGATGAACAGCTTGGTGGCTTCCCGGCCGAATATCTCGTTGCGGACTTTGGTGCTGGGGTTCAGCAACAGACTGGTTGCGGGGTCGAAGAACTGCGGGTCATCGGCCCGGAAGTCCCTGGTCATTTCCTCGACGGCGGTGTACCGGGTGTCGATCGCCGCCGAGTCGAAGCACGTGCTGACCAGCCTCGACCCCAGCCGCGTCAGCCCGGGCTGGGCGGCGAAAACGTCGCGGGCCTCCGTTTGAACCAGCATCGTTGGCGGAACAGCTGTTTCCAGGGAACGCACGTAGACCGTCATTGGCTTATTCTTGGCGAGCTCCGCGGATAAGACAATGGCCCGGGACGCCGGAACTGCGTCTGAAGTGGGGAAATACCCCCCGCTATGGAGGGCAGGAAGCTGGTTAGATAGACCCAGGGCACACCTCGGGGCTGCCGGGGCCGCCATCGGGCGACACCGTCGCGCAACAAGCCGGGTGAGAACAGGGAGACAACAATGAGCATCGCCACGAGTTCGGAAAAGCAGTCGCCTATGCTGCACGCTGCCGACACCCACGACATGATCCGTGTGCAGGGTGCCCGGGAGAACAATCTCAAGGACATCAGCATCGAGATCCCCAAGCGCCGCCTGACGGTTTTCACGGGGGTGTCCGGCTCAGGCAAGAGCTCACTGGTGTTTGCCACCATCGCCGCGGAGTCGCAGCGGATGATCAATGAAACGTACAGCGCCTTTGTGCAGGGGTTCATGCCCAACCTGGCCCGGCCCGACGTCGACTTCCTCGAGGGACTGACGACGGCCATCATCGTTGACCAGGAGCGGATGGGTGCCAACCCGCGCTCCACGGTGGGCACTGCGACGGACGCCAACGCCATGCTGCGGATCCTCTTCAGCCGGCTGGGAACCCCGTATGTCGGGCCGCCCACGGCGTTTTCCTTCAACGTCCCGACGCGGAAGGCCAGCGGCGTCATGAGCACTGAGAAGGCGGGCGGCCGGGTTGAGAAGGCTGTTGTGCAGAACCAGGTCTACCTGGGCGGCATGTGTGCGCGCTGCGAGGGCATGGGTTCGGTCTCCGACTTCGACCTCACCGCTTTGTATGACGACACGAAGTCGCTGGCTGACGGTGCCCTGACGGTCCCGGGCTACAGCATGGACGGCTGGTACGGCCGGCTGTTCGAGGGAATGGGCCTGCCGATGGACAAGCCGATTGCCACGTTTACGAAGAAGCAGCTCGACACGATGCTGTACGCCGAGCCCACCAAGATCAAGGTCGAGGGCATCAACCTCACGTTCGAGGGCATCATCCCCAAGATCCAGAAGTCCATGCTGTCCAAGGACGTCGAGGCGATGCAGCCGCACGTGCGGCGCTTCGTGGAGAGCGCCATCACGTTCCAGGCCTGCCCGGAGTGCGAGGGCACCCGGCTCAGCCCCGAGGCCAGGTCGTCGAGGATCCGGGGCAAGAACATCGCCGACTTGTGCGAGATGCAGATCAGCGACCTGGCCGGGTGGATCCGGGAGTTCGACGAGCCGTCGGTTGCGCCCCTCCTGAAGGGCCTGCGGCACCTGCTCGATTCGTTTGCTGAGATCGGGCTGGGCTACCTCTCACTGGACCGGCCGGCGGGCACGCTGTCCGGGGGAGAGGCCCAGCGCACGAAGATGATCCGTCATCTCGGCTCCTCGCTCACGGACGTCACCTACGTGTTCGACGAGCCGACCATCGGCCTGCACCCGCACGACATCGAGCGGATGAACCAGCTCCTGCTGCAGCTCCGTGACAAGGGCAACACCGTGCTCGTTGTGGAGCACAAGCCGGAGACCATCGCCATCGCTGACCACGTCGTCGACCTCGGTCCCGGCGCCGGCACCAAGGGCGGCAATGTGTGCTTCGAGGGCAGTGTGGAGGAACTGCGGGGGAGCGACACAATCACCGGGCACCACCTCGACGACCGGGCAGCCGTGAAGGCCACGGTGCGTCAATCAGCAAGCAAAATGGAGGTCCGCGGGGCTTCCACGCACAACCTCCGGGACGTGGACGTCGATGTCCCGCTCGGCGTGCTGTGCGTCGTGACGGGGGTGGCCGGCTCCGGGAAGAGCTCCCTGATCCACGGCTCGGTGGCTGGCCGCGACGGTGTGGTGGTGATTGACCAGGGTGCCATAAAAGGCTCGCGGCGCAGCAACCCGGCGACCTACACCGGCCTGCTCGAGCCGATCCGCAAGGCGTTCGCTAAAGCCAACGACGTGAAGCCGGCGCTGTTCAGCTCCAATTCCGAGGGTGCCTGTCCCACCTGCAACGGCGCGGGCGTCATCTTCACCGAGCTGGGCGTGATGGCCACCGTCGAGTCCACCTGCGAGGACTGCGAGGGCCGGCGGTTCCAGGCATCCGTGCTGGAATACACGCTGGGCGGCCGCAACATCGCCGAGGTGCTGGCGATGTCGATGACCGAGGCGGAGGTGTTCTTCAGCGAAGGGGAGGCGCGGACGCCGGCCGCCCACAAGATCCTGGACCGGCTGGTCGACGTCGGACTGGGGTACCTCACGCTCGGCCAGCCGCTCACCACACTGTCCGGCGGCGAGCGGCAGCGCGTCAAACTTGCCACCCAGATGGCCGAAAAAGGTGACGTTTACGTCCTCGACGAACCGACCACCGGACTCCACCTGGCCGACGTCGAGAACCTGCTGGGCCTGTTGGACAGGCTGGTCGACTCCGGAAAATCTGTGATCGTCATCGAGCACCACCAGGCTGTCATGGCACACGCCGACTGGATCATCGACCTGGGACCCGGCGCAGGGCACGACGGCGGCAAGGTCGTTTTTGAAGGCACGCCGGCCGAGCTGGTGGCCGCCAGTTCGACCCTGACAGGCAAGCACCTCGCGGCGTACGTCGGCTAAGCATCCAACCCCACAAGACGAAGCCGGGCCGAGTTATGTCAATCTGGCCCGGCTTTGGAAGCGGCTCGGGAATTCAGCCGCGTGATGACAGTCCAAGGCGACATTGTCCGGCGGCATTGTCGCGAAATGCCATCCCGCGGGAATTTACTACCGGCGCCGCACCGAAATTGGTCCTGAACCGGGTGTAAATAAACGTGCCAGACACAGATTGAGGACACGCGGGACGGCCCGGCCACAGGGCCCTATCGGAGTCCTCCCAATAACGCCGATAATCTACATTATGTAAAGTAGCACTCTGCGCATCTCATCAGATGAATCCTTGGAGCCCTCTCCCGCGGACCGGCCAGGCACTGAGAGCCCGGTATCTATACCTTGTTCGCGACCACCATGTAGTTCTCGGCCTCAAGATCGAACGTGCTCATTTCCGTCCGGAGTCCGACCCGGTGCAGCTCGACTTCGAGTTCCTCGTACCGGTAGGGCCAGCAGGACAGCATTTCCGAGCGGACAAGAACCAGCCCAGTCGCATCAACTTGGGCGATCGCAATCTCGATGTGGTGCTTATCCTCCCAATGCGGCGCAATCTCCCAGCGGTAGACCACGACCGCATCGCGACCGTTCCGGCGGACGAGTCGGTCCCTGATGTCCAGCCGGGAACCTCTGGCCCTCACGAGTTCCCAAGTACGGGATGTGAGCACTAAGCGCCCACCAGGGCGCAGAAGCCGTGACATCGACTCCAGAGCAGCACCCCTGCCTGTCGCACCCGCGGCATGGTGAAGCGAGTTGCCAACGCAGAACACCATGTCGAACGTGTCGTCCTCGAAGTGGTCGGGCAACTCTTCCCAGTTCGCCCGCACGGCCCGGACGGAGGCCCCGAACTCCTCAGACAACTCGGCAGTCCGGCGAACCATCGCTTCGCTGGCGTCAGTTGCGACAACCTGCATGCCACGACCGGCGAGGCCAACTGCCAACTGTCCGGTTCCGCAGGAACAGTCGAGGACGTGAGCGTTCGACGGCAGGAAACTGAGGACGTCATCGAACGACGCAGCGAACTCGGCGGGAGGCAACTTTGCATCCGAGATGAGCCATTCGTACACCTCGGCAAGCACGTCATATTCCGTCACAACCACTACCTCCGTCACACAGCAGACTCGCGGCGGGACGCCAGTCCACAAGCGGAGCAAGCCGGGCACCAATGTTTTCGCAAGAATAACCCGTCCGCGCATGCCGCGGATAGCGCGGGCTGATCCGCTCGGTCATTCGCCGCGTTCGGCGCTTTGGAACTATCAATACATCCGAACCTGATACGCAGCGTGTCCAGTAGAACTGATCGGACTGCAGATTCTTCCGTTAGGACCCAGGGATACGCACTGTCCTTTTTCCGGTGCCTGGCCGCCACTTCCGAGGCCCGTACGCGTCGCCCCAGATGGCGATCGAATACCGGGCACTTCGCAAAAACAGAAAGTGCGGACCTTCTACCTATTTCCTGAGCTCCTAGCGCAGAAGTACGACGCCGTTTTCAAACCCGGCGGCCTCGAGCAGGCGCAGGTCCTGCCGGTCTTCGAAGACGCGCATTCCCTTGCTGCCCTGCTCCTAGGCCCCGGGCAGATGAGCGGCAACGGCACCCTCTCCCCCGGCCTGAATATCGGCCTTACGCATGCTCGTACATCCCGCATCGGATTGCCCCAGCACAGGTCCACTCCGGGTGGATCTCTGCGTCCTGATGGCGCCGGCCCAACGGCTTCATCATGCTTGATTCCCTCCGATCAGGATGGATCTCGTCACCCTGTTGACGGCTGATGTGATGCAAGATACAGTTACACCAAGTTATACGAATAACCGACTGAAATTACCGAAGGCCCAAGGAGGTGCCCATGGCTGGATCACGGCCCAAATCAGGACCGACAATGCACGACGTCGCTGCTGCTGCCGGCGTTTCACAGGCCACCGTTTCCTTGGTGCTGAACTCGGCCGCAGGGTCGCGTTTTTCCGAGGATACCCGCAAGCGCGTTCGGGACGCCGTGAACCGGCTCGGCTACCGCACCAACGCCCACGCCAAAGTCCTCCGCGAAGGCGTCGCCGGCATGATCGGGTTCATCGGCGATTCCGTGGCCACTACTCCCTTTGCCGGCGCCATCATCGAAGGCGCGCAGCAGCGGGCCTGGGAGGACGGGCTTCTGCTGCTCACCGTGAACACCGGCGGCGACAGGGACCTCGAGGCCGCATCCCTGGACACGATGCTCTCCTACAAAGTTGCCGGCGTCGTCTACGCCGCCATGTACCACCGTCGCCTGGACGTTCCTGAGGCCCTGACCGGCGTCAGGTCCGTGGTGCTGAATTCCCAGGACCGGGCCGGCCGGGTACCGAGCGTCGCACCGGACGAGGTCAAGGGCGGCTACGCAGCCACGCGCCGGTTGCTCCAGGCCGGCCACAGCAGGATCGCACTGATCAACATTGAAACCCTTGAAAGCGGCCTTCCTGCCGCAGTCGGCCGGTACGAGGGCTACTGCGCTGCACTTGCGGAAGCGGGACTGGACGTGGATCCGGCACTGGTCCGCTTCGGCCAAGGCGGCGAGGAACATGGCTACAAGTACGCGATGGAGCTACTGACCTCAGCCAACCCGCCCACTGCGATTTTCTGCGCCAACGACCGTGGCGCCTGGGGCGCCTACCAGGCCGTATCGGACCTGCGGCTCTCAATTCCCGGGGACGTGTCCATTGTGGGCTTCGATAATCAGGCAACCCTGGCACCGTTCCTCCGGCCGGGACTGACCACCTTTGAATTGCCGTTCGTCGCCATGGGCCGGCGCGCGGTTGAACTGATCCTCCAGGATGCGGAACCCGACGGCCGGGTCGAGCTGATGGACTGCCCTTTGATTGAACGTAATTCCGTGACTAACCCTAAGGAGATGCCATGAGCCGCACCATCCCGGCCCGACGCGGTCGTCCTGTTGCGGCACCGTTGCCGCAACGAAAAAATTCTCTGTCGCTCCGCCTCAAGAGGATTTCCCGCGCCTGGCAGTTATACGTATTACTCGCCCCGGCGATCGTCTACATCCTGGTCTTCAAGTACTGGCCGATGTATGGCGTGCAGATCGCGTTCAAGAACTACAACCCAGTGGACGGCTTCACGGACAGCCCGTGGGTGGGCCTGACGCACTTCATCAGGTTCATGAACTCTTACCAGTTCGGCCAGGTCGTCGGCAACACCCTGTGGATCGCCGTCCTGGGACTCCTGGTGGCCTTCCCAATCCCGATCATCCTGGCGCTGCTGGTGAACCAACTCCAGAGCGAGAGGTTCAAGAAGTTCACCCAGACTGTGCTGTATTCGCCCGCGTTCATCTCCACCGTCGTGGTGGTGGGCATCATGTTCGTGGTCCTTTCCCCCAGGTCGGGGCTGGTGAACAACGCGATCCAGCTCGGCGGCGGTGAGCCGGTCTTCTTCATGGGTTCCGCGGAGTGGTTCCGGCCCATCTATGTCATCTCGGATGTCTGGCAGAACGCCGGCTTCTCGATGATCGTGTATCTCGCAGCCCTTGCCGCCATCGACCCGGCGCTGCATGACGCAGCCA
Source organism: Arthrobacter sp. BE255 (assembly GCF_031457335.1). Classification (NCBI taxonomy): domain Bacteria; kingdom Bacillati; phylum Actinomycetota; class Actinomycetes; order Micrococcales; family Micrococcaceae; genus Arthrobacter; species Arthrobacter sp. BE255. The sequence continues at coordinate 298,934 of NZ_JAVDWK010000003.1, read as the reverse complement.
AGGTCGACGGCGCCTCGAAGCTGCAGCGCATCCGGCACATTGATCTGCCGGGCATCATGCCGGTGGTGACGATCCTGTTCATCCTGGCCATCGGCAACCTGCTCAACGTCGGTTTCGAGAAGGCGCTGCTGATGCAGACGCCGCTCAACCTCTCGACTTCGGAGATCATCCAGACCTACGTCTACCACGCGGGCCTGCAGCAGGCGCAGTTCAGCTACTCGGCCGCCATCGGCCTGTTCAATTCCCTCCTCAACCTGGCGCTGCTTCTCGTCTTCAACACGATCGCGCGCCGGGCCAACCAAGCGACCCTGTGGTGATGCCGACATGTCCCTGACAACCAACCCACGTACTCTCAACAACCCGAACCGGGCCATCAGCCCCGGCCGCCCCAGGCGGACGCTGCGGGACCGCTACGGTGACCGTGCGTTCAACGTCGCTGCGACCACGGTCCTGCTGCTGTCCATCCTGGCCGTTGTGTACCCGCTGTACTTCATCGTTATCGCCTCCATCAGCGACCCGAACGCCGTCTACGAAGGCAAGGTCTGGCTGTTCCCCTCCGGTGTTACAACGGAGGGCTACGAACGGATTTTCGCCGACAGCCGGATCTGGAACGGCCTGGGCAACACGGTCATCTACACCGTCCTCGGAACCGCCATCAGCGTCAGCACTATCCTCTGCGGCGCGTACGCACTGTCCCGCAAGGACATGCCCGGCCGCAAGATCCTCATGCTCCTGTTCGTCATCACCATGTTCTTCGACGGCGGCCTCATCACCAAGTACCTGGTGGTCCGGGACCTGGGCATGCTGGACACCGTCTGGGCAGTGGTCCTGCCGGGAGCGGTGGGCGTATGGAACCTGATCATCGCCAGGTCATTCTTTGAACACACGATCCCCAACGAACTGCGCGAAGCCGCCCAGATGGACGGGGCAACTGACTTCAAATTCTTCTTTCAAATGGTGCTCCCCCTATCCAAGCCGCTGATCATGCTCATGATCATGGTCCACGTCGTAGCCCAGTGGAACTCGTTCTTCGACGCGCTGATCTTCCTCAACGACGACTCGAAGTACCCGCTGCAGCTCGTCCTGCGGAACATCCTCATCCAGTCAGATGTCTCATCAGCCGGAACCACCGGCGGAGACATCGAATCCTATGCGGCAGCGCAACGGATCGCAGAGCTCACCAAGTACGCCATGATCGTCGTCTCGAGTCTGCCACTGATGATTGCCCTGCCATTCATGCAGAAGCACTTCACCAAGGGCGCCATGATCGGCGCCGTCAAATAACCGTCCCCTCGCAGCAACCCAGATGCAGCATCCCCACCTCAGAATAGGAATGACCATGGCATTTAGCCGTAAATTCGCCGCCCTCGGCGCCGTCCTGGCCGGAACATTGATGTTCACCGCCTGCTCCGGCGGCGGCTCAGGCACCACGGAGATCAAAGACGCCTCCGCTGACTTCGGCTTCCAGGAAACAGGCTTCCCGATCGTCAGCAAGCAGCTCGACCTGACGTTCTCCGGCACGAAGGCAGCGCTTGCCCCGGACTACAACACCATGACCGTGGTGAAGGAATGGGAAAAGGCCACCAACGTCCACATCAACTGGGAGAACCTGCCCGAAACGGTCTTCAAGGAAAAGAAGAACCTCATCCTCGCCAGCGGCGACCTGCCCGATGCCTTCTTCAATTCGGGGCTGACCGACGCCGAGATCGCCACCTACTCGGCCAGCGGCACCCTCATCCCGCTTGAGGGGCTCATCGACAAAAACGCCCCGAACCTCTCCAAACTGCTCTCTGACCGGCCGGACATCAAGGGAGCCATCACCTCTTCGGACGGGCACATCTACTCCCTGCCGTCGGTGGAAGAGCTCGGCCTGGTCCAGTTCCCCAACGAACTGGCCATCAACACCGCCTGGCTGAAGAAGCTCAACATCCCGATGCCGAAAACCATCGATGAGTTCCACGACGCACTGCTCGCATTCAAAACCCGGGACGCCTCCGGGACCGGTAAGACCATACCGTTGAGCTTTATGCCAGGTTCCTGGTGCGGGGACATCGTTGACCTGATCGCCGCCCTCGGCGGAGTACCGGACAACATGGACCACCGCATCGTGAAGGACGACAAAGTCATCTTCACTCCCACCCAGGACGGCTACAAAAAGGCCATCCAGACCCTGCACGAGTGGTACCAGCAAGGCCTGATCGATCCGGAGTCCTTCTCCCAGGATGACAAGGCGTACCTGGCCAAGGGCAAGGCCGCAACGGAAAACCTCGGCTCCTTCGTCTGGTGGGAAATCCCCGAAATGGTCGGCGCGGACCGCGCCAACAACTACTCCCTGGTCCCGGTCCTGGAAGGCGTGGACGGCAAGCGCATCGCCAGCCAGTCCAACAACCAGGAAATCGCCCGCGGCGCCTTCGCCATCACCCGGACCAACAAATACCCGGCCGCAACCATGCGCTGGGCAGACAACCTCTACGACCCCATCCAGTCAGCCCAGGCCAACTGGGGACCGATCGGCGAAACCCTGCAAAAGGACGCCAGCGGCATCCTGACCCAGATCCCCGCCCCGGCAGGGACAAGCGAGGGCGAACGGCGCCAAAAGGTCGCGCCCGGCGGCCCGAAAGCCAACACCGCCGAGAACTTCAAGAACGTTGTGGCCCCCGAACCCCGCGCCGCCGCACGCCAGAAGACAGTGGAAGAGAACTACAAGCCCTTCGCCGCCAACGACGGGTACCCGCCGGTGGCGCTGTCCACCGAGGAACTCCAGCAGATCGGCACCATCGAAACGGACGCCGCGTCCTTGGTCAAGCAGAACATGGCCAAGTGGATCGTCTCCGGCGGCATTGAGCAGGAATGGGACGGCTACGTCGCCCAGCTCAAGAACGTCGGCGTCGACAAAATGATCGAGGTCTACCAGCAGGCCTACGACCGCTACAAGAAAAACTCCTAACACCGAAGTACCCGGGTGGGCCGGTGCATACCGGCCCACCCAACCCCAGGGAGGCCCCAGACAGGTGTTCCCACCCGACCCGCACAGAAACGAGACCCCGCCTTCATGACTGCCGCGACCGCCACCACGGCCGACACCTTCCGCCCGGCGCTGCACTACGCCACCCGGAACACCTGGCTCAATGACCCCAACGGCCTGATCTTTCATGAAGGTCTCTACCACCTCTACTACCAGAACAACCCGCTGGACAACGTCTGGGGAAACATGTCCTGGGGTCACGCCACCTCCCCTGACTTGGTCACTTGGACCGAACACCCCGTCGCCATCGCCTGCGACGATGACGAAGACATCTTCTCCGGCAGCATCGTTTTCGACCGGGACAACACCAGCGGATTCGGCACCGACTCGGCGCCGCCCCTGGTCGCCGTCTACACCAGCGCATTCAAACCCGGCTCCAGGCATGCGGGGCTCCAGGCGCAGTCGCTGGCCTACAGCCGCGACGGCGGCTACACCTGGACCAAACACTCGGCCAACCCCGTTCTGAGCCGCGGCTCAGCAGAGTTCCGCGACCCCAAAGTCATCAGGTACGACGGCGGCGCCGGCAGCTACTGGGTCATGGTCGCCGTGGAAGCCACGGACTTCCAGGTGGTGCTCTACAAATCCGACGACCTCAGGGCATGGGAGCCGCTGAGCACTTTCGGCCCGGCGAACGCCACCGGAGGCGTCTGGGAATGCCCGGACCTTTTCCCCCTCCCAGTGGACGGGGATCCGGGAAACCTGAAGTGGGTCCTCACCGTCAACCTCAACCCGGGCGGTCCCAACAACGGCTCTGCGGGGCAGTACTTCGTCGGAGACTTCGACGGGACGACGTTCACCTCCGCCACCACCGTGACCGAAGGGCACCAGGACCCCGCCCGGCTGGGCGAGTATCAGTGGCTGGACTGGGGCCGGGACTACTACGCCGCTGTATCCTTCAGCGACGCCCCCGACAACCGCCGCCTCATGATCGCCTGGATGAACAACTGGGAATACGCCAACCAGATCCCCACCTCGCCGTGGCGCAGCCCCATGACCCTGGCCCGCGAAGTATCACTCCGGACCGTCGACGGACGTCCCCGCCTGATCCAACAGGCCACCGGCGATTTCGAAGCAATTTCCGGGGCCGGCCAGTCATTCACCCTTGCGGCTACGGAACTGTCGGACTGCACGCGTGTCCTGGACGGGGCGGCAGGCAGCGTCCAGCGGATCGAGGCGACCTTCACCCCAGGAAACGCCCAGGAATTCGGGCTCATCGTCCGTGGCAACGGAGCCCACGGAACCCGGATCGGCATCCGACCCGTCCCCGGCACCCTCCATGTTGACCGCCGCACCTCCGGGCGGACGGACTTCCACCCATCCTTCCCTTCCATCGACACCGCCCCCATCCGTACGATCAACGGCTCGTACAAACTCACCATCTACGTGGACCGCTGCTCCGTTGAAATCTTCGCCCAGGACGGCCAGGTCACCATGACGGAACTGATCTTTCCCGCACCCACCAGCACCGACGTCGCCGTCTATGCCTTGGGCGGCACAGCAACCGTCAGCAGCCTGGACATCACCCGCTACGCCTAGCTCGGTCCTGGTTCCGCGGGTTTCGTCCCAACGTGGCTGTTACGCGTGGCCGCTTAGCGCCGCGGACGAACACCCGCACCGGCAACGGCTCCCAGGGCGGCTCCAACAAACATGCCCACGAACGGGCTCTGGAAGATAGCCAGGCCGAGCGCGATGCCGAGGGCAGCGCCGACCAGTGTGCCGATCCACAACGGTTTGTTCATCGGCGGGCCGCCGGAATGGTGCTACCCCTCATAGGCTGTTTGAAGTGCGGCGATATCAAGCTTGCGCATTCCCAGCATCGCCTGCATGGCGCGCTGGGCGCCCTCGGGGTCCGGCCCGCCGATCAGCGATCCGAGCACCGACGGCACAATCTGCCAGGACACACCATAGCGGTCCGTTAGCCAGCCGCACTGGCTCTCGGCGCCGCCGTCGGTCAGCGCCGCCCAGTAGCGGTCCACCTCCGCTTGGCCCTCGCAGTCAACGACGAAGGAGACCGCCTCGGTGAAGTTGGACGGCGCTCCCCCGTTCAGAGCCAGGAACCTGCGCCCTTCGATCTCAAATTCAGCGGTAATTACCCCACCCGCGGGACCGGGGCCGCCCTCGCCGTAGCGTGAGACCTCCAGGATTCGGGAGTCGTCAAAGACTGAGACATAGAACTCGGCGGCTTCTTCGGCCTGGTTCTCGAACCACAGGCAAGTGGAAATCTGCATGGGTGCTCCTTTCCGGCTCGAGCCTAGTCCGGGGGCGGTACCTGCACAACGGCCGGAGCACGCCTGCTGACCAGCCCCACAGTGTTCCCTTCAGAGTCCTTAATGAAGGCCATCCACTCGTCGGTGCCGGCAGGTCCCAGCTTGCCGTCGGCATGGTGGAAGATCACGTGCGGTGCGGCAACAATCTCCACACCGCTGTCCTGCAGCGTCCGGACAGTGGAGGCGACGTCGTCCACCTCCAAATAGAGCACTGACGACGGCGCGCCGCGCTCCAGCAGCAGCCTGACGCCGTCGAGATCGAAGAACAGCAGCCCGGGAGGGTCAAAGACTGCGGTGGGCTCCACTCCCGTCAATTTGGCGTAGAACGCAGCTGCGCGCGGAAGGTCATGGGCTTGCTGGGCCACCTGAATCAAGCGCACGGTGCCTCCCGGGTGATATGCCGCACAGTCTGTCCTGCAATCTTCCGCAATCCCGGACCCCGGAGCAACCATGGCTTCCCGGCCGCCGTCGCCGCAACGCTAGGCTCGAAGCCATGACTTCCCAGACCCAGCAACACACGCCTAACAGCGGCCGGCAGGCCGTCATTGCCGCAGCCCTGGCCGATATGGTCCTGATCCTGGTTTTCGCCGCGATCGGGAGGGACGCACACCAGCGGGGCGACATCATCACCGGAGTGTTCCTCACCGCCTGGCCCTTCCTGGCCGGCGCGGCCATCGCCTGGCTGGCGGGCCGGGTACGGCGGCGTCCGCTCTCACTATCGGCCGGCGTCATCGTGTGGCTGGGCGCTGTTGCGGGCGGCATGATCCTTCGGGCAGTGACAGGCCAGACAGTGGTGGTGGCCTTCGTCATTGTGGCATTGCTGAGCCTGGGGCTGTTCCTGGTGGGGTACCGTGCGTTGCTTGCATTGGTGCGCAGGCTCAGAAGGTCCTGACGCGGCCGTGAAACCTGGCCTGCGGACCGTGCCCATGTAATAGGCTGGCAGGACTGAACAGTCTTGCCGGGCACTGCTACGGCGCAACAGATCCGGAAGGATTGAAAGTGATCACCGCATTCGTTCTGATCAAAACCGACGCCGCCCGCATTCCCGAAACCGCGGAGGAAATCTCCGCGATCCAGGGCATCAGCGAGGTGTACTCGGTCACCGGTGAATGGGACCTTATCGCGGTCGCCAGGGTAGCCAGGCATGAGGACCTGGCCGACGTCATTGCCGACCGCCTCTCCAAAGTTCCGGCCGTGGTCCACACCACCACGCATATCGCCTTCCGCGCGTACTCCCAGCACGATCTCGACGCCGCTTTCGCTCTTGGCTTCGAGCAGTAGCAGCTTAGGTTAACCAAGCAGGGCCCGGCTTCCAGCCGGGCCCTGCTCCTGTATGTGGGGGTTCCTTATCCGTGGCTCAGCGAGACCCAGCGGTCGAGGACAGCCGCCGCGGCACCGGAGTCCACAGAGGCGGCCGCGCGATCAAGCGCTGAACGCATGCGCTCCAGGAAGTCGCCGTCGGCCGAACGGTCGAAGGCCACCAGGCCCGCAGCGGCGTTGAGCAGGACGGCATCCCGTGCGGGTCCGGGGTGGCCGGCCAGGACATCACGCACGACGGCGGCGTTCACCTGTGCGTCTCCGCCGCGAAGTTCCTCGACGGTCGCGCGGCGGATGCCCAGATCGGCGGGCGAAAACTCCAGTTCCGTCACACGGCCGTCCCTGATTTCCCAGACGGTGGACGGGCCGGTGGTGGTCAGTTCGTCGAGGCCGTCATTGCCCCGGAACACAAGGCCACGACTGCCCCGCCGGGCCAGCACCCCGGCGACCAGCGGCGCCATTCTGGCGTTGGCCACTCCGACGGCCGAGGCCTGGACCTTGGCAGGGTTGGTCAGCGGGCCCAGGAAGTTGAAGGCGGTGGGAATGGCCAGTTCCCTGCGCGGAACCGCCGTGTGGCGGAACGAGGGGTGGAACACCTGGGCGAAGCAGAACGTGATTCCCGCCTCTTCCGCATTCCGGGCAACCTGGCTGATGGGCAGGTCAAGCCGGACCCCGAGCGCCTCCAGAACATCGGCGGAACCCGAGGAGGACGACGACGCGCGGTTGCCGTGCTTGACCACCTTGGCGCCTGCGCCCGCCGCCACCAGGGCGGCCATGGTGGAGATGTTCACCGTGTTCAGCTGGTCCCCGCCGGTGCCCACGATGTCGAGCTTCTCACCGGAAATAATGACCGGATTCGCGTGGCCCAGCATGGCTTCGACCAGGCCCGAGAGCTCCTCCACGGTTTCGCCCTTGGCGCTGAGTGCAACCAGGAAACCGGCGATCTGGGCGGGCGTCGCTTCCCCCGACATGATGGTGTCCATGGCCCACGCCGTGTTGTCAGCGGTAAGGTCCGCGCCACTGATGAGAGCCGAGATGAGCCGCGGCCAGGTATTGCCTGCCGCCGGTGCCGATGCGAGTGAAGTCACTCCCTGATGCTATCGACCGACGCCGCGCCCTGACCAATGTGAACCCCTCCGGGAACTTTTCCCGGTGATTTCGCGTCTTTGTAGAAAAAGTCCCCCCAAAAGGCGGTTTGCGTTGGGAAGTACGGACTTTTATAGACATAATGTCTATGTGACATCTGCGACCCATGCCCCCAGTACCCCGGCGCACCCCACGCTGAACCGCCCCAATATGGTTTCCGTTGGAACCGTAGTGTGGCTGTCCAGCGAGTTGATGTTCTTCGCCGGTCTCTTCGCCATGTACTTCACACTGCGCTCCACGAGCGGACAGATGTGGGCGGAAGAGACGGCCAAGCTCAACTTCCCCTTTGCGCTCGTAAACACGATTGTCCTCGTGGCCAGTTCCTTTACTTGCCAGATGGGCGTCTTCGCCGCCGAACGGCTGCAGCCCCGGAAGTCCGGCGGCCCGTTCCAGTTCTCCCGGTGGGGCATGAACGAATGGTTCACGCTGACGTTCCTCATGGGCGGCTTCTTCGTGGCCGGCCAGGCCACCGAGTACGCGATGCTCGTTTCCGAGCACGTTTCGCTGTCTTCCAACGCGTACGGCTCCGCCTTCTACATCACGACCGGCTTCCACGGCCTCCACGTCATCGGCGGCCTCATCGCCTTCCTCTTCATCATGGGCCGCTCCTTCGCGGCGAAGAAGTTCGGCCACTTTGAGGCGACGTCAGCGATCGTCACGTCGTACTACTGGCACTTTGTGGATGTCGTGTGGATTGGCCTCTTCCTGGTCATCTACGTACTCAAGTAGTCAAGCTTTGATTCTTTTTCTACAAGAGGCAGAATTTCAAGAAGCGGCTCTCGGAGCCGGCGCAGGATCGAATAAAGGAACCACCACGTGAAGGCACTCTCGCAAAAGCGACGTCACCCGCTAGCAGCAATAGCGCTGCTCCTGATGGGGCTCCTCGTCACGGGTGGGCTGTACGCCGTTGCCACAACCGTCAACGAGGCGAAGGCATCCACCACCAGCTACAGCGCCAATGACACCGCCGAAGGCGAGAAGCTCTTCGCAGCGAACTGCGCCACCTGCCACGGAATGGGTGCCAGCGGCACCCAGGACGGTCCCTCCCTCGTCGGCGTTGGTGCCGCGGCGGTTGACTTCCAGGTGGGCACCGGACGCATGCCGATGCAGATGAACGGACCCCAGGCTTACAAGAAGCCGGCCCAGTTCAACGACGAGCAGACCCACCAGCTTTCAGCCTACGTAGCTTCCCTGGGAGCCGGCCCGGCAATCCCTGAAGAACACCTGCTCGATGGCCAGGGCAACGCCGCCGAAGGTGGCGAGCTCTTCCGCGTGAACTGCGCAATGTGCCACAACGCCGCCGCTGCCGGTGGCGCCCTGACGCGCGGCAAGTTCGCGCCCGCCCTGGCTGACGTCTCCGAGAAGCACATCTACGAGGCCATGGTCACCGGCCCGCAGAACATGCCTGTATTCAACGACGCCAACGTCTCCCCTGAAGGCAAGCGCGACATCATCACCTTCCTCAAGCAGATCGAAGCCAATGGCTCCCCCGGCGGGGCAGACCTCGGAGCCCTCGGCCCCGTATCGGAAGGCCTGTTTGTCTGGGTTGCAGGACTGGGCGTCATTATTGCGTTCACCATCTGGCTGACGTCGCGGACGTCCTAGGCGCTCCGCAACACCATTAGAACTCCTGCTGATCCGTCAGCAGTTTGAAATTGCAAAACTAACTCGGCATAAGCCGGGACGAGAGAAGGATGAGGCGAATTATGGGCAACCATAGTGACGGCAGTCCGAACCACTCGGGCACCGTAGCTACGGCTGGTCAGAATGAGGTGGAGAAGTTCCAGGATCCTGGGCTTCCTCCGCACCGTTTGCGCCTGGCTGACACGGACCCGAAGGCCGCCAAGCGTGCAGAACGGCAGGTCGCCCTACTTTTTGGCACCTCCGTTGTCGGCACACTGATCTTCCTGGTGGCTTATTTCGCCATCGACCTGGGTGAAGGCGCCGACATCGCCACCATCCGGCTTCAGAACGCACTGCTCGGCGTGGGCACCGCCTTTGCCATGCTCGGCATCGGCACGGGCATCGTTCACTGGGCCAAGGCCCTGATGCCGGACCATGAAGTCTCCGAGGAACGCCACGCGATCCGCACGGAGGAAGACCGGCAGGCAGCAGTCCGCATCGTCGACGACATTGTGGACGAAACGGGCATCAAGCGCCGCCCGCTGATCCGCAACACCCTCCTTGGGGCTGTGGCGCTGGCACCCCTTCCCGCCCTGGCCATCTTCGGCGACCTGGGCCCGCGCCCGGACAAGAAGCTGTCGCACACCATGTGGGCACCGGTTGAAGGCAAGCTCAAGCGCCTCACCCGGGACCCCGACGGAACGCCCATCAAGGCATCCGATGTGACCCTCGGCTCGGCGTTCCACGTCATCCCCGAAGGCCTCAATGAACTCCATGAGGGAAAGCTCAACGAAAAGGCCAAGGCCGTTGTGCTCCTCATGCGTCTGGACCCCGCATCGCTTAACCCTTCAGAGGGCCGCGAAGACTGGGGTTACAACGGAATCGTTGCCTATTCCAAGATCTGCACCCACGTTGGCTGCCCCGTTGCTCTGTACGAGCAGCAGACGCACCACCTGCTGTGCCCGTGCCACCAGTCCACCTTTGACCTCACACAAGAGTGCAAAGTGATCTTTGGCCCCGCCAGCCGGCCACTCCCCCAGCTGCCGATCGCAGTTGACGACGAGGGCTACCTGGTCGCTACCAGCGACTTCAAAGAACCTGTTGGACCGAGTTACTGGGAGCGTGATGAGCATGAGCGCATCATCAACAGCTAAAGCCCCCGCCTTCGTCGCCACGACTAAAGCCGGACGCATCACCGATTTCGTCGATGCACGCGTTGGAGGCTCCGGAATCCTGCGGGAATTCGGACGCAAGGTTTTCCCCGACCACTGGTCGTTTATGTTTGGCGAGGTGGCGCTGTATTCCTTCGTCATCCTGCTGCTGTCGGGTACGTTCCTGACGTTCTTCTTCGACCCGTCCATGGCGGAGACGCACTACGACGGCTCGTACATCCCGCTGCAGAACGTTGAAATGTCGGTGGCGTACAGCTCGTCCCTGGACATCTCCTTCGATGTCCGTGGCGGCCTGTTCATGCGCCAGGTCCACCACTGGTCGGCCCTGCTGTTCGTGGCGTCCATCGCGGTCCACATGCTCCGCGTCTTCTTCACCGGCGCCTTCCGCAAACCGCGTGAAATGAACTGGGTTGTCGGCGGCGTCCTCCTGATCCTGGCCATGGCTGCCGGCTTCACGGGCTACTCCCTCCCCGATGACCTGCTCTCCGGCAACGGCCTGCGCATCATCGACGGCGTGATCAAGTCCATTCCGGTGATCGGCACGTACACCTCGTTCTTCCTCTTCGGAGGCGAGTTCCCGGGCACCGCCGTTATCGGCCGCCTGTACATGCTGCACATCCTGCTGGTCCCGGCACTGATCCTGCTGATGATCGTCCTGCACCTGTTCATGGTGGTTGTGCACAAGCACACCCAGTACCCCGGCCCGGGCCGCAACGACGGCAACGTCGTTGGCTACCCCCTGGGTCCGGTCTACGCGGCGAAGGCCGGCGGCTTCTTCTTCATCGTGTTCGGTGTTGTGGCCCTCATGGCAGCGTTCTTCACCATCAACCCGATCTGGAACTACGGCCCGTACGACCCCTCACCGGTGTCCGCAGGTACCCAGCCCGACTGGTACATCGGCTTCGTCGACGGCGCCCTGCGCCTGATGCCCGGTGTGATCGGCGACTTCCACTTTGAGTACGTCGTCTTCGGATACACGCTGACGCTGAACGTCCTGCTGCCGGCCCTGGTCCCGGCAGGCATCCTGTTCACGGTGATGTTCATGTACCCGTGGATCGAAAGCTGGATCACCAAGGACAACCGCGAACACCACGTCCTGGACCGTCCGCGCAACGCCCCGACCCGCACCGCCATCGGCGTTGCAGGCTTCGTCTGGTACTGCGTCATGTGGGCGGCAGCAGGTTCTGACCTCATCGCCACGCACTTCCACGTGTCGCTGAACGATGTGACCTACTGGCTCCGGACGTTGTTCTTCATCGGACCGGTCATCGCCTACATCGTCGCCAAGCGAGTGGCACTGGCACTCCAGCGAAAAGACCGGGAAATCGCACTCCACGGCCGCGAAACCGGCCGGATTGTGCGCCTTCCGCATGGAGAGTTCATCGAAGTCCACGCACCGCTCGATGAGTACAAGCGCTACAAGCTGGTCGGCTTCGAGTCCCCGGCTCCGCTGCCCGCCGTACCCAACGATCACGGCATCGTGACGCGTAAGGAAAAGCAGCGGGCGTTCCTGTCCAGGTGGTTCTTCGAGGACCGGGTCGCCCCCGCAACTCCGGCAGAGCTGGAGGCCGCACACGGCCACCACGCCCCTGCAGTGGAAGCCGCCGAGGAAAGCAAGAGCCTCAGCCACTAAGGCAACCTGTTCTGAATACAACGCGAAAGGCCCGGTCCAATTGGACCGGGCCTTTCGCGTTAGGCGGTGCCAGGCGAAACCTGGCGAAGCCCGGATCAGGTGTTGCGATAGCCGGACCCATGGTGCCGCGCCGGCCTGGCCCCCGGCCGCTGCAGCGGCACCCAAAGCTTGTAGCGGTCGGCTCGGTAGTACGAAACCGAATAGTCCACCATGGCCCGTGCCACGAAGGCATGACGCTGGATCTTGAGCAGCGGCGCGCCCACGTCCACATTCAGCAGGCGGGCAGTGGAAGGCGATGCAGCGGTGGCTTCGATCATGTCCTCGCCCCATTCCATAACAAGGCCGAACTGCTCGCTCAGGACGTTGTACAGCGACGTGGGCGGCTCGCCATCCAACAGGCCAGGGACGCGGTGGGCCGGGATGAAGTTCTCATCAACGCTCATTGGCTCACCGTCCGCCAGCAAAAGCCGGCGGAACCGGACCAGCGGGGTGCCTTCGTCGAGCTGGAGTTCGCGTGCCAGGAATGCACTGGCAGCAATCTGCTCGAAACTCAGGACCTTGGCGGCGGGCACCATTCCGCGGCGCTGCATCTCTTCGCTGTAGGAGGTGAGCTTGACCTGCAGGTCCAGCTTGGGCTTCCGGACGAACGTGCCCAGCCCCACGACGCGCTCGATGACCTCTTCGCCCACCAGCGCGTCAATGGCCTGGCGTACGGTCATTCTGGCGAGGCCGAAACGTTCGGCCAGGTCCCGCTCCGAAGGCAGTGCAGACCCCGGCGGGCAGGACTTCGCGATGTATTGCCGCAGAATCTCACGGAGCTGGATGTAGATCGCGGTTCCGCTGCTTCGATCAATTTCACCGGCAACTCCGGCCGCGTTAGCGGCCACGATGCCCGGTCCCTGCTGGTGTATTCACCCTTCAATCTTAAGTCAAAGGCCAGCAGGTCTAGACCGGCACCGTGAGTTCCTGCCGCCGTTTGGGCGGACCCGCATCCCGACGGCTATATTGGACAGGAAATTTATCGTCTTGCGGAGGGGGCCGTCCGGGAAAAGGAGTTGCGTTGCCAGTTCACAAGGCAGTGGTATCGGCGTCCATCGGCCTGCATGCCCGGCCTGCTGCGATGTTCGTCAGGGCCGTTACCGATACCGGACTGCCGGTGACCATCAGCAAAGCCGGCTTCCAGGGGGTAGACGCCCGGTCGTTGCTGGAAGTGATGACCGCCGACTTCCACCACGGCTGCGAAGTGGTGCTCAGCGTCAGTGATTCGGCCGTGGAAGCCCCCCACGGGCTCCAGGCCGCTGAAGCGGCCCTCCTGTCCCTTGCAGAGCTTTTAGAGTCCCAGGGAGCCCGCTAGGGCTCACCAAGCGTACTTAACCAATAACGACGTCGGGCCCCACCTTTCGGTGGGGCCCGACGTCGTTAAGTTCTTGCTGTACTCAGCCCGGGGTGCCTAGTGGGCGTGGTCCCCGCGGCTGTATTCGTAGACCCAGCCAACGAGCGCCACAACGGCGAGACCGGCTGCGATGAACGTAATCCAGAAGCCCACGGCCAGGCCAAGGAAACCGCCCGCGCATGCCAGGCCCAGGACCAGGGGCCACCAGCTCCAGGGGCTGAAGTGGCCCTGCTCGCCGGCACCCTCGTGGATCTCGGCGTCGTTGCGGTCCTCGGGGCGCATGCCGACGCGCTTGCCGGTGAAGCCCAGGTAGCCGCCGATCATTCCGGCCAGGCCGCCCACCAGGAGAATACCCAGCGTGCCAACCCATTCATGCCAGTTGGTCAGGAACCCGTAAACCAGGGAGACCGGCACGAAGAAGAAGACTCCGGCTCCAAAAATCCATGATTCGATCTTCACTTGGCGGTGTCCTTCTGGTCGGCGTTACCGAGCACCGCTGCGGCTGCAGACGGGGACTCGACGGTGTGGATCTGCGCCAGTTCAGGGTGGTGCAGGTCCAATGCGGGGCGTTCCGAGCGGATCCGCGGCAGCGACGTGAAGTTGTGGCGCGGCGGCGGGCAGGACGTGGCCCATTCGAGCGAGGCTCCAAAGCCCCAGGGGTCATCGACCTCGACACGCTCTGAGCTGCGCCAGGTGATGTACACATTCCAGAAGAACGGGATCAGCGATGCGCCCAGGACGAAGGAGGAGATGGTGGAGAACTGGTTCATCCAGGTGAAGTTGTCCTCCACCAGGTAATCCGCGTAGCGGCGGGGCATGCCTTCGACGCCCAGCCAGTGCTGGATGAGGAAGGTTCCGTGGAAGCCGAGGAACAGGAGCCAGAAGTGGATCTTGCCGAGGCGTTCGTTGAGCATCTTGCCGGTCCACTTCGGCCACCAGAAGTAAAAGCCAGCGAACATCGCGAAGACCACGGTGCCGAACACCACGTAGTGGAAGTGCGCCACCACGAAGTAGGAGTCGGAGACGTGGAAGTCCAGCGGCGGTGACGCCAGGATAATGCCCGTCAGACCGCCGAAGAGGAAGGTGATCAGGAAGCCAATGCTCCAGAGCATCGGAGTCTCGAACGTGATCGAGCCCCGCCACATGGTGCCGATCCAGTTGAAGAACTTCACGCCGGTAGGAACTGCGATGAGCATGGTCATGAAGGCGAAGAACGGCAGCAGCACCGAACCGGTGACGTACATGTGGTGCGCCCACACGGTCACGGACAGCGCGGCGATGGCGATGGTGGCGTAGACCAGGCCCTTGTAGCCGAAGATCGGTTTCCGGCTGAAGACCGGGAAGATCTCCGAGACGATGCCGAAGAACGGCAGGGCGATGATGTAGACCTCGGGGTGGCCGAAGAACCAGAACAGGTGCTGCCACAGGACCGCGCCGCCGTTCTCCGGGTCGAAGATGTGCGCGCCGAAGCGGCGGTCTGCACCGAGGGCGAACAGGGCGGCAGCCAGGGGCGGGAACGCCATGAGGACCAGGATGGCCGTGACCAGGGTGTTCCAGGTGAAGATCGGCATCCGCCACATGGTCATGCCCGGGGCACGCATGCAGATGATCGTGGTGATGAAGTTGACCGCACCGAGGATGGTGCCGAAGCCTGACAGCGCCAGGCCGAAGACCCACAGGTCACCGCCGATGCCGGGGCTGAACGTGGTGTTCGACAGTGGTGCGTACGCGAACCAGCCGAAGGAAGCAGCACCCTGGGGGGTGATGAAGCCGGAGACCGCGATGGTGGAACCAAAGAGGAAGAACCAGAAAGCCAGGGCGTTCAGCCGCGGGAACGCAACGTCGGGCGCACCGATCTGCAGCGGCATGATCACGTTCGCGAACCCTGCGAACAGCGGGGTGGCGAACATCAGCAGCATCACGGTGCCGTGCATCGTGAAGAGCTGGTTGTACTGCTCCTTGGTCTGCAGGATCTGCATGCCGGGCTCGAACAGCTCGGCACGGATCAGCAGGGCCATCACGCCGCCGAAGCAGAAGAACACAAAGGAGGCGATCAGGTACATGTACCCGATGGTCTTGTGGTCGGTGGAGGTGATCCAGTTGACGACGATGCGTCCCTTGGATTTGGGAACCACGGGAGCCGTCAGGACTCCGGTGGGTGCGGATTGAGTGTACGTAGCCACGTCGCTCCCCTTACTTAATTTCGTTCAGGTTCGGGTTGCGGTCGTACTCTTCGCCGAGGAGACCCGTGTTGCCTGAGTCGCGCAGTTCGTCCATGTGGGCCGCGAATTCAGCCTCGGACACCACTTTCACGCGGAACAGCATTTCGGAGTGGTACTCGCCACAGAGTTCGGCGCACTTGCCGTCGTAGGTGCCCTCTTTGGTGGGGGTGAACCTGATGTAGTTGGTCTTGCCCGGGATCATGTCGCGCTTCTGCAGGAAGGCGGGAACCCAGAACGAGTGGATGACATCGCGGGAGTTCAGCTCTACGTCCACGGACTTGCCAACGGGCAGGTACAGCGTGGGGAGCTTCTCTTTGTCGATGGTGTCGCCGGTGAGGTGCGCCTGGACACCGGCTTCGTGGACGTCCTCTTCGACGACGTCGCCGGACTTGTAGTTGAAGTCCCAGGCCCACTGCTTGCCACGGACGTCCACAACGACGTCGGCGGGCTGTGAGCGGTCATCAATGGCCTGCTGGTCGCGGTCGGTGAAGTAGAAGAACACCAGGACCATGAACAGCGGGATTGTCAGGTAAAAGACCTCAAGCGGCAGGTTGAAGCTGATCTGCTTGGGAAAGCC
Organism: Arthrobacter sp. BE255; assembly: GCF_031457335.1. Lineage (NCBI taxonomy): Bacteria > Bacillati > Actinomycetota > Actinomycetes > Micrococcales > Micrococcaceae > Arthrobacter > Arthrobacter sp. BE255. Next base: position 282,559 of record NZ_JAVDWK010000003.1, on the reverse strand, counting down.
CTTGGTCCCCTTGCGGCGGCGGTAGGCAACCAGGCACCAGACGATCAATCCCCAAGTAATGATGCCCACAACCAGTGCGGCGATCCATGAGTTGACCCAGAGGTCCATGATCCGGTCGGTGTGATTGGTGGTGCCACGCTCGGTGGGCAGCCACCCCTTCTCTACCTCTGGCGAACATCCAGTCAAAACCAACGCGCCGGCAAGTGCCAAGCCTGAGATCGAAGTGATCGTTTTGCGTCGGCTGCCGGTTCGGTTCTGCGAACTCACAGACGGCCCTTCCTACTTGTTGCTGTTGCCCGGCAACGTTGGCTGCCCGGGCACACTAAAAGTTTTACTACTCGGTGTAGAGCTTACCGCTCCGCCGGGCGTTTCGCCCACATGTCGGCACAGTGCGGCCGTGCCGTTTCGGGCACGGCCGCACGAGGTGCCGCCATCGGGCGAAAAGTCCGGGTCAGTGGAACGAATCCCCACAGGCGCAGGAGCCGCCGGCGTTGGGGTTGTCGATTGTGAAGCCCTGCTTCGAAATGGTGTCCTCGAAGTCGATGCTGGCGCCACTGAGGTAAGGCACGCTCATCTTGTCCACGACAACTTCAACGCCGTCGTAGTCGCGGACGGCGTCGCCGTCGAGCAGGCGCTCATCGAAGTAGAGCTGGTAGATCAGGCCCGAACAGCCGCCCGGCTGGACAGCGACGCGGAGGCGCAGATCGGTCCGGCCTTCCTGCTCGAGCAGGCTGCGTACCTTGCCTGCGGCCACGTCAGTCAGCTTGACCTCGTGGGCGGCCAGTTCATCGCTGGCAGCGCTGGTGGTTTCGGTGCTGTTCTCATTGGTTGCGGTGCTCATTGGCCTACCTTCTTAGGACGGTCCCTGGCGGCCCCGCATCAGCGGCGCCTGCCCCTACGGAAACGGTATGGGCTATAGCTACATGCTACGTCGGTCAGACGTGTAGCTCTAACTCCTGACGTAACCATGGAAGCCGGATGGTTGTTCCCTGGGCGCGTCCCGCAACCTCGACGGCGGCACTGCTGTCCGCTGCCGCCGTCGAACGTTCAGTCCAGCCCGTCCGCATTCAGCCGGGCAAGGAGGAAAGCCTCCGCCACGATGGCGTTCCTGAAATCCCCAAGATGAAGGGATTCGTTGGCACTGTGCGCGCGCGAATCGGGGTCCTCGACGCCGGTGACGAGGATCTGCACGTCCGGGTACAGCTCCGTCAGGTCGGCGATGAACGGAATGGAACCGCCGATTCCCATTTCCACCGCGGGCACACCCCAGGCTTCCCCCAGCGCCCAGAGCGCCAGGGACGCGGCCTTGGATGAGGTGTCGGTCAGGAAGGAACTGCCACTCTCCCCCGGTGTGAAGACCACCTTCGCCCCGAACGGCGCGTTGGCCTCCACATGCCGCCGGACGGCGTCCATCGCTTCGGCGGGAACCTGCCCTGGCGCGAGCCGCAGGCTGAATTTCGCCCGGGCCCGCGGCAAAAGCGTGTTCGAGGCCACGTCCACGGCGGGAGCGTCGAAGCCGATAATCGACAGGGCCGGCTTGGTCCAGAGCCGCGAGGCGATGGTGCCGGAGCCCGCCAGCCGGACGCCGTCAAGCACCGAGGCATCCGCCCTGTATTCGGCCTCGGTGAGATCTACGGCCACATCGTCACGTGAAACCAGGCCCGGGATGGCGACGTTGCCTTCAGCGTCGTGCAACGTGGCGATCAGGCGGGCCAGCAACGTCGGGGCGTCCAGCACGGGACCGCCGAACATCCCGGAGTGCACAGCATGCTCGAGCACCTGCACCTCGATGGTTCCGTCGACCAGTCCTCGCAGGCTGGTGGTCAGTGCGGGGATGCCGACTTTCCAGTTGCTTGAGTCCGCCACGACGATCACGTCGGCGCGGAGCAGCTCACGGTGGGCTTCCAGGAAGGAGCGGAAGGTGGGTGATCCGGCTTCCTCCTCCCCTTCGAAGAAGAAGGTCACGCCCAGGCCGAAACTGTCGGCGAGGACTTCGGAAACGGCTGAGAAGGCGGCCACGTGGGCCATGATTCCTGCCTTGTCGTCGGCAGCGCCGCGGCCGTAGAGCCTTCCGTCCTTTTCGACGGCGGCAAAAGGCTCCGTCTCCCACAGGGCCGGGTCTCCCGGTGGCTGAACGTCGTGATGGGCGTACAGGAGGATGGTCGGCTTGCCTGCCGAGGCCTCGCGGCGGGCCACGACGGCGGGTCCGCCCGGTGTGCCGTCCTCTTTGTCGCACCGCAGGATCCGGACATCGTCCACGCCCGTCCGCCGCAGGAGTTCGGCCACGGCCTGTGCGCTGCGGTCAAGGGGTTCAGGGTCGAAGCTTGGCCAGGCGATGCCCGGGATGGACACCAGATCCTTGAGGTGGGCCACCGTGGCAGCAAAAGCACGGTCGATGGAACGCCGGAGTTCGTCGGCATTGATGGCGCCTGCAGGACTGCCGGAGTTGTGCGGGGTTGCCGCTGTAGGAGAAGTCATGGCAAAACACTACCTGCGCCGGAGACCGGCGTGGGCTGCACCACAACCGGGCGCCCGGACTCCGTTCGTCACGGGGCCGGAGGCGGCCCGCCGCAGGGTATTCTGTTGGGGTGTTCGGACGTAAAAAGGAAGCGCCCTCGGCGCAGGAAACGATAGACCAGCAGGCCGCGGAAGCAGCCGCCCGGCAGGACGCCGCGGCAGGCAAGGGTGTGCCCACCCCGAAGCGCAAAGCGCAGGAGGCGGCCCGCAGGCGCCCGCTGGTGCCGGAGGACCGCAAGGCTTCAAAGGCGGCTGAACGGCAGGCAATCCAGGACCAGCGCACGAAAATGCGGCAGGCCCTCGACACCGGGGACGAAAAATTCCTGCCGCTGCGGGACAAGGGCCCGCAGAAGCGCTTTGCCCGTGACTACGTCGACGCCCGTTTCAGCCTGGGCGAGTACCTGATGTTCGGCGCGCTGGTCTTTGTCATCATTTCGCTTGTGGTGCCGTCCACCAGCGAGCAGATGATTTATGTCCTGGGCGGTTTCTGGGTGATGTTCCTGGCCGTTTTTGTGGACGTGTTCATCCTGTCCCGCCAGCTCCGTAAGCGGCTGGCCGGGAAGTTCGGCGAGGTGGAGCGCGGTGTTGTCTGGTACGGCTCCATGCGTTCGCTGCAGTTCCGTAAACTGCGGTTGCCCAAGCCGCTCGTCAAACGCGGCGAATACCCCTCCTAACTTCCGGCCGGTGCACGCGCATCACGGCCCCCAGCTGCAGAAAACCCCGGCGGGTTCACCCGCCGGGGTTTTTGTTTTAGCGGACCGTCAGGACCGGCGGTTCTTCGCCAGCTGCCGGTTGATCCGGGCCGCCCAGAAGGGCCCCTCGTAGAGGAAGGCCGTGTAGCCCTGGACCAGGGTGGCCCCGGCATCGAGGCGGTCCTGGACGTCCCGGGCGTTTTCCACACCGCCGACGGCCACGAGGGTGAGTGCTCCCCCGGTGGCGTCCCGCAGCCGGCGGAGGACCTCCAGGGACCGCTGCTTCAGCGGCGCGCCGGACAGGCCGCCGGCGCCTGCTTTTTCAATGCTGTCGGGTGCCGAGCTGAGGCCGGAGCGCCCGATGGTGGTGTTGGTGGCAATAATGCCGTCCAGCCCGAGGTCCAGCGCCAGGCGGGCGACGTCGTCGATGTCCTCGTCGCTGAGGTCCGGGGCGATCTTGACCAGCAGGGGAACGTGGCGGCCCGCCGACCTGTCGGCTTCCTCCCCCACTGCGGCCAGCAGCGGGCGGAGGCTCTCGACGTCCTGCAGCAACCGAAGCCCGGGGGTGTTGGGCGAACTGACGTTGACCACCAGGTAGTCGGCGGCGGGAGCGAGGCTGCGGGCGCTGACGAGGTAATCCGCAATGGCGTCCTCCAGCTCCACGACTTTGCTTTTGCCGATGTTCACGCCGATGACGGGACGTACGCCGGGATGCCGGCGCTGCAGCGCGGCCCGCGCCGCCTTCAAGCGGGGCTCAACGGTGGCCGCGCCATCGTTGTTGAAGCCCATCCGGTTGATGACCGCCCGGTCTTCGATCAGCCTGAAAAGGCGGGGCTTGGGGTTGCCCGGCTGGGCCTGGCCCGTAATGGTCCCCACTTCCACGTGGCCGAAGCCCAGCTCGGTGAGCGCCTCGATGCCGTGGCCTTCCTTGTCAAAACCCGCTGCCAGGCCGAACGGCGAGGGGAAGGTCAGGCCGAAGGCCGTGGTCTGCAGCGACGGCGACGGGGCAGTGAACTTCTGCAGGATCCTGCCGGCACCGGAGGAATGCGCAAGCCTGATGCCCTTGAATCCGATCTTGTGGGCGCGTTCGGCGTCCATCCATGAAAAGGCCAGCTTAAAGAATGTGGGATATACGCGCATGCCTCTAGTTTTCCGTCTGGGGCGGCGCAGACCAAACCGGAACGGCAACATCCGCCACGACGTCCTCCTTGCAACCGCCGGCCACGCCGCTACTCATGGGTAGGAACGCGGACTAGCATTCATTCATGGACTGGCACCCCGACATCCTTGGTGACGGCTTCGAAGCCTGCAGCTTCGAGGCGGCCGGTGAGGACGGCGTGGCGCGGACCGCGACCCTCGTCAGGTACCGCCCGGCCGCCGGTCAGGCTCCCAAGGCTTCGGGCCGCCGTCGTGCTGTGCTCTTCCTGCACGGATGGAGCGACTACTTCTTCAACGTGGACCTCGCCCGGTTCTGGGCAGACCGCGGCTACGACTTCCATGCCCTGGACATGCACAACCACGGACGGAGCCTTCGCCCGGACGCGCCCGGCGGCTACGTCGGGGACCTGGCGGACTACGACGCAGAGATCAGCAAGGCAATAGGCGTCATCGGCAGCGGCGAGCCGCAGCCGGAACTCACGCTGATGGGGCACTCCACCGGCGGCCTGGTCGCAGCGCTGTGGGTAGCCAACCACCCCGGAGCGGCCTCGCAGCTGATCCTGAACAGCCCCTGGCTGGAAATGCACGGCAACTCCCTGGTGCGGCGGGCCGCGTCAACCATGGTGGCGCCGATGGCGCGGTTCCGGCCCGAGGCCATCCTGCGATTGCCGGAGCGGGGCTTCTACTGGCGCACCATCAGCAGTTCGGCTGAAGGCGAGTGGCCCCTGGACGACCGATACCGGCCGCCCATGGCCTTCCCGCTGCGTGCCGGCTGGCTGAGCGCCATCCTGGCCGGCCACGCGAAGGTGGCGCGCGGACTGGGAATCGGGATCCCCATCCTTGTCCTGCTCTCCCAGGGAAGTGCGAACGGGCCTTTCTGGACCGAAGAGATGCGGCGGACGGACGCCGTGCTTGACGTGAACATCATTGCCCTCCGTGCATTGACGCTGGGGCGCACCGTCACAGTAGAGCGTATCGACGGAGCACTTCATGACGTCTTTCTTTCACCGCCCAAGGTGCGCGCTGATGCCTACGCACGCCTGGCCCGCTGGTTGCGCGGCTACGCGGGTGAGGGCGACGCCGCATCAACCGCGCCGCCGTAACGCCGGTCCCGCTGGGCGTAGATTTCGACGGCGTCCCACAGGGTCCGCCGGTCAACGTCCGGCCACAGCGTGTCCATAAAGACAAACTCGGCATAGGCCGACTGCCACAGCAGGAAGTTGGACAGCCGCTGCTCCCCCGAACTCCGCAGGAACAGGTCTACGTCCGGCAGGTCCGGCTCGTCCAGGTATTTCTGGATGGTCTTTTCCGTGATGGCCCCGGGCCTGAGCCGGCCGGCGGCCACCTCAGCGGCGATCGAGGACACGGCGTCCGTGATCTCCGCGCGGCCGCCGTAGTTAACACACATGTTCAGCGTGCACGTGCTGTTGCCCGCCGTGTACTCCTCGGCTTCCTCCAGTTCGCGGATGACCGAGCCCCACAGCTTGGGCCGGCGACCCGACCAGCGGACCCGCACACCCCAGGCGTCCAACTGGTTGCGCTGCCGTCGTAGCACATCCTTGTTAAATCCCATCAGGAACCGGACCTCCTCGGGTGAGCGGCGCCAGTTCTCGGTGGAGAATGCGTAAACGCTCACGTACTCGATGCCCAGTTCGATCGCACCAGCCATGACGTCCAGCAGAGCCGGCTCGCCGGCCTTGTGCCCCTCAATCCTGGGCAGTCCCCGCTGGTTGGCCCACCGGCCGTTGCCATCCATCACGATGGCTACGTGCCGGGGAATGAACTCGGCGGGAATGGACGGCGCCACGGCACCGGACGGGTGCGGGTAAGGCGCCTCCACCGGGGTGGTCCGCTTTCGGGACGGGCTGTTCTTTTTTCCCAAAGCCACAGTCAGGTACGCTCCACATGTTTGAGTGATTTCACGACACGTTCCAGGTGCCATTGCAGGTAGGCAGCCACCAGTCCGGCAGCTTCCCGGCGGTGGACGGGCAACGACCCGTCCGCCGCCGGCCAGTTCCCGGTCAGCAGGGCACTGAGCAGCACAACTGTTTCCGCTGCCGGGGCGGGAGAACCCGGCGGGCGGCAGTCGTTGCAGACCATCCCGCCCAGGGGTGCCGAGAATGCCGTGTGCGGTCCGGGCCTGCTGCAGCGGGCACAGTCCGTGAAGCTGGGCGCCCAACCGCCGGTGGCCAGCGCCCGCAGCAGGTAGGAATCGAGGATCAGGCCGGCGGAATGCTCATCCCGACTCAGCGACGCCAGCGCGCCAACGAGAAGGTTGTACTGGGCGGTCCCGGCTTCGCCGTCGACATCGGTGAGTTTTTCCGCCGTTTCAGTCATGGCTGCGGCCACGGTGTAGCGGCCGTAGTCGGCAGCGATGTTCCCGCCGTAGGCCCCCTTGGCGACCGCCTGGGTGACGATGTCCAGGGTCCGGCCTGACACAAGCTGGAGGTCGGCCACCATAAACGGTTCGAGCCTCGCGCCGAAACGGCTGCTGGTCCGGCGCACGCCCTTGGCCACGGCCCGGACCTGCCCGTGGTGCTTGGTCAGCAGCGTGATGATGCGGTCCGCCTCGCCCAGCTTATGCGTGCGGAGCACCACGGCGTCGTCCCGGTAGGACCGGGCAGCGAAGGATTGTTGGACCACGCTTAATCTTCCCATTGTCTGGCGGAATGCCGCCCATTGGGACGGGCAGGCGTTGCGCGCCGGGGGTGCCGGCGCGCAACGCGACCGGATCAGGCGCGGGCATCCCTGATGGCGCGGTTGACGGCGGAGATGACTGCCTTGAGCGAGGACATGCTGGTGTTGGCATCGATCCCGACGCCCCACAGCACGCGCTCCCCGACGGCGCATTCGACGTAGGCCGCGGCCATGGCGTTGCCGCCTTCGGAGAGGGCGTGCTCGCTGTAGTCCAGGACCCTGACATCCACGCCGTCCTGGCCGAGGATGTCCAGCAGTGCGGCAATCGGGCCGTTACCGGTTCCGGTCCGGTTCACCTGGCTGCCGTCGATGCCGAGGGATGCGTGCAGCGTCATGCCGCCGTTCTCGTCCGTTTCGGTGCGGACGGTTCCCAGGGAATAACGGCCCCACTGCCCGTCGGACTCGCTCGCGGGCAGGTACTCGTCCTGGAAAACCTGCCAGAGCTGGGAGCCGCTGACTTCGCCACCCACGGTGTCGGTGCGCTTCTGGATCACACCGGAGAATTCGATCTGGGCGCGGCGCGGCAGGTCCAGGCTGTGCTCGTTCTTGAGCAGGTAAGCCACGCCGCCCTTGCCGGACTGGGAGTTCACCCTGATGACGGCTTCGTAGCTGCGGCCCAGGTCCTTGGGATCCACGGGCAGGTACGGGACCTGCCAGGTGAAGTCGGCGACGTCCTTGCCGGCAGCGGCGGCATCCCGTTCCAGCGCCTCGAAGCCCTTCTTGATAGCGTCCTGGTGCGAGCCGGAGAAGGCTGTGAACACCAGGTCCCCGCCGTACGGTGAACGCTCCGCCACGGGCAGCTGGTTGCAGTATTCAACCGTGCGGCGGACGTCGTCGATATCGGAGAAGTCGATCATCGGGTCGATGCCCTGGACGAAGAGGTTCAGGCCCAAGGTCACCAGGTCAACGTTTCCGGTCCGCTCGCCGTTGCCGAAGAGGCAGCCTTCGATCCTGTCAGCGCCGGCCATGTAGCCCAGCTCGGCCGCCGCGACGCCGGTGCCGCGGTCGTTGTGCGGGTGCAGGGAGAGGATGATGCCCTCACGGGGGTGCAGGTTCCGGCTCATCCACTCGATGGAGTCGGCGTAGACGTTCGGGGTGGCCATTTCCACCGTGGCAGGCAGGTTGATGATGACCTGGCTGTCCGCAGAAGCTTCGAAGACGTCTGCAACCGCGTTGCACACGCGGACCGCGTACTCCAGTTCGGTTCCGGTGAAGGACTCCGGAGAGTACTCATACGTGACGTGCGTATCGACGAGGGTTTCCTCGTACTTCTTGCACAACCGGGCGCCCTGGAGTGCGATGTCCAGGATTCCGTCCTCATCCTGGTTGAACACCACGCGGCGCTGCAGCACGGATGTGGAGTTGTACAGGTGGACGATGGCCTGCTTGGCGCCAACCAGGGACTCGTAGGTCCGCTCGATCAGGTGTTCGCGGGCCTGCGTCAGCACCTGGATGGTGACGTCGTCCGGAATGTGGTTGCCTTCGATCAGCTGGCGGACGAAGTCGAAGTCGGTCTGGGAAGCGGAGGGGAACCCGACCTCGATCTCCTTGTAGCCCATGCGGACCAGCAGGTCGAACATCTTCATTTTGCGGGCGGGGCTCATCGGGTCAATCAGGGCCTGGTTGCCGTCGCGCAGGTCCACGGCGCACCAGCGCGGGGCCTTGGTGATGATCTTGTCCGGCCAGGTGCGGTCCGGAACCTCAACGGTGATCTGCTCGTGGAACGGGCGGTACCGGTGGGCGGGCATTCCTGAGGGCTTCTGTGCGTTTCGCATTACTATCGGGGCCTTTTCTGTGGTTCTTATCTGAAAGGTGGCCGGGCAACACAAACTCCGCGACGAGGGTGGGCCTTGCGCTAGATCGCGTCTGAGGCCTCGCCGCGGCAGCTAAGAAGGAGGAGCTCTGCGCGCACCATTTGAGGGTAGCACGCGTGCGTAAGATGAGAGGGCACCACCGTCCTTGTCGTCCAGCATGCAGACCCCGCGCCGGTGCCGGCACCGGCGCGGACCGTCACACGAAGGAGCTTACGTGCCCATCTCGGGGATCGATCTGTCCAATATTGACCACAGCGTCCGGCCGCAGGATGACCTGTACCAGCACGTGAACGGGTCCTGGCTCAAGGCCACCGAAATTCCGGATGACCGCCCGCTCGAGGGAACTTTCACCGCGCTGCGGGACGGAGCGGAAATCGCAGTCCGCGACATCATCGAGGAGGCTGCCGGCAAGGGCGAAACAGCCAGCGGCATCGAGCGGAAAGTGGGCGACCTCTACAACAGCTTCATGGACGAGGCCACCGTGGAGGCCAAGGGCATGGATCCCATCCGCGACCGGCTGGCCGACGTGTTCGCCACCGGCACCGCTGCCGAGCTCGTAGCCTTGGCCGGACGGCTTTTCCGGGCCGATGTCTCGGGACTCTTCTACATCTATCCCGCGCCTGACGCCGGGAACCCGGACCGCATCCTGCTGTACACAGGCCAGGGCGGCCTTGGACTGCCGGATGAGTCGTACTACCGAGAGGAGAAGTTCGCTCCGATGGTCACGGCGTACGGGGATCACGTGCGCGCCATGTTTACCCTCGCCGGCGTCGGGAATCCCGAGGAAGCCTCGGCCCGGGTGGTGGGCCTGGAAACCCGGCTGGCCTCACACCACTGGGACAACGTCACCCTGCGGGACCCGCAAAAGACCTACAACCTCAAGACCGCCGACGAAGCTGCCGCGCTGTTCCCCCTGCTCGGAACATGGTTCGACGCAGCAGGCATCGATGCTGGCAAGCGGCAGGAAATTGTCGTCAGCACACCGGACTTCTTCAGCGGCGCCAGCGGGCTCCTCGAATCTGAGCCCCTCGGCACGTGGCAGGAATGGCTTGCCATGCGGGTTATCGGCGCCGCCGCGCCATACCTGTCCCAGGCATTCGTGGACGCAAACTTCGCGTTCTACGGAACCACCATCAGCGGCACACCGCGGAACAAGGACCGCTGGAAGCGCGGGGTCGGCGTCGTCGAAGCAGCCCTCGGTGAAGCCGTAGGACAGATCTACGTCTCACGGCACTTCCCCGAAACGCACAAGGCACGCATGCAGTCCCTGGTGTCCAACCTCATCGAGGCGTACCGCCAAAGCATCACCGGCCTTGACTGGATGGGCGAGGACACCAAGGCCGAAGCACTGCGCAAGTTGGCCGCATTCCGGGCCAAGATCGGCTACCCGGACAAATGGATTGACTACTCCGCCGTGGAAATCGACCCCAAGGACCTCCTGGGGAACGTAGAGCGGGCGCACAATGCCGACGTCGACCGCCACCTCGACGAGGTAGGCAAGCCCGTGGACCTCAACAAGTGGCTCATGACCCCGCAGACGGTCAACGCCTACTACCACCCCATGCTGAATGAGATCGTTTTCCCGGCAGCCATCCTGCAGCCGCCGTTCTTTACCGCCGACGCGGATGACGCGGTCAATTACGGTGGCATCGGAGCCGTCATCGGCCACGAGATCGGCCATGGTTTTGACGACCAGGGGTCCCAGTTCGACGGCGGCGGCGCGCTGCGGAACTGGTGGACCGAAGAGGACCGGAAAGCGTTCGAGGAACTGACAGCCAAGCTCGTGGCCCAGTACGACGCACTGTCCCCCTATGCGGCGCCCGGCCACAACGTCAACGGCCGCCTGACCCTTGGCGAAAACATCGGCGACCTGGGCGGCCTGACCATTGCCTACAAGGCCTACCTGATCAGCCTCGACGGCAAGGAGCCGGAAGTTCTTGACGGGCTGACGGGGCAGCAGCGCTTCTTCGCGTCATGGGCGGCCGGCTGGCGCCAGGTCATCAGGTCCGAGGAAGCCATCCGCAGGCTGGCCACGGATCCGCACTCCCCCAACGAGTTCCGGACCAACGCGATCGCCAAAAACCTGGATGCCTTCCACGAAGCGTTCGGCGTGACCGAACAGGACGGCATGTGGATGCCGCGCGAGGACCGCGTCAGCATCTGGTAAACCGGGGCGAAAGGGCGGGCCGCCACGAACGTGCCGGCCCGCCCTTTCGCTTGAACGCGGGTAACCCGTTCAGCCCGCGACGATGAGCTCCGGGTTCGCCTGCTGGCAGACGGCGTCACCCGCAGTCTGGTTAACGATGTCCCCAGGGAGGGCAGCCGCTCCGTACGTGGCACCGCTGGTGAAGTCGGTGCCGAGGTAAACCTGGACGCCGACCACCGCCGGGGCGGGCAGCATCTGTGCCGCGGGAATTCCCAGTAGGGCAGCCACATCCGCGGCCACATCCGCGAACTCGGATCCGTAGTAGACCACGGACTGTGCCACGGGCTGGGCTTCCAGCCGGCCGGTCTGGGTGAAGCCGCCGGACACCAGCGCCTGGATAATCTCCTGCGCCCGCCCGGGAACGCCCGTGCCGTTCGCCACGGTCACTGGCTGGAGTGCCTTGTCGTAGGGAGGTGCAGGCGGAACAGTTTCGGTCGGCGTTGCGGTGGGGGCAGGGGTTGCCGTATCAGAGGGCGACGGCGTGGTGGGGGCCGTGGGGTCGGTGAGGTCCACGTCCTTGCGGAGCGCCGAAAACAGCTGGGCGCCCGCAGGTTCGGCGATTTCCAGCCGGTTCGGATCCTGCACGGCAGGCGTGGTGGGAACGGCTACGAAGGCAACCTTGCTGATGTCGATGTTTTTGAGCCGGTTGCCGATCGTGAGCAGGGACGGCACCGAGGCCAGCCCTTCGTCCACGGTGAGATTCTGCGTGACAGTGTCAGCGATCCGTAGCATCTTGCCGGGATCGGACAGGGTGCCTTCGTCCTTGATCTTGCGGGTCAGGGAGGAGAGGAAACCCTGCTGGGCCTTTATTCGCCCCAGGTCGCCGCCGTCTGCGAAAGCGTGCCGGGTCCGCAGGAAGGCAAGGGCCATTTCGCCCTGCACGGCGGACGTCCCCTTCGGGAGGCGGAGGCGTGAGTCAGGATCGTAAACGGCGTCGCTGATGCATACCTCAACACCACCGACGGTGTTGGACAGCTCCTTGACGGCGTTGAAGTCGGCCATCATGAAGTGGTCCACTTCGAGGCCGGTGAGTTTGTTGACGGTGTCCACCGCGCACCCGATGCCGGCCTGGGCCATCGCCTCGTTGATCATGACTCCGCTGCGGGCGGGGTAGACCTGGTTTGTTTTCTGGTCCTTGCACTGGGGAATGTCCACCAGCAGGTCCCGGGGGAAGCTAATGACATTGACGCGCTTGTTGTCGGCTGAAATGTCCATCAGCATCATCACGTCGGACTGCCCGTAGCCGCTGGAGAGATCAGCCGCGCCGTACTCGGAGTTCTTGCCGTCCCTGGTATCGGAGCCGAGGATAAGGATCTGCATCCGGTCGTTGGCGTCGCTCACAGGGTTGGAGTTGCCATCCCCTGCGGTCAGCGGCGCCTTGGAGATGTTGGACTGAAGCCGGAAGTACCAGTACCCGGCGAAGGCAAGGCCGCCCACCACCACAACGGTGACGACTGCTGTGGCCACTTTCAGCCACACCGGCATCCGGCGCTGCGATCCCAGGTGGCGGGCTGCACCCACCCCGGCGTCTTTCGCGTGGCGGGAAACTGGTCCTGATCCGGCTGACAGGTCAGCTCCGTACTCGCGCTCGTCGCGGCCTCGAACCACAGGGTGTACCTTCCTCTAAAATCTGAATCCGGCCCATTTTAGTAGTCCAGGCTGGGAAAAAGCCGGGTGCCCCGGCCAGGGGCACCCGCTGGGATGTTCTCAGAAGCCTAGCTTGACCAGCTGTTTGGGGTCCCGTTGCCAGTCCTTGGCCACCTTCACGTGAAGGTCCAGGTAGATACGGGCGCCGAGCAGCGCCTCGATTCCCTTGCGCGCGTTGGTACCCACCTCGCGGAGCCTGGCCCCGCCCTTGCCAATGATGATGGCCTTCTGGGACGGCCGCTCCACATAGAGGTTTACCCGGACGTCCAGGAACGGCCGGTCCTCGGGGCGGCCTTCACGGGGCACGATTTCGTCCACGACAACGGCCAGGGAATGCGGCAGTTCGTCGCGCACGCCTTCCAGGGCAGCTTCCCGGATGAGTTCGGCGATCATGACGGCTTCGGGCTCGTCCGTCAGGTGCCCGTCCGGGTAGAGGGGCGGGGACGCCGGCATGTGGCTGATCAGGACGTCGGCGACGATGCCCACCTGGAAGCCGTCGGTGGCGGACACCGGGACGATGTCCTTCCAGCCGTCCTCACCGAGGACCTCCCGGCCGAGGGCGTCGACGGCGAGGAGCTGCTCGGTGAGGCCTTGCTGGTCCACCGTGTCGGACTTCGTGACGATCGCGATGACCGGCTTGTTGCCGATGGCGGCGAGCTGGGCAGCGATAAATTTGTCACCCGGGCCGATTTTCTCGTTGGCCGGCAGGCAGAAGCCGATGGCGTCAACCTCGGCGAGGGTGTCAGCGACGAGGTCGTTGAGGCGTTTTCCCAGCAGCGTGCGGGGGCGGTGCAGACCGGGAGTGTCCACCAGGATCAGCTGGGCGTCGTCCCGGTGGACGATCCCGCGGATGGTGTGGCGGGTGGTCTGCGGCTTGGCCGAGGTGATGGCCACTTTCTGGCCCACCAGGGCGTTGGTCAGGGTGGACTTGCCGGCGTTGGGACGTCCCACCAGCACGGCAAAGCCGGCGCGGAAGCCGCCGAAGTCTTCTTTGGCGGCATCCTTGTTGCCTGGGTGGTTATTTTTCTTGCTCACGTGGAACTCCCTGCTGGGTTGTTTCCGCCTCGTCGAGGAGGTCTTCAAGGTCAGTGTCTACTTTTGGTACGGCTGCCGCAACGATGTGGCTGACACGGTTGCGGCGGCCTTCAAGGCGTTCGGCGCGCAGCGCTATGCCGCCCACCTCCACGGTGCTCCCGACAATTGGTACCCGGCCAAGGGCCTTTGCCAGCAGCCCTCCCACGGTGTCGACTTCGTCGTCGTCGAGTTCGATGTCAAAAAGTTCGCCAAGGTCATCAATGCTCATACGGGAACTGACCCGGTAGGAGCCGTCCTCCAGCGCTACGGCCTCGGCGCTTTCAGTGTCGTATTCGTCCACGATCTCCCCGACGATCTCCTCGATGAGATCCTCCAGTGTGACCAGGCCGGCCGTGCCGCCGTATTCGTCAATCACGATGGCTACGTGCGTTGATTCCTTCTGGAGTTCCCGGAGGAGGTCGCTGACCGGCTTGGATTCCGGAACGTAGCGCACCTCACGGGCCAGTGATTCGACGGGCGGCGGCTCTTCGTCGGGCCCCAGTTCGTGAAGCGTGGCGGCAACGTCCTTGAGGTAGACGATGCCCAGGATCTGGTCCGTGTTGTCCTGTATTACCGGAATCCGGGAATAGCCGGACCGCAGGAACAGGGACATGGCACGCCTGAGGCTGGATCCGGCGTCGATGCTGAGGATGTCTGTCCGGGGCACCATGACGGCGCGCACCAAGGTGTCGCCGAAGTCGAAGACGGACTGGATCATCTCCGCCTCGGTGTCCTCGATCATGTCCGATTCACTGGCCCGGTCCACAAGTTCGCGGAATTCCTGTTCGCTGAAGAATGCCTCATCGCCTCCCGGCGCACCCGGCGCGGCGGCACTGCCGAGCGCCACCAGCCACGCAGGGATGGGTCCCAGGACCCAGGTGAGGAAACGGATGAGGGGCGCCGTGAACCTCACCACCGCTGCCGAGTGGAGCCGGCCGAGCTGACGCGGCGAGACACCGACGATGACGAATCCGAGCAGGGCCATAATCCCGGTGGCTGCCAGCCCGGCGAGCCAAACGTTGTCCAGAAGGCTGTGCAGCAGGACGGCAACTGCCACCGCGGATGCCATCTCGAACCAGATCCGCCAGAACCTCAGTGCGCGGATGTGGGCCACCGGGTGCGCCATGATGCTCCTCATGGCGTTCCCGCGGCTCCTGAGGAGAGCCTCTTCGGCGTCGTGCCGCGGAAGAAAATTGAAGGCAGCCTCGGCCGCGGTCAGGACGGCGGCAATGCTGAGGAACGCCAGGGCCATGCCAACAAGGAGCAGGGGCGTCACTGCGTTGTCTCGGCGGGTGCTTCTTTGCCGGTGAAGCCGGACAGCAGTTCGCGCTGGAGCCCGAACATCTCAGCCTTTTCTT
Organism: Arthrobacter sp. BE255; assembly: GCF_031457335.1. Classification (NCBI taxonomy): domain Bacteria; kingdom Bacillati; phylum Actinomycetota; class Actinomycetes; order Micrococcales; family Micrococcaceae; genus Arthrobacter; species Arthrobacter sp. BE255. Next base: position 267,396 of record NZ_JAVDWK010000003.1, on the reverse strand, counting down.
CGGGCTCGGCGTGGTCGTATCCGAGAAGGTGGAGGATTCCGTGCGTTGTCAGCAGGAGCATCTCGTCCTGGAGGGAGTGCCCCGCATTTTTCGCCTGCACTTTGGCCACCTGCGGGCAGACGGCGATGTCACCCAGCATTCCCTGCGGGGTGGGCCGGTCCGGCGTGCCGGGGGTCAGCTCATCCATGGGTACCGAGAGGACATCCGTGGACCCTGGCTCGTCCATCAGTTCGATGTGGAGCTTCTCCATCGCCGGTTCATCCACCAGGAGAATGGACAGTTCGGCCTGCGGGTGGATGTACAGCTGGCCAAAAATATACCGCGACAGCGCCACGAGCTCTGCCTCGTCCACCTGGACACCGGATTCGTTGTTCACTTCGATGCTCATGCGCGCTCCCCCTGCTTTTCACGGCCTACCGAATGCTTGACCCTGTTCCGCTGGACGTCGTCCCAGACGCTGTAGGCCTGGACGATGTCCCCGACGAGGCGGTGGCGTACGACGTCGGTGGCGTCCAGGACCGAGAAGTTGATGTCCTCGATGCCGCGCAGGATTTCCTCCACGATGCGCAGCCCGGAGCGGGTCCCGAACGGGAGGTCCACCTGGGTGACGTCGCCGGTGACCACCATTTTGGAACCAAAACCGAGCCTGGTGAGGAACATCTTCATCTGTTCGGGCGTGGTGTTCTGTGCTTCGTCGAGAATGATGAAGGCGTCGTTGAGGGTACGGCCGCGCATGTACGCAAGCGGAGCCACTTCGATGGTGCCGGCGGCCATGAGCCGCGGGATGGATTCCGGATCCATCATGTCGTGGAGGGCATCGTAGAGCGGCCTGAGGTAGGGGTCGATCTTGTCGCTGAGCGTGCCAGGCAGGAACCCGAGCCGCTCGCCGGCTTCAACAGCAGGCCGGGTCAGGATGATGCGGCTGACTTCCTTCTGCTGAAGCGCCTGTACCGCCTTGGCCATGGCCAGGTACGTCTTGCCTGTGCCTGCGGGGCCGATGCCGAAAATCACCGTGTTGGCGTCGATGGCGTCCACGTAGTTTTTCTGGTTCAGCGTTTTGGGCCGGATGGTCCTGCCACGGCTGGAAAGGATGTCGTGGGTCAGGACATCAACCGGGTTCTGCAGGGACTGGCTCCTCAGCAGGGCCACGAGTTGCTGCAGCACGGCGGGGCTGATCACTGTGCCGCGGGCGACCAGGCCCCGGACCTCCTGCAGCAGCCGCATGATCCTGGGGACATCGGCGGCAGGTCCGCTGATGGACAGTTCATTGCCGCGCACATGGAAATTGACGGCCGGGAACTGCTCTTCGATGAAACGGAGGGCCTCATCATGGCTGCCGAGCGACTGGACCATCTGATCGGAGTTGTCAAAAACGACCACCTCCGTCCGGATGCCGGGAAGGGTGTGGGGAAATTCTCCTGCGGTGCGCTCAGTATTCAGCCGGCGCTTTCCGTTCGCTGATTCAGTCATGGTGCTGGCCCGCAGGCCTGTGGTCCCCTCCAGTTCAAATTCGGTATTCCGTGGACCGCCCGGGCGTGTTGCCACACCCGCCGGAGGTCTCCGGGTTCATACCATCTTACGCCAGCGCAGGGCCAGAGGCGGCTGAGGCGAGGGCTTCACAGCGGCTCTGCGCGGCCCGCCGGCGGTATCGGAACGGCCCCCGGGGCCGGGAAGTTGCCGTCATTAGGTATCAACTTCGTATCGGCCTCATATCGTTCCCGTTGCAGTTGCACCGGCCGGCCGGGTTCGGCCCTCAGGGCCAGTTTCCTTGTGCGATGCTGGAAATCAAGGCCGTCCGGGGACCGGCTCCATGATCACAGCCAGGAAGGACAGTGCCATCACAGTGCCGGGACCAGTAACGCCCCTTGCCGTGGGACCTGCCCTGCGGCGCATCCGCTCCACCGCTTTGCTGGGCCTCCTGCCCGCTGTCCTGGTCCTCTCCGGCTGCATTGCGGATCCCGGGCCGGAGCCCACGCTGGCGCAGAATTCAAGCCAGGCGGCGGAAAACACCCCGCCGGGGGCGCCGTCCACCAGCGCACCGCTGGAAACCACGCAGTCATCCAACAAGGCGCCCGTCTACTGGATCGGCCGCAGCAACAACAACGCATTCCTTTACCGCGAGTTCAGGGATGTGCCCGAACAGGAAAACCCGGTGACCAGGGCACTGCGGGCCATGATGTCGGACAAGCCCCTCGACCCGGATTTCTTCACGCCGTGGCAGAACCCCAAGAAGCTGGCCACGTCCATCTCCGGCAAGAACGTCATCACCGTTGACGTCTCCGCGGACGCCTTCAACAGCAACCTCGACGCCGACATGGCCGGCCGCGCCATCCAGCAGCTGGTGTACACGGCCACGGCAGCCGGGGCGAGTTCAGGCCTCATCGATTCCGGCCAGCAGATCCAGGTGATGGTTCTGGTGGACGGGCACACCGACTACCTTGCGTTCAACCACGTGCGCCTTGGCACCCTGATGTCCCGCAGCGCCGGAATGGTGGCTCCGGTATGGATCATCGATCCGCAGGAGGACGTGGAAGTCGCCGATGGCAGTGTCAAGATCACCGGGCGCAACACGGTCCCCGGCGGCAAGCTGCGCTGGCGGATCCTGCGCGAGGAGGAGAACGGCGATAAGACGCCCTTCCTGACGGGTGAGACCACCGCCGCGGTGGAGGCCGCCCAATCCGGCGTGTTTACCCTCGCCTTGACGCTCACCCCCGGCGACTACGAGCTTCGCGTCGCACAGGCGGACCCCTCAGGCAGCGATCAGGAGCTGAACGTTGATACGCGCAGCTTCAACGTCCGCTAGTAGCCAAACACTCATCCCGCAGGTGCGGCCCAGCGACCCAACACGTCGCTGGCAAGCACCACCGCGGCGGGACCGGCGGTGGACGATCTCAGCACGTGGTGCCCAAGGAGCGCCGTTACCGCGCCGGCACTGCACAGCCTGGTCACCTCACGCGGACTGATCCCGCCCTCCGGTCCCACAATGAGCAGGATTTCGCGGGGCACGCTGCCGTCCGCCGTTGCCTGCCAGGACTCCAGAACGGAGCGGAACGGCCGGACGGCGTGCTCGTGCAGGATGATGGCGAGGTCGGCCTCGGCGGCTGCTGCAGCCAGCCCGGCGGTTTCGACGGCGGCCCGCACCTCCGGGATCCAGGCGCGCCGTGCCTGCTTGGCGGCAGCGTTGGCCACTGACTGCCATTTGGCGTGTGCCTTCGCTGCCCGCTCGCCCTTCCACCGTACGATGGACCGCTCGGACTGCCACGGGATGACGGCGTCGATTCCCAGCTCGGTGGCGGTTTCCACGGCGAGCTCGTCCCGGTCGCCCTTGGCCAGCGCCTGCACCAGGACCAGACGGATGCCAGGTTTTTCTTCGGCCGTCAGCGCGGAGCACTCAACTGTCAGTTCGGACGGTGATGCGGCCACCACCGTTCCGGTCAGCCGTTTGCCGGCGCCGTCCGCGATGTCCACGGACTCGCCGGGGGCAAGCCGTTTGACCGCCACGGCGTGCCGGGCCTCGGGCCCCTGCAGGACAAATTGGGCGCCGGGGACCAGGTGGTCCAGCGTCCCGGCAGCGCTGAAGAAAACCGGATTGCTCACCGCTACAGGTTACCGAGCCGGTCCCGGAGCTTGGCGAAGACGCCGCCGCTGGCGGCAAGTTTGCCCTCCGTGAACTGTTCGCCGCGCAGCTTCGCCAACTGCCGCAGCAGGTCTTCCTGTGCCGAATCGAGCTTGGCCGGCGTCTCCACCTGGAGGTGCACCTTGAGGTCGCCGCGGCCGTAGCCGCGAAGGTGGGTCACACCCAGGCCACGCAACGTGATGATCTCGCCTGACTGGGTACCCGACTTGACGTCGATTTCCTGCAACCCGTCGAACGTCTCCAGGGACACTTCCGTGCCCAGCGCCGCTGCGGTCATCGGGATGTTCAGTGTGGCATGCAGGTCGTCGCCGTCACGCACATAGGTGGCGTCGTTGTTGACCCGGATCTCAACGTAAAGATCGCCGGCGGGGCCCCCTGCCGGGCCTGCCTCGCCCTGGCCTGAAAGCTGGATCCGGGTTCCGGTGGCAACGCCGGCGGGGACCTTGATGGTCATCGAACGCCGGCTGCGGATCCGGCCCTGCCCGCTGCATTCGTTGCAGGGGTCCTTGATCACGGTGCCGAAACCTTCGCAGCTACCGCACGGCGCCGCCGTCATGACCTGGCCCAGGATGGACCGCACCGCCCGCTGGACCTGTCCGCTGCCGCCGCAGATGTCGCAGCGTTCCGGGTGGCTGCCCTCCCGGCAGCAGGAGCCGTTACAGGTGGGGCAGACGACGGCGGTGTCCACTTCGAGTTTCTTGTTGACCCCGAAGACGGCGTCGCGGAGTTCGATCCTGACGCTGATGAGGGCATCCTGCCCGCGCCGGACGCGCGACGCCGGACCGGCGGATCCTCCGGCGCCGAAGAAGGTGTCAAAGATGTCCTGGAAGGCGAAGCCCTGCCCGGCGTAACCGCCGCCGCCGAAGCCATTGTCAGTGCCGTTTTCGTTGCCGGTGGTGTCATAGACCCTGCGCTTCTGCGGGTCGGAAAGCACCTCGTAGGCGTGGGTCACGGCCTTGAAGCGGTCCGAAGCGTCCTCACCGGGGTTGACATCCGGGTGAAGCGTGCGGGCCAGCTTGCGGTAGGCCTTCTTGATCTCTTCCCCGGTGGCTTCCGGTGAGACTCCAAGGACGTCGTAGTGGCTGCTCAAAGTTCGTATCTCTTCCTGTTTGTCCTGCTGCAGTCGGACTGCTTGCACTGCTCTTCTTGCCTGGGGCCCGGCCAGGTGCGGTCAGGGGCCCAGAATCCTTGACAGGTAGCGGGCCACGGCCCTGACTGCCGCCATGGTGGTGGGGTAATCCATCCGGGTGGGGCCGAGTACCCCGATCTTGGCCGTGCTGTCCGGGCCGTACGCCGTGGCGACCACCGATGCTTCGGCGAGCCCGTCGTATGGGTTTTCGCGCCCGATGCTGACCGTCACGCCGCGGGGATCCTGCGCCATCTCGCTGAGCAGGCGCAGCATGACCACCTGTTCCTCAAGTGCTTCAAGCACCGGGCCGATACTGAGCGGGAAGTCAACGTTGGACCTGGCGAGGTTGGCGGTGCCGGCCATGACCATGCGGTCTTCGCGGCTGTTGTGGGCAAGGACCTCAAGGCCGTGGGCCAGGGCCTGCGCCGCCGGCCGCTGCCCCGGGCCAATCCCGGAAACCACCGCGGGCAGCGACTGGGTCAGCTGGCTGAGCGGGGTTCCGGCGAGCGAGCCGAGGAACCTGCCCCGGATGCCGGCGAGGGCGTCGTCGCCCAGGTCCTGCCCGACGTCGACCACTTTTTGCTCCACCTTGCCGGTGTTGGCGATGAGGACAACAAGGACCTGGCGGGGGGCCAGGAGCACAAACTCGATGTGGCGGATCGTGGCGCGGCTCAGGTGCGGGTACTGGACCACTGCCACCTGGTTGGTCAGCTGTGACAGCAGCCGGACGGTGCGCTCCAGGACGTCGTCGAGATCATCCGAGCCTTCGAGGAGCGTCTGGATGGCGCGGCGTTCAGCCTGTGACAGCGGTTTCATTGCAGAGATCTGGTCCACAAACAGCCGGTAGCCCTTGTCCGTGGGGATGCGGCCGGCGCTGGTATGCGGCGCTGTGATGAGGCCGTCATCCTCCAGTGCCGCCATATCGTTGCGGATGGTGGCGCTGGACACGCCCAGATGGTGGCGTTCAACCAGCGCCTTGGACCCCACCGGTTCGCGGGAGTGCACGTAGTCCTCCACGATGGCACGCAGGACTTCAAGTTTGCGCGGCTCGCTCACACTCCACCTCCATCCAGGATCACGGGCACCGGGTTTGCCCCCGCCGGGCGCACCGGCCGCGGCTTAGCACTCGACATGCCTAAGTGCTAACAGTCTAATATGACTCACCCCGTTGTTAGCATTGGTACCGCTCCGGGCGAAATTCCGGGCCAGGACCTAGGCAAGGCGGAACACATCCATGCAATACCAGAACTGGGGCCCCCAGGAGATCGCCGCTCCCGTCCGGAGCCAGCTCCCGGAAGTGCCGGTGGAGCGGGGCATGGTCCTGGAGGATGTCCAGTCAGGCTGGGTGGGGGCCGTGACGAGGGTCGAAAAATCCGGCGGCATGCATGTCGTGGCGTTGGAGGACCGGCGCGGCAAATCGCGTTCCTTCCGGCTTGGCTACGGCTTCCTCCTCGAAGGGCAGCCCATCCGGCTCATGCCGCCGGCACCCCGGCAGGCCACCGCCCCGGCCGGCCGGACGGCCTCCGGTTCGGTCCGTGTCGCCGGGCAGCGGGCACAGGTGGCGAAGGCCAGCCGGATCTGGGTGGAGGGCAAGCACGACGCCGAACTGGTGGAAAAGGTCTGGGGAGACGACCTTCGGGTGGAGGGCATCGTCGTCGAGCCCTTGCACGGCATTGATGATCTGGCCGCCGCCGTGGCGGACTTCTCCCCGGGTCCCGGCCGCAGGCTCGGCGTGCTTGTTGACCACCTGGTGCCGGACTCCAAGGAGTCCCGGATCGCGGACGCCGTGATGGCCTCCCCGGGGGCAGCGGGCAATGTCCTCATCGTTGGCCATCCCTATGTCGACGTGTGGCAGGCCATCCGGCCTAACGTGCTGGGAATTGAAAGCTGGCCCGTCATCCCCCGTGGCCAGGACTGGAAGACAGGCATCCTGGCGGCGTTCGGCTGGCCCCACTCCACTAAGGAAGACATCGGCCTGGGCTGGCAAAAACTGCTGGGCGCGGTCCGCAGCTACGCAGACCTGGAAGCCTCGCTGCTGGGCAGGGTGGAAGAAGTCATCGACTTCCTGACCGTTCCCTAGCAGTATTCTTGGTACTGCAGGTGCCGCTGCACTTGGGCCCGGCACCCTGTAAGTTTGAATGTTCTACATCAGCGCACCATTGCATTTTCGAAGGAAGACACACCGTGGCAGAAAACGCACGCGAACACAGGGACAACCAGGGCGGCCAGGGCCGCTCCGAGTACCATGGCGTTCCGGCAAACGCGCTGCCCCTGACGGCCAGTGAAGACCGGCAGTGGGCTACGCTGGCTCACTTCGGCGGCATTCTCGGGTGCGTTCCGTCGCTGCTGATCTACCTCATCTTCCGGGACCGCGGGCCGTTTACCGCCCAGGAATCCAAGGAAGCGCTGAACTTCAGCCTGCCTCCCACCATCGCGGCCGTGGTGGCCAACCTGCTGGTATTCATCCCCGTGATCGGCAACATCTTCGCCGTCATTGCCACGCTGATCTGGATCGCGCTGACGTGCTATTCCGTTGCTGCCGGCATCCACGTGAACCGCGGCCAGCCGCACCGCTACCAGTACAACCTGCGCTGGATCAAGTAACCGCACTCAAAAGCAACGCGGGGTCACTTCTGTCCCAATCCGGCAGGGATATTGGGCGGGAAGTGACCCCGCGTTGCTTTGCGCCGTTCAGTCCGGCAGGATCCTGCGGACCACGGCGTCGGCGAGCAGCCGGCCCTTCAGCGTCAGCACCAGCTGTCCCCAAAATGCCTGTGCAGGCTCCACCAGCCCGTCCGCGATGAGTCCGGCCACTTCTTTCCGGCCCGACTCCCCCAGCGACCTGATGCCAACACCGGTGACGAGGCGCGCCTCGAGCATGATCCGTTCCATGTCCCGTGTGCCGTCGTCGAGGGTCTCCCGCCCGGCGGCCGGTGAGAGCCCCTGGGCCAGCCTGCCGGCATAGGCCGTAGGGTGCTTGACGTTCCACCAGCGCACACCGCCCACGTGTGAGTGGGCTCCGGGGCCGATGCCCCACCAGTCGTCACCGCGCCAGTAAGCCAGGTTGTGCCGGCATGCCTGCTCCGGTGTCCGTGACCAGTTACTGACCTCATACCAGCTGAGTCCTGCCTCGCCGATCAGCTGGTCGGCGAGTTCGTACTTGTCGGCGTGGTCGTCGTCGTCGATTCCCGGGACCTCACCGCGGCGGATCTGGGCGGCGAGCTTGGTGCCGTCCTCCACGATCAGGGCGTAGGCGCTGATGTGGTCCGGCCCGTACGACAGCGCCGTCTCCAGGGAGTACCGCCAGTCGTCCAGTGATTCCCCGGGCGTCCCGTAGATCAGGTCCAGGCTCACGGCAAGGCCGGCGTCACGCGCCCACTGCACCACCTGCGGCACGCGGCTGGGGATGTGCGTCCGGTCCAGGACCTTGAGCACATGGGGCACGGCGGACTGCATGCCGAAGGAAACCCTGGTGAAGCCGGCGTCCTTGAGGACGGCAAGGGACTCCGGCGTGACGGAGTCAGGGTTGGCCTCGGTGGTGACCTCGGCGCCGGGTTCCAGCCCCCAGCGGCCGACGGCGGCAGCCAGGATCCGTGCGAGGTCTTCCGCAGGGAGCAGGGTTGGGGTTCCGCCGCCGAAAAACACGGTGCTCATGGGCCGGTCCGGGATCCCGGAGGCCCGCAGCGCGGCCGCAGCGAAGTCCACCTCGGACACGGCGGTGCTGGCGTACGCATCCTGCGACGCGCCGACTCCCAGTTCAGTGGCCGTGTACGTGTTGAAATCGCAGTAGCCGCACCGTACGGCGCAGAACGGAATGTGCACATACAGTCCGAAGGCCCGGTCCGCCGCACCGTCCGCTGCCTGCGGGGGCAGCAGACCGTCCGACGGCGCCGGGTCGCCGAGGGGAAGAACGCTAGGCACGGGTGCGGCCTCCGGTGCCTCGGGCCACAGTCATCACTACTTCTTGGCCTTGTCCTTGGACTCGTCAGTGGTCAGCGCGGCGATGAAGGCTTCCTGTGGAACCTCGACGCGGCCCACCATCTTCATGCGCTTCTTGCCTTCCTTCTGCTTTTCCAGCAGTTTGCGCTTTCGCGAAATGTCACCGCCGTAGCACTTGGCAAGCACGTCCTTGCGGATGGCGCGGATGCTTTCCCGGGCAATGATCCTGGAGCCGATGGCAGCCTGGATGGGGACCTCGAACTGCTGGCGGGGAATCAGCTCGCGCAGCTTGGTGGTCATCATCACGCCGTAGGCGTACGCCTTGTCCCGGTGCGTGATGGCAGAGAACGCATCCACCTGCTCGCCCTGGAGCATGATGTCCACCTTCACGAGGTCGGCCACCTGCTCGCCGTCCGCCTTCCAGTCCAGCGAGCCATAGCCGCGGGTCTTCGACTTGAGGATGTCGAAGAAGTCGAACACGATCTCGGCCAGCGGCAGCCGATACCGGATTTCCACCCTGTCCTCGGACAGGTAGTCCATGCCGCCCATCACGCCGCGGCGGCTCTGGCACAGCTCCATGATGGCGCCCACGAACTCGTTGGGCGCCAGGATGGTGGCGGACACCATCGGCTCGCGGACTTCGGCAATCTTGCCGGAGGGGTATTCGCTGGGGTTGGTCACGTGGACCACCTTCTTGTCCTCCAGCGTCACCTCATACTCCACGTTGGGGGCCGTGGAGATCAGGTCCAGGTTGTATTCGCGTTCGAGCCGTTCCCGGGTGATTTCGAGGTGCAGCAGGCCAAGGAAGCCCACGCGGAAGCCGAAGCCCAGCGCGGCGGAGGTTTCGGGCTCGTACACCAGCGCGGCGTCGTTGAGCATCAGCTTCTCCAGCGCATCCCGGAGCACCGGATAGTCCGTGCCGTCCAGCGGGTACAGCCCGGAGAAGACCATCGGCTTGGCATCCGCGTAGCCGGGGAGGGAATCGGAGGCAGGCTTGGCAAGGTTGGTGACGGTGTCGCCGACCTTGGACAGCCGGACGTCCTTTACACCGGTGATGAGGTAGCCCACTTCGCCGACGCCGAGGCCCTTGGACGGAGTGGGTTCCGGGGAACTCACACCGATCTCGAGGAGTTCGTGGGTGGCCCTGGTGGACATCATCTGGATGCGTTCGCGGGGGTGCAGCATGCCGTCAACCACGCGGACGTAGGTGACCACGCCGCGGTACGTGTCGTAGACGGAGTCGAAAATCATGGCGCGTGCAGGGGCGTCCGCGTTGCCCGTCGGGGCCGGCAGGTCACGGACGATTTTGTCCAGCAGCGCCTCGACGCCCATGCCCGTCTTGCCGGAGACGCGGAGTACGTCATCGGGGTCGCCGCCGATCAGGCTGGCCAGTTCCGCCGCGTATTTCTCCGGCTGGGCGGCCGGGAGGTCGATCTTGTTCAGGACCGGAATGATGGTGAGGTTGTTTTCCATCGCCAGGTAAAGGTTGGCGAGGGTCTGGGCCTCGATGCCCTGCGCAGCGTCAACCAGAAGCACTGCGCCTTCGCAGGCCGCAAGCGAGCGGGAGACCTCGTACGTGAAGTCCACGTGGCCGGGGGTGTCGATCATGTTCAGCGCGTAGCTGGTGCCGTCCAGTTCCCAAGGCATGCGGACCGCCTGGGACTTGATGGTGATGCCGCGTTCGCGTTCGATGTCCATCCGGTCCAGGTACTGGGCCTTCATGTCGCGGGACTGGACCACTCCGGTGTACTGCAGCATCCGGTCGGCCAGGGTGGACTTACCGTGGTCAATGTGCGCGATGATGCAGAAATTCCGAATAATGGCCGGATCTGTCGCGGCGGGCACCGGGGCGGTGCGGGCCATGGGAGACACGCAGGGTCCTTACTGTTGGCATTCACACGGACACAGCCAGGGCGCACCGGGGCACGCTGGCGGACAGGCCGCATATTTTCAACCTCCAGTGTCCCACGTCAGGGCCTGCCACACCGCATCCGCCGGACAACACATGGGCGGCACTGCCAGGCCGGCATTTCCCACCCGGCGATAGGGTTTCCCCATGGCACTGAACTTCCGCTCACTGGTCAACGCATTCCAGAAGTCTGTCCGCATCCTGGACGGGATGCGGCGGGAGTCAAGCGCCGCCCCCGGCACCAGGGCGGGCAGCCCTGCCGCGGGGACGCCGGCACGGCCGCCCAAGCCGACGGCGTCAAGGGCCTCCAGCGGGCCGGTCACCGGTTATCCCGGCGATTTCGGCGGCACTGCCACCGTCAGGTACGCGCCGCAGCCGGACGGCGCCCCGGACCCGGGCGAGGTCGTATGGACCTGGGTGCCCTACGAAGAGGACCACAGCAGGGGCAAAGACCGTCCGGTCCTGCTGGTCGGCCATAACGGCCGGTATCTTCTGGGACTGATGCTCACCAGCCGCGACCACGACCAGGACGCCCACGCAGGCAACGACTACGTGGATATCGGAACCGGGGCCTGGGACCGGCTGTCCCGGCCCAGCGAGGCGAAGGTGGACCGGATCCTGCAGATCAGCCCCGACGGGATCCGCCGCGAAGGAGCCGTGCTCGACCGGCGGCGTTTCGAACTGGTTGCCGCAGTACTGCGCAGGCGACACGGCTGGAACTAGGCCTGCCAAATGGCCAGCCTTCGGCCCAATCTGCTATTCTTTATAGCTGTGTGTCCGTGCAGGTCGACGGCCACTGATGGTTGGCCGCCATAGGTATCCCCACGCCGCTCAGTCAATGGCCAATCTGAAAGCCCTCTAGACCATTTCCGCATTAAAAAGAGAGTTCACACGTGGCTAATATCAAGTCCCAGAAGAAGCGCATCCTCACCAACGAGAAGGCACGCCTGCGCAACAACGCAGTCAAGTCTGAGCTGAAGACGGCCATCCGCGCCGTCAACACCGCCGTTGAGTCCACCGACAAGGATGCAGCTGCTGTTGCCCTGGTTGCCGCCAGCCGCAAGCTGGACAAGGCTGTCAGCAAGGGTGTTCTGCACAAGAACAACGCAGCGAACCGCAAGTCGGCGATCTCCAAGAAGGTCAACGCACTGTAAGGCTTCCAGTTCCCTGAACTGATGGTTGTGGCCGGCACCCCCTGGGTGCCGGCCACACCGCTTTAAGCGCGCCGCCCTGTTCCACCCCCGCAGCAGACAGCCCGCCGGGCGGCGCAGTGGGCAGCTGCCCTCAGGTTTTCAGTGCCCGTGTGGGTTTTCAGTGCCCGCGTGCGGAGGTGGCGATGACCGTGACAGCGTGCTCCACCGCGTAGACCGGATCCCGCGAAAGTCCCTTGACCTGCGCATCAGCTTCCGCGGTGACCTGGATGGAGCGGACCAGGCCCTCCGGCGTCCAGCGCCGTACGTCACGCTGGGCCTGTTCCACGAGCCAGGGCTGCATGCCAAGATCCCGGGCGATCTGCGCGGACGACCCCCGCGCGCCCGCCACCTTGGCGACCGTCCTCAGCTTGGCTGCCAGCGCGGCCACGAGCGGAACGGGGTCCGCTCCTGTGGCCAGGGCATGGCGAAGCGCGGACAGGGCCGCCGGTCCGTTGCCCGCCATGGCGGCGTCGGCAACCTTGAAGGCTGTGGCTTCGATCCGGCCGCCATAGTAGCGGTCCACCAGCTCGGGGGTCACAGCCCCGCTTGCATCCGCGATCAGCTGGCTGCAGGCCGCCGCGAGTTCGGCCAGGCTGGCACCCACGGCGTTGACCAGTGACTGGACGGCTTCGCCGCTGATTTTCCGGCCGGCAGCCCTGAATTCCGAGGTGACGAATGCGGTCTTGTCGGCGTCCTTTTTCAGCGGCTGGCAGTCCACCACAGGCCAGCCGCCGGTTTTGACGGCGTCGAGGAGCTTCTTGCCACGGACGCCGCCGCCATGCCGCAGGACCAGTACGACGTCGGCCTCGGGGCGGGCCACATAGGACAGGGCGTCGGCCAGGAAGGCATCGTTCATGCTCTCGACGCCTTCGACCTCGATCAGCTTGTTCTCGCCGAAGAGGGAAGGGCTGACGTGGAGGGTGAGTGACCCGGCTTCGTAGCTTGCCGCGTTGATGCGGGTGACTTCGACATCGGGTGAAGTTGCCCGTACCTGCGCCCTGACACGGTCCATCGCCCGGATCCCGAGGTACTCCTCCGGACCGCCGATCAGGACCACTCCCGCCGGTTCCACGTCCCGCCAGGTGGCCGTACCGGACGCCGTAGTCCTGTTTCGTGCATTCGGCGCAGCGGCCATGCTGGGTTCCTTCCGGAGGTGTTTGTGCAATATCTAAGCCTGCCACGGCGGGCCCGTGGCACCAAGCCACGTCCCGGCATCCTGCGGGGCCGTGGCGGCCAGCCAACGTGTTCCACCGTTTCCAGGAACTTCTCGATGCGGCGGTGCAGGCCAAGGAGCATGTCCACTGCCAGGCGCGGACGAAGTGCCAGCAGCACCATGGCGAGCGTGAGCACCGACAACGCAGCCATGGTCATCAGCCCGGGGACACCCTCGGGCCACGGCAGCGAGGCACCGGGAAGGCCCGCCATGAACCTGGCCGTCCCGGCCACGCCGCTGCAGAAAGTGCCCGAAACTGCTATCAGGGCGGTTGCAGCCCACGGCGCAGGCACCACCAAGGGAACCGCGGCCGTGCCAAGCAGCGTCACCGGCGCAACGAGCGGGGCCGCCACCACATTCGCCACCAGCGAGTAGGTGGAGAATTGCGGCTGCAGGAGCACAATAACGGGACCGCACAGCAGCTGCGCGGACAGCGGCACGGCGACTGCCGCCGCCACCCAGCGCGGCACGACGGCAGGCGTCAGGTCCACCATCCGCTGGCCGAGCACAATGATTCCCAGCGTGGCCAGGACGGACAGCAGGAAGCCGAAGCTGGTACCCAGGCCGGGGTCGAACAGCAAAAGCCCGATGACGGCGAGGCTCAGGAAACTCAGGCCCCGGCCCGTCCGTCCGCCGGCCAGTGACGCAAGGGCGACCGAACCCATCAGGGCGGCCCGCAGGACGCTCGCATCGGGGCCCACCAGGAGAACGAACAACCCCAGGCCCGACAATGCCATGACTGCAGCCGGCACCCGGGGCAGGCGCAGGCTGCGGGCCAGCATTAGGAGGGCTCCCAGAACCAGGCTGCAGTTGGCGCCGCTGACGGCCGTCAGGTGGGTCATGCCAACGGCCTGCATGGCCGCGGTCAGGCCTTCATCCAGCGCGCTGGTGTCCCCTGTGACCATGCCGGGCAGGAGACCGGCGGGGTCCGGTGCCAGGAATGACGCCGCGGAGACATAGAGGCTGCGCAGCTGCGCCGCCCCTTCGTGCCAGCCCGGGTAGCCGCCTGGCAACAGCACCGGGGCTGTTGATGCGGCCAGGATCCCCGCCTCCGTCTGGCCCGGATCCGCACGCCTGAGCTTCCCCGTGCTGCGGATGCGCTGACCGGCCGCCACGAAGCCCCAGTCACCACCGCCCATGACCACGATGTCGGCGCGGCCTCGGATTACCTGGCCGCCGGCCGTGACATCAAGGGCTGTGGCCGGCACGGCCCAGCGCCCGGCCACCCCGCCCTGCCCTGCCGGGGATACGGCACGCGGTGCTCCGGTGACTTCCAGGACGGCCACCACCGATGCGCCGTCCCGCACCGCATCGGACAGGGGGCCATCATGCCGCTGAGACGACGCAACGGCCGAATGCGCGGCCGTGCACACGGCGAGCAGCACAGCGATGGCGGCGGTGGTCAGGAAACTGCGGGGAACACCGACCCGGTGGGCCTTGATGAGGAGAACCGTGGCAATCAGCAGCAGCGCACAGCAAAGCCCGAGGAGGGCTGCCGGTGTCAGCCAGACCCCGGCGACGGCAGCACACCAGACCATCATCGCGGCTGGAGCAAGCCGTACGTCCGTGCGCCGCCGCCCATCTGCCGGGAACGAACGTTGGGGCCGCCCGCGCACCTTCTCCCTGACAACGCGGCGGAGGGTTTCCCCTGCAGGTATTGCCAGCTGTCCCCTACCAGCCGGGGCAACGGGCTGCGTCGGCTGCGCGGAGTAGCCGGCGGGTTCGCCGTCGCCGGTCCCCGGCGCCCTGACGGCCGCCTCCACAAACCGGCTCCACCGGCTGGGCCTACCCACCAGGACCTGCACCGTCAGGGGACATCACTCCACGCTCACCAACGGCAGCAGGGTCTCGAGCATCTTCGGTCCTACGCCGTCCACGGCGTCGAGCTCCTCGACCGACGTGAACAGCCCGTGCTCCTTCCGCCAGTCCACGATGCGCTGGGCCAGTACCGGGCCCACCTTGGGCAATGTTCCAAGTTCCTCAATACCGGCCGCGTTGAGGTTGATCTTGCCCGCGGCGGCGCGCGGTCCGGCGCCGCCCTCAACGGATCCGCCGCCCTCAGCGGATCCCCCGGCCTCACCCGCCGGGGCCCCGGCGGAGTCGGCGGGCAGGGGTTCACCGTGCCGCGGCACATAAATCTTCTGCCCGTCCACAACGACGGCGGCCAGGTTGAGCCGGTCAAGGTCCGCTGCCGCGGTTCCTCCGCCGGCGGCTGCGATGGCATCGTGAACCCGGCTCCCTGGCCCCAGCTCAACGACGCCCGGCCGGGCGACAGCCCCCGCCACATGCAGCACCGCGGGCGCTGCTCCCCCGGGTCCGGCGTCCGCGCCCGCCTGTCCTGGACTCTCCGGTCCCGTGCCGGGCGGCTCCTGCCCGGATCGGGCCGGAGCCGCGCTTCCTGACGGCGTGGCGTCACTGAGAGGCAGCACGTCTGGCCGCCCAATGGAGACCTGCCACCAGAACCAGGTCCCGCACACGACGGCGGCAATGCCCACAAGCACGGCGACCCTCAGCCCCAGCCGCCACCTGAGGACCGGCCCCGTCCGCCCCGGGCCGAACAAGGTTCCGGGCGGGGCGTCCGCTCCGGCTCCATCCGCTGGACCTGGATCCCCGCCCGAGCCGCCGCCGTAGATGAAGCCTTCCCCGCCTCCGGGCAGGAGCCCGCCGGAACCGGATCCGAGGGTAGCCTGCAAACGGCGGCCGGCATGGCGCGCCGCAGGGCTGGCTGCGGATCCAGCATCCCGGCGTGACATATCCACCACGCTAGGGAGGCGGACCGGCCCCGAACAGTGCCGGGTGCGGCTATGTGGAAAGGCCCGGAAGTCCGGCGGCAGGTTCCGACGGCCCGCCGTCCCCTACGATCACGGCCAGGACTCCCAGCCCGGCGTGGGCGGCGAGGACTGCCGGAAGCGAACTGATCTGGGCGCGGGGGCAACCCGGGAGGGCCGCCGCAAGCCTGTCGGCAAGCGCCTCGGCTTCTGCGGGGTTCCCGAAGTGGTGGACAGCGAGGCTGACGCTGCCTGCAGGCCGGGAACCAGCGTCCGCAGCCGCAATCTCCTCCAGCCGTGCTATGGCCCTGGCTGCAGAACGGACCTTTTCCAGCGGAACGATCTTGCCGCCGTCGACCGCCAGGATGGGTTTGATGGCCAGCATGGTCCCGAAGAGGGAGGCGGCCGCCCCGATCCTTCCGCCCCGGCGGAGCTGCTCCAGGCTGGGGACGTAGAAGTACACCTTCGTGCGGCCCAGCTGCGCTTCGGCCATGGCCCGTACGCCGGCAGCGTCCGCTCCTGTTGCCGCGGCGACGACGGCGGCCTGCACGCCCATCCCCAGTGCCATTCCGACGGTGCCGGAATCGATGATCTCGACCGGGATTTCCACCCGGCCGGCCGCCAGGCGGGCCGCGTCCGCGGTGCCGGACAGTCCGCCGGAAATGTGGATGGAGACCACGGCTTCGTAGCCGCGGCGTTCCGCTGCGAGGAAGGCCTGTTCGAACTGGCCCGGTGACGGGCGCGAGGTCTTGACGGATTTGCCGCCCGCGAGTGCGAGGGCAATGGTTTCGGTGATGTCGTCTTCGCCCTCGCCGTAGATTTCCTCGCCCACCATGACGGGCATGGGAATCACGGTCAGGCGTCCGTCGCCGGCACAGGCTTTGACCCATTCTGCCGGCAGGGCGGCTGCCGAGTCCGTGACCACCGCGGTCCGGACGACGTCGGCCCGGCCGGCACCGGAGATTTCCGGCCGGGGCGCGGGGCGCAGGGCCGCCAGACGGTCCCGGAGCCATAGCCAGGCGGCGGAATCACGGTCGGGCAAGTGCGCCTCCTGGAGTTATTGCCGGCCGCCGGAAGGATCCGGCGGCCGGTGCCCCGGCTAGGCCGGGACGATGTTCACCAGTTTAGGTGCACGCACGATGACGGTGCGGATGCCCCGCCCGTCGAGGGCGCGCTGGACGTTCTCCGAGGCGAGGGCCAGTTCACGCAGTTCCTCTTCGCCGATCTCCGGGGAGACTTCGAGGCGGTCGCGGACCTTGCCCTGCACCTGGACGACGGCGGTGACCGTGTCCTGGACCAGCAGTGCTTCATCGTGGGCCGGCCAGCCGGCGTTCGCGACGGAGGCGGGGTGGCCCAGGACATTCCACATGTCCTCGGCTGTGTACGGCGCGAACAGGCTGAGGATGACCGCGACGGCCTCGGCGGCTTCGCGCACCGCGGGGTCGGCTCCGCCGGCGCCGGCGTCAATGGTTTTGCGGGTCGCGTTGACCAGCTCCATCAGCTTGGCCACCACCACGTTGAACTTGTTGCTGTCCAGCAGGGCCGCGGCGTCGGCGATGGTGCGGTGCGTGACGGATCGCAGTGCGCGGTCCCCGGCTGCGGGGTCAACACCGGGCTCGCCGGTGACGTCCTGCGCCAGGCGCCAGGCGCGTGCCAGGAACTTCGCGGAGCCCGACGGCGATACGTCGGCCCAGTCGACGTCGTCCTCCGGCGGGGAGGCGAAGATCATGGTCAGCCGGACGGCGTCCACACCGTATTTGTCCAGCTGCTCGCCGAGGTCAACGCCGTTGCCCAGGGACTTGCTCATGGCCTTGCCGCCGTTGAGGACCTGGCCCTGGTTCAGCAGGGCGCTGAACGGTTCGTCGGCGTCGATCATGCCGAGGTCGTGGATGACCTTGGTAAAGAACCGGGCGTACAGCAGGTGCAGGATGGCGTGCTCGACGCCGCCCACGTACTGGCCGACCGGCATCCACTCGTTGATCTTGGCCGGGTCGAAGGGACCCTCGGTGAACTGCGGCGAGACAAACCGCAGGAAGTACCAGGACGAGTCGACGAAAGTGTCCATGGTGTCGGTGTCGCGCTTGGCTGGGCCGTGGCAGTTGGGGCATTCAACGTTGACCCAGGCTTCGGCTGCGGCCAGCGGGGACGTGCCCTTCGGGGAAAGGTCCTCGCCGCGCAGGTCGGCCGGCAGGGTGACGGGCAGCTGCTCGTCGGGCACCGGCACCTCGCCGCAGGCAGGGCAGTGGATGATCGGGATGGGCGTTCCCCAGAACCGCTGGCGGCTCAGCAGCCAGTCGCGGAGGCGGAAGTTGACGAACTTCTCGCCCGTGCCCTGTTTTTCGAGGATGCCGATGGCGGCGGGGATGGCTTCGGCCTTCGGCAGGCCGTCCAGCACGCCTGAGTTGATCAGGGTGCCCTCCCCCGCCGTCGCCTTGCCGGTAACCGCCGGGTCCTCCTCGCCGGTGTCCAGCACGGCGCGGACGGGCAGGTCGAAAGTCTTGGCGAAGTCGAGGTCCCGCTGGTCGTGCGCCGGGACAGCCATAATGGCGCCGGTGCCGTAGTCGGCCAGGACGTAGTCCGCGGCCCAGACCGGCAGCTTCTCGCCGTTCAGGGGGTTGATGGCGTAGCGGCCGGTGAAGACACCGGTCTTTTCACGCTCGGTGGACTGGCGTTCGATTTCCGTGAGTGCTTTGACCTGCTCGCGGTAGGCGTCCAGGGCCTGGGCGTGCTCGTCGGTGACCAGTTCGACGGCGATCGGCGCGTCGGCGGCGACGACGAAGAACGTGGCGCCATACAGGGTGTCGGGGCGGGTGGTGAAGACCGTGACGTCCTTGGCGGGCTTGCCGCCGTCGGCCTCGATCACAAAGTTGACGTGGGCACCTTCGGAACGGCCGATCCAGTTCTTCTGCATGGCCAGGACGCGCTCTGGCCAGTGGCCGCGCAGCTCGTCCATGTCATCGAGCAGCCGGTCGGCGTACTCGGTGATCTTGAAGTACCACTGGTTCAGCGACTTCTTGGTGACGGCGGTACCGCAGCGTTCGCAGGCACCGTTGACCACCTGTTCGTTGGCCAGCACCGTCTGGTCCTTGGGGCACCAGTTGACCGGCGAATCCTTGCGGTAGGCCAGGCCGCGCTCGTAAAAGCGCTTGAACAGCCACTGGGTCCACCGGTAGTACTCGGGGTCCGAGGTGTGCACCCGCCGGGACCAGTCGGCGGAGATGGCGTAGCGCTTGAACGACGCCGCCTGGGTCTCGATATTGGCGTAGGTCCACTCGCTGGGGTGGGCGTTGCGCTTGATGGCGGCGTTTTCCGCCGGGAGGCCGAAGGAGTCCCAGCCGATCGGGTGCAGCACGTCGAAGCCCTGCTGGCGCAGGTACCGAGCCACCACATCGCCCATGGCAAACGCTTCGGCGTGTCCCATGTGAAGGTCGCCCGAAGGGTACGGGAACATATCCAGGACGTAGCGGCGCTCGCGGGATCCGTCATCGGCGGGGGTGAAGACCTTGAGGTCTTCCCATACCTGGGGCCACCTGGCCTCCATCGCCGCGAAGCTGTAGGTGCCCTCCTCGGGCCCTTCCGCTGCCACTGCTGCTGTTCCGGTCTCTGTCTCCGGCTGAACGCTCACTGCTGCCCTCTTCTGTTCTGTTACGGCATCTGTGCGGCCATAACTTCTCTGATCCCTTCTGCTGCGTGCCCGGCAAACACGCCCGGACACACAAAAGCCCCTCTCCATGGAGGGGCTGCCGCGCGGCAATCCGGTTGAATCCGGATACCGGGCGGCTAACTAAGCAGAAGGATCGCACGCATGGAACTACTTTAGCGCACCACGGAGGGGCGACGTGGTGCCTTCTGCCCTATCCGGCGCGGCCCCGCCTGAATAGACTGGAGCCCGCCGTGCAACAACTGACCCGGACCGGTGACTGAAGGTGAGTGACGACATCCTGTTCCCCCCGCTCGGCCACCCGGCTGCGTCGGCCAGGGAAACCGCCGGCAGCAAGGCCGCTGCCCTTTCCGCGCTCAGCGGCGCCGGCTTCCGCGTTCCGGCCGGATTTGTGGTGACCGAAGCTGCGCTTGCAGCTGCAGAAGCCGGGCATTTGGGTACAGAACTCCAGGCAGCCGCTGCAGCCATCGGGCCCGGCCCTTACGCGGTGCGGTCATCCGCCGCCGCGGAAGACCTGCCGGGCGCGTCGTTTGCAGGCATGTACGAGAGCTACCTCAACGTGGCCCCGGACGGTCTGTCCGCGGCGGTGGAGCGCTGCTTTGCATCCGCCGGCGCCGGCCGCATCCGGGCCTATGAAGCGTCCATCGGGCCGGGGACTGGCACGGGAGCCGCCATGGCGGTCCTCGTCCAGCAGATGGTGGATCCGGTCGCCGCCGGCGTCGCCTTTACCGCCAACCCGCTGACCGGGGAACGCAACGAAACCGTCATCTCAGCGGTTCAGGGCCTGGCGGAGGCCCTGGTGTCCGGAGTCGAAACGGGCGAAGAGTGGGTTGTGCGCGAGGGACGGTCCGTTCGGGTCCGCGGCGCCGGCCGGGTCCTGTCAGCGGAAACCGCGACGGCGGTGGCCACCTGCGCCGGAGAGGTCGCCGGCCATTTCGGCGGCCCCCAGGACATCGAATGGGCAGTGGACCATGCGGGCAGGGTCCAGATTCTCCAGGCCCGGCCGATGACGGCCCTCCCGGAACCCGTGAGATGGGAGCCGCCGGGCAAGGGGGCCTGGCTCAGGAACTTCCGCCTGGGTGAATGGCTGCCCGAACCGGTCACGCCCCTGTTCATGGACTGGCTGATTCCCCGGATTGACAGCGCCTACAACGAGGCCGTCTTCGCGTCTGCCGGCATTTCCGTGGCAATGGGCCACGGACAGGTCAACGGCTGGTACTACGTCTCCCCGCCGAATCCCAAGGCACTGCCGCACCTGCTGTTCGGCGGCGAACCGCGATCCCTGCCCTACTTCTTCAACTCCGTGGTGAGGCCCATGGTCGACCCCGCCGGGGCAGACAGGACGGTCCTGCGTGCACTCGAACACGAATGGCGCACCGAATGCCTGCCCGAGTACCGGAGTCTTGTGGATTCATCATCGGTTGCGGTCGGGACGGCCACGCTGCCGGAACTCATTAACACCGTGGAGCAGGTGGCTCGAAAGGCGGGCGAGTACCTCTGGTTCTTTGCGGCCACTGGCGGTGCCGCCTGGAAGATGGAGCTGGTACTGGCGCGGTTCTGGCGCCGGCACCTCGCCAGGGCGCTCGCGGGCCACGCGACACAGGGGGCACCGGGGGCACAGGAGACCACCGGATACCAGACGCTCCTGGGCGGCCTGGCTCCCGCCCTGCCCGCCGGGGTCCCGCACGCCGTCTACAGCATCGACTGGTACCACAGGACGGCGGGCGAGCAACCCGGCGGGCCCGCTCCCGCCCGGGAGGGCAACGCGCCACGCCACGCACCGATGCCGTCGGCAGCTGGGCGGCGCCGCGCCGCTGAGGCCGCATGCCGTGCGTTGCTGAACGGAAGGCGGCTGAAGCGGTTTGAAAGCCTCCTCGGCCTGGCCCAGCACTATGCCCTGCTCCGCGAGGAGCAGGCCAGGGACTTCACCCTGGGCTGGCCCCTGTTGCGCCGGTGCGCAGCGGAAATAGGAGCCCGCCTGCAAGAGAACGACATCATCCAGGCGCCCGAGGACGTCTACTTCCTGACATTTGACGCCGTGCGCCTGGACGCACCGCCGCAGCATCAGAATGTTGACCGGCGGCGCACGGAGTGGCAGCGCCAGCGGAAACTGGCAGCTCCGCTGGCGTTGGGAAACCTGCCGCCTCTGCTCGGGAACATGTTCGACAGGATCGCGAACAGCGCGCGCAGCACGGGGAACCTTCCGGCAGGCGCCCTGGTGGGGCACCCGGCCAGCCCTGGCCGGGCCCATGGCAGCGTGCGGGTGGTGGACGGTCCGGAGGAATTCTCCCGGTTCCTGCCGGGCGAGATCCTGGTGGCCAGGGCGACGGCGCCGGCATGGACCCCGTTATTTGCGGCTGCCGCCGCCGTTGTCACGGACGGCGGCAACCTGGCTGCGCATGCCTCCCTCGTGGCCCGCGAGTACGGCATACCCGCGGTGGTAGGCACCGGAAACGCCACCCAAATCCTCCGCACCGGCCAATTGGTCACAGTCGATGGCAACGCGGGTATCGTCGAACTGCAGAGTCCTGCCATGACTCTTCCCGAGCCTCTTGTTTAATCGGACAATCGGGTCCATTCTGATTTTCAAGTCTGTGGGGAAACTGGCTGGTCTCAGGTCGAGGAGCCTGAAATGCATAACTGGCGTTTATGTCCACCACAACGATGTGACGGACTAAGAACACCGTCCATCATCCCTGCGAAGAACTAGCGGGGACCGACCATGTTTGGCTGGGTTACCCGGTTCAGCATGCAATTCCGTTTCCTGGTTCTTGCCCTCGCAGCGGGGCTCATCACTTTCGGCGTCGTCAATGTTCCGCATATGGCCGTGGACACGATGCCGGAGTTCGCCCCCGCACAAGTAGAGATCCAAACGGAGGCCCTCGGGCTTTCCGCTGTTGAAGTTGAACAGCTCATCACTGCACCCATGGAAGCAGACCTCCTTAACGGGGTGGCCTGGCTGGACGAGATCCGCTCGAAATCCGTCCCGGGGCTCTCGTCCATCGAACTGGTCTTCGAGCCTGGCACGGACCTCCTGCGCGCCCGCCAACTGGTGGCGGAACGCATGACGCAGGCGCACGCGCTGCCTAACGTCTCATCGCCGCCGCTGATCATGCAGCCGCTGTCTTCCACCAGTCGTGTGCTGATGGTCAGGATGGACTCCAAGGAACTCTCCGGCATTGAGATGTCCGTCCTGGCCCGGTGGAAAATCAAGCCGCGGCTGATCGGTATCCCGGGCGTGGCCAACGTGTCCATCTGGGGCCAGCGCGAACAGCAGCTGCAGGTGGAGGTCACTCCCACTCAGCTGCGTGACAAGGGCATCACCCTGGAGCAGCTTGTCAAGACCACGGGCAACGCCGTCTGGGTTTCGCCGCTGAGCTTCCTCGAAGCTTCGACGCCAGGGACCGGCGGCTTCGTGGAGTCTCCGAGCCAGCGACTTGGCATCCAGCACGTCCTCCCAATCCGCACGCCGGCCGATCTGGCCAAGGTAAGCGTGGAGGAAACGGACCCGGTGCTGCGCCTGGGCGACATCGCACAGGTCAAGGAAGACCACCAGCCGCTGATCGGCGACGCCATTGCAGGAGCCGACGCCGGCCTGATGCTGGTGATCGAGAAGTTCCCGGGCACCAGCACCGTGGAGGTCACCCGGGATGTCGAGGCGGCCCTGAAGGACATGGAGCCCGGCCTCACAGGGGTCCAACTCGATACGTCCGTATTCCGGCCCGCAACCGGCGTCCAGGACTCCGTCAACAGCCTGGGACTTGCCCTGCTGGTCAGCCTGCTGATAGCAGTCGCCCTCTTCTGGCTGCTGTTCCGTTCCTGGCGGGTGGCCCTGGTTGCTCTCGTGGCCATCGCCACGACCGTCACGACGGCGGCCGTGGTGCTGATCGCGCAAAACGCGACGCTGAACATCACTGTCCTGTTGGGCGTCCTTCTCGGCATGTCCGTGATTGTTGGTGACGTCGTCGAAGACGTCCAGGCCAACCGGCGACAAATCGCGGTTCAGCCGGCGTCCGGGACGGAGGCCCAGCCCACGTCGCGGATGAACCACATCGTGCGCTCGGTCCGCACCCCGCTGTTCCACGCTTCGCTGATCATGGTGATTGTCCTCATTCCGACCCTGTTCCTGGCAGGGGTGGGCGGCTCATTCTTTTCGCCGGTCTTCTGGTCGCTGGCGCTGACACTGGCCGCCGCCCTGATCGTCGGGCTGTCCGTCACGCCGGTGGTGGCGCATTTCCTGCTTCCGCCGAAGACGGCAAAACCCAGGGAACTGCCCGCCGTCGCCCGCGGGAAGGCGTACTACGGCCGTGCCCTGGGCGAGGTCAACTCCCGGAAGACGCTGGCCATTGTGGCTGTTGCGGTCGTGGGTATCCTTGGCATCGCGGCAGGCTCGCAACTGGCCGGAAACCGGGCCCTCATTCCCACCCTGCCCGACCGCACCCTGCTGGTCCAGTGGGACACCATGGCGGGGACCTCCACCGACGAAGTCCGGCGGATCGCCGCCCTGGCCTCAAATGAGCTCAGGACGCTCCCGGGAGTTTCCGGAGTCGGCGGCCATGTGGGGCGCGCCATCTCCGCGGACCAGGTGGTCGGGAACAGCTCTGCTGAGCTGTGGGTGTCGATCGAACGGGACGCCAACTTCGCTGAAACGGAGCGGGCAGTACGGGATGTGGTGCAGGGCTACCCCGGTATCGCCCACAACGTGCTGAACTACTCACAGCAGACCGTCGGGGACATGCGCTCCACGCTTGAACCCGGCTTCGCCGTGCGGGTTTACGGAACGGAAATGCCGGTGCTGCGCGAAAAGGCCAACGAAGTCCGCCAGGCGATCCAGAAGATTGACGGTGTCAAGAACCCGGTTATCGCGGCCGCGGACATGACCCCGATCGTCGAGGTCCAGGTCAATCTTGACGCAGCCCAAAAGTTCGGCATCAAGCCCGGTGACGCCAGGCGGGCCGCGGCAACACTCATGCAGGGCATCGTCGTCGGCAACCTCTTTGAACAGCAGAAGGTGTTTGAAGTGGTGGTGCGCGGCGCGGTTGGTGTCAGGGATGACCTGACCAGTATCCGTGAGCTCCTCCTGGATGCTCCCAACGGCGGCCACGTCCAGCTCGGCCAGATCGCCGAAGTCCGTATGGTCCCCAGTGAAGTTGTCATCCAGCATGACGACACCTCGCGGCGGATCGACGTTTTGGCCGACGTCAGCGGACGCCCGCTGGCAGACATCCAGCGGGATATCGAGACCGCGCTCCAGCAAATCCAGTTCCCGCTCGAATACCACGCCGAGGTCCCCACGAAATACAGCCAGCTGCAGGCCGCCGACACCCTGGTCCACGGGCTCGGAATCGCGGCCATCCTGGCCGTGCTGCTGCTGCTCCAGACCGCCGTGAGGAGCTGGAAACTTGCCCTCGCTGTTTTCCTGACGCTTCCCGCGGCGCTGGCCGGAGCGGCGATCGCCGCATGGATCGGGACCGCGTCCCTGTCCTGGTTGTCACTGACAGCGTTTGCGGCCGTCCTGGCCATCGCGGCACGCAACGCGGCACTGCTGTCCGCGCGTGTCGATGAACTGTGGCGGGAGAATACGGACCTGTCACGCACTGACGTCGTCATGGCGGCGGCACGGGACCGGATATCACCGATCCTCAAATCAGCCCTCATAACGTTCCTCGTCCTGATACCGCCGGCCTTCCTCGGCGGCACGGTGGGTGAGGCCTTGATGGTGCCGATGCTGCTGATCATTGCCAGCGGCCTCGTGACCACAACGCTTGTTGGGCTCTTCCTGCTCCCGCTGCTCACGCTCTGGTTCGGTCCCCGCACTGAACCGGAAGAGTGGTCTGAAGTCTACGAATCGGAAGTACCAGTCATGCCCGTTATGGCGGAAAAGGTGGCAGTATCATGACCAGCAAAAAGCCCCTTAGGCGCCTGCCAGTGGCGGCTGCTGCCTGTGCAGCACTGCTGTTTTCACTGCCCGCCTGCGCGCAGCCCTCAGCCCTGGCCGAATCCACCGCCGAAGCTCCGGCCAAAGTGGAGAAGAACGCCACCACGGGCATTGCCCGCATCACGCTGAGCCAGCGGGCAATTGACCGGCTGCAACTGCTCACCGACACGGCCAAACCCGACCCGGGGGGCGCCGGGGTCCTGCTCCCCTACGCTGCGCTGCTGTACGACGCCCAAGGCAAGACCTGGGTCTACGTCAATCCTGAGCCGCGGGTCTACGAACGACAGGCCGTCACCGTGACCAAAGTCGAAGCGGGCGCGGTGACGGCCAGTGCCGGCCCGGCCGCGGGGACAGTATTGGTAACGGTCGGCGCGGCTGAGCTGTTCGGCGCCGAGTTCAACACGGGTAAATGACATGCGGCGGATCGTCGCGGCCAGCCTGAGGTTCAGATCGATCGTCATCGCCATGGCCGCGGCGCTGATGATCATGGGCGGCGCCCAGCTCAGCAACGCCTCCGTTGACGTGTTCCCCGAGTTTGCGCCGCCGAAGGTCGAAGTCCAGACAGCCTGCCTGGGGCTTACTGCCGCCGAGGTGGAAGAACTGGTGTCGGTCCCCATGGAAGAGGCCTTCAACGGCATCGACGGGCTCCACCACATGCGGTCCAAGTCGGTACCGCAGCTGTCCTCGATCGTGATGGAATTCGAGAACGGCACGGACCTGCTCACCGCGCGGCAGCTGGTGTCCGAGCGGATGGCGACGGTCATCCCGACGCTGCCCACCTGGGCGGCGCCACCGTTGATGCTGCAGCCGCTCTCATCCACGAGCCGGGTCATGAAGATCGGGCTGTCCTCCGACACCCGGTCCCTGATCGAGATGTCAATGATCTCGTACTGGAACATCAGGGCCCATCTGCTCCGCGTTCCTGGCGTGGCAAACGTGGCAATCTGGGGCGAACGCCTTCAGATGCTTCAGGTCCAGGCCGACCCGGCCAGGCTGGCGGCCAACAACGTCAGCCTTGAAACCGTGATGAGTACCACTGCCAATGCCCTCGACGCCGGCCTGCTCAAGTATTCCTCCGGCGCCATGATCGGCACGGGAGGGTCCCTCGACACGCCCGCCCAGTCAATCGGAATCAGGCACGTCCAACCCATCACCACACCCGCGGACCTCGCGCAAGTGGCACTGGAGGACCGGGAGGGACAGCCCCCGCTCAAGCTGAGCGACGTGGCAACCGTGGTGGAGGACCACCAGCAGCTCATCGGTGACGCCGTCATCAACGGCGGTCCCGGACTGATGCTGATCGTGGAAAAACTGCCGTGGGGCAACACCCTCGAAGTAACACGGGGGGTTGAAGATGCACTGAAGCAGCTGGAGCCCGGCCTGACCGGGATCGCCGTGGACACCACCATCTTCCGGCCGGCGACGTTCATCGAGGAATCCCTGGGGAACCTCGGCATCGCCCTGCTGCTTGGCTGCCTGCTGGTCATCATGGTGCTGAGTGTCTTCCTCTTCCAGTGGCGGACGGCGCTGGTCAGCGTGCTGGCCATCCCCCTGTCCCTGATGGCGGCGGCCCTCGTGCTGTATTGGACCGGCGGCACGATCAATACCATGGTGCTTGCGGGGCTGGTGATTGCCGTCGGGGTGGTTGTGGACGACGCCATCATCGACGTCGAAAATATCGTCAGACGCCTGCGGCACCACCGGGCAGTGGGCGGTACAGGCAGCACTGCCCGGGTAGTGGTCAACGCATCGCTAGAAGTGCGCGGGCCAATCGTCTATGCCACGCTGATCATCGTTGCCGCAACGGTTCCGATCTTCTTCCTGGACGGCCTGACAGGGGCCTTCTTCCGGCCGCTGGCAACGTCCTATACCCTCGCGGTGTTTGCGTCGATGCTCGTGGCGCTGACGGTTACCCCGGCCATGGCCTACATCTTCCTGCGCAATGCCAAACTGGAGGACAGGGATCCGCCCGTCGTCAGGGTTCTGAAGCGCTGGTACGGCAATGCACTCCGGCCGCTGGTCCGGCGTCCCGTCCCCGGGTACCTGACGCTGGCCGCCGTTGGCGTGATCGGCATCGTGGCGGCTCCGCTGCTGGGCCAGTCCCTGTTGCCCTCCTTCAAGGAGCGTGATTTCCTGATGCACTGGATCACGCAGCCGGGTACCTCAAACTCCGAGGAAGTCCGTGTCAGCCAACTGGCCTGCAACGAACTCATGACCATTCCAGGCGTGAACAATTGCGGGTCACACATCGGCCAGGCTTTCGCTGCCGATGAGGTGGTGGGTGTCAACTTCGGTGAAAACTGGATCAGCGTTGACCCGGGGGTCGACTACGACGAGACCCTGGCATCGGTCCAGGCAGTTGTGGAAGGGTACCCGGGAATCCAACGGGACGTGCAGACGTACCTCAAGGAACGCATCCGCGAGGTGCTCACCGGAACCGGGTACGCCGTCGTCGTCCGCGTCTATGGCGACGACCTGGCGATACTCCGCCAGGAGGCCGACAAGATCAAGGAAATCCTCGGCGGCATTGACGGTGCCATCGGTGCAAAGGTTGCCCTGCAAGCCAATATTCCGCAGATCGATGTGGAAGTGGACCTGGAAGCAGCGAACCGCTACGGGCTGAAACCGGGCGATGTGCGGCGCGCCGCGGCCACCCTGGTGGCCGGCGAAGAGGTGGGCGACGTCTACCGGGACGGCAAAGCCTACGATGTGCAGGTATGGAGCGCGCCGGAGATCCGCACGAGCGTCACAAGCATCGAGAACCTCGTCCTGGATACACCGTCAGGAATGAAAATCCGGTTGGCTGACGTGGCCAAGGTTGCGGTGAAGCCCACACCCAATGTTATTGAGCGTTCAGAGGGCTCAAGGCGCATCGACGTCAGCGCCAACGTCAAGGAAGGCGATCTGGCCAAGGTCGTGGACAAGCTCAAGACCGGCATGGAAACCATACAATTCCCGGTCGGCTACAGTGCGGCTGTCCTCGGCGAGTACGCCGAACGCCAGGCCGCATCACAACGGCTGCTGCTGTTCTCGGCAGGCGCCGTCCTCATGGTCTACTTCCTCCTGCAGGCTGCTTTTAAGAGTTGGCGGCTTGCCACCCTGGCCATCCTGACGCTGCCTGTGGCGCTCGTGGGCGGGGTGATCGCCGCCCACCTCAGCGGCGGAATCCTGTCCCTCGGTTCTCTGGTTGGCTTCCTGACCCTGATGGGAATCGCGGCCCGCAACGGCATCCTGCTCATCAACCACTGCCAACACCTGGAGCAGTACGAGGGTATGGCCTTCGGACCGGCGCTGGTACTTCGGGGGGCTGCAGAGCGCTTGTCTCCGATCCTTATGACCACCCTCGCCACGGCCTTGGCCCTGGTGCCCCTGGTGGTGATGGGAAACATCCCGGGCCACGAGATCGAACATCCCATGGCCGTGGTGATCCTGGGCGGGCTGGTCACGTCAACACTGGTCAACCTGTTCATCGTCCCTTCGCTGTACCTGCGTTTCGCCAAAGCCGGCAACGGCCGCCGGCACAAGGCACACGTGCTGAAACCCGCGCCTGCGGCTTAGGCAGCTCCCCACGAAATGAAAGGCACGTGAGATGGCTTTTCGAGCACCTCGTTTTACGGCGTACGGGTCCGCGTTGCTGCTGGCCTTCGGATCACTGACCGTGATGTCGGCAGGGACGGCGGCGGCCGCACCGCCGTCCCCGGAGCTCTGCGGGCCCGGGTCCGCGATCAATTTTGACCGGACGGATTTCCAGGCCTGGCCCCAGGTGGACAACAAGTGGTTCCCGCTCACGCCGGGCATGCAGTTCACGACAACCGGCACCGTAACCTCCCAGGACGGGGTCCACGAGCACTCCGTGGTCCACACAGTGACCGGCCTGACGAAGGTGATCGACGGAGTCACGACCCGCGTGATGTGGGACCGCGACTACGACGACGGCGAATTGGTCGAATCCGAGCTGGCCTTCTTCGCGCAGACCCGCAAGGGCGCCGTGTGGCTCTTCGGCGAATATCCTGAGGAATTTGAAAACGGCGAATTTGTTGGCGCACCCAGCACGTTCGTCAGCGGAATCGCCAAGGCGCAGGCCGGGATCGCCATGCAGGCGCTGCCCCGGACCGGCACACCGGAGTATGTCCAGGCCTATGCACCCAAGGTCGACTTCCTTGACTGCGGAAAGGTTTTCCAAAAGCACCAGTACCTCTGCGTCCCCACCGGCTGCTACAACAACGTGCTGGTCATTGACGAACGCAACCCCCTGGAACCGGACGCCGGACACCAGCGGAAGTTCTACGCAGCCGGAACCGGGCTGGTCAAAGTCACCGCCGTGGGCGGGCCTGACCAGGAATTCATGGACCTCGTGAGCGTGAAGAAACTGGGCGCCGCGCAGTTTGCGGCGGTCAACGCGCAGGCGCTGGAACAGGACGAGAGGGGTTACACCGTCAGCAGGAGCGTCTACGCCAAGACGCCGCGGGCCCAGCTCGGCTGACTCTGACTGCCGTGCCGGCGGAGGGTCGGTGACCCGGGGCCCTGACCCGCACAAGACGAGGGAGGACGGCACTCCTCGGGCCGCCCTCCCTCTTCATGAGTATCCTGCGTCCGCTTCAGGGTGCCTAGCGGACGTCCTCGTCCACCCAGTCCATGGACTTCGTGACCGCCTTCTTCCACAGGCGCAGCTGGCGGTCCTGCTCGGCCGCCTCAAGCTGCGGTTCCCAGCGCTTGTCCTCGGCCCAGTTGGCCGACAGCTCACCAAGGTCCTTCCAGAATCCGACGGCGAGGCCCGCTGCGTAGGCGGCGCCCAGGGCGGTGGTTTCCACGACCTTCGGCCGGATCACCGGGACGCCCAGGATGTCTGCCTGGAACTGCATCAGCGCGTCGTTGGCGACCATGCCGCCGTCGACCTTCAGCTCCGTGAG
This sequence comes from Arthrobacter sp. BE255, assembly GCF_031457335.1. Classification (NCBI taxonomy): domain Bacteria; kingdom Bacillati; phylum Actinomycetota; class Actinomycetes; order Micrococcales; family Micrococcaceae; genus Arthrobacter; species Arthrobacter sp. BE255. The sequence continues at coordinate 237,099 of NZ_JAVDWK010000003.1, read as the reverse complement.
CGGAACGCCGGAGTCCGCGTTGACCGCGTCCAGTACCTCGCGGGTCTGGAATGCCGTGGCTTCCAGGGCTGCGCGGGCGATGTGGTTCCTGTTGACGAACCGGGTCAAACCCACGATGGCGCCGCGGGCATCCGAGCGCCAGTACGGGGCGAACAGTCCGGAGAACGCGGGCACGATGTATACGCCGCCGTTGTCCTTGACCGACGCAGCCAGTGTCTCCACCTCCGGGGCGCTGCTGATCATGCCGAGGTTGTCACGCAGCCACTGGATCAGGGAACCGGTGACGGCGATGGAACCTTCCAGGGCATAGTGCGTTGCGGCATCCCCCAGTTTGTAGCCGACGGTGGTGAGCAGGCCGTTCTTGGAGTGCACGATCTCCTCACCGGTGTTGAAGATGAGGAAGCAGCCGGTGCCGTAGGTGTTCTTGGCTTCGCCGGCCTGGAACGCGGCCTGGCCGAAGGTTGCGGCCTGCTGGTCGCCCAGGATGCCCGCTACCGGGATTTCCCGCAGCAGCTGTGAAGTGTGGACGGTGCCGTACACCTCGGAGGAGGACTTGATCTCCGGCATCATGCTCAGCGGGACACCGAAAATCCCCAGGATTTCCTCGTCCCAGCTCAGTGTCTCCAGGTCCATGAACAGGGTCCGCGAGGCGTTGGTGACGTCCGTGACGTGCACACCGCCGTCAACGCCGCCGGTCAGGTTCCACAGGACCCAGGCATCGGTGTTGCCGAAGACCAGGTCACCGGCCTCCGCCTTGGCCCGTGCGCCCGCGACGTTGTCCAGGATCCATTTGATCTTGGTGCCGGAGAAGTAGGTCGCAAGCGGAAGGCCCACCTTCTGCTTGAACCGTTCCGGCCCGCCGTCCCTGGAGAGCTCGTCAACGATGTCCTGCGTGCGGGTGTCCTGCCACACGATGGCGTTGTAGACGGGCTCGCCGGTGGTCCTGTCCCACACCACGGCGGTTTCGCGCTGGTTGGTGATGCCGACGGCGGCGATGTCGTGCCGGGTCAGGTTCGCCTTGGAGAGCGCGGAGGCGATGACCTCCCGGGTGTTGTTCCAGATCTCGGCGGCGTTGTGTTCCACCCAGCCTGCCTGCGGGAAGATCTGTTCGTGCTCCATCTGGCCCGACGAAACGATGTTGCCGCTGTGGTCGAAAATGATGGCCCGCGAGCTGGTGGTGCCCTGGTCGATGGCGATTACGTACTGGTTCATAATGACGTCCTTGTCTGTGTACTGGGTGTTACTGTGAGGTCAGGCGGCGGCGGTAACGATGATGGGTGCGATCTTTGCGACAATACCGGCCAGGGCGCCGCCCACAAGGGGTCCTGCTACGGGAATCCACGAGTAGGCCCAGTCGCTGGTTCCCTTTCCCTTGATGGGCAGCAGTGCGTGGGCGATGCGCGGACCCAGGTCACGGGCCGGGTTGATGGCGTAGCCCGTCGGTCCGCCCAGGGATACGCCGATGCCCACCACGAGCAGCGCAACGGCCAGCGGTCCCAGGCCTGAGGGCGTTCCGCCGAGGGTGAGGATCACGAATACCAGGACAAAGGTGCCAATGATCTCGGTGACCAGGTTCCACGCGGTGGCGCGGATCGCGGGGCCGGTGGAGAACACGCCCAGCTTGCTTGCGGACTCCGGTTCGGCGTCGAAGTGCTGCTTGTAGGCGGCCCAGCAGACTACTGCGCCGAGGAAAGCCCCCAGCATTTCGCCGCCGAAATAGGTCAGCGTGGACGCAGCATCAATCGGGACGCCCGGCGCGTACTCCGCCTTGCCGTTAACCAGCAGGCCCACGGTGACGGCGGGATTGAGGTGCGCGCCGGACTTGGCGGCAACAAAAACGCCCGCGAAGACGGCGATGCCCCACCCCCAGGTCACCATCAGGAACCCGCCGCTGTTGCCTTTGGTGCCCTTCAGGGCAACGTTGGCCACGACGCCGCAACCCAGCAGGGTGAGCATGGCCGTTCCGAAGACTTCGGAAAGGAAAACTATTCCAAGAGACATCTTTGACTCCTCTATTTTCTGTTGTCGGTCCTTCGCAGGTTTGAAGGATCGGCCCGGGAGCTGTGGCGCCCGGGCCGTCAGCCGTGCCGCTTAGGCAACCAGGCTGTGGATCTGTACGCGGTGGAAACGCTCCAGCACTTCCTGGGCGGCACGGATCTCTGCGGCCGTGGCCGCAGCATCCCAGCCCAGCGGGCCGGCGAGCACGTCCGCCACCTCGTGAAGCAATTCGCCCGTGACCAGGCCGCGGAAGGCCAGGGATGTGCGGCGGATGAGTACGTCGGCAAGGTGCCCCACCTGCTCATTGGCGGCCATGAACTCCAGCTCGCGGACGCTGAGTTCGTGCGTGGAGTGCAGGAGGCGGTCGGGGCCGGCGTCGAGGTGGCGCATGACTTCCGCAGCCCGGGTGCCGTAGCGCGTCAGCAGGACCGCGGTCCGGTCAGCGTTGCGGGTGGCGGACATGTGGGCCTTGATCCATTGCTGGACCCCGGCTTCGTCGTCGGGGAAGGCGGCTCCGCCTCCGATGGCGAGCTTCGCCGTCGAAACCTTCCGTTCCATCCCCAGCTCGGCGAGGACGTCGTTGGTCATGTGCTCGGCCAGCGCGCGGAACGTCGTCCATTTGCCGCCCACCAGGGAGAGAACGACGGCGCCGGCCCCGGCTTCGCGGCGTTCGATCCGGTAGTCCCGGGAGACAAATCCGGGCTGGGTTGCGTCGTGCCGGGGAAGCGGACGGACGCCGGAGAACGTGTAGACGATCTGACCGCTGTCGACCGGGATGTCCGGGAAGACATGGCCGATGAGTTCGAGGAAGTAGTCGATTTCGCCGTCGGTGCACACGGCGTCCTGGCCCATGTCGGCATCCACATCGGTGGTTCCCACCAGGACCCTGTCCCCCATCGGGTAGATCAGGACGATCCGGCCGTCGGTGTGTTCGAAGAAGATTTCGCGGCCGCGGCACGCCTCGAGGAGGCCGGGGTGGTCCAGGACGATGTGTGAGCCCTTGGTGCCGCCCATGAAGCGGGAGGCGGCGCCCATCGCTTCGTTGGTGAGGTCCACCCAGGCACCGGTGGTGTTCACGATGACGTCGGCGGTGAAGTCAAACACCTCGCCGGTAAGTTCGTCGCGCAACTGGACGGTGCTGCCCGTGGCAGGACCGCCGGTTCCTGCCGCCGGCCCCGGTTTCATCGATTGGAGTGAGAGATAGTTGCTGGCCCGCGCCGTGGCGTTGGTGTGGCCGGCAGCGCCCAGCCCGGCTTTCTCGCCGTCCTGGAGCACGTCGAGGGTGAGGCGCTCGGGGTTGTGGACGGAGGCGTCGAAGTACGTGGCTGCATATTTGATGCCGGGGTTCAGGTGCGGCAGTTCGGCCAGTGCGCGTTTGCGGCCGCGGAACTGGTGGCGGGGAACGGAGCCGCCGTCCCGGGAGAACGAATCGTAGAGGCTCAGGCCAAGCTTGATGAGGAATGCGCCACGTTCCTTGGGCTTGCCCTGTTGTTTGTGGGTCAGGAAGCGCAGGGGCGCGGACAGCACGCCGGAGAAGGTGCTGAAGATCGGAATCGTGGTCTGGAGCGGCTTCACGTAGTGGGGTGCGATGCGCAGCAGCCGGTTCCGTTCCACCACTGATTCCCGGACGAGGCGGAACTCGCCGTTTTCCAGGTACCGGATACCCCCGTGGATCATGTGCGACGAGGCGCCGCTGGCACCCTGGCAGTAGTCGCCGCGCTCCACCAGGGCAACGTCAACTCCCTGCAGGGCAAGGTCGCGGAACGTGCCGACGCCGTTGATGCCGCCGCCGATGATCAGCACCCTGGCCTGCGGACGCTGTCTCAGGGCCTGCACAGCTGAACGCGGTCCGCTGGCCGGAGAAGGCGCAGCTCCGCTGTGGCCGAAAAAATCCTTGGTTCCCAAAACAACTCCCTTGGGGTTTGGTGTGTGCGGCCGCCGCCCGGCGTTCCGCAGGTGTCCAACTATTCTTTGAAGTAATGGAAAATGGAGTCAACCTTTATGCACAAACGTGCAGAATGGATCCTCATGTCACCGTCCCGCCACTCCGACGCCCTGCGTGCCGCACAGATGTACTACCTGCAGGACCTCACCATGGACGCCATCGCCCGGGAGCTCCGCACTTCCCGTTCCACGGTGTCCCGGCTCCTGTCCTCGGCCCGGGAGTCGGGCCTGGTGCAGATCCAGATCCGGAATCCGCTTGACACCGGCCCGGAACTGGAGGGGTTGATCCGTGACACATACAACGTTGACGCGCACGTTGTCCCGGTCCTGGAAACCCTCAATGAGGCGGAAACCCTTGACCGCGTGGCCATGCAGGCCGCGCGCACCATCGGGCCGCTGGTGGATTCGAACGCCATCATCGGGGTGGCCTGGGGGTCCACGCTGAGCGCGGTCAGCCGGCACCTGACCCGCAAAATCACCCACGACTGCGTCATTGTCCAGCTCAACGGCGCCGGAAACATGCACACCACGGGCATCACCTACGCAAGCGACATCATGCGCCGCTTCGGCAGCGCCTACGGGGCCCGCGTTGAGCAGTTCCCGGTGCCGGCGTTTTTTGACCACGCCGCGACCAAGACAGCCATGTGGAATGAGCGCAGCGTGCAACGGATCCTGGAGCTGCAGTCGCGGATGAGCATCGCGATCTTCGGTGTGGGCTCGGTGGACGCGGACTATCCCAGCCACGTCTACGCCGGCGGCTACCTGGACGAAAGTGACCTGAGGATCCTGGCAGGATCGGACGTAGTGGGCGACGTCGCCACCGTCTTTTTCCGCGGCGACGGGTCCTCTGACGGCATCGTCCTGAACGAACGCTCCACCGGGCCTGCGCTCGCGGAACTTAAACAGGTCAGGCGCCGCATCTGCGTGGTGTCCGGAGCGTCCAAGATCAACGGGCTCCGCGGGGCATTGACGGCGGGGCTGGCAACGGACCTGATTCTTGATGAGGCATCCGCGCGCCGGCTGGTGGGTTTTGACGGCGCCGCCTGAGGGAGTCTGTGTACAGAATGGGTAGAGTCGTTGCTATGAAAACCTCACCCCGGCTCAGCCTGAACAACGGCGTGCTGATCGACCAGTTGGGATATGGGCTCTACAAGGTTCCGGTGGCGGAGGCGTCCGCCCTGGTCTCCACCGCGCTCGGCGCCGGCTACCGCCATTTCGACACCGCTGCCATGTACGGAAACGAAACCGGCGTGGCCCGCGGAATCAGTTCCCTCTTCGGGTACGACGGCGGAATGGGAACCGGAAGCGGCGGCTCCGGGGAAGCGTCGCCTGCGTTGGCCCGCGGGGACGTCTTCATCACCACCAAGGTCTGGAACGATGACCACGGCTATGACTCCACGCTGCGTGCGTTTGATAACTCCATGGTGAACCTTGGACTGGACTACGTGGACATGTACCTGATCCACTGGCCCTGCGCCCGGCGCGGGCTGTTCACGGACACCTACCGTGCCCTGGAAACCCTGTACCGGGAAGGGAAAGTGCGGGCCATCGGTGTCTGCAACTTCCAGCCCGCCCACCTGGACCAATTGCTGCAAACGGCGGAGGTGGTGCCGGCCGTGAACCAGATCGAGCTGCACCCGTGGCTCCAGCAGGCTGAGCTGCGGGAGAAGCACGATGCGCTGGGAATCCGGACCGAAGCCTGGAGCCCCCTGGGGCGCGGACAGGTCCTGGCGGATCCGGTGGTCCTGGCGTGCGCTGCTGAACACGGCGTGAGCGCGGCGCAGGTCATCCTGCGCTGGCACATCCAACTGGGCAACATTGCCATCCCCAAGGCCAGTACCGAGGCCCGGATCCGGGAGAACCTGGACGTCTTCCGCTTTGAACTTTCGGACCGCGACATGGTTGCGCTGGCCGAACTTGACCGGGGCCACCGCACCGGGTCCCATCCCGACAACGTCAACTAGGACCGAGGCAATGAAAACAGCTGACCCGCAGCCTCCGGCCACGCCGTCGTATTTCAGCCGGGAACTCGAGGCCCGGACCCGGGCTGCCCGCATCGAGCTCGACGGCGGCACGGTGGCCTACTGGACCTACGAACCGGTCCAGGTGACGCCGGAGACCCGGACCATCCTGGTGATCCACGGCTTCCGCGGTGACCACCATGGACTGCTCAGGGTTGCGGACCAGCTGCCCGGGATGCGGCTCATCATGCCGGACCTCCCCGGCTTCGGCAGCTCCGCAGCCTTCGCTTCGGGACCACATTCCGTGGAGCACTACGGCACTTTCATCACCGGCTTCATGGCGGCACTGGGCCTCGGACCGGACACCGTCCTGCTGGGCCATTCCTTCGGTTCGATCGTTGCCGCGCACTTCGTGGCAGCCCACCCCGGCGCGGTCTCGCCGCTGATCCTCATTAACCCGATCGCCGCACCGGCGCTGGAAGGGCCGAAGGGGATCATGACCAAACTCGCCGTGCTGTACTACCGGCTCGCGGCCCGGCTCCCCCAGGGGCCCGGCCTTGCCCTGCTCCGCAACCCGCTGATCGTCCGCGTCATGAGCGAGGCCATGGCCAAAACTCCGGACAAGGAACTGCGCCGTTTCATCCACGGCCAGCACCATTCCTATTTCAGCGACTTCGCCGACCGGGACAGCCTGCTGGAATCGTTCACGGCCTCCGTCAGCGGAAACGTGGCAGAGGTGGCCGGGCAACTGGCGCTGCCGGTCCTGCTCATCGCCGGCGAAAAGGACGAGATCGCGATGCTGCCCGACCAGCACCGCCTCGCCGCCCTGCTGCCGGACGGGACGCTCAAGGTGATCCCCGGCGTCGGGCACCTGATCCATTACGAGACGCCGGCGCCTGCAGCCGGCTTCATCCGCAGCTTCCTTAAGGACCATCCCGCGTGAAAATTGTCGTCGATGCCCGCTTTACCCGGACCGACCACCACGACGGAATCAGCCGTTATGGAGCCAGCCTGATAGCGGCAACGGCGAAGGTCGCCGACGTATCCATGCTGATCAGCGACCGCCGGCAGCTCGCCCTCCTCCCTGATGTGCCCTACACCCTGATCAACAGCCCACTGTCCCCCATGGAGCTGTTTGTGGCGCGGAAAATCAACCCGCTCGGAGCTGACGTCGTGGTCTGCCCCATGCAGACCATGGGAACCTGGGGCCGCAACTACGGACTGGTCCTTACCCTGCACGACCTCATTTATTACGAGCACCCGGCACCTCCCGGCTTCCTTCCCGCACCCGTGCGGGTGCTGTGGCGCCTCTACCACAAGGCCTTCTGGCCGCAACGGCTCCTGCTCAACCGGGCAGACATCGTGGCCACCATCAGCAGGACTACGGAAGCCCTGATGGCAAAGTACCGGCTCACCAGCCGGCCGGTGCGGATCATCAGCAACGCGCCGCAGCCGGACCAGGAACCGCGGGACGCCACCGCCGGGGCCGAGCATTCACTCGTCTACATGGGCTCATTCATGCCCTACAAAAACGTGGAGACCATGGTGGCCGGCATGGCCGACCTGCCGGACTTCACCCTGCACCTGCTGAGCAGGATCACCCCGGAACGCCGGGCCGAGCTGGAAATCATGGTTCCCGCCGGCGCGAAGGTGGTGTTCCATAACGGCGTGACCGACGACGAGTACGCCACGCTGCTCCGGCGCGCCACCGCCCTGGTAAGCCTTTCCCGGGCGGAGGGCTACGGGCTGCCGCTCGTGGAGGCCATGGCGCTGGGCACGCCGGTCATCGCCAGCGACATCCCCATCTTCCGCGAGGTGGGCGGCCACGCCGCGTCCTACGTTGATCCCGGTTCTGCCGCGGAGTTCGCCGCGGCCGCGAAGAAACTGCGGGACGACGGGCACTGGCAGGACGTGTCGCGCCAGTCCGTGGTGCGGGCCGCGGAGTTCAGCTGGGATGAATCAGCCAGGCAGCTCGTTGACGTGGCCCACGACATCGTGGCCATGCGTTCGGGCCGGAAACGCCCGTCGCATCCGGCCTAACCGGCCTAAAGGACGTCCACGCCGTCCAGGCGGAGCTGTACCGGCTCCCCGCTCCGCTTGGCCGCGGCGGCCGCACGCGCGGCCCGGAGCACCCTGGTCACCGTCGCGGCCTGCCCGTACGGGAAGAACAGCAGCGTACGGACGTCCTCGCCGACGCGCTGGGGAGCGGCTGCGCCGACCAGCAGCACCGGCGCCGGACCCGCTGTCCGCAGGTCCACCCCGGCGGCTGTCAGCTGCTTTTCGGCACCCTCGGTGAAATGTACGACGGCGGCGCGCGGGCCGGTGACGGATGCGATCCGGACGGCGGGGGGCAGCTGGAGCTCCACCCGCAGGGCCAGTTCGCGCTGGGCATAGCCGGCGGGATCCCAGCGCAGCAGTGCACCGACCGCCGCAGTATCGGCTGCCGTGATCACCACGAGGCCGCCTTCGGAGGCCGGCCGCACCAGGGCGGCGGCATTGAACCAGCGCCGGACGGTGTCCTCCCCCGCCCGGAGGTTTTCGCGGCGGAGCAGCGAGTCGCCGTCGAGCAGCAGCGCCGCGGCGTACCCGCCCTCCGCCACCGGCTCGGCACCCACGGTGGCGACCACCAGGGCCTTCGCGCTGCCAACGTCAGTCTTGATGTGGTCCCCAGAGGAGGTGACCACGGCTTTGCCGGGGAACGCCCGGCCCAGCTCCTCGGCCGTCCGCAGGACCCCCGTTGCACCCTTTCGGAGCTGGCGGCCGCCGCAGTGGCTGCACTGCCAGTCCGGGGCCGGCGTGGAGCACCAGCGGCATTGCGGAAGGGCGGCGCTCCCGCTGGCACCAGCGACGGCCAACGGCCCCTGGCAGGATCCGCAGCGTGCCGGCTCGCGGCAGGTCTCGCAGACCAGCGACGGCGCGTAGCCGGCGCGGGCCACCTGCACCAGGACCGGTCCGCGTTCCAGGCCTTCCTTGGCGGCGCGCCAGGCAGCACCAGGCAGCCGTGCGATCCGGGCCAGCGGGTCCCGTTCCTGTTCGAAGCTGTCCGCGGTGTTCAGCACCCTCGGGACGGTGGCACGCAGGGCTGGGCGTTCGGCGTCGATGGGCGTGGCCCAGCCGGTTTCCACCAGGCGCTGCAGTTCGGTGCTCCGGGTGTGGCCGGCCATCAGGCAGGCCGTGCCCTCCTGGCCGGCGCGGAGCAGCAGCACGTCGCGGGCGTGGGCGTACGGTGCCCGCTGCTCGATATGGAGATCGTTGCCGTCGTCCCAGCAAGCCACGAGGCCGAGATCCCGGACCGGCGCGAACGCTGCGGACCTCGTGCCGATGGCCACCCGCGCCGAGCCGTCGAGGACACGGAGGAAGTTCCGGTACCGCGGCGTGGGGCCGTCATCGGCGGTCAGACGGGCGATGTCGCTGGCCGGCAGGACCTCCTCCAGCGCTTTTTCCAACCGGTCCAGGTCGCGGTAGTCGGGAACCACCACCAGTGCGCCGCGGCCGGAGGCACGGACGGCAGCAACCGCCTGCGCGACCAGCCGGGGCCATGCCGCCGGACCGAAGCCCTGGAGCGGGCTGAACACCGCCCGCGGGGAGCCGCCCTCCCCCAGGTGCCGGATGAAAGCCTGGCCGTTGCGGTAGGCATCCCACCCGCCGGAGGCAGCGGACCCGGCTGTATCGGCCGAGGGCCCAGTCGAGTTGCCGGGCATTGGGCCGGCGGCGTGGACCGGCGCGGCAGCATCCCCTTCCGGATCTTCTTCACTTTCAGAGCGGGCCAGGAGCTCCTTCTCCAGCCTGGCAACGCGCGGCGGAACCGCGGCGCGGAGCACGTCGCTGACGGTTCCGGCATAGCGGGCGGCAACGGCGGAGGCAAGGTCCCGGACGGCCGGGGTGAGGACGGGCAGCGGCGAGATGACCTTGTGCAGCGGGACCAGGGTATGGCCGGCGTCGGATTCGGCGGCGCGTTCCATGATGAAGCCGGCCAGGTCCTGGCCGTTGAATTTGATTTTGACCCGCACGCCGGCCTGGGCGGCGGCGTCGAGGTCGGCAGGCACACTGTAGTCAAACGGGCGGTCCAGGTGCGGCAGCGGCGATTCGACGAGCACCCTGGCCACCGGGAGGTGTGTTGCCAGCGGGGGGCCGGCCTGTGGCTTGCGCGCCGGGAATCCCTGGAGCAGGGACAGCTGCACGGCACCGGGGAGGCCAGGCTCTGCCTGTGCAGTTCCGTCTGTTGCCATGGCGGCTACCCCCTTTCGAACCAGCAAACCACCTGGCCCCGACATTTTCGGCCGGGGCCAGGTGGCTGGACTGGACGTTGCTGAAGGCTAGGCGTTGAAGAAGGCCTTGAGGTCGTCCACGCGGTCCAGGCGCTCCCAGGTGAAGTCGGGATCGTCACGGCCGAAGTGCCCGTGCGCCGCCGTCTTGGCGTAGATGGGGCGCTTGAGGTCCAGGGCGTCGATGATGGCCCGCGGGCGGAGGTCGAAGATCTCCGCAATGGCGGCGCTGATCCGTGCCGGGTCCACCGTTTCCGTGCCGAAGGTCTCCACGTAGGTGCCCACGGGGCGTGCCTGGCCAATGGCGTAGGCAATCTGGATTTCGGCGCGCTTGGCCAGGCCTGCAGCCACCACGTTCTTGGCTACCCAGCGCATGGCGTAGGCTGCCGAGCGGTCCACCTTGGACGGGTCCTTGCCGGAGAAGGCGCCGCCGCCGTGGCGGGCCATGCCGCCGTAAGTGTCAACGATGATCTTGCGTCCGGTCAGGCCGGCGTCGCCGACCGGGCCGCCGATGACGAACTCACCGGCGGGGTTCAGGATGTTGGCGGTCCGGGAGATGTCCAGGTTGGCGGCGGCCAGCACCGGGTTGATCACAAAGGAGGCGAGGTCGGCGCGGAGCCGGTCCAGGCTGGTTCCTTCGGCGTGCTGGCTGGAGATGACCACGGTTTCCACGGAAACCGGTACGTCCTTGTCGTACCCGATGGTGACCTGGGTCTTGCCGTCGGGACGGAGGTAGGACAGCTCGCCGGACTTGCGCACCTCGGTGAGGCGCTCGGACAGGCGGTGCGCGAGCCAGATCGGCGTCGGCATGTAGGACGGTGTCTCGTCGCTCGCGTACCCGAACATCAGGCCCTGGTCACCGGCGCCCTGGAGGTCGTAGTCGTCCTCCTGGCGGCCTTCGCGGGCTTCCAGCGAGTTGAACACGCCGCCGGCGATGTCGTTGGACTGCTGCCCGATGGAGACGGACACGCCGCAGCGGGCGCCGTCGAATCCGTTGGCGGACGAGTCGTAGCCTATTCCCAGGATGGTCTCCCGGACGATCTGCGGGATCTCAACGTAGGCGTCCGTGGTGACCTCGCCGGCCACGTGGACCAGGCCTGTGGTGGCCATGGTCTCGACGGCGACGCGGGACTCGGGGTCCGCTGCCAGCAGGGCATCGAGGATGGCGTCGCTGATCTGGTCGCAGATCTTGTCCGGGTGGCCTTCAGTCACGGACTCCGAGGTGAAGAGCCGGAGGGCGGAGGGCGTGGCCCCGTGGGTGTGGGGAATGTGCAGCGGTAAAGTCACTCAACTACCTTACTGGTTGGGAATCGGACGTCCGGCAGCGTGTGTCCCCGTACTAAGGAAACGTCGCGTGGCCTGCCGTCAGGCGCGGGGCGAAACGTGGTTCAGCTCATAGCCGATCCGGTTAATTACGGCGGCCGAGACTTCGGTCTTGGTTCCGGATGCCTCTTGGGGTTCGGAGCCGGAGCGCGACAGGATGACTACGGCGTTGGTGTCCTGGCCGAAGACCTTGTCCGTACCCACATGGTTGACCACCAGCAGATCGCAGCCTTTGCGCCTGAGCTTGGCTTCGGCGTAGGCCAGGACGTCGCCTTCGCCGTCACCGGTCTCCGCGGCAAAACCGACAATGAGCTGGCTGCTGCGGACCTGGTTTTCGGCGGCATTGCGCAGTTCCACCAGTTCGTGCAGGATGTCCGGATTCCGGACCAGGGAGATGACGGGGTCGGCGGCGTCGTCGCGCTTCTTGATTTTTGTGCCGGAAATCTCAGCGGGACGGAAGTCGGCCACGGCCGCGGCCATGATGACGACGTCGGAATCGGCTGCCGCCGCCAGCGCGGCTTCCCGCAGCTGCAGGGCGGTCTCCACCGCCACAACCTCGACACCGGCAGGCGGGGGTACTTCCATGTGGGCGGCCAGGAGCCGGACGGTGGCTCCCGCGTTCCGGGCGGCAACGGCCAGGGCGACGCCCTGTTTGCCGGATGAGCGGTTGCCCAGGAACCGCACCGGGTCCAGGGGTTCCCGGGTGCCTCCTGCGCTGATGGTGACAGTCTTCCCCGCGAGCGGGAGCTGATAGTCGGAGCTGCCCTGGGTCAGGGCGATGGCGGCGTCGAAGATGGCTTCCGGCTCGGGCAGGCGGCCGGGTCCGGAGTCGGTGCCGGTGAGCCGTCCGCTGGCGGGTTCCAGGACGGCAACTCCCCGGCCCCGCAGGGTTTCCACGTTGGCGCGTGTGGCGGGGTGCTGCCACATCTCCGTGTGCATGGCGGGCGCAAAAAGCACCGGACCGCTGGCCATCAGCAGCGTGTTCGTCAGGAGGTCGTTGGCCTGCCCGGTCGCGGCACGGGACAGCAGGTCCGCGGTGGCCGGCGCCACCACGATCAGGTCTGCTTCATGGCCGAGCCGGACATGGTTGACCTGGTGGACGTCGTCGAAAACGCTGTTGCTGACGGGATGCCCGGACAGGGCCTCCCACGTTGCAACCCCAACAAAGCGGGTGGCCGCCTCGGTGGGGATGACCGTGACGTCATGGCCGGCTTCAGTAAAAAGCCGGAGGAGCGATGCCACCTTGTAGGCGGCAATCCCTCCCCCGACTCCGAGGACTATGCGCACGTGACCTCCGTCAACAGGCAGTCTGCAGAACTTACTCTGCCGCTTCGATCGGCGTGGAAACGAGCTTGCCTTCGTTGATCTCGCGCAGGGCGATGGACAGCGACTTCTCGTTCAGCTTGGTGTCGACCAGCGGGCCGACGTACTCGAACAGGCCCTCGTGCAGCTGGGCGTAGTAAGCGTTGATCTGACGTGCACGCTTGGCACCGAAGATCACCAGGCCGTACTTGGAATCAGCTGCCTCAAGCAGCGAATCGATCGGCGGGTTGATGATGCCTTCAAGGTTCGTGGACACGAATTCTCCAAATTCTAACGGGCCGACTGCTACTGGCAACTAGTGCGGGTGCGGTGTCAGCCCCATGAGTGAAACTAGCTCGTCCGCTGCCCGGCGAACGTCATCATTGATGACGGTGTGGTCAAACTCCGGTTCAGCGGCAAGTTCTAGTTTAGCGGTTTCCAGCCTCTGCTGCTGTTCCTGGGCAGTTTCGGTGCCGCGGCCTACAAGCCGGCGCACCATTTCGTCCCAGCTCGGCGGCGCAAGGAAGACAAACTGCGCGTCCGGGACGGCTGCCTTGACCTGCCGGGCACCCTGCAGGTCAATCTCCAGGAGGACTGACTTGCCGTCGGCGATGGCCTGGTTCACGGTGCTCTTCAGCGTGCCGTAGGTGTTCTGGCCGTGGACGACTGCCCACTCCAGGAACTCGCCGGCCGCCACGAGGGACTCGAAATCTTCCCTGGACTTGAAGAAGTAGTGGACCCCGTCCTGCTCACCGGGCCGCGGGGCGCGGGTGGTGGCCGAAACGGAAAGCCAGACCTCGGGGTAGTTATCCCGGATGTAGGTGGACACGGTGCCTTTGCCAACAGCCGTCGGACCTGCGAGGACTGTCAGTCCCGGTTTCTTGCTCACGTATTCCTTTACGGCTTCGGTTCGGATGGGCGAACCGTGGCACGCCCTACTTCTCGTCTATAAAATCTACCAGCGCCTGGCGCTGGTGAATGCCCAGCCCGCGGACCCGCCGGGAAGCAGCGATTCCCAGCTGCTCCATAATGGCAGCTGCCCGGACCTTGCCGATGCCGGGAAGCGCTTCAAGAAGCTCTGCCACGCGCATGCGGGCCAGGGCGTCATCCGCGGCCGCCGACCTGATGATGTCGGCGGCCGACGTCTGGCCGTTTTTGAGCCGCTCTTTTGCCGCCGCCCTGGCAGCCCTGGCAGCGGCTGCCTTCTGCAGCGCGTCTGCGCGTTCCGACGCGGATAACGGTCGCAGGCTCATGGTGGACACCCCCGGTTTCGACGGATGCATCCAAGGCGGCCGCCATTGGACTTGTCCTGAAACCTACCCTCTGGTGCCCCGCGAATCAATGGACCCGTGCTAGGCCAGGTCAGGCTTCGCGAAGCCCGTCCAGCGTCCGCAGGGCGGCGTCCTGCAGTCCCTGGATGCCGGGGCCGGCGGCAAGGATGTCGCGGCTTGACGTTCCCAGCACCTGCGGGTACGCCGGACCGAACGTCCGGCGCAGGTCAGCCGGTGTGGCGCCCTGCGCCCCCAGCCCCGGTGCCAGGATGGGGCCCCGGACCGCCTGCAGGTCCAGCTGCAGGTCAGTCAGCGCCGAACCCACGGTTGCTCCGACCACAAGTCCGACGGACCCCAGCGGCCCCTCGTAGCGGCGGTTCTCCGTTGCTGCCGCCTCGGTGATCCGCCGGGCCACGGAGTCGGCGCCGCCGACGTGCTGGACGGATGCCCCCTCCGGGTTGGACGTCAGCGCCAGGACAAACACACCGCGGCCGTTTTCCGCCGCGAGGTCCAGGGCCGGGCGGAGCGACTCGAATCCGAGGTACGGGCTGAGCGTCACCGAGTCGGCAGCCAGCGCCGACCCGTCCCGCAGCCAGGCGTCCGCGTATGCGGCCATGGTGGATCCGATATCGCCGCGCTTGGCATCGGCGATGGTCAGCACGGCCTTGTCCCGGGCGGCGGCCAGGAGTTCTTCGAGGACTGCGATGCCGGCCGAGCCGTGCCGCTCGTAGAGTGCCACCTGCGGCTTGACCGCGGCAGCGAGCGAACCTACCGCCTCCAGGACCGTCAGCGAGAAACGCCTCAGGCCGGCGGCGTCGTCGTCCAGTCCCCAGCTCTTCAGCAGCGCCGGGTGCGGGTCAATTCCCACGCACAAGGGGCCTCGTGCGGCCATGGCCGCCCCCAGCCGGGAGCCAAAGGACTCCCGGCCGCCGGCGGTCGGTGCGGAACCGGCGTCAGGCATTCCGGCGCGCAGCTTCCTGCGAGGCGGCCAGGGCTGCGGCGTGCTCCTGCAGGCTGGTGACGGACCACTCGTACGTGCGCATGGCCTCGATCGCCTGCACGGCGGCGTTGAATTCAGCCACCGTGGTGATGCAGGGAATGCCGATGGACGTGGCCGCCGCGCGCAGTTCGTAGCCGTCGCTGCGGGCCTCGCCGCCGGAGGGGGTGTTGAACACCATGTCGATGTCGCCGGCGATGACGAGGTCCGCGATGGTGCCTTCGCCTTCGGCGCTGCTGCCTTCGGCGACCTTTCGCACGGGAGTGGCCTGGATGCCGTTGCGCCGCAGGACATCAGCCGTGCCGCCGGTGGAGACGATCTCGAAGCCGAGGTCGGACAGCCGCTTGACGCCCATGATGACCGAGCGTTTGTCCCGGTTCGCCACGGAGACAAAGATCTTGCCTTCGGTGGGCAGCGCGTTGTTGGCGGCGGCCTGGCTCTTGGCGAACGCGGTGTCGAAGTGCTTGTCGATGCCCATCACTTCACCGGTTGAACGCATTTCCGGGCCGAGCAGGGAGTCGACGACCTTGCCTTCAGGGGTGCGGAACCGGCTGAACGGCAGCACGGCTTCCTTGACGGACACCGGGGCGTCCAGCGGCAGCGTGGAACCGTCGCCGGTTTCCGGCAGCATCTTGTAGGCGCTGCGGAGCTGGTTGATGGTGACGCCGGTGCCGATCAGGGCGGCGGCCTTGGCCATCTGGACGCCGGTGGCCTTGGACACGAACGGCACGGTGCGGGAGGCACGCGGGTTCGCTTCCAGGACGTAAAGGACGTCGGAGGCGAGGGCGAACTGGATGTTGATCAGGCCGCGCACCCCCACGCCTTCGGCGATGGCGCGGGTAGCGGTGCGGACACGTTCCAGGACGTTGTTGCCGAGGGTGATCGGCGGCAGGACGCAGGCGGAGTCGCCGGAGTGGATCCCGGCTTCCTCGATGTGCTCCATGATGCCGCCCAGGTACATGTCGGTGCCGTCGAACAGTGCGTCGACGTCGATTTCGACGGCGTCTTCGAGGAACCGGTCGATCAGGACCGGGTGGTCCGGGGTGATCTCGGTGGCGTTGGCGATGTAGCGGGAGAGGTTGGCCTCGTCGTAGACGATCTCCATGCCGCGGCCGCCCAGCACGTAGGACGGGCGGACCAGGACGGGGTAGCCGATCTCATCGGCGATCTTCTTGGCGTCCTCGAAGGACACTGCGGTGCCGTTCTTCGGGGAGATGAGTCCGGCGTTGTCCAGGACGCGGGAGAATTCGCCGCGGTGCTCGGCGAGGTCGATCGCTTCCGGGGAGGTGCCCAGGATGGGCACGCCGGCGTCGGCCAGCTGCTGCGCCAGCTTCAGCGGGGTCTGTCCGCCGAGCTGCACAAAGACACCCATGACGCCGCCGGTGCGCTCTTCGGCCGCGATGACCTCGAGGACGTCCTCAAGGGTCAGCGGCTCGAAGTACAGGCGGGTGGAGACGTCGTAGTCGGTGGAGACGGTCTCCGGGTTGCAGTTGACCATCACAGTCTCGTAGCCGGCCTTGCGCAGGGCCATGGAGGCGTGGACGCAGGAGTAGTCGAACTCGATGCCCTGGCCGATGCGGTTCGGGCCCGAGCCGAGGATCAGGATGGACGGCTTGGAGTGCAGCGCCACCTCGTCCTCCTCGTCGTAGGACGAGTAGTGGTACGGCGTGTAGGCGGCGAACTCAGCGGCGCAGGTGTCCACCGTCTTGTAGACGGGGCGGATGCCCAGGGCTTGGCGGACGCCGCGGACCACTGCCTCGGAGTTGTGCGTGAGGGCGCCGATCTGCTCGTCGGAGAAGCCGTGGCGCTTGGCGCGCTGGAGCATCTCCACGGTCAGGGCACCGGCCTGGCGGATCTCGCGGGAGATCTCGTTCAGCAGCTGGAGCTGGTCCAGGAACCACGGATCGATCTTGGTGGCCGCGTAGAGCTCTTCGACGGTGGCGCCGCCAAGCATGGCCCGCTGGACCTGGTGCAGGCGCTCCGTGGTGGGGCGCTTGGCCTTTTCGATGAGTTCCGGGACTTCCCATTCAGGGACGGAGCTGAAGTCCAGCTGCGAGCCCTTCTGCTCCAGGGAGCGCAGCGCCTTCTGCAGCGCCTCGGTGAAGTTGCGGCCCATGGCCATGGCTTCGCCGACGGACTTCATGGTGGTGGTCAGGGTGTCATCGGCGGCCGGGAATTTCTCGAACGCGAAGCGGGGAACCTTCACCACCACGTAGTCCAGGGTGGGTTCGAACGACGCCGGGGTCTTCTGCGTGATGTCGTTCGGGATTTCGTCCAGGGTGTAGCCGAGGGAGAGCTTGGTGGCGATCTTGGCGATGGCGAACCCGGTGGCCTTCGAGGCCAGGGCGGAGGAGCGGGACACGCGCGGGTTCATCTCGATGACCACCACGCGTCCGGTGTCCGGTTCGATGGCGAACTGGATGTTGCAGCCGCCGGTGTCGACGCCCACTTCGCGGATCACGGCGATGGAGATATCGCGCAGCCGCTGGTATTCGCGGTCGGTCAGGGTCAGCGCCGGGGCCACGGTGATGGAGTCGCCGGTGTGGACGCCTACGGGGTCGAAGTTTTCGATGGAGCAGACAACAACGACGTTGTCGTTCTTGTCGCGCATCATCTCAAGCTCGTATTCCTTCCAGCCGAGGATGCTCTCTTCGAGCAGCACCTCACTGGTGGGGCTGTACTGCAGGCCCTGGCCCACGATGCGGCGGAGGTCATCCTCGGTGTACGCCAGGCCGGAGCCGAGCCCGCCCATGGTGAAGGACGGACGGACCACCATCGGGTAGCCCAGGTCTTCGGCTGCCGTGAGGGCCTCGTCCATGGTGTGGATGATGTGGCTGCGGGCGGATTCGGCGCCGCAGCGTTCCACCACGCCCTTGAACTTTTCGCGGTCCTCGCCGAGCTCGATGGCCGCGATGTTCGCGCCGATGAGCTCCACGTTGTACTTCTCCAGCACACCGTTCTTGTCCAGCGCGATGGCGGTGTTCAGCGCGGTCTGGCCGCCCAGGGTGGGCAGGACGGCGTCCGGCCGTTCCTTGGCGATGATCTTCTCCACCACCTCGGGGGTGATGGGCTCGATGTAGGTGGCGTCGGCGAACTCGGGGTCCGTCATGATGGTGGCCGGGTTGGAGTTCACCAGGATGACGCGGAGGCCCTCCTCCTTGAGGACACGCAGTGCCTGGGTGCCGGAGTAGTCGAATTCGGCAGCCTGGCCGATGACGATCGGGCCGGAACCGATGACCAGGACGCTCTTAAGGTCAGTTCTCTTGGGCATTACTTCTTGTCCTCAGTCTTGGAGTCGGTGGTGTTCTTCGCGCCGTCTGCGGCTGATTTGGTGTCCGCCATCAGGTCGATGAAACGGTCGAACAGGTAGGCGGCGTCGTGCGGGCCTGCCGCCGCTTCGGGGTGGTACTGGACCGAGAACGCGGGGATGTCCAGGCACGCGAGGCCCTCCACGACGTCGTCGTTCAGGCTGATGTGGCTGACCTCAACGCGGCCGTAGCGTTCCTCAGGGGCCTGGGTGGCGCCGTCGAGCGGTGCGTCCACGGCGAAACCGTGGTTCTGCGAGGTGATCTCCACCTTGCCCGTGCGGCGGTCCATCACGGGCTGGTTGATCCCGCGGTGGCCGTAGCGGAGCTTGTAGGTCCCGAAGCCCAGGGCGCGGCCCAGGATCTGGTTGCCGAAGCAGATGCCGAAGTACGGCAGCTTCTCGTCCAGGACGGAGCGCAGCAGTTTGACCTGGGCGTCGGCGGTGGCGGGGTCACCGGGGCCGTTGGACATAAAGAAGCCGTCCGGGCTGACGGCCTTGACGTCCTCAAGGGTGGAGGTTGCCGGCAGGACATGGACCCGGACGCCGCGCTCGGCGAAGCGGACGGGGGTCATGGCCTTGATGCCGAGGTCGATGGCGGCAATGCTGAAGCGCGGCTCGCCGTCCCAGCCGTGGTCCTTCGGTTCCACGACGTAGGCCGTATCGACGCTGACTTCCTCAGCCAGCCGGGCGCCTTCCATCGGGGCGCTGGCCAGGACGGAGTCCAGGAGTTCCTTGTCCGTGGCCTTGGCGGCGTCGCCGGAGAAGATGCCGGCGCGCATGGTCTTGTGTTCGCGCAGGTGCCGGGTGATGGCGCGGGTGTCCACGCCCTGGATGCCCACGATGCCCTGCTCGACGAGTTCGTCGTCCAGGCTGCGTTCGGAGCGCCAGTTCGAGGGGCGGCGGGCGGCGTCGCGGACGATGTAGCCGGCCACCCAGATGCGGCGGGACTCAGCGTCTTCGCTGTTGACGCCGGTGTTGCCGATGTGGGGTGCCGTCTGCACCACCAGCTGGCGGGCGTAGGAGGGATCGGTGATGGTTTCCTGGTAGCCGGTCATGCCGGTGGCAAAGACTGCTTCGCCCAGGGCGGTGCCGGTGGCGCCGTAGCTGGTGCCGCGGAAGATCCGGCCGTCTTCTAGGACCAGGGCGGCGGGGGTGGAAATCGCTGCTGTCGTGGCATCCACTGCGTCTGCTGTCACTTCTGTTTCTGTCACTGTTTTACTTTCCACTCTGGGGATCAGCCTGGGGGGCCGCGGAGATCAATTGCTGAAGGGATTCGAGGAGGGTGGTTTTGTCCGCCGCGCGGCGGGTACGGAAGCCGGTGTCCAGCTCGTGGGTGCCAAGCTTCCAGCGGAGCACCAGGAGGCCGTCCTTTTCGACAAACTTGCCGGCCATTCCGCTGTCCTGCCTCACGGCGGTGAGGTCTGCCGCCGGAATGTAGACCGCCGGAGCCCCGGACCGGTCAAAAAGGACACCGTGCGGGTACACGGCGAGGGTCGCGTTGGTGCGGATGCCGAGCCCGTGCACGGCGATCCGGTCCAGCCAGTCCCCCGCGGTGGTTGACGCGACGTACTGGCCTTCGGCCGTGTTGAGCGCAGCCCCGGGTGCCTCGGGCACCTCCGGCAACTGTTCGACGTCGGCCTGCCGCTTGAGGCGGTTCCGCCAGCCTGCCCGGATCATCAGGAGGACGACGGCGATGATCACCACGGTGATCACGCCGGTGAGGAGCTTGGTGTCCATCAGGAGACGCCCGCCGATTCGCGGTACGGCGTGTTGAGCTTGCCGTCGAGCACTGTGGGGTGGCCCTTGTAGAAGGTGGCCACCACCTTGCCCGGCAGCTCCAGGCCGGCGAACGGGGAGTTGCGGCCCATGGTTGCCATCTTGGCCGGGTCAACGGTCCAGCGGGCAGCCGGGTCCACCAGGATGATGTTGGCAGGCTCGCCGGCTTCGAGGGGACGGCCCTGGTCGGACAGCCGGCCAATCTGTGCCGCCGCGGTGGAGGTTACGCGGGCGAAGTCGGCCCAGGTCATGAGGCCGGTTTCGATCATGGTGTGCTGGACCACTGACAGTGCAGTTTCCAGTCCGGTCATGCCCATCGCTGCCTGCGCCCACTCGCATTCCTTGTGCTCGCTGGGGTGCGGCGCGTGGTCGGTGCCTACGACGTCGATGGTGCCGTCGGCCAGGCCTGCGCGCAGTGCTTGCACGTCGGCGTCCGTCCGCAGCGGCGGGTTGACCTTGTAGACGGGGTTGTAGCTGCGGACCAGGTTGTCGGTGAGCAGGAGGTGGTGCGGGGTGACTTCGGCGGTGACGTTGATGCCGCGTTCCTTGGCCCAGCGGATGATCTCCACGGAGCCGGCGGTGGAGACGTGGCAGACGTGCAGGCGTGAGTTCACGTGCTGCGCCAGCAGGACGTCCCGGGCAATGATGCTTTCCTCGGCGACGGCGGGCCAGCCGGTGAGTCCCAGGACGGCGGAAACTTCGCCTTCGTTCATCTGGGCGCCGGCGGTGAGGCGGGGTTCCTGCGCGTGCTGGGCCACCACGCCGTCGAACGCCTTGACGTATTCCAGGGCCCGGCGCATCAGAACCGGATCGTGGACGCAGATGCCGTCGTCGGAGAACATCCGGACGCGGGCGCGGGAGTCGGCCATGGCACCAAGCTCGGCCAGCTGCTCCCCCGCCAGGCCAACGGTGACGGCCCCGACCGGGCGGACGTCCACCCAGCCTGCGGCGCGGCCCAGGCTGTAGACCTGTTCCACTACTCCGGCGGTGTCCGCGACGGGGGTGCTGTTGGCCATGGCGTGCACGGCGGTGTAGCCGCCCAGGGCCGCGGCGCGGGTGCCGGTTTCCACGGTTTCGGCGTCTTCCCGGCCGGGTTCGCGCAGGTGCGTGTGCACGTCCACCATGCCGGGAAGTGCCACGAGGCCGGCCGCTTCAATGACGGTGGCGCCATCTGCGTCAGCGTGGGTGGCTGCGCCGGTTCCGCGGGCGGCGATGACGCCGCCACGGATGAGCAGGTCCTCGGCACCGGCGCCCAGGACAGATGCGCCGCGGATCAGGTAGGTTCCGTTGTTGTCTGCCATCAGTTGCTCTCCTTAGTGGGGGTGGCGGCTGGTTCGCGGGTATCCCCGGAGAGCAGCAGGTACAGCGCGGCCATTCGGACGGAGACGCCGTTGCGCACCTGCGACAGCACGGTGGAGCGGGGCGAGTCCGCGGCGGCCGCGGAAATTTCCAGGCCCCGGTTCATGGGGCCGGGGTGCATGATGATGGTGTCCTTCAGCCCCAAGCGGTCCAGGGCACGGAGCCGGTTGTCATCGAAACCCCAGCGGCGGGAGTATTCGCGGGTGGAGGGGAAGAACGAGGCGTTCATCCGCTCACCCTGCACGCGCAGCATCATGACTGCGTCCACTCCCTTTTCCAGGGTTTCGTCCATGTTGTAGCTGACCTTGCACGGCCACTGTTCGACGCCGATGGGCAGCAGGGTGGGCGGCGCGACGAGGGTGACTTCCGCGCCGAGCGTGCGGAGCAGCCACACGTTGGACCGGGCCACCCGGGAGTGCAGGACGTCTCCGGCGATGGCGACGCGCATGCCTTTGAGGTCTGCACCGATCGATCCCGTCCCGGCCAGCTTCGCCCAGTGGCGTCGCATCGTGAACGCGTCAAGGAGTGCCTGGGTGGGGTGTTCATGCGTACCGTCGCCGGCGTTGATGACGGCGGCGTCGATCCAGTCGGTGGCAGCAAGGCGGTGGGGTGCCCCGGAAGCCCAGTGGCGGATCACGACGGCGTCCGCTCCCATGGCGGCCAGTGTCTGGGCGGTGTCCTTGAGGGACTCGCCCTTGGAGACGGAGGAGCCCTTCGCGGCGAAGTTGATGACGTCGGCGGACAGGCGTTTGGCGGCAGCTTCAAAGGAGATCCGGGTGCGGGTGGAGTCTTCGAAGAAGAGGTTCACCACGGTGCGTCCGCGCAGGGCCGGGAGCTTCTTGACCTCGCGGTCCCCCACTGCGGCCATTTCTTCGGCGGTGTCGAGGATGCGGATGGCGTTGGACAGGCTGAGGTCTTCGGTGGAGAGGAGGTGTTTCACGCGCCGCCCTCGATAACCACTTCGTTGACCCTGGATCCGTCGGGTGCGGTGTCCGTTTCCTCGAGGCGGACCCGGACCTTCTCGGCGGAGGAGGTGGGCAGGTTCTTTCCGACGTGGTCTGCCCTGATGGGGAGCTCGCGGTGGCCGCGGTCGATCAGCACGGCGAGCCGGACGATCCGCGGGCGGCCGAGGTCGATGATGGCGTCCAGCGCGGCACGGATGGTGCGGCCGGAGTACAGCACGTCATCGATGAGGACCACGACCTTGTTGTCGATCCCTGTTCGCGGGAGTTGGGTGGGGTACGGCGGCCTGGTGGGCTGGTGGGAGAGGTCGTCGCGGAACATGGTCACGTCCAGCTGTCCGACGATCGCGGCGGCGTCCACGGTGGGGTCCGCGGCTGCGATCTTGCGGGCCAGCCGGAGTGCCAGCGGGTACCCCCGGCGCGGAATGCCCAGCAGGACCAGGTCCTTGGAGCCCTTGTTGGCTTCGAGGATCTCATGGGCGATACGAGTGAGGGCGCGGTCAATGTCAGCCTGGTTGAGGACAACCCTGGCTGGAACCGGTGCGCTTGTGACAGAAGTCAACGCTCGTCTCCCCTTTCCCCGCCTCACAGGACGGAATTAAAAAAGGATTATTTTGCGTTTCAAAATTACCACACGGGATGGCCCCCTCCCCCTGCCGGGGCAGAGCGTTTATGGTCACACCGGCGGCACCCGCGGTGCGCACACCTTGGAGCCGGGATGGCGGCACCATAGGCTTTCCCTTATGTCGATGCATCCCCATCCCCCGCCCGGCCAGCCGGGTCCATCCGGGCCGCAAGGACCACTTCCCGGCCAGGCGAACCCCAGTTGGATGGGCCACGTGCAGCCGCAGTACTACCGTCCGGTGCCCGGCAATTCAGGCGGCCCCGTGCATTCCGTGGTGTTGCCGCACGCCGGCGGCGCCCAGGCCCCGGCCGCTCCCCGGACCCGTGCAGGCCTCCTTGGCCTGATGATCGGCGGCGGTGCGCTGGCATTCCTGAGCCTGTTCCTGGTGGTTCCGTTCCTCCTGGCCAACACGGGCACCGGCGGATTCATTGTGGGTTTCATCGCTTCGCTGGTCCCGTTGTCCGCGGTGCTCCTGGCGGTCCACGTGATCGACCGGTGGGAGCCCGAACCCAAGCGGCTGCTGTTCTTCGCCTTTACCTGGGGGGCCGCGGTCTCAATCGCCGTCACGCTGCTGGTCCAACCCTTTTTTGCACTCACTTTCCAGTTTTCTGCCGAGGCCGATTTCCAGACCTACATGGCAACAGTCCAGGCGCCGATCGTGGAGGAATTCGCCAAGTCGCTGGGCCTGCTGCTGCTTCTGCTGATGGCGCGCCGGCACTTCGACGGGCCCGTGGACGGGGTGGTGTTCGCCTTCACGATTGCCGGCGGTTTCGCGTTCACGGAGAACATCCTCTATTTCGGCCGTGCCATTGCGGAGTCTGCGAGCCCCGCCACCGACCTCGCCCAGATCTTCCTCCTGCGCGGCGTGATGTCACCGTTCGCCCACGCCATCTTCACCGGGACCACCGGGCTCGTCATGGGCTTCGCGGCACGGCGGTGGCACGCCGGCATTTCCGTCGGGGCGTTCGTGGTGGGCCTGCTTCCGGCGATGTTCCTTCACAACCGGTGGAACAGCATGGGCCAGGGCTTCCTGGCAGACTACATCCTCATCCAGGTTCCCATTTTTGTGCTGTTCATTGGAGTGGTCATCCTGTTGCGCGTCGCGGAAAACCGGCTCACCCGCCAGCGGCTGCTCGAGTATGCGGCGGCGGGCTGGTTCACGCCTGCCGAAGTGGATCTGTTGGCTACGCCGGGCGGCAGGCGGACTGCCCTGCGCTGGGCTGCCGGTTACAGCCGCCGGCCGCAGATGAAGGCTTTCCTGAAGGCAGCCACGAACCTCGCCTTCACCCGGCAGCGCATCCTCAGCGGCAGGGACGTGGCGCTGCACCAGGCTGAAGAACGCGAACAGCTGCACCGGATCCTGGCGCTGCGGGCCGCCGTCGCCAGCTGACGCCACCGGCTGCCGGCACCGGGGCACTGCCTGTCCCGCGTGCTGCGGGACCGCGGTGGTCCAACAGCAAAGGGGCCGGCCTCCGCCCAATGGCGGAGGCCGGCCCCTTGTGTGCTTGAAGCTTCGGACTAGGCGAGCAGCGAAGGCTTCAGCTGCTGCAGGCGTCCGAGGAGTCCGTTAATGAACGACGGCGACTCGTCAGTTGAGAGGACCTTGGCCAGCGCCACAGCCTCGCTGACAGCCACGCCGTCGGGCACGTCGTCGTTGTAGAGCAGTTCCCAGGTGCCGATGCGCAGGATGATCCGGTCCACCGAGGGCATGCGCTCCAGGGTCCAGCCCTGCGAGTAGGTTTCCAGGAACTCGTCAATGGTGGTCTGCTGCGAGACCACGCCCTCGACGATTTCCAGGGTGTACGGATTGACGATCTGGTCAGTCTTTTCCCGCCGCGCCCGCAGGACGTCAAAAGCGGAGACGGATCGCTGCTCAGCTTCGAAGAGAACGTCCAGCGCCCTGTTACGGGCCTTACCGCGTGCGCTCACTACTCGCTGACCCGGCCAAGGTAGCTGCCGTCGCGGGTGTCGACCTTGACCTTGGTGTTGTTCTCGACGAACAGCGGAACCTGAATCTCGTAGCCCGTTTCGAGGGTGGCGGGCTTAGTGCCTGCGGAGGAGCGGTCGCCCTGGAGGCCCGGCTCGGTGTAGGTGATTTCCAGGACAACGCTGGCGGGAAGTTCGATGTAAAGCGGAGTGCCCTCGTGGATGGCGATGTTGACCATCTGGTTTTCCAGCATGAAGTTGGTGGCGTCGCCTACGGTGGCACCGGAAACGGTGATCTGGTCGTAGTCCGTGGTGTCCATGAAGACGAAGTCAGCGCCGTCCTGGTACAGGTACTGGTAGTCGCGGCGGTCAACCGTGGCGGTCTCGATCTTGAGGCCGGCGTTGAAGGTCTTGTCCACAACCTTGCCGGACATCACGTTGCGCATCTTGGTCCGTACGAACGCACCGCCCTTGCCAGGCTTGACGTGCTGGAATTCGATGATGTTCCAGAGCTGGCCCTCAAGCTTAAGGACCGTTCCGTTCTTGATGTCGTTAGTGGTTGCCACTGATTTCCTCTGGTTTCTATCTGCCTGGGGGTCAGACGTTTCTATGCCGGGCAGGCATGCCGTTCGGCCCGCCAGCGCGTGTTTGTCAAAAATCCAAGAACCATTCTACCGGTAAAACCGGTGCGGCTTCCGTCGGTGTGGGTCCGGCCACTGTTGGGCTGGTGTCAGCAGGCCAGGTCAAGGACGTCACGGGCGCGCTGGAGGGCCACCGTGGAGGAGTAGATGAGGGCGGCGTCGGCGGACTCGGCAACGCGGAGGTCCAGGGCGCGGGCAAACGATTCAACGGCTGCGGAGGTCTGGCCGGCGGTGTACTGCGTCTTGCCGAGGAATTGCAGAACCAGTGCTTCGCGGGGGGTTCCCTGGACTTCGGCGAGAAGCTGCCTGAACAGCTCCACCGCGCGGTCCAGGCGGTTGGAGACGCGCAGCACTTCGGCTTCGAAGGCCCTGAGCCGGAACGATTCAGGGTCTTTGAAGCGGGCCTCGGCCAGCAGTTCGGCCGCTTCGGGGGCGTGCCCTTCGACCAGCAGCACGAAGATGTGGTCCGCCGGGTCGGTGGAGACTGCCAGGGCCTCGCGGCAGGCATCCCCGTTCACGATCTGCGGGAGCAGGGATTCGGGGTTGATGCGGATCCCGGGGAAACCGGCCTCGGGCCAGTCGCTGGTGCCTTCCAGGTCGCCCTGCATCAGGACGCAATTTCCTGGTAGGCGGCGAACAGCAGGGACGTGTCCGGCACGTCGAGGATGCCGGGCTTGGCCACACCGTCCAGGACAACGAACCGCAGGAGGTCCCCGCGTGACTTCTTGTCCCGGCGCATGCCGTCCAGGAGTCCCTGCCAGCGGTCCCGGCGGTACGTGACGGGCAGGCCGAGGGTTTCCAGGATGCTGCGGTGGCGGTCGGCGTCGGTGTCGCTGAGGCGTCCCACGCTGCGGGCCAGTTCGGCGGCGAACATCATGCCTACCGACACTGCGGCACCGTGCCGCCAGGAGTAGCGTTCCACGAGTTCGATGGCGTGGCCGAGGGTGTGGCCGTAATTGAGGATTTCGCGGAGACCGGATTCCTTGAGGTCCTCGGAGACCACCTTCGCCTTGACGGCGATGGCGCGTTCGATCAGCTCGCGCAGCACGGCGGACTGTGGATCCACTACGGCTTCGGGGTCCTTTTCCACGAGGTCCAGGATGGCCGGATCAGCGATGAAACCGCACTTGACCACCTCGGCCATGCCGGAGATGAGCTCGTTGCGGGGCAGTGTATTCAGGGTGTCCAGGTCCACCAGCACACCGGCGGGAGGGTGGAAGGAACCTACCAGGTTCTTGCCTTCTGCGGTGTTGATGCCGGTTTTGCCGCCCACTGAGGCGTCCACCATTCCCAGCAGGCTGGTGGGCATGTGGATGACTTTGACGCCCCTGAGCCAGGTCGCGGCCACAAAGCCGGCGAGGTCGGTTACGGCGCCTCCGCCGACGGCGACGATGGCATCGGAACGGGTGAAATCGTTTTGTCCCAGGACCTGCCAGCAGAACGCCGCCACCTGGATGTGCTTGCCTTCCTCGGCGTCCGGGATCTCGGCGGTCAGGGAGGTGAAGCCGGCGGCGGCGAGTTCGTCCCGCACGGTGTCGCCCGTGAGCCGCAGTGCCCGGGGGTGGATGACGAGCACACGCCGCACGCGCTCACCCAGGAGTCCGGGAAGGCTGCCGAGCAGGCCGCGGCCGACAACGACGTCGTAGTTCTGGGCCGCCGATTCTCCGGTGACCTTGATGACTGTTGATTCGTCGCTCACTTTTCAACTTCCTGTTTGGCAGCTGCGAATTCCCGCAGCGCAACTTCGAGCCGGCGTCCGATCTCGGACACGGAGCCCTCACGGACGTCCAGGACCACGTCGGCCAGCCGTTCGTAGACCGGTTTCCTGGCGGCGAACATCGAGATCCACCGTCCCATGGCATCGCCGGCCAGCAGCGGACGGCCGGAATTCCGGGCGATGCGGCTGGCCACCGTGTCGGCGTCGCATTCGAGGTACACCACGGTGCAGCTGCCCAGCAGCTGCTGCGTTCCGGAGTCCAGGACGGCGCCGCCGCCCAGCGATATCACCGTGGCCGTGCCTGCGGCCTGTTCCACGACGCTGGCCACGGTCCGGGCCTCGATCTCGCGGAAGGCGCGTTCGCCCCGCCCGGCGAAGATGTCGGCGATGGCGCCGTGGTTCCCGACGATCACCACATCGGTATCGACAAAGGGCGCGCCCAGCTGCTGTGACAGCTGGTACCCGATGGCGGACTTACCGACGGCCATGGGACCAATCAGGACAATGGGCCGGTCCTCCGGCGCCCCTGTTTTGCTGCGGTGGGGCACTACTGGCCGATCGAGTCCAGGGACGCCGGAATGTTGTCCAGGTAACCCTTGATGTTGCGCTTCGTTTCGGCCACGGAATCGCCGCCGAACTTTTCGGTGACGGCCTCGGCCAGGACCAGCGCCACCATGGCTTCGGCTACAACGCCGGCGGCGGGCACGGCACACACGTCCGACCGCTGGTGATGGGCCTTGGCGGCCTCGCCGGTGCTGACGTCGATGGTTTTCAGGGCACGGGGCACCGTGGCGATTGGCTTCATCGCGGCACGGACGCGCAGCACGTCGCCGATGCTCATGCCGCCTTCGATGCCGCCTGCACGGTTGGACGTGCGGATGATTTTGCCGTCTGCGTCCTTGACGATCTCGTCGTGCGCAGCGGAGCCCCGGCGCGCGGCGGTGAGGAAACCGTCGCCGACCTCCACACCCTTGATGGCCTGGATGCCCATGAGGGCGGCGGCCAGCCGGGAGTCGAGCCTGCGGTCCCAGTGCACGTAGCTGCCCAGTCCAGGCGGGAGCCCGTAGGCGAGCACTTCCACTACGCCGCCGAGGGTTTCGCCTTCTTTGTGGGCAGCGTCCACTTCGGCGACCATGGCGTCGGATGTCTCACGGTCGAAGCAGCGCAGCGGGTCCGCGTCCAGGGCTATGACGTTGGCCGGCACGGGGAGGGGGCGTCCTTCGGGCACGGTGACGCTGGCAATGGAGACGGTGTGGCTGACCAGCTCGATGCCGAGGTGCTTGAGGAACTGGGCGGCCACGGTTCCCATGGCAACACGGGTGGCGGTTTCCCGGGCGCTGGCGCGTTCAAGCACGGGCCTGGCTTCGTCAAAACCGTACTTCTGCATGCCGGTGAAGTCCGCGTGTCCGGGGCGGGGGCGGGTGAGCGGGGCGTTGCGCGCCTGGTCGGCGAGGATTTCCGGGTCGACGGGGTCAGCGGACATGATCTGCTCCCATTTGGGCCATTCGGTGTTGCCCACCTGGATGGCCACCGGCCCGCCCTGGGTGAGTCCGTGCCGGACGCCGCCGAGGATGGTCACCACGTCCTGTTCAAACTTCATGCGTGCGCCGCGGCCGTAACCCAGGCGGCGGCGGGCCAGCGAGTCGGCGATCTGCCCGCTGGTGAGTTCCACACCGGCGGGGACGCCTTCAATAATTCCCATCAGAGCCGGACCATGGGATTCACCGGCAGTCAACCAACGCAACATAATTTCCATCCTGCCACGTATGGCGGTCAGTACGCCCGTCGGGGAAGCCCGACTGCGTCACACATCACATCTATGACAGCTGCGTTAACTTCCTCACCAAGACGGGAGAAAAGCCGCACCTGTTCCACTGCCTGGTAGAGCAGCATCTCGAGCCCCGGGACCACTGCACCGCCGCCGGCCTGCCACGCGGAGGCCAGCTTGCTCGGCCATGGATCGTACGCCACATCCAGCAGGACACCGGCGGTCCGGGCGCCGCTGGCCGCCAGTTCGCCTGCAAGTCCGTCCGCCGCGCGCGGCGGCAACGTTGAAATCACGACGTCGGCGGCTGCCGTCGGCGCTGCGGCCTCGGACAGGTGCCGCACGGCCAGGTCCACGCCGACTCCGGCGGCGGCGGCACGCGCCTCGTGCACCCGTGACGTGTCGCGGACAAACAGCTGCACCGACCCCGTGCCGAGCAGTTCAAGGGCGGCCACGGCCGATGCCGCGGTGCCGCCGCCACCAAGGATGACGGCAGTGGGAGCAGGCACAACACCGGCGTTCCGGACAGCGTTGACGATGCCGGCTACGTCCGTGTTGTAGGCAACGCGCCGGACCGTGTCACCGGCGTCTTCGAAAGCCACCGTGTTGACCACGCCCAGGACCTTCGCAACACCGCGGACTTCGTCCACTTCCTGCAGCATCGCTGTCTTCAACGGCATGGTCACGGAGAGTCCGCGCCACCCCTGCTGCCGGCTGAGCTCGTGCATAAAGCCGGGCAGCGTCCGCTCCGTGAGGTCCACGGCCGTGTAGTCAATCCCGATGCCCAGCTTGGCGTACGCCGCGGTGTGCAGGGCGGGCGACTTCGAATGGCTGATCGGATGACCCAGGACGGCGGCCCGCAGGCTCATGCGCAACGGCCTGCGTGGGCTTCGCACCAGGTGTTGTACTGGTCGACGTACACGTTGTGCTCCGCCAGGGTCTTGGAGAACTTGGTCTCCTTGGTGTCCAGGTTGATGGTCACCCAGTAGAGGTAGTCGTTGGTCTTGGGCCGGGCGGCAGCATCGATGGCCGTCTTCCCGGGCGAACCGATGGGACCCGGAGGCAGCCCGGGGTTGGCATAGGTGTTGTAGGGGTTTGACTTGTCCTGGCGCTGTTCATCCGTGAAGTTGAAGCTCTTGGTGCCCAGTCCGTACGTCACCGCCGAGTCCACCTGCAGATAGCCGTTGGTCTGGTCATTGGGCTTGAGCCGGTTGTAGATGGCGCCGGCGACGTCCCCGTACTCGGCCTGGCCGCCTTCGGCCTGGACGATGCTGGCGACGATCACGGCTTCGTACTGCTTGGCGGGATCAGTAATGCCCTGCGCCACGAGTTCGTCCACCGTGGTCTTGACCAGGGACTGCAGGATGTCTTTGACGGGGGTGCCCAGCGGGAACCGGTACTCCCCCGGAGCCAGGAAGCCTTCAAGGTTCTTGGCGTTGGCAGGCAGGCCAAACTGAGCCGGCGCGTTACTGAGCTCTGTCAGCTGGCTCAGCGGGATTCCGGATCCCTCGGAGATTGCCTGCAACGACTCCCCGATCCTCAGGCCGGCGCTCAAGGCAAAGTAGATGACCTTGCTCTTGTCCTGGCCAAGGAGGACGTTGACGGCGTCGGAGTTTTTCATCTCCATCTTGAAGGTGTAATCGCCCGGCGACAATGTTCCGCCCGAGGCAGTGAATGCCTGCAGGAACGTATCTGCGTTGGCTACCACCTTTTCGCTTTCCAGCTTGGCGGCCATGGACCGGGTACCCTCGCCGGGCTCGACGGAAACCTGGACCTCGCCGGTGCCGGGGCCGGGGAAATCGCTCGGTTTGTCGTTACCGAGCAGCGGCTTAAGGAACTGTGCGCCGACTGCTACGGCGGTGACGAAGACAACCAGGGTCAGGAAAAGGGCGAGGAGGCGGCGCCGGCGGCGCACCTTCTTCGACGGTCCGGGCACTACGGTGACTGCCGCAGCGCCGCCGAGCAGGCCGGCGTCGTGGTGGTCATCCGGATGGTAATCCGCTCCATGGTGCGCGTCGGTGAGGTGGGCGTTGGCATAATGCGCGTCCTCATAGTGCACGGCGTCATAGTGCACGGCGTCGGGATGGCCGTCTTCGTAATGGTGCTGTTCATCCGTGTGGTGGGTCTCATCAGCGTAGGGGTAATGCCCGTCGTGAAGTGTGTCCCCGGGCAGGACCTCGTCGTGCTCCCCCGCCGGCGGCGCGGGCTCCACCTGCTGGACGCTGGGCGGGGTGTCCGGCGTTGCCGGGACGGCGG
This sequence comes from Arthrobacter sp. BE255, assembly GCF_031457335.1. Taxonomy (NCBI): domain Bacteria; kingdom Bacillati; phylum Actinomycetota; class Actinomycetes; order Micrococcales; family Micrococcaceae; genus Arthrobacter; species Arthrobacter sp. BE255. The sequence goes on along the minus strand of NZ_JAVDWK010000003.1, from coordinate 205,704 downwards.
GTGCGCTCTCCGGTGCGGCGGGTATGACGGGCGCTGCCTCGGTCTCGGGCGCTGCCGCAGGTTCAGGGACGGAAGCCGGCGGAACATCCGGAACTGCGGGGACAACGGGAGGGGCGGCGGGCTCGGGCGGTGCCGTTGCGGCCGGCTTGTGCCCGTTCCCCTCATCCAGGTAGTCGAACCCGGTTTCGTAGGCCTGCTCCGGAACAACGTTGTTGCTTTCCGTGTGCAGTGACTTCTCCAGAGCGCGGATTTCCTTGCGGGTCAGCTGCCTGGCCCCGCCGTCGCCGGGGGTGCCGGAAGTGTCATCAATGTTGGCCGGGCTCACTGTAGCCTTCCGTTATCTGAAGATCGAGTCTTGTCCTCCGGGGCAGCAGGCGCAGGCGTATCCGCTGCACTGTCCCCGGAAAGCCACGGACGGGCCGGCGCGTTCACGCGGCCGCCAACGTCCGTTCCCCTGGCTTTTTGCATGTCGATGGCGTGCTGGAGGATTCCTGCCGCCGCAACCTGATCCACCACTTTACGGTGGTTGCGGCTGCTCATGCCAGCTTCGTGCAGGTTGCGGTGGGCTGTGACACTGCTCAGGCGTTCGTCGACGAGGCACACAGGGACGTCCAGGCCCCGGCTTTCCAGCTCGCCGGCCAGCAGCTCCGCATAGTCGGTGGCCATCCGGGCGGAGGCGTGCTCCTCCCCCTTCATGGTGCGCGGAAGCCCCACAATGACCTGGACCGCCCCGAGTTCCTGGACCAGCCCAGCTATGACGCGGACATCCGAGTTCTTCTTCGGGTTCCGGTCAAGGGTCTTGTAGGGCGTGGCGAGGATCCCGTCGCGGTCGCAGAGGGCGACGCCCACCCGGACGGTGCCGACGTCCACCCCCAGTTTGATTCCCTGGGGGTAGGCGCTGGCTGCTGCTGGAAAGGTCATGGAGTGCTTATCGCCGGGAAATGGCGTCCACAACGGCTGCCAGTGCCGGTGCGACCTTGCCGGCGTCCGTTCCGCCGCCCTGGGCCACGTCGTCCTTGCCGCCACCGCCGCCGCCGAGGATCCCGGCAGCAAGCCGGACCAGGGCTCCGGCCTTGACGCCTGCGTCGCGGGCGGCCTCGTTGGTGGCCACCAGGATCATGGGCCGGTCGTTGCTGACACCGGCAACAGCCACGGTGGACGCGGCGGAACCCAGCCGGTTCCGAAGGTCCAGGGCGAGGCCACGGAGGTCGTCGGCACCGCTGACCTGCCCGGCGTCGTGGGCGATGACGCTGACTCCGGCGGCATCCTTCGCCGTACCGGCAATCTGGCCCGCAGCGGCAGCGAGCTGCTCCTTGCGGAGGCGTTCCAGTTCCTTTTCGGCAGTCTTGAGTTTCGTGAGGGTGACGGCGATCCGGTCGGCCAGCTGGCCGGAGGGAACCTTGAGCATTTCGGTCAGTTCGGTCACCAGGGCACGCTCTGCGGCCAGGTGGCGGAACGCGTCCATGCCCACGAACGCTTCAACGCGGCGGTTTCCTGAACCCACGGACTGCTCGCCCAGCAGCGACAGGCTGCCGATGAGGGACGTGTTGGAAACGTGCGTGCCGCCGCAGAGTTCACGGGACCACGCGCCGTCAATCTCCACAACGCGGACTTCGCTGCCGTAGTTTTCGCCGAAGAGGGCCATGGCGCCCAATGCCTTGGCCTCCGCAAGACCCATGACCTTGGTGTCCACGCGGAAGTTGTTGCGGATGGCGAGGTTGGAGACTTCCTCGATTTCCGAGCGTGTGGCGGTGCTGAGGCCTTCGCCCCAGGCAAAGTCGAAGCGCAGGTAGCCGGCCTTGTTGTAGGAACCGCGCTGGGTGGCTTCCGGGCCGAGGATCTGGTGCAGGGCGGCGTGCACAATGTGCGTGCCGGTGTGCGCCTGTTCCGCGGCGTGGCGCCGTTCCCGGTCGACGGCGGCGCGCACCAGGGCGTCGGAGGGGATCTCGCCTTCGCGGACGATCGCCTTGTGGACGCTGAGTCCCTTCAGCGGGCGCTGGACGTCGAGGACCTCGACGACGAAGCCGTCGCCGGTGATCAGTCCGGTGTCAGCTGCCTGGCCGCCTGCCTCGGCGTAGAAAGGCGTCTCGGCCAGGACCAGCTCAATCTCGTCCCCCGTCGAAGCCTGGGCCACTGCCCGGCCGCCGCTGAGGATGCCGCGGACGCGGGACTCGCCGTCCAGGTCCGTGTAGCCGGTGAAGACGGTCTCGCCCTGGGCCAGGAGCTCCTGGAAGGCGCTGAGGTCGGCGTGGCCGCCCTTCTTGCCCTTGGCGTCGGCCTGGGCGCGCTGGCGCTGTTCGAGCATCAGCCTGCGGAATTCAGGCTCGTCCACCCGGAGCCCGGCCTCTTCGGCCATCTCAAGGGTGAGGTCGATGGGGAATCCGTAGGTGTCGTGGAGTGCGAACGCATCGGCGCCGGACAGCGGCTTGCCGGCGGACTTTGATTCGGTCACGGCATCTTCGAGCCGGGCGGTGCCGGACGCGATGGTGCGCAGGAATGCTTTTTCCTCGGCGTACGCGATCCGGCTGATGCGGGCGAAGTCGGTCTCCACCACCGGGTAGACGCCCTTCATGGCGTCGCGGGACTCGGGCAGGAGGTCAGGCAGGCAGGCCTTTTCGACGCCGAGCAGGCGCATGGAGCGGACGGCACGGCGGATGAGGCGGCGCAGCACGTAGCCGCGGCCTTCGTTGGACGGGGTCACGCCGTCGGCGATCAGCATCAGGGCTGACCGGATGTGGTCGCCCACAACGCGCATCCGGACGTCGTCGGTGTGGTGCGGGTCATCCGGCGTTTCGGCGGAGGTGTATTCCTTGCCGGAGAGCTGCGCTGCCTTGTCGATGACGGGACGGACCTGGTCGGTCTCGTACATGTTCTCGACACCCTGCAGGATCATGGCAAGGCGCTCCATGCCCAGGCCGGTGTCGATGTTCTTCTTGGGCAGTTCACCCACGATGTCGAAATCGTCCTTGGAGCGGACGTTGTCGATCTGGTATTGCATAAACACCAGGTTCCAGATCTCGACGTACCGGTTCTCGTCGGCGATCGGTCCGCCGTCCACGCCGTAGGCCGGGCCGCGGTCGTAGTAGATCTCGGAGCAGGGGCCGGCGGGGCCAGGCTGGCCGGTGTGCCAGTAGTTGTCGGCCTTGCCCATCCGCTGGATGCGGTCGGCCGGGACGCCGGTGTTCTTCAGCCACAGTTCCTTGGCTTCGTCGTCCTCTTCATAGACGGTCACCCAGAGCAGTTCCGGCGGCAGGCCGTACCCGCCGTCAGCGACGCTGGTGGTGAGCAGCTCCCAGGCGAACCTGATGGCGTCTTCCTTGAAGTAGTCACCGAAGGAGAAGTTGCCGCACATCTGGAAGAAAGTGCCGTGGCGTGCGGTCTTGCCCACTTCCTCGATGTCACCGGTGCGGATGCACTTCTGCACGCTGGTGGCACGGGAGTACGGTGCTTCCTCGCGGGCCGTCAGGTAAGGGATGAACGGGACCATGCCGGCCACGGTGAACAGCAGGGAGGGGTCGCTGGAGACCAGGGAGGCGGAAGGCACCGCTGTGTGGCCCTTGCTGACGAAAAAGTCGATCCAGCGCTTGGTGATCTCCTGCGACTTCATGAGCTGTTTACTTACCCTTCTTGGTTCACGCGTCTGAGCTGCGTGACAGTTTTGATTCAGTGGGCAGCCCCGGCATATGGGACTGCTGGTTTAATTCTCGCGCGGCTTGCGGGCCGTCAGCGCCGGACAAGTTCCTGGGACTCGACGCCGAGCGCTGCGCGGAGGTCGGTTTCCCGCTCACGCATTCCCGCCCGTACGGCGTCCGCGAAGTCGTAGACGCCGTCGGCGAGCCGGCCCACCGCACGGTTCAGGCCAACCGGTCCGAGGTTGGCCTGGGCTTCGGTGACCTTGCGGAATGCGATGACTCCGATGGCCACGCCGATCCCCATCCAGACAAGTCGTTTCATATCAGTTCTCCGTGGCTTAGCGGCTGCGACGGCCGGCGGCGGGCTTCTTGCGGTTGGCGAAGGCGGAGCGTACGCCGTAGCTGAAGGCTGCCACCTTGATCAGCGGTGAACCGACAGTGGCTGCCATCAGGGACGACAGCGCAGAGAGGTTGGCCGAGGCATCCGAAACGTTGGAGGCAATGCCGTCAACTTTCTTCAGCTGCTGGTTGGTGGTGGAGACTGTGGCCGTCACTTCGTCCATCAGGGGCGTGGCGCCGTCGCTGATGGCGCGGATGGAGGTGCGCACCTCGTCAAAAACCCGTCCCAGTTTCAGGATCGGCACTGCGAGCAGCAGCACCAGGAGCGCGAACACTCCGGCAGCGATCAGGCCGGCAATATCGCCACCAGACATAGACGTTCATCTCCTCGAAACTGTGTGGATCTGTTCCATCCGCGTATGCATTAGTCGGTGCGAAACGCAGAAGCCCCCCAAGTACCTTACATACAAAGAAGCCCGCGGCGCTTGCCACGGGCTTCTTTGGATACGCTGCTGGGATTTAGCGTGCGTAGAATTCGACGACGAGCTGCTCTTCGCAGGTCACGGGGACCTCGGAGCGCTTCGGGCGACGGACCAGGCGTGCCTGCAGGGCGTCAAGCTTGACGTCCAGGTAGGCGGGAACCTGGGGCAGGACGTCGCGGTGGGCGCCGGCTGCTGCAACCTGGAGCGGAACCATGGTTTCGCTGCGGCTGTGAACGTGAACCAGCTGGCCTTCGCCAACACGGAACGACGGGCGGTCAACGCGGATGCCGTCAACCAGGATGTGGCGGTGCACAACGAGCTGGCGGGCCTGGGCGATGGTGCGGGCGAAGCCGGCACGCAGCACGAGGGCGTCAAGACGCATTTCGAGCAGTTCGATCAGGTTTTCACCGGTCAGGCCCTTGGTGCGGCGTGCTTCTTCGAAGGCACGGGTCATCTGGGCTTCGCGGATGCCGTACTGGGCGCGCAGACGCTGCTTTTCGCGCAGACGTACGGCGTAGTCGGAGTCCTGCTTCTTGCGGGCACGGCCATGCTCACCGGGGCCGTACGGGCGGCGCTCCATGTACTTGGCGGCCTTGGGGGTCAGAGCGATGCCGAGTGCACGCGAGAGGCGTGCTGTACGGCGAGCACGAGTGTTGTTAGCCACTTGTGTCCTTCCAATATCTGCGGTGTGTCAGTGTTACTGGCCTCCACGATGGAGAGCATCGGCCAACCGCTGCCTTTTGCTACTGGGCACAGGGCATAACCGCATCAAAGTGAATTTGGTGGATTGTGCGTCCGCGCCTTGCCAGACAACGAACTATCCTACCACGCGGGAGCGGCGCAGCGGCCGCCGGGGCCGCCGCCCTGTTAGCCTGCTCCTACTATCACCGGACTCTTGGCCGGGCCAACTCTGGCGTGGGGGCAGGGACACGTTGGCTCCCTGACCCATAGGACAACAGCATATGGACGTGCAGAGTGGGGATCGCCGGTCCGTGCCCGGGGCCGCGTTCACGGCGCCGCCCCGGACGTGGAGCCTGCGGCGTGAATGGTCCCGGGCGTTCATCCTGATGCTCATCGCGCTCCTGGTGGGCGCGGCGGTGACCATCGTGGGTGTCCGGGGCGTGGTTGGCCACGTCCAGGCCGCCGACAGCCGGCTGCTCCTTGAGGCGGAACGGACCGGGTCGCTGCGCGCGGCGCTGGATGCCCACGAAGAGCTGGGGCACCGGCTGCTGTCGGACCCTGCCGCCGACAAAGCCGCGTTCATGGCCCAGCAGCAGGAAATTTCCGCCCTGTTCGACGCCGCCGCCACGGACCTCCCCACGGCGGAATCAGGGCCCGCCGTCGGCGACGTGCGGCAGGCATGGCAGGAATCCCTCGCGTCCCATGGCCTGTGGTCCGATCAGGTGGATGCCATGCCGGGAACCCGTATCGCCGAGTCCCCCGGGTTTGCGGCCGACAGCGCCCGGGTCCGCGCCCTGCTGGCCGGCGTCCAGCGGTCCTCCCTGGCGGCCATGGACAAGGCGCTGGCCTTTACCGCCGACCTGGAACTCATCCTCGTGGCTGCCCGGATCGGGCTGTTCGCCATCGCCGTTGCTGCAACGTTCTACTTCCGCCGCAGGATGGTCAAAGACCTGCTGCGGCCGGTGGCCAGCCTCCGGCACGGCGCCCTGAAACTGCAGGCCGGGCAGTACACGCACCGTATCTCCGTGCACAGGCGGGACGAACTTGGCGAGCTGGCCGAGGCCTTCAACGCGATGGCGGCCGCGGTGCAGGACAGCCACCTCGAACTGACCCACCGTGCCACCCACGATTCACTCACCGGACTGCCCAACCGCGCCGCACTCATGGAGCGCCTCACCGCATCGTTCGACCCGGAACCTGGCGGCAATATGGGCAACGGCGCCAGGCTTGAGGGCCTGCTGTTTATCGACGTCGACGATTTCAAGGGAGTCAACGACTCGCTGGGCCATGAGCGGGGCGATGCCCTGCTCATCCAGCTTGCTTCACGGCTCCAAAGCTGCGTCCGTGCCGATGACCTCGTGGCCCGCCTGGGCGGGGACGAGTTCGCGATCGTGGTGATGGAGGATGACGGAAACTCCGTCACCGGCGACGTCGCCGAACGGATCCACAACGCCCTGCGGGCACCGTTCTTCGTGGCCGGCGACCGCCTGACCGTGACGGCCAGCCTTGGTGCCGCCCAGCGCAGGCCGGACACCTCGGACGCCGCTGAACTGCTGCGCCAGGCGGATTTTGCGATGTACATGGCCAAGCACGGCGGGAAGGCGCGTTACCAGCTGTTCGACTCGCGCGGACACGACCACATGGCCTACCGCGCGGCCCTGAAGAGCGACCTGGCAACGGCTGTCGCCGCCCGGCAGCTGCGCCTTGAGTACCAGCCCGTAGCGGACCTGCTGACCGGGGAAATCGTTGGGCTTGAAGCCCTGGTCCGATGGCAGCATCCGTCACTGGGACTGCTCGGCCCGGCCGATTTCCTCCCCCTGGCCGAGGAAACCGGCGAGATCCAGGCCATCACCTGCTGGGTACTGGAAACGGCCACGCAGCAGGCCGCAGGCTGGCGGCACACGATCGGCGGCTGCGAAAACCTGTGGATCGCCGTCAACCTCTCCTACCGGCAGCTTCCCGATGACCGCACCCTGGCCGCCGTCGAACGCGTCCTCGCGGATCCGGCCGCGCAGGCCGACCGGCTGGTGCTGGAAATCACGGAGGCGGCCCTTGCGGCCAGCCGCGACGGCGGCATATCCGTCCTGACCAGGCTCAAGGCACTCGGTGCCCGGATCGCCGTCGACGGCTTTGGAACACGCGCCCCCGCCCCCGGCAGTCTGGCGGCGCTGCCTGCTGACCTGTGGAAGATCGACGGCGCCCACCTTGCACGGCGCGGACCGGCAGCCTCGCCCGAGGCCGCGCTGGAGGACCTGATGGGACTGGCCCGGAACCTGGGCGTGGAGGTGGTCGCCGAAGGTATCGAGTCGCCCGGACAGCTGGACCTCCTCCGGGCACTCGGCTGCCGGACCGGGCAGGGCTATCTGCTGGCGAGGCCGGGACCGGCCCAGATGGTGGAGGCGCTGCTGGCCTCAGGCGCCAGGCTGGAGCACGTTGCCCTGGCCTAACTGGGGGATGCGGTGGGGGCGTAAAGCTGTTGCCGGGAAGGCTCAGCTTCCCCTGATGATCTTGCGCAGCCGCTCCAGCCTGATGGCAATGTCGCGTTCCGCGCCGTTGGCCGTGGGCAGGTAGTAGTCTTTGCCCACGAGGTCGTCCGGCGGGTATTGCTGGGTCGCGACGGAGTGCGGGGCGTCGTGCGCGTACTTGTAGCCGAGCCCATGGCCCAGCTGCTTCGACCCCGGGTAGTGGGCGTCGCGCAGGTGCGCCGGGATCCCGTTGCCGAGGCCCGCGCGGACGTCCGCCACCGCCTTGTTCAGGCCCATGTACGCCGCGTTGGACTTCGGCGCGGTGGCCAGGTGGACCACGGCTTCGGCCAGCACGATCCTGCCTTCGGGCATGCCGATCAGCTGGACAGCCTGCGCAGCGGCCACGGCGGTCTGCAGCGCCGTAGGGTCGGCCATGCCAACGTCTTCGGCGGCCGAAATCACGATGCGCCGGGCAACAAACCGGGGGTCCTCCCCCGCCTCAAGCATCCGCGCCAGGTAGTGCAATGCTGCGTCCACGTCGGAACCCCGAACGGATTTAATGAAGGCGCTGGCGACATCGTAATGCTGGTCGCCGGCGCGGTCGTAGCGGACCGCTGCGACGTCGAGGGCCCGCTCCGTGTGCTTCAGCTCGACGGTGACCGGACCGTCGCCGGTATCGTCGGCGTCGCCGAACGCCACTCCTGCAGCGGCTTCGAGGGCAGTGAGTGCACGCCGGGCATCACCCCCGGAAAGCCTGACCAGGTGGGCCAGCGCCTCGTCGCTGAGTTCCACCTTCCCGTTCAGTCCCTGGACATCAGTGACGGCGCGCTGAACGAGTCCCTCGATGTCGTCGTCGGTGAGGGGCCTCAACGTCAGCAGGAGCGACCTTGAGAGCAGCGGCGAGACCACGGAAAAGGAAGGGTTCTCGGTGGTGGCAGCAACCAGGACAACCCAGCGGTTTTCCACCCCGGGCAGCAGCGCATCCTGCTGTGCCTTGTTGAACCGGTGGATCTCGTCCAGGAACAGCACGGTGGTGGTTTTGTACAGGTCCCGGGCGGTCAGGGCCTCGTCCATCACGCGGCGGACATCCTTGACCCCTGCCGTGATGGCGGACAGCTCCACGAACTTCCGGCCACGCCCCTTGGCGATCACGTGGGCCAGCGTGGTTTTTCCGGTCCCGGGAGGTCCCCAGAGGATGACCGACGCCGGCCCGGCGGGTCCGCCTGCGTCAGCGCCGGCGGCGAGCTGGCGCAGCGGCGAGCCCTGCCCCAGCAGGTGCTGCTGGCCCACCACGTCGTCCAGCGTTTTCGGCCGCATCCTGACCGCCAGCGGGCTGCGGGGCCGGCCGTTGCCGTCCGTTCCGGTTCCGGCGGCGGCCGGCGCGCCGCTGTCGCCTTCGCCGTCGTCGTCGTCGTTGCCTGGCCCTTGGGCGAAGAGATCATCCACACAGATAGGCTACTTCTAGTTCACCGCTTCGTTCCGCCAGCCCAAGGGGTCACCACATGAGCGCACACCCCGCCGACGGCTCGGGCCGTCCGGGTTCCGTCAGGACCGCTTTTGTGCCCGGCACACGCCTCGCGGGCTGGGTGGAGCGGTTCGGCGCCGCCCACGGCGGCTTCCGGCTCAGCGATGACGACGACGGCGTGCGGCTCCTGGCGGCCGACGGCACCACCGCGCTGCTGCAGCCGCCCTGGCCCGCGGACGGCCGGCCGGGACGCGGCGCCGACCCGTTGCAGCGGCTGGCGTCCATCGCCTCCCAGCCGCGCCGGCTCGGCCTTCTCCTGGTCCGGCGCGGAGGTTACGGCATCGCCGTGGCCAGCGAGGGAGTCATCGTCGTTTCCAAGGCGGGCACCAGGTACGTGCAGTCCAGGACCGCAGCGGGGGGCCAGTCCCAGCAGCGGTTTGCACGCCGCCGCGCCAACCAGGCCGATGAGCTGGTCCAGGCCGTCGCCGGGCAGGCCCGGCAGGTTTTCAGCGGCCAGTCGTTCGAATACGTCGTTCCGGGCGGCGACCGCACCCTGGCTGACCTGGTGCTGGAGGAGCCTGTCCTGAAGGACTATGCCAAACTGCCGCGGCTGGCCTACCTCGACGTGGCCGATCCCCGGGCCGCGGTCCTGAAGAAAGCGGCAGCGGACGCCTGCGCCGTTCGGATCCAGGTGGCCGACCCGCCGGCGTAGGCCAGTTTCCGGCAACCGTTTCGACGGTTCCCTGCCGGTTAGATGGTTCGGAGCATCCAGTAGGCAGGGAACCGTCGAATCGGTGAGCGCTAGCAGCCGGTCAGGTGCCGTTTGGGCCGTTCCTGCCGGTAGATGTAACGGCCGGTTTCCCTGAATCCGGCGTTTGCGTAGAGTTGCTGCGCCCCGGGGTTAGCAGCCGTGACCAGCAGCCAAAAGCCATCCAGCCGCCGTGATCCACCCGCCCGAAGCAAGCCGTGGAGAATACGCGTGGCGTAGCCGCGGCGGCGGGCGTCCGGACGGGTGGCCATACAGTACAGGCCGCCCCAGTCCCCCGGGCCGCCCTGCCCGGCCGGAGGAATGGCGAGGCGCCCGACGGCGGCGGGGACGCCGTCGTCGTCCCTCACCAGGGCGTACACAGACGGGCAGCCCTCAAGGATTCCGCGTGCGGTGGCGAGGGAAGCCTCGCCGCCGCGGCCGTCCACGCCCCACCAGAGCCGCAGCCATTCCGTGGAAGGCTCTGATGAAAGTTCGACGCCGGGGTCGGGCAACGCTTCCCCGGCACCGGCTTCGCCGTTGCGCGCCAGGATCAGGGTTTCGGACTGCCGGGTGAAGCCTTCCGTATCAAGGAAGGCATTCAAGGCCCCGTTGCCGGCATGGTCGACGACCTGGAAGATCACCGGCAGCCTGCGGCGTCGGTACCAGGCCCGGGCCTCCCGCAGCAGGGCAGGAGTTTCATCCGGGCTTCCGCCCGGCTCCTTGCGCGGCCAGATCGAGTTGGCCCGCTGGGTCACGCCGTCTGCGGCGCGCAGAACCCACCCGCCTGTTTCCGCCCGGTCGGGCGCCGGCCAGGCGGCGTCCATCACACGTTCAAGGTCCGGCAGGTCGGTCCGCGCCATGCATCTCCTTCATCAACGGCAGGAGGCTCCCCGGTTGTCCGGGGAGCCTCCTGTTAATGCTTGAGCCTATTTGGTGTCCGGCTCGGCCTTCTTGGCTTCTTCCGGCTTCGTTTGGGGCTTGAAATCGACGCCGGCCTCCTTGCGCTGCTGCGGCGTGATCGGCGCGGGAGCCTGGGTCAGCGGGTCGTAGCCGTTGCCGGTCTTCGGGAAGGCAATGACGTCGCGGATGGACTCCACGCCTGCCAGGAGTGCAACGACACGGTCCCAGCCGAAGGCGATGCCGCCGTGCGGAGGAGCGCCGAACTTGAAGCCCTCCAGCAGGAATCCGAACTTGGTCTGGGCGTCTGCGCGGTCCAGGCCCATCAGTTCGAAGACCCGTTCCTGGACGTCGCGCTCGTGGATACGGATGGAACCGCCGCCGATTTCGTTGCCGTTGCAGACGATGTCGTAGGCGTAGGAGAGCGCCGATTCCGGGTCCTGGTCGAACGTGTCCAGGAACTCCGGCTTGGGCGAGGTAAAGGCGTGGTGGACAGCAGTCCACTTGCCGGCGCCGACGGCCACATCGCCGGAAGCCACCGCAGCGGCAGCCGGTTCGAACATGGGGGCGTCAACCACCCAGCAGAAGGCCCAGGCGCTGGGATCGATCAGGCCGGTACGGTGGCCGATTTCCACGCGGGCAGCACCCAGGAGGGCCCGGGCCGCTGACTTCTCACCGGCGGCGAAGAAGATGCAGTCGCCCGGCTTGGCGCCAACGGCGCCGGCGAGGCCTGCACGCTCGGCTTCCGTCAGGTTCTTTGCTACCGGGCCGGCCAGTTCGCCATCTTCCTTGAAGAGGACGTACGCCAGGCCCTTGTGGCCGCGCTGCTTGGCGAACTCCTGCCAGCCGTCCAGGGTACGGCGCGGCTGGGAGGCACCGCCGGGCATCACTACGGCACCGACATAGGGGGCCTTGAAGACTCCGAAGTCGGTGTCCTTGAAGAACTCGGTGAGCTCCGTCAGTTCCACGCCGAAGCGGAGATCCGGCTTGTCCGAACCAAAGCGCGCCATCGCGTCGGAATAGGTGATGCGCTGGATGGGCGTGGGGATCTCGACGTCGATCAGCTTCCACAGTGCCTTGACGATGTTCTCGCCCAGGGCGATGATGTCGTCCTGGTCCACGAAGCTGGCTTCAATGTCCAGCTGGGTGAATTCCGGCTGGCGGTCGGCGCGGAAGTCCTCGTCGCGGTAGCAGCGCGCAATCTGGTAGTACTTCTCGAAGCCGCCCACCTGCAGGAGCTGCTTGAAAAGCTGCGGCGACTGCGGCAGTGCGTACCAGGAACCCGGGGCCAGGCGTGCGGGGACCACGAAGTCGCGGGCGCCTTCCGGCGTCGAGCGCGTCAGCGTGGGCGTCTCGATCTCCACGAAGCCGTCCTGGTGGAGCAGTTCGCGGGCGACGCGGTTGGCTTCGGACCGCAGCCGCAGGTTGCGGGCAGGGCCGGGACGGCGCAGGTCCAGGTAGCGGTGCTTCAGGCGTGCCTCCTCGCCCACCTCGACGTGCTCATCGATCTGGAAGGGCAACGGCTCGGAGGTGTTGAGGATGACGACTTTGTCCGCCATAACCTCAATCTCGCCGGTGGCCAGCGCGGGGTTCTCGTTGCCCTCGGGGCGCTGGGAGACGGTGCCGGTGATCTGAAGGACGTACTCGTTGCGCAGACCGTGGAAGACCTCTTCCTCACGGACCACAACCTGGGCCACACCGGAGGCATCGCGCAGGTCCACGAATGCGACACCACCGTGGTCACGACGGCGGCCCACCCAGCCAGCCAGGGTTACGGTTTGTCCAATGTGCTCGGAGCGAAGGGATCCGAGGTCATGTGTGCGCAGCACAGCACGCCTTTCTGAAAGAGACAGCAGGAACTTTAGGGAAGTTGCATAGGATCGTTCCGGGAACAATCCCGTTCGAGTTTACCCGTTGGAAAGGCTCCACCTCCCCCATGACCGGGCACCAGCAACTTCAGCGACGGCTGGGTGTGCTCGACGCCACGTCGATCGGACTCGGCTCCATGCTCGGCGCGGGCGTCTTTGTGGCCTTCGCCCCGGCCGCCGGACTCGCCGGACGTTTCCTGGTCCTTGCCGTAATGATCGCCGGTGCCGTGGCGTACTGCAACGCTGTGGCCTCGGCTGAACTCGCGGCCAGGTACCCGGCAAGCGGCGGTACCTACGTTTACGGCAGGAAGCGGCTCGGCGAGTGGCCGGGCTTTGTTGCGGGCTGGGGTTTCGTCACCGGAAAATCAGCGTCGTGCGCGGCCATGGCCCTCACCTTCGGGAACTACATTGCGCCGCAGTACGCCGTTCCTGTCGCGATTGCCGCGGTGGCGGCACTCACCGGCGTCAACCTGCTGGGCATCACCCGGACAGCATTCCTGACCAGGATCCTGCTGGCCGTGGTGCTGGCCACGCTGGTGTTTGTCGCCGCCGCCAGCATCGTTGGCCCCCACCCGGCGGCTGTTCCGATGGGAGGGGGCGCTTCCGACGCCGGTGCTGCCGCCGGCGATGTTTCTGCCGCCCTTGGCGGCGTGTTGCCGGCGGCCGGGCTGATGTTTTTCGCGTTTGCGGGGTACGCCCGGATCGCCACCCTGGGTGAGGAGGTCAAGGATCCGGCGAGGACCATCCCCCGGGCCATCCTTGCGGCCCTCGCTGCTGCCTTCGGGATTTACCTTGCCCTGGCGCTGCTGCTGCTGAACCACCTGTCCCCGGCCGGCCTGGCGGCAACGGCCACGCCGCTGCTGGACGCTGTCCGCAACTCTTCCCTGGCCGCAGGCGCGCCGGTTGTCCAGGCCGGGGCGGCAGCTGCCTGCCTCGGCGCCCTCCTGGCGCTGATCACCGGTGTGGGCCGGACCACCCTGGCGATGGCCCGCGAACGGGACCTGCCCGGCCCCCTTGCGCGAGTCGGCCGGCGGTCGGTGCCGTTCATCGCGGAACTGGCGGTGGCCGCCGTCGTGATTCTCCTGCTGCTGACCACGGACGTCATGACCGTGGTGGGCTTCTCCAGCTTTGGCGTCCTGATTTACTACGCGGTCACTAACGCTGCCGCCTACACGCTGCCCGAACACCCCGCCTATGGCCCCCGCTGGCTCAATATCGCCGGGTTCCTCGGCTGCCTGCTGCTGGCGTTCACCCTGCCGGCCGCGTCGGTGCTGGGCATGGCGGGCGTTCTTGCAGCCGGAGCAGCAGGGCGGTTCCTGGTGCTGAGGCTCCGCCGCTAGTGCCGCCACGGGCCTAAGTCACGCCGTCGTGGGGCACTTTGGGCCGGCCGGGGCGGGGAAATCGGCCAAGAAAGCGCTAAATCATCGTCAAAGTGCCCCACGAAGGCTGGCCCCGGCCGCCGCGACCAGTATCAGTCCGTCGGTGTCAGGCCGGTTGGGCGGATGCCTGAAGTGCCGTGGTGACCTGGACGGACAGGTCTTCCTCAGCCGGGGCCCAGCTGGCCGGATCGGCGTCCACCTGCACGCCCGAGCGGATGTCCTTGACCTGGTGCTTGCCGTCATCGTCGGTGAACCAGACAAAGGGAATGCCGCGGCGGTCGGCGAACTTGATCTGTTTACCGAACTTCTCCGCCTTCGCGGCGACCTCGGTGGCGATGCCCCTGCCCCGGAGCTGCGCCGCAACGTCCTGTGCAGCGCCCCAGCTGTCGTCGTCGGTCAGGGCAACCAGGACCGCCGTGGGCACGGAGCGGGACGCCTTCGCCAGGTCCTGGCTAAGGATGCGGGACACCAGCCGGGTCACGCCGATGGAAAGGCCGACGCCGGGGAATTTGCGGTTGCCCTTGCTTGCCAGGGCGTCGTAGCGGCCGCCGGAGCAGATGGAGCCGAGCTGTTCGTGGCCCACCAGGACCGTCTCCACCACGGTGCCTGTGTAATAGTCCAGGCCGCGGGCAATGCTGAGGTCCGCGACGACCTTGCCCGGAGCGCGCTGCACTGCGGCCGCAATGACCTGCTCCAGCTCGTCAAGGCCCTCTTCCAGGAGGTCATTGGTCACGCCGAGGGCGCGGACCTGGGCCACAAACGAGGTGTCCTCGGTGCGGATACCTGCCAGCTTCAGCGCTGCCTGCGCCTGCTCATCGGAGGCCCCCAGCTCGGTCTTGAGCAGCTCGGCGACCTTGGCGGCGCCAATCTTTTCCAGCTTGTCGATGCTCCGCAGCACGCCGGCGGTGTCATCCAGGCCGATGCCCCGGTAGAAACCTTCGGCCAGTTTGCGGTTGTTGATGCGCAGGCGGAAATCCGGGATGGGCAGGGCGCAGAGGGCTTCTGCAATCACCAGTGCAATCTCCACGTCGTAGCGGAACGGCAGGTCGCCGTCGCCCACGACGTCGATGTCCGCCTGGGTGAATTCGCGGGCACGGCCTTCCTGCGGACGCTCCCCACGCCAGACCTTCTGGATCTGGTACCGCCGGAACGGGAAGGCGAGGTAGCCGGCGTTCTCCACCACATAGCGGGCAAACGGGACCGTCAGGTCGAAGTGCAGCGCGAGGGCGTGCGGATCGTGCTTAGCGGCCTTGGATTCGTCACCTTCATCATCCTGAAGCCGGCTGAGCCCGTAGACCTCTTTATCGATCTCGCCCTTGCGCAGCAACTGGCCGACAGTTTCCACCGCACGGGTCTCGATGGACGAGAAGCCGTGCAGCTCGAAGGTCTTACGGAGGGTGTCCAGCACATGCAGCTCCACCAGCCGCTCCTCGGGAAGCCACTCGGGGAATCCGGACAGGGAGGCGGTGCGTGCCATGGTGGAATATCTCCTCTTGATAAAGGGTGCCTGGGACTTTGCCCGGTAATCCAGCCGAAACGGGCCGGGAACGGCGGCTGTCCGGCAACTCATGCATAAACTATGTGCGGCAGTCAGTTTATGCGTCATCCGCCTGCATCTCTAATGGGCGGTCTGGGTGGCGCGGTGCTGCCAAAGAACTGCAGGCGCACCGGGAATGATCGGACCCGCCTGCAGCCCGACTACCAGGAGGACCATTGGCGGCCAGTTCACGCAGTGCCCGCGAGGCGAAACGGCGCATCCAGCAGATGGAAGCCAAGCGCGAGCTGCGGCGGGAGCAGGAGAAACGGCGCAGGCGGGACAACATCATCGCCGCCGGTGCCGGTGCAGCCGCCGTGGTGCTCGCCGTCGTGCTCCAACTGACCGCATTTGCCGGCAACCCCACCGAAGAGGAATTCGCCGCGGCCGAAGCCGGTCTCAACCCGTCCGCCTCCGCCACGCCGACGGCCCCGGCCACCAACGGGCCCAACATTCCCGCGGCGGACACGGCTGCGGGCAAGGTGTTCACCGGTGAAATGACGCTGAACGGAAACGTGCTCGGCGTCGAGATCGACGGCACCAAGGCCCCCCAGGCTGCTGCCGTCTTCAAGACACTCACGGACGAAGGCTTCTACAACGGCAGCGCATGCCACCGCCTGACCACGGGCGAAGCATTCGGGCTGCTGCAGTGCGGCGGCGCCTCCGCAGCCGCCGATCCGGACTACACCTGGGGACCCCTCGAAAACACTCCGGCGGACAACACCTACCCTGCGGGCACGATTGCCGTGGCACGGTCCGGCGACAACGCCTACGGAAACGGGAAGCAGTTCTTCGTTGTCTATAAAGACACGGTGATTCCCGCCGACTCCGCCGGGGGCTATACGGTGGTGGGCAAGGTGACCTCCGGAATGGAAGCAGTAGATGCCATTGCGGCGGCTGGAATCACTCCCGGTTCCAACGCATCAGACGGCGCACCTGTGCAACCAGTCACGATAGACTCGGTTTCTCTGAAGTAGGAAGCCAGGCCTCCACGGCCGCGGTGCAGTACGTGAGTATTTCCCTCCAAGCGAAAGACTTTTAGCGGTGACAGACAGTCAGAAATCCGACGAAACAGCAGCAGACCTGACCGAGGAAACGGCCCCCGCGGTCGAACCGGCAGTGGCTGACGAAGCCACGGCCGGGGAATCCCCGGTCCTGGAGCCCACCACCGACTTGGCACCGGGCGACGATGCCCCGGCCGCCGTTGCGGAAGCCGCGGAGGAGGCCCCGGCCGTCGCCGAGGAATCTCCTGAGGCCGAAACCTCCGCCGCAGCAGTTCCTGAAGCGGCGCCGGAGGCTGAAACCCCGGCTGCTGCAGCTGACGCTGGAGTCCCCGCTGCTGCTGCGCCTGTCGCCGAAACCCCTGCCGTTTCTGCTCCTGAGGCTGCGCCCAAGCCGGCCGCTGCACCGCGTCCGGCACCGTCACCGGCCGCATTCGCGTCCCGGCCCAAACCGGCGGCCGCCGCTCCTGCTGTTGCACCGGTGCCCGTGGTGCCCGCGACGTCGCTGGCTGAGGCGTCGCGCTGGGGCCGCGTTGAAGGCGATGGCCATGTCTTCCTGAAAATCGACGGCGAGGAACATGCCGTCGGCCAGTACCCTGACGTCAGCAACGATGAAGCCCTGGCGTACTTCGCCCGCAAATTCGATGACATCCTGGCCCAGATTGTCCTGCTGGAGCAGCGGGTGAGTTCCAAGGCCCCGAGCACTGACATGCAGAAGACGGTCACCCACCTGCGCGAACAGCTTGCCGAGCGGAACATGGTGGGCGATCTCCGCGCCGCCGAAGGCCGCCTCGATGCGCTCTCCGAACAGGTCAAGGAGCTCGAAAAGACCGAGAAGGCCGAGCACGACGCCGTCCGTGCTGCCGAGCTGGCAGCCCGCGAGGAGATCGTTGCCGAAGCCGAAAGCATCTCCGGCCAGGACCCTTCCCAGATCCAGTGGAAGACGTCCAGCGCCCGGATGAACGAGCTCTTCGAAAGCTGGAAGACCGCCCAGAAGAGCGGCGTCCGCCTGGGCCGCAGCAACGAGGATGCCCTGTGGAAGCGCTTCCGCGCGGCACGTACAGTTTTCGACCGCCACCGCCGGGCCTACTTCTCCCAGCTCGACAGCAACAACTCCGCGGCCAAGTCTGCCAAGGAAAAACTCATCGCGGATGCCGAGGCCCTGTCCAGCTCCACCGACTGGGGCTACGCTGCCGGCGAGTACCGCCGCCTGATGGACGACTGGAAGGCATCACCGCGTGCCAGCCGCAAGGATGACGACGCCCTGTGGGCACGCTTCCGCGCGGCCCAGGATGTGTTCTTCACCAACCGGCAGGCCGCCAACGAAGAAATCGACCAGGAGTACGCCGCCAACCTCACCGTGAAGGAAGCGCTCCTGGTTGAGGCCAACGCGATCCTCCCGGTCAAGGACCTGGCCGCGGCCAAGAAGGCGCTCCAGTCCGTCCGCGACCGCTGGGAGGAAGCCGGGAAGGTCCCGCGTGCCGACATGGGACGCATCGAAGCCGGCCTCCGCAAGGTGGAGGACGCCGTCCGCCACGCCGAAGAGGAAAACTGGCAGCGGTCCAACCCCGAGACCAAGGCCCGCACCAACAGCGCACTGTCCCAGCTGGAGGCTGCCATTGCCGGTCTCCAGGAGGACCTTGCCAAGGCCGAGAAAGCCGGGGACCAGCGCAAGATCAAGGCCGCGCAGGAAGCCCTCGACGCACGGCAGGCGTGGCTGGACCAGATCCAGCGCTCGGCCAGCGAACTCTCCTAGACCGCAGCCCTCTTAGGGCTTCGCCAACGGACACGTCACAGGTCCGGCTTCGGTTATCCACATGGCCGAAGCCGGGCCTGTACGCGTTTGTGGGATACGCGGCAGGATGGCTGAATGGCCACTCCGTCCCCTTCGACCGCCGTCGCGGCGGCTGCCCCTGCGCCAGCGCTCCCCCGCTTCCCCGAGCTCTACTCGCCCGGAAAGCCCTTCACCTGGCCGGAGCTCCAGTCGATGGCCGGGGACGGCGTGCTCAGCCAGTTCCACCAGCATGGCTATGCGCTCCCGGACGTTGCCGCATCGCCGCAGATGAGGGCGCGTGCGGCAGCCAACGCCGTGCCGGCAGCCATCCGGCAGCGGGTGGTGGCCGGCAGGATGACCGCGGCCTGGATCTATGGGTGCGCAGGCGAACCCGACCGGCTGGCCCTGCTCGTGGATGCCAAACGCAGGATTTCAAGCCTGCGCAACACGCGCGGGTGCACACTCCACGAAGTACGACTGGGACCGTTCGACGTCGTCAGCCTGGGCGGGCTGATGGTCTCCAGCCCGTTGCGCACGGCCCTGGACATTGCCCTGCATGTTGACGCACAGCGGGCACTGCCGGCGCTGGAGGCCCTGCTGTCCAGGCCGGAGAAGGATGTCCGGCTGCGCCTGCTGGTTCTGGCCATCGAATCCACCCCACGCGTGCCCCACAAAAGGTCCGCCCTGGAGAAGCTCGCCCTGTTAGCTCCGCCGTTTGTTGCCGGTGGTCCTGTAGACGTCGAAGACGCCGTCGATCCGCCGGACGGCGCTGAGGACGTGGCTGAGGTACTTGGGGTCACCCATCTCGAAAGCGAACCGTGAGATGGCTACGCGGTCCGTGGAGGTGTGCACACTGGCGGCCAGGATGTTGACGTGGTTCTCGGACAGGACCCTCGTCACGTCGGAGAGCAGCGATTTGCGGTCCAGGGCTTCCACCTGGATCTCCACCAGGAACACGCTTGACTGGGTGGGTGCCCAGTCGACGTCCACAATCCTGTCCGGCTGGTCCTTCAGGTCCGAGATGTTGGTGCAGTCTGTCCTGTGCACCGACACACCTGAGCCGCGAGTTACAAATCCGAGGATCGGGTCCGGCGGCACGGGCGTGCAGCAGCGGGCCAGCTTCACCCAGACGTCCCCGACGCCCCTTACCACCACGCCGGAATCGGAGAAGCGGGTCTTGGCCACCTGCGTGGGGATGCTGACTTCGGTGATGTCGTCGTCGGTGCTTTCGCTCCCGCCGAGGCTTTCGACGAGCTTTTCCATCACCGACTGGGCCGACGTGTGACCGTCTCCGACGCCGGCGTAGAGGCCGGAGATGTCCACGTACTTGAAGTCCTCCGCCACGGCGGCCAGTGCCTCGTGCGTCATCAGCCTCTGCAGGGGCAGGTTCTGCTTGCGCATGGCCCGGGTCAGGAGTTCCTTGCCACGGTCGATCGCTTCTTCGCGGCGCTCCTTGCTGAACCACTGGCGGATCTTGTTCCGCGCCCGGGCGCTCTTAACGAAGTGCTGCCAGTCCTGGCTGGGGCCTGCGCCTTCGGCCTTCGAGGTGAAGATTTCCACCCAGTCGCCATGGTTCAGTTCGCTGTTCAGCGGGACCAGTTTGCCGTTGACGCGTGCGCCGATGGTGCGGTGGCCCACCTCGGTGTGGACGGCGTAGGCAAAGTCCACGGGCGTCGATCCGGCCGGAAGGGCCATCACTTCGCCCTTCGGCGTGAAAACAAACACCTCGCGGGCGTTGATTTCGAAACGCAGCGAATCCAGGAACTCCCCCGGATCCGAGGTTTCCTGCTGCCAGTCCACCAGCGACCGGAGCCAGCCCATGTCGCCGTCCCGGGGGCTGCCGGGGCCGGTGGCCGTCCGGTTGGGCTGGTCCTTGTACTTCCAGTGGGCCGCCACACCGTATTCCGCGCGGCGGTGCATCTCGTGGGTCCGGATCTGGATTTCCACGGGTTTGCCGCCCGGGCCAATCACCGTGGTGTGCAGGGACTGGTACATGTTGAACTTCGGCATCGCAATGTAATCCTTGAACCGCCCCGGCAGCGGGTTCCAGCGCGAGTGCATGGTGCCCAGTGCCGCGTAACAGTCCCGGACGGAGTCCACCAGCACGCGGACGCCCATCAGGTCGTTGATGTCGTCGAAGTCTTTGTCCCGGACCACCATCTTCTGGTAGATCGAGTAATAGTGCTTGGGCCGCCCCGTGATGGTGGCTTTGATCCTGGCGGCCCGGAGGTCCTCGGTGATCTGGTCGCGGATTACGCCCAGGCTCTTCTCACGTTCCGGAGTGCGGTCCCCCACCATCCGGACGATTTCCTCGTAGACCTTCGGGTAGAGCGCAGCGAAGGACAGGTCCTCCAGTTCCCACTTGATGGTGTTCATGCCCAGGCGGTGAGCCAGGGGCGCGAAGATTTCAAGGGTCTCGCGGGCCTTCCGGGCGGACGATTCCGCGGAGACGAAGCGCCACGTGCGGGCATTGTGGAGGCGGTCCGCCAGTTTGATCATGAGGACGCGGATGTCCTTGGCCATGGCCACAACCATTTTGCGCACGGTCTCGGACTGGGCGGCTTCTCCGAAGCTGACCTTGTCCAGCTTGGTGACGCCGTCCACCAGCATGGCGACCTCGGGTCCGAAGTCCCTCTTCAGGTCCGCCAGCGTGTAGGGAGTGTCCTCCACGGTGTCGTGAAGCAACGCAGCGGCCAGGGTGGTGCCGCTCAGTCCGAGTTCGGCAAGGATCGTGGCCACCGCAACCGGGTGGGTGATGTAGGGATCGCCGCTTTTGCGTTTCTGTCCGCGGTGGCTGCGTTCGGCGACGTCAAAGGCCCGCTGGATGAGGTCGAAGTCCTCTTTGGGGTTATTGGCCCGGACGGTCCGCAGCAATGGTTCGAGGATGGGCGAATAGCTTGCCGCGCCGCGGCCCGTGAGCCGGGCCAGGCGGGAACGCGTGCGTTCACGGCGTCCCGGGAAGGTGGGCCTGGCCCCGGAGTTGTCCACGGGGACGGCCTGCCCTGGACGTGCGGCAGGGACCAGCCCGGTCTGCGGTCCGCGGCCCGGACCGTTGTCTCCGTCTGCCGTTGGCGCCGACGCCGAACGTTCTTCCAATGAAGCACCCCTCACGACCCGTTTAATTACCCCAGTCTATTCCCCGATCAGCACACATATGTAACCGGCGTTTAAATGCGAACGGGCCGGCCGGCATCAGTCTCCTGATGCCGGCCGGCCCGCAAACGCCAGCTGTTCAGGCCTGCGCTGATTCGACGGCGACGGCGGCCTTGGACGCCGCCTCGTTCCGCCGGTGCTCCACGCGCTTGGCCTGCTTTACCAGGTCGGGTTCGTTCTGGCGCAGCCAGGCATACATGGGGGCTGCGACGAAGATCGTGGCGGCCGTGCCGATCAGGATGCCAACGAACAATGCCAGCGACAGGTCGCGGAGCGTTCCCGCGCCCAGGAGGCCGGCGCCGATGAACAGGATGGCACCCACGGGGAGGATGGCCACCATCATGGTGTTGATCGAACGAACCAGGGTCTGGTTGACCGCGAGGTTGACCTCCTCGCCAAAAGTACGGCGGGTGGAGGCATCCAGATCGGCGGTGTTTTCGCGGATCTTGTCGAAGACCACCACGGTGTCATAGAGCGAGTAGCTGAGCACCGTCAGGAACCCGATGATGGCCGACGGCGTCACCTCGAAGTCGCTAAGGGCATATACCCCGGCGGTGATGAACATCGTCACCAGCATGCCGGCGATCGCGGACAGGGACATTTTCCAGGTCCGGAAGTAGAGGGCCATGAGGAGGGCAGCCAGGACCACAAAGATCACCAGGCCGATCAGTGCCTGCTTGGTGACATCCGCACCCCAGGTGGGACCCACAAACGTGGACGTCACCTCGTTGTCCGTGACGCCGTAGGCGGCCGTCAGACCCTCCTTGATCTTGAGGGTTTCATCGTCCGTGAGCTTGTCCGTCTGGATCCTCATGGTGGTGCCGGCCACGTTGGCCACGCGCGGAATGCTCCCCGCGACGATGTCCTGAACGGCTTTTTCGCCCACGGAGGCGTCCGTGGTCTTGACGTTGGAGACCGTGAATTCGGAGCCGCCGCGGAACTCGATGCCGAGGTTGAAGCCGCCCTTCGCCACCGGGATCAGGATGGACAGGGCAACGGCAACGGCCGCAATGAGGAACCAGATCTTCTTGGCGCCGACAAAGTTGTACGAGCGCTTGCCGGAATAGAGCTCGTTACCGAAAGTGGCAAAGCTGGACATTTACTTGTTCTCCTTGGCTGCGCTCTTGGAGGAGCCGGTGAGCTGCTCCTGCTTCTCCGCGAGGCGGCGTTCCGCGATGGTCATCCTGCGCTCTGCCTCAGCGGCAGCACCGGTGTTCTTGGCCCGGACCACGGCGGGCTTCGAGTCGGGGGTTCGCAGCCGTCCGGCGCCGCGGTACAGCGGCACAGCCCCGAGTTGCTTCGGGTCGAGGCCGGAGAACCGGTGGCCTTCGCCGAAGAACTTGGTGCGTGCAATCATCTGCAGCGTCGGGTGCGTGAACATAAAGACGACGATGAGGTCGGCGATGGCGGTCAGGCCGAGGGTGAACGCGAAGCCGCGGACGTTGCCCACTGCCACGAAGTAGAGCACCAGGGCCGCGAGCAGGTTGACGGCTTTGGAGGCCAGGACGGTTCGCTTGGCGCGCTTCCAACCGTTTTCGACGGCGGACACCAGGCCGCGGCCTTCGCGCAGTTCGTCGCGGATTCGTTCGAAGTAGACGATGAATGAGTCCGCGGTCTGGCCGATTGCCACGATGAGGCCGGCGACACCGGCCAGGGAGAGCCGGTAGTTTTCGGTCCAGCCCAGGATGGCGATGGCGAGGTACGTCAGCGCACCGGCCACCACGAGGGAGGCGATGGTTACGAAGCCCAGCGCCCGGTACTGGAAGAGCGAGTACACCACCACCAGCAGCAGGCCAATCACACCGGCCAGCAGGCCCATGCGGAGCTGCTCGCCACCGAGCGTTGCGGAGATCTGCTGTTCACTCTGGATCTCGAAGCTGATGGGCAGCGCGCCGAAGCGCAGCTGGTCGGAGAGCGCCTTGGCCGTCTGCTCGGTGAAGCCGCCGGTGATCTGCGGGCGGCCGTCGGTGATGACTGCCAGGGAACGCGGCGCGGAGATGACCTGGTCATCGAGCACGATCGCGAACTGCGACTTGGGGTCGGTGCCGGTTTCGCCGCCGGCTGCCACGTAGAACTGGTTCAGGCGTTCGGTGACCTCTTTGAACTTGGCCGTTCCGTCGCCGTCGAACTGGATGTTGACGGCCCATTCATTGGTCACGGCACCCTGTGCGCCCTGCTGGAGCTGGAAGGAGGAGGTGACAATGTTGCTGCCCTTGACCTCCACCGGTCCCAGAATGTATTTGATGGCCGGGGTGGTGGCCGTCGCGGGCTCGCAGGTCACCAGCGGCTTCGCGGGGTCGGAACGTTCCTGCTTGTCCTGGGAGGGGTTGTCGCAGTCGAGTGTCTCGAACTGGCGGTACACCTCGGCGGTGATCCAGTTGATGTCGCTGCTGTTGGCGGGTTCCGCCGTCGGCTTCGGCAGCTGGTCCTCGGGTGTGAGCGATTCGGTGGGCACCGCAGCGCCGGCTCCGTTAAGGAGGACCGGGCGGAAGTTCATGTCTGCGGAGGCCTGGATCAGTGCCCGCGTCTGGGTGGAGGGCGTGCCGGGAAGGCTGACAACCACGTTGCGGCCTGACTGGGTGCTGATTTCCGCTTCGGCAACGCCGGAGCCGTCAACGCGCTGGCGGATGATGGCCACCGCCTGGTTGAGCTGGTCCTCGTTAATGTCCGAACCGCCCTCAACCTTCGGCGCCAGGATCATCTGGGTGCCACCTTCGAGGTCAAGCGCCAGCTTTGGTGCCCAGCTGGCCTGTCCGGCGATGGTGCCGCCGGCAAGGACGGCCGTCAGCACTGCGAGGACTACGCCTAGCCAGACGAGTACCCTGAGGCCTGATTTTTTGGGGCCAGTTCGTGCCATTGTCGATCTTTCTCTTATTCACGGAGGAACCGCCGATGCGAGCTTTCGCTCCCATCGGCGGCAGCCCGCTGCCGTAGAGCTGCTGGAATGCGGTGGGCGGGACTAGCTGTCCTTCTTGCCCTCGTCGTTGAGGCGCTTCAGGGTCTCGTCCGGGGTCTCGACGGCGGCGGGACTGGTGGGCGTTCCGGCGTCCTGGGTAGTCAGCGACGATGCGTCGTCGGGGACAACCGCAGTCTCTTCCTCAGCAACAGCAGCAGGCTCAACAATTTTGGTGACCGCCTGGCGGTGCACCGTGGCAAGGTTGCCCGGCGAGAGCTCCAGTACGACTTTGTTTTCTTCATCATCCATGGAGACAATCCGGCCAAAAAGGCCGAAGCTCGTCATGACCTCAACCCCAGGTGCGAACTGGGACTGCAGCGTTGCTTGCTGCTCCTTGGTCTTCTTGTTGCGGCGGAACATCATGAAGATAAAAATTCCGAGCATGGCGAACAAGACGATGTTCATGGGATCCACAGGGATGTTTCCGATCTGTACTGGCGTATTGGTTTAAGGCGCCGTCGGCTTTGCACCGGGTGGCCGGGCGGCGAACCGCCTGCCATCAACGGGCAGCTGCTGGAGCCGCCTGCGGGAACAAAGACGCAAACGTGCCGGGCGTCATACCCAGTCTAAAGGGAAAAGCTGAAAGGACGGCGCTATTGGCTGTTGGGCGCCCAGTCGACGGCGGTTTCGTCGTCTTCGCTGTCTGCTTCGAAGAGGTCCAGCGGTTCCTGGCTGAACACCCCGGACGGGATGGCATAGCCGAGGTGGGTCCATGCGGGGGCCATGGCGATGCGGCCCCTCGGCGTCCTGCCCAGGAGGCCTTCGCGGACCAGGAACGGTTCCGCCACCGTTTCGACGGTCTCAGTTTCTTCGCCCACGGCGATGGCCAGGGTGGAAAGGCCCACGGGCCCGCCGCCGAATTTGGTGATGAGCGCTTCGAGGACGGCACGGTCAAGCCGGTCCAGGCCCCGCTTGTCCACTTCGTACATGTCCAGCGCTGCGGAGGCGGCGCGGGCATCGATCTGCTCGAGGCCGTGGACCAGGGCCCAGTCACGGACGCGGCGGAGCAGGCGGTTGGCAATACGGGGGGTGCCCCGGGACCGCCCGGCGATTTCGCTGAAGCCGGCAGAGTTGACCTTCAGGTCCAGCAGCCCGGCGGACCTCCTGAGGACCAGTTCGAGTTCCGGCACGGAATAGAACTCAAGGTGCCCGGTGAAACCGAACCTGTCGCGCAGCGGGCCTGGCAGCAAACCGGCCCTGGTGGTGGCGCCCACCAGCGTGAACGGGGGCAGGTCCAGCGGAATCGCAGTGGCACCGGCGCCCTTGCCCACCACGATGTCCACACGGAAGTCCTCCATGGCCATGTACAGCATTTCCTCGGCAGGCCGGGACATCCGGTGGATCTCGTCCAGGAACAGGACTTCGCCTTCGGAGAGGGAGGACAGGATGGCGGCGAGGTCACCGGCGTGCTGGATTGCGGGCCCGCTGCTGATGCGCAGGGGCGCGTTCATTTCAGCCGCTACGATCATGGCCAGCGTGGTCTTGCCCAGGCCCGGGGGCCCCGAAAACAGGACGTGGTCCGCGCTGCGGCCGCGCATCCTCGAGGCCTGCAGAACGAGCGAGAGCTGCTTGCGGACGCGGTGCTGGCCCACGAAGTCATCCAGGTTCTTGGGCCGGAGGGCTGCCTCAATGGCCCGGTCTTCGGGCTCCTCCGCTGCCGCCACCACCGACGCTTCAGCCACGGCTGCCTACGCGGTTGCCGGCCCGCGCGCCGTCCTGGCCCAGCCAGCGCAGTGTGGTCCGCAGGATTTCCGCCACGTTGCCGCGGAACGAGACCTCGGGGTCGTCGGCGAGGGCCTTGTCGATGCTGGACGTGGCGTCCTTCTCCGACCAGCCAAGGCTGGTCATGGCCGCCACCACCTGCGGTTTCCAGGCTGCTTCGGCCGGGGTGGCCACGCTTGCTGTACCGGCCGTTCCGTGCGGCACCAGCTTGCCGGCGAGTTCCAGCACAATCCGGCCGCCCACCTTTGGGCCGATCCCGGGCACTTTGGTGAACGTCTTGCTGTCGCCCGTGTGGGCGGCAACCCGGATGGCTTCAGGTTCGTGGACGGCAAGGACTGCCAGCGCGAGCCGGGGACCGACGCCGCTGACGCTGAGCAGGACATCGAAGACTTCACGTTCGTCGTCGGAGGCGAATCCGTACAGGGTCAGCGAATCCTCGCGGACGATCAGGGAGGTGAAGAGCTTGCCTTCTTCGCCGGTCCGGAGGCGGCTGAGCGTCTGGGGCGTTGCGTTGACGCTCATTCCCGCCCCGTTGAGGTCGATCACAGCCGTGGAAAGGCCAATGTGCGCTACGGTTCCGCGAAGGAAACTGATCAAGGCCGGGCTCCTGGTGTACTGCCGGGCTCTTTGGGGTGGGACCGGCTATCCGAACATATCTACGAATACCCTAGCAAGAGGCCAGGACATTCACCGTGCGCGGCGCGCCTTCGCCTCGGCGTCCGCCCAGGCGCGCTGGGCCGGCGTCAGCGAGAGGCTGCCGGGACCGGTGGTGGCTACGGCGGCGCCGCTGCCTGCCCGCCAGGCGTGCGTGATGGCCAGCGCCAGGGCGTCCGCGGCGTCCGCGGGGCGCGGCGGCGCATCCAGCCGGAGGATCTTCGTGACCAGCTTGGTCACGGCCTCCTTGTTGGAGTTTCCGCTGCCGGTGACGGCGGCTTTGACTTCCGACGGCGTGTGCAGGGCCACCGGAATGCCGCGCCTGGCTGCGGCGGCGATCACCACGCCGGACGCCTGTGCCACGCCCATCACCGTGCTGACGTTCAGCTGCGAGAAGACGCGTTCGACGGCGAGAACGTGCGGTTCGTAGCGGTCCAGCCACTCGTCGATGGCCAGGGCAATGACCAGGAGCCGCTGGTCCAGGGTTTCCTCCGGAGAGGTGCCCACCACCCCGACGGCCACCATTGTGGCCCGCCGGTTCCGCTCGACGTCAACGACGCCGATTCCGCAGCGGGTAAGTCCAGGGTCGACGCCCAGTACGCGCAGCGTCACCCTGGAACAACCGCCCTATGCCGCAACGCGGTGGGTCACTCGGATTCCAGGGCGGCCTGGACTTCGTCGCTGAGGTCGGCGTTGCTGTAGACGTTCTGGACGTCGTCGAGGTCTTCCAGGGCGTCAACGAGCTTCATGAACTTCTTGGCGGCTTCGAGGTCGAGGGGAACTTCCATGGAAGGCACGAACTCGGCTTCATCGGTGTCGTATTCGATGCCGGCGTCCTTGAGGGCGTCGCGGACTGCCTGGAGGTCCTTCGGGTCCGAGTGGATCTCGAAGGTGTCGCCGTTGTCCTTGACTTCCTCGGCGCCGGCGTCGAGAACAGCCATCAGGACGTCGTCCTCGGTGAGCCCGTTCTTGGGCAGGGACACCACACCCTTGCGGCTAAAGAGGTAGCTGACCGAACCCGGATCGGCGATGGTGCCGCCGTTGCGGGAAATGGCGAGCCGGACTTCCGAGGCGGCGCGGTTTTTGTTGTCCGTGAGGCACTCGATGAGCAGGGCCGAGCCCTGCGGGCCGCGGCATTCGTACATGATCTCGGTGTAGTCGACCACTTCACCGGTCAGGCCGGCGCCGCGCTTGATGGCGCG
Organism: Arthrobacter sp. BE255; assembly: GCF_031457335.1. NCBI lineage: Bacteria > Bacillati > Actinomycetota > Actinomycetes > Micrococcales > Micrococcaceae > Arthrobacter > Arthrobacter sp. BE255. Next base: position 177,752 of record NZ_JAVDWK010000003.1, on the reverse strand, counting down.
GTCGATGTTGTCCGCGGGAACGGAGGTCTTCTTGGCCTTGGTGACTGCGAGTTCGAGGCTCGGGTTGCCGGCGAGGTCCGGGCCGCCCATGCGTGCGGCGACTTCGATGTTCTTGATCAGCTTGGCGAACGATTTTGCGCGGCGGCTATCGAGGATGGCCTTCTTGTGCTTGGTCGTTGCCCATTTGGAGTGGCCTGACATGCTTTACGCTTCTCCTCTGATCATGCGGATAAAAAGTTCGTGTACGCGTTTCTCCCCAGTCACTTCCGGGTGGAAGGAGGTGGCCAGCAGGTGGCCTGAACGCACTGCAACAATTCTAGCCGTCCCGGGCAGGCTTGCAGCGTGGGACGCGTGTTCGGGGTCCGCGGGCTCCACCTGGGCGAGGACCTCCACGCCGGCGCCGACGCGTTCCACCCAGGGGCCGCGGATAAATACGGCGTGCACCGGGGCAACCCCGGATTCCGTGGCGCTGAACTCCAGGCCCTTGAAGTCCAGGTCCGTTTCAAATGATTCACGCTGGCGCCCGAAAGCGTTGCGCCGCACGGTGATGTCCAGGCCGCCGAAAGTCTGCTGCGGGTTACCGGCCAGGTCGGTGGCCGGATCGGCGATCTCATCGGCCAGGAGGATCATGCCGGCGCAGGAGCCGTACACCGGCAGGCCTTCGCGGATCCGGTCCTTGATCGGCCCGGCGAGTTCGAAGGCGCGGGCCAGCTTGTCGATGGCCGTGGATTCACCGCCGGGAACGATGAGGCCGTCCAGGCCGTCCAGCTCTTTGGGCCGGCGGATTCCGATTCCGGCGGCACCGGCGGCTTCCACGGCCCGGAGGTGCTCGCGGAAGTCGCCCTGGAGCGCCAGGACGCCGATCCGCAGGCCCGAGCCCACGCGTGCAGAAGCTGCCGAAAGGGGGTTTGTCATCCATTCAGCATAATGCGCGATCCACCCGGGCCGTCGCCTGGAGCCCGTCCCGGGCGGGGTTCCATGCCGTTGCTGGGATATATTACAGAGCATGCTTTACATCAGTGTTCCGCTCGGCAAGCTGGTCCGCCGGGTGTCCCGGCTCAGGGGTGGCGGGTCCGCCCTGCCCGGGCTGGTGGTCGAGAAAATCGACCCCGGCTTTATGCAGCGGACGCTCGCCACCCTCCCCCACGGCGTTGCCGTCGTGAGCGGAACCAACGGCAAAACCACCACCACGAAGATGGTGGTGGAACTCCTGGAAAGCCAGGGCCTGAAGGTTTTCACCAACCGCACCGGCAGCAACTTCACCCGGGGTGTGGCCGCAGCGTTACTGGGCGAGGTGGACTGGCGTGGCCGGCTCACCGCCGACGTCGCCGTCCTGGAGCTCGACGAAGCCCACGCCACGCATTTTGTTAACCGCATTCCGCCCCGGTACAGCCTCCTACTCAACGTCCTGCGCGACCAATTGGACCGCTTCGGCGAGATCGACAAAACGGCCCAGCTGCTGCAGCACATCGCCGCGAAAACGACCGGCACGGTAGTCCTCAACCGGGAGGACCCGCGGGTTGCCCGCATCGCGGACACCCTCACCGGCCAGGACGTCCAGTACTTCGGCCTGGACGACTCCCTCCTCAGCACGTTCCCCAACGACGACGACATGCGGGCTGCGCCCGGCAGCCCCGCACCCGCAGCGCTCCCCCACAAGCCAGCGGCCGACGTCGTACTCCGCAAAGTGGGGCCGGACACCGCCGATTTTGAGTACGACGGCGCCACTGTCACCACCGCGATGAAGCTCCGCGGCGTCTACAACATCTTTAATGCGGCCGCGGCACTGACGCTGGCGCGCAGCATCTGTGGCAGCGGTGCCGCCACCGCCGACCACGCCACCCTGCTCACCGCACTGTCCCGGGTGGAGCCGGCGTTCGGCCGCGGCGAAAGCCTGACTGTTGATGGCCAGCCCCTGGATCTGGTGCTGGTCAAGAACCCGAGCGGTTTCCGGCTGGGGCTGAAGTCCTTCCCCGCGGGCGGCTACGCCACCATGATCGCCATTAATGACAACTACGCCGACGGCCGGGACATGTCCTGGCTGTGGGACGTGGAATTCGATTCGCTCCGCGACGGCGGCGTGGACCAGCTGACGGGGTCCCGCGCCTACGACATGGCCCTGCGCCTGCAGTACGACGACGTCCGCATTGGCGCAGTCCAGCCGGACATTACGCCGGCGCTGGCCGCGTTCATCCGCGACGCCAAGGGCAAGCCAAAGCGGATTTTCTGCACGTACACAGCCATGCTGGCCATCCGCCGCGAGCTGTCCAAAATCACCACAGTCGAGGTGGTCTCATGAGCCCGGACACCCAGGACCCGCAGGGAAGCAAGGGCACCATCCGCGTCCTGCAGCTCTACCCGCGGGACATGAACATCTACGGCGACTGGGGCAACGCCCTGGTCCTCAAGCAGCGGATCAGCTGGCACGGCTACACCCCGGAGCTGCTGGAGTACAACGTCGGCGACGAATTTCCCGCCGATGTGGACCTCATTGTGGGCGGCGGCGGGCAGGACAGCGGCCAGCTCGTCATCCAGGACGACCTGCACTCACGCGCCGACGTCCTGACCGGGCTGGCGGAGGACGGCGCGCCCATGCTGGTGATCTGCGGGCTGTATCAGCTGTTCGGACGCTTCTTCAAGACCCGCTTGGGTACGGTCATCCCGGGGATCGGCATCCTGGACGTGGAAACACACGGCACCGACGAACGCCTGATCGGCAACGTCAAGGTGGCCACCCCCGAGTTCGGCGAGGTCCTGGGCTACGAGAACCACAGCGGGCAGACCACCCTGGGTGCGGGCGTCCGGCCGTTGGGGACCACCGCGAAAGGTACCGGCAACAACAGCAGCGACGGCCAGGAAGGCGCACGCTACAAGAACATCGTGGCCAGCTACCTGCACGGATCCCTGCTGCCCAAGAACCCCGCCATCGCGGACTTCCTGATCCGCACCGCCGCCGAGCGCAAGTTCGGGGCTTTTGTTCCCGGCAGCCCTGATGACCGCTACGCCGTGCTGGCCAGGGAGCACGCTGCGCGGCGCCCGCGCTGACCTGCTCCCGGCAAAGTTTGCCGGCTGTGGCGGCTCAGGGTTGCTTCGTGATCAGGAGTTCGTGCGCCCCCGCCGCGGCGGCGCCCATGGATTCCACGACGGAAACAGTCCGCAGCCGGGTGGCGGCGTCCGCCTCGGGCGTGGCGCACACACCCTGGGGGGCGTCGGTTGCCACGGAGCACCAGCGGTAGGGGTCGCGGACGATGACCGATGGCGCCCAGGCGAGGTCTGAGGGGACCCATTTTCCGGACGCGTCCTGGCTGAACTGCGCCCGCACCAGCAGGCCCTCATTGTTCACGACATACCAGGGCGACAGTTCAGTGACGCCGTTGCCCAGCCCGTAAACGATCCAGGTGCCCTTGTAATTTTCGATGGGCAGCACGGAGTGCGTGTGGTGGCCGTAGATCATGGAGAACTGGCCGCTGTCCACGAGGGCGTGGGCCACCTCCTGCTGCTGCGCGTTGGCTTCGCTCGCGTATTCGTCTCCCGCATGCATGGCGCCCAGCACGATGTCTGCCCCGAGTGCCCGCGCCTTGACGGCTTTGGCGATCATGGACGGCGCGTCAAGCATGTCGACCTGCCAGGGGTATTCAGGGTATTGGCCGTTGAGGCCGTAGGTCCCCTGGATGATGGCGATCCTGGCGGCAGGTGTCTGCAGGATCAGGATGCCCTGGGACTCAGCTTCCGTGCGGTAGGAACCGGTGTGCTTAAGCCCTGCACCGTCCAGGGCGTCCAGCGTCCGCAGCAGGCCGTCCGTGCTCCGGTCGATGGTGTGGTTGCTGGCGGTGGTGCAGGCCTGGTAGCCGACCGCCTTGGATGCTGTGATGATCTGCGGCGGGACATTGAACGAGGGGTAGGCCGAGAACGGCCCCTCCGGCCCGGCCACGGGTGTCTCCTGATGGCAGATGGCGAGGTCGCTGGCCTGGATGTAACGGCGCTGGCCTTCAAGGAGCGGCGTGAAGTCCAGTCCGGGTTTCCCCGCCGCGGCGGCGTCCTGCTGGGCCTGCTGCCAGAGCTGGGTGTGGACCAGCATGTCGCCGGTGACCAGGACAGAGGTGCAGCGCACCGTAGGGCACGCCGGCCCGGCACCCGGGGTGGGCGTGGGGGTAGGGGTGGGCGTTGGCGTCTGCGTGGCACTCGGCTGGCCCGCCCCCGGACCCGGAGGGGTCCCGGCGCTGGCCGACCTGCCGGCCTGTTCGGCTATCAGGCCGCAGCCGGCGATGGCGCTTACAAGAATGGCTGCAGCCATGGCTGCGCCGGCGCGGACGGCAATGCCGCCACTTCTGTTCCCCATGGGCGTAATTCTAGGTTTCGAAGCGGCCGGAACCGAGCATTTGGCTCATTGAGAACAGCGCCGTGATGTGAAAGCTTTACTTCATGACCAATCCGCTCTTCAGCCCCAGTCCCTTGCCCTACGAGTTGCCGCCGTTTGCCCGGATCTCGGTCCCCGAGTACGCGGAGGCGGTCCATGCAGGCCTGGCCGGGCATCTGGCCGAAATCCAGGCCATCGTGGACAACACGGAGCCAGCGTCGTTTGCGAACACCGCTATCGCCATGGAGCAGGCGGGCCGGTTGCTGGAACGGGCAGCAGCGTCCTTTTTCACCCTGGTTTCGGCCGACGCCTCGGACGGGATCCGCGACCTCGAAACGGAGCTGACGCCCCTGCTCACCGCACATCAGGACGAGGTGTACCTGAACCGCGCCCTCTTTGACAGGTTTGCCGCCATCGATACCGCAGGCCTGGAGCCGGAAGCTGTCCGGCTCGTCGAGGAGTACCTGAAGGAGTTCCGGCAGTCGGGAATCCAGCTGGACGCTCCGGACCAGGAGCGGCTGAAGACTGTCAACGCCGAACTCTCCCGGCTCGGGACGGACTTCGGCCAGCGGGTCAAGGAAGCCATGAAGTCCGCCGCCCTGCTGCTGGACCACGAGGAGGAGCTGGCCGGCATGCCCGCCGACGACGTCGCCGGCGCGGCCGAAGCGGCCCGGACGGCGGGGCATGACGGCAAGTTCCTGCTGACCCTGATCCAGCCGAGTAACCAGCCGGCCATGGCCGTCCTCGAAAACCGGGACGTCCGCCGTCGGCTGTTTGAAGCCTCCCTTGGCCGGGGCAGTGACGGCGGCAGCCTGGACGTCCGGGAACTCGTGCGTTCGATGGCTACGCTGCGCGCCGAAAAGGCAGGGCTTCTTGGCTTCGCGAACTATGCCGAATTGGTGGTGGACCGGCAGACGGCGCCGGATTTCGAGACCGTCCAGGCCATGCTGAACCGGCTTGCGCCGGCTGCTGTGCGGAATGCGGATGCCGAGGCCGCGGCCCTGGCAGACATTGCCGGCCACTCCTTGGAGGCCTGGGACTGGGCGTTCTACTCGGCCAAGGTACGGCGCGAGAAGTATGCCGTTGACGAGCAGGCGCTCCGCCCCTACTTCGAGCTGGACAGGGTGCTCAAGGACGGGGTGTTCCACGCAGCCACGTCGCTGTTTGGGATCACCTTCCACGAACGGACGGACCTGGCCGGCTACCATCCGGACGTCCGCGTGTGGGAGGTCCGGAACGAAGACGGCAGCGGCCTGGGACTGTTCCTGGGCGACTACTACACCCGGGAGTCCAAACGCGGAGGGGCGTGGATGAACTCCCTGGTGGAGCAGTCCGACCTGTTGGGGACCAAGGCGGTGGTCATCAACAACCTGAACATCTCCAGGCCGCCGGCCGGGGAACCCACCCTGCTGACGCTGGATGAGCTGCGCACCACGTTCCACGAATTCGGCCACGCGCTGCACGGGCTGTTTTCCAACGTGACGTACCCGCGGTTCGCCGGCACGGCCGTGCCCCGCGACTTCGTGGAGTACCCGTCGCAGGTCAACGAGATGTGGATCCTGTGGCCTGAGGTGCTGGCCAACTACGCGCGGCACTACGCCACCGCCGAGCCGCTCCCCCAGGACGTGGTGGACAGGCTCAATGAGTCCCGGCTGTGGGGCGAGGGCTTCGCCACCACCGAGTACCTGGGTGCCGCGCTGCTTGACCTGGCATGGCATGTGCTGGACGACAGCGGGATCCCCGACGATGCCCTGGCATTCGAGGAGAAGTCCCTCGCGGCCGCCGGAGTGGCCCACGCCCTGATCCCGCCGCGCTACCGCACCGGCTATTTCCAGCACATCTTCGCCGGGGCAGGCTACGCCGCCGGCTACTACTCCTACATTTGGAGCGAGGTGCTGGACGCAGAGACGGTGGACTGGTTCACGGAGAACGGCGGCATGACCCGAGCCAACGGCGAACGCTTCCGCCAGGAGCTGCTCTCAAGAGGCAACAGCCGCGACCCGCTGGAATCCTTCAAAACCCTCCGAGGCCGCGAAGCAAAGCTGGAACCGCTGCTGAAGCGCCGCGGCCTGGACTAACGCACCACCCACCCCAAACAAAAGAACGACGGCGGCGGGTCACCCTGCATAGGTGACCCGCCGCCGTCGCGGTTTGTTGCTTAGAGGCAGGTACTGGTCCGGCAGCTTGCGTAAAAGGGGCCCCACGTCCCCGCTCGCCGCGGAGCGGCTTTAGCGGGACGTGGGGAATAGCAAGCAGAGGATCAGGACCTGCCGAAAGACAGGTGCTACCAGCCGCGCTCGGCGAGGCGGTGCGGCTGCGGGATTTCGTCGACGTTGATGCCCACCATGGCTTCGCCCAGGCCGCGGGAGGCCTTGGCGATGACGTCGGGGTCATCGAAGAACGTGGTGGCCTTCACGACGGCGGCGGCACGCTGGGCCGGGTTGCCGGACTTGAAGATACCGGAACCGACGAACACACCGTCGGCACCGAGCTGCATCATCATCGCGGCGTCAGCCGGGGTGGCGATGCCGCCTGCGGTGAACAGCACCACGGGAAGCTTGCCGGCGGCGGCGACTTCCTTGACCAGTTCGTACGGGGCCTGCAGTTCCTTGGCCGCGACGTACAGCTCGTCCTCGGGCAGGGCCGCGAGCTTGGCGATCTCGGAACGGATCTGGCGCATGTGGCCGGTGGCGTTGGAAACGTCGCCGGTGCCGGCCTCGCCCTTGGACCGGATCATGGCCGCGCCCTCGTTGATGCGGCGCAGCGCCTCACCGAGGTTGGTGGCACCGCAGACGAAGGGAACCTTGAAGTTCCACTTGTCGATGTGGTTGACGTAGTCGGCCGGGGTCAGGACCTCGGACTCGTCAATGTAGTCCACGCCCAGGGACTGCAGGACCTGGGCCTCGACGAAGTGGCCGATCCGGGCCTTGGCCATGACCGGCACGGACACGGCCTCGATGATCTTGTCGATCATGTCCGGGTCCGACATGCGGGACACGCCGCCCTGGGCACGGATGTCGGCCGGAACGCGTTCCAGCGCCATCACTGCCACGGCACCGGCGTCTTCGGCGATGCGGGCCTGTTCGACGTTGACGACGTCCATGATGACGCCGCCCTTGAGCATCTCAGCCATGCCGCGCTTGACGCGGTTGCTGCCCGTGACGCTGTTCGCGGACGAACCGGCTTCGCTGCTTACATCAGGTGTAGACACAAAAACCCCTATGGGTAGATAGATGATCTTCGCCGGGCGTGAGGGCGGCACAGAGCCGAAGGTACACACACCGGGTTGCCGGGTCCATTGACCGGGCAGTCACAATACTAGTCCCACGGCAGGCAGCGGGCTTAATCAGCCTTAATCAGAGGCTGCGGACTCCGCCAGGGACTGGCGGCGCACTGTGGCCACACGCTGGATAATCGTGACCAGGCTGGCCGTGGCCAGGAGCGCGAGCGTCACCTGCAGGACGATGTGGGGCAGGCCGAGGCCGGTGAATCCGGTAACCACCAGCACCGAGACCAGCCGTTCGGCGCGTTCGGCGATTCCCACGTTTGCGGTGAAGCCGAGGGATTCCGCTTTGGCCCGCGCATAGGAGACCACCATGCCCAGGACCAGGCAGACCATTGCGCCCACCGCTATCACCACGTCGTCGCCGCCGGCGAAGAACCAGATGGCGAGGCCCGCGAAGAGTGCGCCGTCGGCGACCCGGTCCAGCGTGGAGTCCAGGAAGTTTCCCCACCGGCCCCCGGTGTCCCGCATCCTGGCCATAATGCCGTCCAGCACATCGGAGAAGATGAAGGCAGTAATGAACAGAGTTCCCCACCACAGCTGGCCCAGAGGGTAGAAGACCAGTGCGCCGGCTACGACACCAAGGGTCCCCACTACCGTGACGGCGTCGGGGGAAATACCGATTTTCAGGAGCCAGCGGGCAAGCGGGGTAAACAGCGCGGTGAAGAAACCGCGCGCGTGCCTATTCAGCATCCGTCTCCCCGGGCCACGCCTCGGCCACCTGGCGGCGGACCTCGTCGAGGGTCTGGGTGATGGCTTTGGTCTGCGCGATGATCGGGAAGAAATTACCGTCGCCGCCCCACCGCGGAACAATATGCTGGTGCAAGTGCGCCGCGATTCCCGCGCCGCCCACCACGCCCTGGTTCATGCCCAGGTTGAAGCCACCGGGATTCGATACTTTCCGCAGCACCTTCATGGCGGTCTGCGTCAGCTCGGCGAACTCGGCTGTTTCCTCCAGGGTCAGATCCGTGTAGTCCGGAACGTGCCGGTAGGGGCAGACGAGCAGATGGCCCGGGTTGTACGGGAACAGGTTCAGCACCACGTAGCACGTTTTTCCCCGGTAAACGATGAGGGCCTCCTCATCGGTCCGGCCGGGACCAACGCAGAACGGGCAGTCGTTTTCATTCTTGAACTGATGCTGGCCGCCTTTGATGTAGGCCATCCGGTGCGGAGTCCACAGGCGCTGGAAGGCATCCGGGACACCGGCGAGGTCAAAGTCGTCGGTCACGCCGGCATCGCCTGGATATCCTGCGCCTGTGTTCTCCTGCACCGTTTCCCGTCCGTTTCGCTAGCTGGTCCGGTTACGGACGGCTTCGGTGATCCGCTTGACGGCCTCGGCCACCGGCACGCCGTTGTCCTGGCTGCCGTCGCGGAAGCGGAAGGAGACCGCACCGGCCTCAGCGTCGTCGCCGCCGGCAATGAGGACAAACGGGATCTTATCCTTGCTGGCGGTGCGGATCTTCTTGGGGAACCGGTCCGACGACGTATCCACCTCGGCGCGGATGCCCGCCGCCTTGAGCTGGTCAACGACGTCGAACATGTATTCGTTGAACGTTTCGGCGACCGGGATGCCCACCACCTGGACCGGGGACAGCCACGCAGGGAAGGCGCCGGCGTAGTGCTCGGTGAGGACGCCCATGAACCGCTCGATGGAACCGAAGAGGGCGCGGTGGATCATTACTGGCCGCTGGCGGGTGCCGTCGGCAGCCTGGAATTCCAGTTCGAAGCGTTCCGGCAGGTTGAAGTCCAGCTGGATGGTGGACATCTGCCAGGTGCGGCCGAGGGCGTCCTTGGCCTGGACGGAAATCTTCGGGCCATAGAAGGCCGCTCCCCCCGGGTCCGCAACCAGTTCCAGGCCGGATTCCTCAGCCACTTCGGCAAGGGTCCGGGTGGCTTCTTCCCAGGCGGCGTCCTCGCCGACGTACTTCTCCGGGTCCTTGGTGGAGAGCTCCAGGTAGAAGTCGTTCAGGCCGTAGTCCTTGAGCAGGTCCAGCACGAACGTCAGGGTCTTGGTGAGTTCGTCCTTCATCTGCTCGCGGGTGCAGTAGATGTGGGCGTCGTCCTGGGTCATGCCACGGACGCGGGTCAGCCCGTGCACCACGCCGGACTTCTCGTAGCGGTACACCGAACCGAATTCGAACAGCCGCAGCGGCAGTTCGCGGTAGGACCGTCCGCGGGAGCGGAAGATCAGGTTGTGCATGGGGCAGTTCATCGGCTTCAGGTAGTAGTCCTGGCCCGGCTTGCGCACGGTGCCGTCCTCGTTGAGTTCGGCGTCCACGTGCATGGCCGGGAACATGCCCTCCTTGTACCAGTCCAGGTGGCCCGAGACTTCGTACAGGTGCCCCTTGGTGATGTGCGGGGTGTAGACGAACTCGTAGCCGGCGTCGACGTGGCGCTGCCGCGAGTAGTCCTCCATCTCCTTGCGGATGATGCCGCCCTTGGGGTGGAACACGGGCAGGCCGGATCCCAGCTCGTCAGGGAACGAGAAGAGGTCAAGTTCGACGCCGAGCTTGCGGTGGTCGCGCCGTTCGGCTTCGGCGATGCGCTCCTGGTAGGCCTTCAGCGCGTCCTTGGTGGGCCAGGCTGTGCCGTAGATGCGCTGCAGCTGCTGGTTCTTCTGGTTGCCCAGCCAGTACGCGGAGGAGGACCGGGTCAGGGCGAAGGCGTTGGAGATGAGCTTGGTGTTGGGCAGGTGCGGGCCGCGGCAGAGGTCGCACCAGACGGTGGCCCCTTCCTTGCGCTCCACGTTGTCGTAGATGGTGATGTCGCCGGCGCCTACCTCGACGTTGACGCCTTCACCGGCTTCGGCGGCGTTGTTCTTTTTGCCCAGCAGTTCGAGCTTGTAGGGCTCGTCCTTCATGGCGTCGCGGGCCTCGTCCTCGGAGACGACGCGGCGGACGAACTTCTGGTTCTGGTTGATGATCTTGAGCATCATCTTTTCGAGGGTCTTGAGGTCCTCGGGGGTGAACGGTTCGGCGACGTCGAAGTCGAAGTAGAAGCCGTCGGTGATGTACGGTCCGATCCCCAGTTTGGCGTCCGGGCGGAGCTGCTGCACGGCCTGGGCCATGACGTGGGCAGTGGAGTGGCGGAGGACGTTCAGTCCGTCCGGGGACTCGATGGTGACGCCTTCGACGTCGGCGCCCTCCGGCAGTTCCTGGTCCAGGTCCTTCAGCTCGCCGTTGACGCGGGCTACAACAACATCGCGGCGCTCAAAGAAGAGTTCCGCACCGGTTGTCCCGGTAGTCACCTTGGTCTCTTCGCCATCGACGATGAGGGTGATCTGCTGGGCATCTGACACGGGTGTCTCCTATTCAAAGTTAAGGCTTCATAGCTTGTGGCGTACGGGGACCACAGCCAGCCATCGTCAATGCTATCGGTTTCCCAAGGGGCCGACCAACGGGACCCGCGGGCCCCGGAAGCCGGGTTTGGCTGGGATGACGCCGCTCAGCCACCCATCCCGGTGATGGCCAGGCTGCGGCTGATTCCGTCCAGGGGATGCGGAATGTCGGTGGTTTCGGGCCGCGACTCCGGGAACGGCAGGGTCTCCACCCGGCTCAGGTCCCACGCCATGCTGGCGCTCAGGCTGATGCCCCTGGGCCCCGTCCGCCGGGTGGTGCCGCGGATGAGCAACAGCCTGGTGCCGAACAGCAGCAGCCCGGCCTGCTCCTGCGCTTCGTGGAAGAACACAGAGTCGATGCATCCGGTGCCGTCGTCGATGCTGATGAACACCACGCGGCGCCCGCCACGCATGGGAGGGGTCTGGGTGGCAATTCGCACTCCGGCCACAAGCACTTCAGAGCCGTTGCGCAGGCCGAGCAGCTTATCGGCCGTGGTGACGCCGAGCCTGTCGAGCATGGGACGGTGGCTGTCCATCAGGTGCCCGCTGACATCAATGGCCATCAGGTCCAGTTCTGCCCGGACATTTTCCACCAGCGTGGGCGCCGGCAGTCCGGGTTTGACGTTCCGAAGTTCCACGTCGCCCAATGGCAGGGAAAGCTGCCCTTCCATGACCTCGATGCCCTTCCGCGCGCTTCCGGAAGACTGCATTCTTTGCAGGTGCTGGACGAGGTCTGCCCGGTTGGCGGCTCCGCCCGACTCCCGGTGGAGGGAATCAAAGGCACCCAGCTGGGCCAGCCTCTTGATGTTGGGTTTGCTCAGCCGGGACCGCGCCCGAAGATCAGCCAGCGAGTCATAGGGCTGCCCGCCCACGATGCGCTTAAGTTCTGCGCCGGACAGCCCGTAAATGCCTTTCAGGCTCAGCCTGATCCCCAGTTTGCCGCGGTCCGGCCCGTGCTCCACCGGCTCAACCCGGTATTCGGCATGGCTGCGGTTGATGTCCAGGGGAAGGATGGGGATGCCCATCCTTCGGGCTTCAGCCACCAGGAGCCGCTTGGGGTACATGCCGGGATCGTGCTCCCATAGCCCGGCCAGGAACGCCTCGGGGTGGTGCGCCTTCAGCCACGCCGACTGGTAGGTGGGCACGGCAAAGGCGGCGCCGTGGGCCTTGCAGAAACCAAAGCTGCCAAAGGCCTTCAGGGTTCCCCACACCTTGTCCACTACGTCAGGTGAATAGCCTTTGGCCCTGGCTTCCTTCCGGAAGAATTCCTCAACCTTCGGTTCGAGCAGCTCGTTTCCCAGGGCCCGCCGGAATTCGTCCGCGCGGGCAAGCCCGCAGCCCGTCATGACGTTGAAGGTTTTCAGAATCTGTTCGTGGAAGACGGTGACCCCGTGGGTTTCCTGCAGCACGGGTTTCAGGTCCGGGTGGGGATACACCTCCGGCGCGAAGCCGTGCCGGTGCTCCAGGAACGGCCGCACCATGTCTGACTTCATCGGCCCCGGCCGGAACAGCGAGATGTCGATGATGAGGTCATTGAATTCCCGCGGTGCCATTTTGCCGATCAGCTCCCGCTGGCCCGGCGACTCAATCTGAAAGCAGCCCAAAGTGTGCGTGCTTCGGATCAGCTCATAGGTTGGTTCGTCGTCCAGCGGAACGGCGTTGAGGTTGATGTGGCCGTTGTCGGCGATGTAGTCCGGGCCGGCGCCGTTCTCACCCTGGGGGTGCGCCCCTGCAGCCACAACTTCGGCTTTGGAAGGGTGGAGCCGGATGACTTCGCGGACAGCGAAGGCCATGGCGCTCTGCATCCTGACACCCAGGACATCGAGCTTAAGCATCCCCATGGGATCCATGTCGTGTTTGTCGAACTGGCTCATGGGCAATCCCAGGCCGCTGGGCTGGACGGGGGTGCGGTCCAGCAGTGTGGCATCGCCCAGGATCACCCCGCAGGGATGCATGGAAATATGCCGGGGAAGCCGGTCCAGCCGTTCCGTGAGGTCCACCAGAAGGTCAAGCTGCTGGTTTTCGGCAAAGTCGCGCTGTTCCACCCGGCCGGCGAACTCGCGCAGTTCGGGTTTCTCCACCAGCGCCTCCCGGAATTTGCGGGCCGAAAAGCGCCAGAGCTGCTTGGCGATCTCGCCGACGTCGCCGTCGTCCATGCCCAGGGCCATGCCTGCGTCCCTGACGGCGCCACGCGCCCGGTACCCGTTCTGCATGCTCATCAGCGTGACGCGTTCGGAACCGAAGCGGTCAAAGATCCGCCGGTAGACGTTGTGCCGTTCTGCGCTTTCAACATCGATGTCAATGTCCGGCAGGGTGGCCCGGTCCCGGGACAGGAACCGTTCGAAGATCAGGTCATGCTGCAGGGGGTTTACCTGACTGACGTCGATGAGGTAGTTGACCAGGCTGGACGCCCCTGACCCGCGGGCGGCAGCGCGGACCCCCATGTCCAGGATCATCCGGGACACTTCGGCGACGGTCAGGAAGTAGGAGGAGAACCCAAGGTTCATGATGATCCCCAGCTCGTGCTCCAGCCGCGAGCGCATTTCCTTTTCGGCGGCGCCGGTGATGCCAGGAAACCTCCTGCCGATCCCGGCCTCGCACCGCTGGACCAGCTCCACATGCGGGTCCTGGCTGATACCAATGACGGAAGCCTCGGGGACCACGGGCTGCTTCCATCCCATATCGGTGACGGGGTCGATCCGGCAGAGGTCCGCGAGCGCCTCGGTCTGGGCCATGAGCTGCTTGAGGTCAGCCGCCCCGTATCCTGCAGTACCGATGATTTCCCTGCCCAGCTGGAGCATCTGTGCCGACGATTTCAGCCAGGCCTGGCCGTTGGGCTGGAGCAGGGGTTCGGCGGCGAGTTCGGGCAATGACTTCAGCGTGCGGGCCGAATCCAGGACGTCCGCCGTGGCTGCTCCGTCCTCGGCGCAGTACCGGACAGCGTTGGTGAGCACGGCAGGGACCTGGTGTTCCTCCGCCAGCTTGAGCATCCGCACAGCGTGGGCGGTGCTCAGCGGGGAACCTGGTGAGCTGAGCTGGGAAACCACTTCGGCCACCATGGTCCCCTGCGGCATGGCATCCAGCCAGCGTTTGAAGAGGGTGCGGGGGCGCAGGTACCGCCGCCCGCCCATTGCCCGTCCGACGTCGGAATCCGGTCCGATCAGGACCATCAGGACCGGCTTCAGGGTTTGCGGATCAAGTGTCCGGGAGGCGAGTTCGGCGCGGGTGACTGCCACCGGCACAGCTCCCCCGGCTTTGCCGGAGGTCCTGGCATGGGCATCGGACACCAGCCTGCAGAGGGCCCGGTAGCCTGCGCCGTTGTTCTGGCCGCGGGCGAGGACCACTACGCGTCCAGCGAGCTGCGTGCGGTGGTCGCCGTCGTCGTCGAACACTGCAAGGTCAACCCCCACGATGGGGTCAATACCTGCGGCCATGCAGGCTTTGAGGTGCTTGACCGTGCCGTACAGGCCGTCCCGGTCAGTACAGGCGAGCGCGGTGGCACCGTCAGCGGCGGCAACCTGGGCTAGTTCGTCCGGCCAGGACACCCCATAGTGGGCACTGAAGGCAGTGGAAGCGTGGAGATGCGTAAAAGTCATGCTGTTCTGGGTTGGAGTGCGTCATGGATCCGGAGCAGCCGCCAGCGGCCGCTTCCGAGGTGCCGGCTCAGATCAAGGGTGAGGGGTTCATCCGGAAGGGGGCCGACCTCCGGGCTGCCAGGGCCGCCTGAACCAAGACGCTGCGGGTCTGCCTGCACCTGGACCCGCCAGATTTCGTGGTCAACCAGCCCGGGCCCGCTGCCCAGCGGTGCGCGGCTTTCCTCGGCCCACCACTGCCTGCGTTCAAACCACCGCACTGGTTCAGCGCACACGGTGTACTGCCGCCCGGCCCATTGGAGGGCCACCGGCTGGCCGGCAGCGCTGCAGGCCACGTCAACGGATTCGCTGAACATGCCCATGGGCGCCTCCCGGAACTGAACTGGAACTGTGGCCCAGGAAGGTCCATCCCGGGGTTTCAAACACGCTCATTCGAATACATGTTCGAATAAATCCAGTCTACGCCGGAGCCAACACAAAACCTAGACAGGGGTGGACGGAAGGGACGGCAGGTAGCAGGATTGTGGCATGAGCACCAATGACGCACTCCTTAAGCACGTAAGCATCAAGGCCCAGGACACAACGCTCGTGGCAACCTTTGATATCGACGGCAACATCCCGGGAGCGGGTGCGTACGTAGTGGGGCTCGTGGCGGCCAGCCCTGACTACTCATCACAAAGACGGTTGGGCATTGAATTCATGAACGGGGAGGCGATCGCCTTCTACTCGTTCAGCCACGAACAGGGCACCGAGGAAAACTTCGACCTCAGCGGAGTGACGCACTCCGGCAACTCCATTACCGGAAACTTCCCTTTGGCCGCCATTCACGGGCTCGGCAAGGGTCACATCATGTCGGCGTTCAGCGAGGCTGACGGCCGGGAATTCCAGTCCGGCATCACCGTCGACGAAGCACTGTAACCAGGCACACCAAAACAGGCGCCCTGCAGCCGGATAAATGTCCGGCTGCAGGGCGCCTTGGTATGGATGTCGAACAGCCTCAGCTGTTTTCTTTGTGGACCTTCAGCTCGAGTTCGATAAAGCCCGAGATCATGGCCCGGTACGTGGATTCCACGATGTCCGGATCGATGTCCTTCTTCTCCGCAGCGGAGCGGACGTGCTCAATGACCCGCTCCACCCGGCCTGGGGCCCGGACTTCGGCGTCGTCACCCTTCAGGGTTCCGGCGATCCGGATCAGCCGCTCACGCCGGGCAATGAGGGTGACGATCTGGTCGTCCACCTCGTCGACTGCAATCCGCACGGCGGCGAGCTGTTCCTTGTCGGCCAGCGCGTCCCTGTCGTTTCCTTGAATTGTCGCCATCATCTGACAGTATCGAAGCATGCAGCCCAGAGTCGACTTCATCTCACTAGGTGTACGCAGCGTAGCGGCCTCCCGCCGCTTCTACGCAGAGGGCCTCGGCTGGCCCGTCCACAAGGAATTCCCCGACGACGTGGTGTTCATCCAGGTCAACCACGGGCTGATCCTCTCCCTGTGGAACGCGGGCCAGATGCAGGCCGAAGCCGGGGTTGATGCGCCGGGACAGGTCCCCTGCATCACTCTCAGCCACAACGTGCCCAGCCCCGCGGACGTGGACCGGGTCATGGCCGAAGCCGCCGCCGCCGGGGCAAAAATAGTTGCCGAGCCGGTCACCCAGCCGTGGGGCGGATATACCGGCTATTTCGCGGACCCGGACGGCTTCCGCTGGGAGATCGCCTACAACCCCACGTGGGCAGTGGACGACGCCGGCAAGGTCACCGTTTAGGGGTCAGGCACCTCCGCCGCCGCCCGGGTCAGCGGATGGAACGCCTCAGAACAGCGCCTCCACCGGGCGGATGAGCTCGGGGGAATTGTTGCGCACGTTTCCCACCTCCCGGCCCACGGAATCCACGTGCCAGTCAGCAGCAACATCCTTCACGTGGGCGCGGACCAGGTCCACCAGGAAGGCGGCATCGTCGATCTGCGGGTCAATCCAGGACTCCATGGTCGCCCGGTCCATGGGCAGCGGGACCCGGTTGTGCAGGGCGGTGAGCTTGCCGAAGACAGTTGACTCCGATCCAGGCGGCGGCGTGTCGGCCGTCAGGATGGACGTGGAGAGCAGCCACCGCCCGGGCTCGCCCTCTGCCTTG
This sequence comes from Arthrobacter sp. BE255, assembly GCF_031457335.1. NCBI lineage: Bacteria > Bacillati > Actinomycetota > Actinomycetes > Micrococcales > Micrococcaceae > Arthrobacter > Arthrobacter sp. BE255. The sequence goes on along the minus strand of NZ_JAVDWK010000003.1, from coordinate 161,058 downwards.
GACGGGTCCTTCCACCATTCGTACAGGCCGGCGAAAACCAGGCCGCTGCCCTCGCCGGGGTGGACGTAGTAGGGCTGCTTCGCCTTCCCTGTCCCCTGTTTCCACTCGTAGTAGCCGTCCGCCGGCACGGCACAGCGGCGTGACTGGATGGCCTTGCGGAAGGCGGGCTTCTCCAGGACCGTTTCGCTCCGGGCGTTGATCATTTTGGATCCGATGCCGGGATCCTTGGCCCAGGACGGCACAAGGCCCCAGCGGGCAACGTGCAGCTGCCGGACGGCGGAGTCGTCAATCAGCCGTTCCAGGACGATGGGCACATCATCGGTGGGTGCAACATTCCACGACGGCGGCAGCTCCACGTCCTCCTCAAGCTGGGCATCGAATTCTGCCAGCAGGTCCCCCACGGCACGTGCCATCACATAGCGTCCACACATGGCACCAGCATGCCATTGCTGTTACGCACTGTCATCCGGGGCCACCGGCTCCGGGGAATAGCGGGCCGCGGGTTACCGTTGATGGGAACGAACCCCCTCACTGATTTAGGAGAGCTCCGTGGACTTTACCCCCGAGAACGGCACCATCACCATGTTTTCCACCACCTGGTGCGGCTACTGCAACCGGCTGAAGAAGCAGTTGGACGCGCAGGGCATCGGCTACACGGAAATCAACATCGAGGAAGTCGATGGCACGGCCGAACTCGTGGAGCAGCTCAACGGCGGCAACCGCACAGTACCCACCGTGCTTTTCCCGGATGGCACTGCAGCCACCAACCCCTCCGCAGCCGAGGTCAAGAGCCGACTGGCCGCCTAACACCCGGACCGGGCGACCGAACACCATGTGATAACGACCGAACACCATGTGATAAACAGAACGGGACCAACATTCGCTGTTGGTCCCGTTTTGTCTATCTGCAGTGAGGGAGCCTTCCGTGGTCCATAAAGTCAAAGGTGTTGTAGCCCGTTCCAAGGGCGCCCCCGTCACGCTGGAGACCATCCTGGTCCCGGATCCGGGGCCGGGCGAGGCCCTGGTGGACATCCTGACCAGCGGCGTCTGCCACACCGACCTGCACTACAAGCTCGGCGGCATCAGCGACGACTTCCCGTTCCTCCTGGGCCACGAGGCCACCGGAGTGGTCAGCGCCGTCGGCCCGGACGTTACGGATGTGGCACCCGGAGACCGGGTGGTGCTGAACTGGCGTGCGGTCTGCGGCAACTGCCGTGCATGCAACCGCGGCGAGGCGCAGTACTGCTTCAACACGCACAACGCCACCCAGAAAATGACCCTGGAAGACGGCACCGAGCTCTCCGCCGCCCTGGGCATCGGCGCCTTCACCGAAAAGACCCTCGTTGCCGCCGGCCAATGCACCAAGGTGGATCCCGACGCCGATGCTGCCGCCATCGGCCTGCTCGGCTGCGGCGTGATGGCCGGACTGGGCGCGGCCATCAACACCGGCGGCGTCAAGCGCGGTGACTCGGTGGCCGTGATTGGCTGCGGCGGCGTGGGCGTGGCGGCCATCGCCGGAGCGGCGCTCGCCGGCGCCACTACGGTCATCGCCGTCGACATCGACGCAAAAAAGCTGGAGCGCGCCAAAGAGCTCGGCGCCACCCACACCGTCGACTCCTCGGAAACTGATCCCGTGGAGAGAATCCGCGAGCTCACCGGCGGCTTCGGCGCTGACGTGGTGATTGACGCCGTCGGCCGCCCGGAAACGTACAAGCAGGCGTTCTACGCCCGCGACCTCGCCGGCACCGTCGTCCTGGTGGGCGTGCCCACCCCGGACATGACGCTGGAACTGCCCCTGCTGGACGTCTTCGGCCGCGGCGGCTCCCTGAAGTCCTCCTGGTACGGCGACTGCCTGCCCTCCCGCGACTTCCCCATGCTCATCAGCCTCTACAAGCAGGGCAAACTGGACCTGGACGCCTTCGTCACCGAGCGGATCAGCATCGACCAGGTGGAGGAAGCGTTCGACAAAATGCACGCCGGTTCGGTCCTGCGTTCGGTGGTGGAGCTGTGAGCCTGAGGATCGACCGCCTGGTGACGTCGGGGACGTTTTCCCTCGACGGCGGAACCTGGGATGTGGACAACAACGTCTGGATTGTGGGCAATGACGAGGAATGCATCGTCATCGATCCCGCCCACGACGCGAAAGCAGTTGCCGCAGCAGTGGGCGGACGGACGCTGAAGGCCATCCTGCTCACCCACGGCCATGACGACCACATCGGGTCCGTCGGTGACTTCTGGGACCTGGTGCAGGCACCCATCCACCTCCACCAGGGTGACTGGATGCTCTGGCGGAGCGTCTACCCGGAAGTGGATCCCGACGTCGACATCAGCCACGGCGACGTGTTCGAGGTGGGTGGGGCGAAACTGAAGGCCCTCCATACGCCGGGGCACTCGCCGGGATCAGTGTCGTTCTACCTGGCGGACGGGCCCGACGGCGAAGGCACCGTCTTCACCGGCGACACACTGTTCCAGGGCGGTCCCGGCGCCACGGGCAGGTCATACAGCGATTTCCCCACGATCATCGATTCCATCCGGTCGTGGCTGCTGCCGCTGCCCCCGGAAACGGTGGTGCGGACCGGCCATGGCGACTCCACCACCATCGGTGCCGAGGCTCCGCACCTTGACGAGTGGATCGTCCGGGGCCACTGACCGCCGTCCAAGCCTCGCGGGCTACGCCTTCCCGCTGTCCAGCCCGGTATAGCTGCTGAACTCGGCAAACCGGAGGGAAGCGTAGCCCGCATAGGTGGACAGCAGGGCGTCCTCGACCGCCTGGACGTCGAGCCCGGGAACCAGGTCGTTGGCAGCGCCGGCGGTCCCAGGGTCCCACTCAAGCCCCAGCGCGGCGTAGCTGTCCGTCAGCACGCCGCGGATCGGGGCGGAATCCTCCACCACAATCACGGAGCTGAAGAGCCAGCCGCCGGACACCACACGCTGCGCCGTGCCCACGAGCTTGACCTGGCGGGCCGGATCGGCCGGGTCGGTGCCGTGCACACTGAACTCGCCGGGGCAGTACTCCCCCGGAATTTCTCCTACGGCCGCCTCCACGCCTGCGGCCCGCAGGGCCTGCGCCAGCAGTTCGCCGAAAAAACCGAACCGGGTCTTGGATCCTGCGATGGCGTCGGCATGCGGCTCGATGTGGTCCACCACGAGCGTGCCCTGGTGGTACGCGGCCGCACGCCCTCCCGCCTTCCGCACGAGGGGTTCGAAGCCCCGGTCACGGCATGCCTGCGCGGCTGCGTCGAATCCGGGCAGGCGGGTGTCCCGCTGGCCGAAGGCGACCGTAGGTGCGGGACGGTACAGCCGCAGGGTGGGGCCGATCCGGCCGGTCTTGGCCCTGGCCAGCAGTTCCAGCGCAAGATCCAGGTCTTCTGCGGCTCCCAGCGACCGTTCCTGGCGCACCACGGTGAGCTCCCGCCCTCCGGTTCCGGCATCCTGCATGTTGCTAAGCTCCCTTATGGTCATATTGCAATTCCTCGTTGTCGCCGCCGCGTTCGCAGTCATTGACGCCGTGTGGCTTAAGCTGATGAACCCGTTCTACCGGAGCCACATCGGCGAGTTGCTGGCGGACAAACCACACCTAGGTTACGCCGTGGCCTTCTATGTCATTTACATCGCGGGAATTGTCTTCTTCGCGCTGCGTCCGGCGCTCGACGGCGGCACCTGGCTGACCGCCGTCGGCTACGGCGCCGCGCTGGGCGCCTTCGCCTATGCCACCTATGACCTGACCAACGCCGCAACCCTCAAGACGTGGCCGCTGCAGCTGATCGTGGTGGATATGCTCTGGGGAGCCGTGCTGACCGGGCTCGCCACCCTGGCCGGCTGGCTGGTGTTCCGGACCAGCTGACACGGGGGTGTCCGCCGGATGCTCCGATTTTCCCAACCTGACCGTTGCCACCGGGAGGCAAATTGCGCCACGACTGGATCCTGAAGGCCGTGCCCGGTATCGGAGTCGCGCGGAGCTACCGGCGATCGTGGCTGAAGGCGGACCTGATTGCCGGAGCGGCGTTGAGTGCCGCACTGGTGCCGGCAGGGATGGCGTACGCCGAGGCCAGCGGTCTTCCTGCTGTGACCGGCCTGTACGCCTCCGTGGTGCCGATGATCGTTTACGCCATTTTCGGGCCTTCCCGGGTGGTTATCGTGGGGCCGGATTCGGCGCTGGCTCCGATGATCGCGGCCGCCATTCTTCCGCTGGCCGGGCGGGACCCGGAGCAGGCGGTGCCCATGGCCGGAGTGCTGGCCATCCTCATCGGTATCTTCCTGGTTGCCGGGCGGCTCTTAAAGCTGGGCTTTGTCACGGGACTGTTGTCCCGGCCCATTCGTGTTGGCTATCTGAACGGCATCGCGCTGGCCGTCACCGTCAGCCAGCTTCCGCGGCTGCTCGGCATCTCTGTCCCCGGCGACAGCCTCATGGAGCGCCTCACCGCCCTGGCCGACGCCGTCGTCAATGGAGGTATCAATCCCGTCGCCCTGGCTGTAGGCGCAGGCAGCCTGGCCGTCATTGTGGCCGGCCGCCTGCTTCCCTGGAAGGTTCCCAGCGTCCTGTTTGCCGTGGCCGGCTCCATTGCCGTTGTGGCGGCACTGGACCTGGCCGGGCAGTTGCCGGTGGTCGGCTCCCTGCCGCAGGGACTCCCGGCCCCTGCCCTGGGCGGCGTTGGGGTGGACGACGTTCTGGCGCTGGCAGGGCCGGCGGCCGGCATCGCGCTGATTGCCTTCGCGGACACTTCCACCTTGTCCAAAAGCCTCGCAGCCCGCCGCGGGGACCGGGTCAACGGCAATGACGAAATGGGCGCACTGGGTATCGCCAACGTGGCGACCGGCCTGCTGGGCGGATTTCCCGTGAGCGGGAGTTCCTCGCGCACCCCGATTGCGCTCGACGCGGGTGCGCGGACCCAGCTCAGCGGGGTGGTGGCAGCCATGCTGGTGGTGCTTTTTATGGTCGCCATTCCGGGGCTGACGGCTTTCCTTCCCACGGCTACCCTCGCCGCCGTGGTGATCGTGGCGGCGGCATCGCTGGTTGACGTCAAAACTCTGGTCCGGCTCATCAGGACGAGCCGGACGGAGGCCCTCCTCCTCATCGTCGCGTTCCTCGGGGTCGCCTTTATTGGCGTCCTGGAAGGAATCGTGGTCGCAATCGGCCTCTCTCTGATGGCCTTCGTAAGGCGCGCCTGGGATCCCTACCGCACGGAGCTCGCCAGCGTGGAGGGCGTTCCGGGCTACCACGACCTGGATCGGCATCCCGGCGGCCGGCGAGTGGAGGGGCTTGTGATTGCACGCTTCGACGCGCCGCTGTTTTTTGCGAACGGCGAGGTATTCGCAGACCATATTCGCAGCCTCGTGGACGCTGCCCCCTGGCCTGTGAAGTGGGTCATCGTCGCAGCCGAGCCCATTACCGATCTCGACACAACGGCGCTGGATGAGGTGGTCCAGCTCGACGACGAACTGGCCCGGGACGGCACCAGCCTGGTCTTTGCCGAGCTGAAGGGGCCCATCAAGGACCGGCTGGTCCGGTTCGGCGCCAGTGCACGGTTCACGCCGGACCATTTCTTCCCCACCATCGACTCTGCCGTGCGCGCGTACAAAGAGGCCGCGTAGCAGCCGCGAAGTCTTACAGCAACGTCAGGACTTCCGCAGTGTCAGGATCTGCTCGGCGCGGCCGAAGGGGCCGGCAAGGTCGTGCAGCACCGTGGACGTGAGGCCAATTCCGTCCGCCCCGAACGACACCGCATTGTCCAGTCCCAGCCATTCACCTTCAGGCCGCCGGTACATATGGATCTGCAGGTCGAGGTTCGGGAAGGCGTAGCTGTCCTTCCCCGGCGGGACGCGAGCCGCGATCCCGTTGGCCGTATCCACCAGCCCCATCAGGCGGGCCAGGTCGCCGCTGTCGGCCGCGTCGGTCAACGGATGCCCGGTCCGCAGCCAGACGGTGCCGGCGCCCGGGCGGTGGCCCTCGGCCACCCGCATCTCCAGGGACCGGATATACCCGCCCGGCCAGACGCTGGCGCCGTCGTACGGCTTGCATTCGTCCGGCGCAGGAATGGCGGTGTCCTCGACAGCTGCGACCGCGCTGGTGTCGCTGGTGATCATGCGCCAGGCGGTGGCGCGGATGGCTACCCGGCCATTGGCGATGAGCTCTGCCTGGAGCAGCTCGATGGTCCTGCCTGGCCGGAGCGTGGTGGTCTCGATATGGAATTCGCCGCCGGGAATCAGTCCCAGGATCTCGTAGCTGAGCCGGGCCATCCGCATGTCCGCCCGGGGCGCGTGCCGTTCAAGGCTGTCCGCCATGAGCCCGGAGGCCGGGGCCATGTGCTGCTCATGCTCGTTCCATGCCCCCTGGGCGTGGATAGTGGAGCGGAAACGGCCGCCGCCCAACGCCTGGTAGTAAAAGTTGCCGGCGGCAAGTTCGGGCAGATCTCTGGTCAACGTTGGCCCTTCCCGTGGTTCTGGGTGAATCGCCACTAACTCTATCGGTTCGCTCAGGACGCTTTGCCCTGACGCGGCGAAATGTTGGCGCCTGCGGCGTGCGATCAAAGTAGACTCAGGAACTGGTCCTGTCAGCAACCCTCGAAAAGAGGTGTCCGATGCGCGTCATTAGCTACAACCTCCGGAAGCACAAGGCGAGCGGAGAACTCCTGGCCCTCGCCCGGAATTTTGAGATCGATGCGCTGTGCCTCCAGGAGGTGGATTCGGCCGATCTGCCGGAAACCCTCGGGCCGCTGCACCTGGCAGACTCCACCAAAGGCAACAGGCTGGGTCTGGCCATCTACTACCGGAGCAGCCGCTTCACGGCTGTGAACACCCAATCGTTCGCGCTCAAGAAGTCCATGCATGACCGGGTGCTGGCGCCTGCCCACGAACGCCTGATCGGCACCCGGGTGGTGGACAACGAAACCCAGCACGAACTGGTCATCGGCTCCTTCCATGCCTCACCGCTCACCGCGTCCAACTCCCTGCGCCGGACGCAGATCCACGCCGCCCACGCCGAGCTGCTGAGCATGGGCAGCGGCCTGATGACGCTGATGGTGGGTGACTTCAACTACCCGTTCTTCACCAAGAACCTGCACGCACACATGAAGGACTCGGGCTACGCCCTGACCCTCAGCGACCGGCGCACCTACACCCGCTACAAGGTCTTCAAGGGCCACTTCGATTTCGCAACGTCCCTGGGCCTGGACATTGAAAGTGTGGAAACCCTGCCGCGCGGCAAGTCAGACCACCTCCCCATCCTGATTACCGCGGAATACGGCCAGGATACCTGAGGGCCGTTTCCCCGGCAGGCGCAGCTAACGGCGCGCGTCGGCCAGCGACAGCATGCGGGTCCGCAGTCCGGGCCAGGCGGCGGCAAACCCGGGGTGAAGTTCCCTGGCGTCGACGTCGGCCAGGGGCACCCACAGCAGTTCGATGCTTTCGGGGTCGCTGATCACCGGCTCAAAGGGATCAGTGACCAGCAGGACCACCGTGGTGTAGGACCAGTAGCCGAAGTCCAGGACCGAGGTGAACAGGACACTGACGCTCCCGCCCGGCACCGCGGCCTCTTCATGGGCCTCCCGAAGCGCGCCGGTGACCGCGTCCTCCCCCTGGTGCAGGGCTCCGCCGGGGAGCCCCCAGGTTCCGCCGTTGTGGCTCCACTCCGCGCGGTGCTGCAGGAGCACACCCCTGTCCGGATCATAGGCGAGCACTCCGGCTGCGCCGAACCTGCCCCAGAAACGCCCGCGGTCCCCGTCCACCCAGGCATCGCCCGGATCCCGCGGGCCCGTCCTGGCAGGAGGGTGCTGAAGGTAGGGGTTTTGCGCGGGCCGGCTTGAACTCCCGGCGTCGGCCTGCGTGGCAGTCACGGAATGATCCATGGCTCCAGTCTGACAGGTGCCCCGCCGGCGGCGCGCACTATATGACGGCCTCAGCCGTGCGTCTTGTCGACGGCGAAATCACCGCCGGGATACATGACGGTCTCGTGGCCGTCGTCAAAGCGGACAAGGTACGGCGGGTGGCCTTCCTGTCCTTTCACTTCCAGGATCACCCCGTGCCGGTCGGTTGAACCGACGGTCCTTCCCCTGACGATGATCCTGTCACCCTGCGCTGCCTCCATGGCAACCACCTCCCAGCCCCAGAGTACGACTCAACGGCAGGCGGCAACAGGGTGCCGTTGAGCAGAGCCGTCCGGCGCGTATGTCGGGCGATGTTTGGCCTGCCGGCCTACACTTCGGTGAGCCGGTACACGGACACGTGGCTGCGGGAATCTGCGGTGAATCCGCTCCGGTCCCAGTCCGCCCACCTTGATTCCAGCTCAAACCCGGCCAGCCGGGCCATCAGGTCGAGTTCGCTGGGCCAGATGTACCGGTGGGGTGTCCGCCCGATCCGCGCCTCCCGCCCATCCGCCAGGTCCGGGCCGAATTGCACGTGGTGGGAGATGACATGCTGGTGCAGCACGTCATAGGTATCCACCAGGAGGTACCCGGGCCGGCTCACCTCCACGGTTCCGCCGTGTCCGGGTGGCAGGGACCGCAGTTGCGGCACCCACAGTTCCACCACAAAGCGCCCGCCAGGTGCGAGGTGACGGGCAGCGTTCTGGAAACACCGGACCTGTCCGTCCTGCGTCAGGAGGTTGGCGATGGTGTTGAACACCAGGAACGCCAGCGAAAAGTTCTCCCCCGCCACGGCCTCGGACATGTCACCCTGAACGACGGGAATGCGGTCCTCTCCCACCTTCTCCCGCAGCCGGGAGATCATCGCGTGGGACAGTTCAATGCCGCTGACCTGGATCCCGGCCTCGGAGAGGGGGATGGCGACACGGCCGGTGCCAATCGCGAACTCGACCGCCGGACCGCCGCCCGCGAGCTCCGAGAGTACCTCTACGGTGGGCGCCAGTACCTCGGGAGAGAACATTCCTTCGCCGGGCGTGTCGTACTGCTGCGCGGCTTCGTGGTCCCAGAGCTGTTGCTGGTTGATCATCCCGCTACTATTGCACCCTATGCCGCTGCGCCTGCTTTTCGTCTCCGATACCCACGTCCCGAACCGCGCCCGTGACCTGCCCGCACAGGTTTGGGCCGCCGTCGAAAGCGCCGACGTGGTGCTTCATGCCGGCGACTGGGTGACGGCGGAACTGCTGGACGAATTCGAACGGAGAAGCCGGCGGCTCGTGGGTGTCTACGGCAACAATGACGGTCCGGAACTGCGCCAGCGGCTCCCGGAGACCGTGCATGTCACGCTGGAGGGCGTACGGTTCGCCATCGTGCATGAAACCGGACCGGCCAAAGGACGCGGCGAACGGGCGGAGGCGCTCTATCCCGACGCCGACGTGCTGGTTTTCGGGCACAGCCACATTCCGTGGGACACCACCACGCCGGGCGGACTGCGCCTGCTCAATCCCGGCTCACCAACGGACCGCCGGCGCCAGCCTGTCTGCACGTATATGGAAGCCGTTGTTGACGCCGGCCTGCTGCAGCGGGTGGAGCTGGTGGAGGTCCGGAAGGACTGATTCCGCACGCGCCCGCCGCCGTCGTCGAACGTTTCAGTCCCTGGCCGCCGCGAGCAGCGAGTCAGTGGCCGGATCCGGCTGGCCGTCAAAGAAGTCTGCCAGCACTGTTTTGAAGATCGTCTCCCCCGGCGCGGCACGGAGGAACAAGGTCATGGAGGACTGGAGCTTCCTGGCATCGATGCCGCCCAGGATGTCGACGGCGGGCTGGCCGGCGTGGGTTTCGATGGCTGCTGCGGACTCGAGCAGCCGAGGCCCCAGGACGTCATGCTTGAGGTAGGCCTGGGCTTCTGCCAGCGTGCTGATGGCGTACCTGACGGACGTCGGGCTGCTGCCAAGCCCGGCTATCTGCGGGAAGATGAACCACATCCAGTGGCCGGTCTTCCGGCCGAGCTGCAGTTCAGCAAGGGCCTGGCCGTACGTGCCGCCGCTGTCCTGGGCGTCAACAAACCGTTCCAGGTGGTAGGGGTCGCTCATGTCCGTCTCCTTCGTTCAGGTGTTGCCTGCTATTTCCGCGGTCAGGGATGCCGCCCGGCGGATCGAATCGTCCGGGTCAAGGCGCCAACGGGTAATCACGACGTCGGCGCGCTGCCGGTCCTGTCCCTCGAGCACCCTCAGCAGCGGAACCACAACGTCGCTGACCAGCGGGTCCACCAGCTCACGGGTGTGCGCGGACCTGATGAAGCCCTCGAGCCTGGTCAGGTCGGTGTGCCGCAGGAGGCCAACACGGGATTGCAGCAGCACAACGGCGGCGAGGCGGCGTTCATACACCGGCCTCCTGCCGGGATGCGGCTGGCCCCAGAGCAAGGATGCCAGGGCCGTCACGTCGTCGTGGGTGAGGTCCTTGAACTTCCTGCCGGCGTCGCGGACGGTCCCGCGCACGGCTCCTACGGATGACCCGTAGGAACCCATGGCGCCGCCCACCCGTGACTCCACATCGTCTGCCCGGTACCAGGCGCCTTCGTTCTGCAGGGTGGTGTCGATGAAGGCCGCCGCGTCCAGCACTGTCTGGTTCACGGCTTACCGCCCGCCGCGGCCGGCGGAGGCGTGCTCAATGCAATACGGCGTCCAGGGCCGGGCCTCCAGGCGGCCTTCGGCAATGGGCCGGCCGCATACGCTGCAGGCGCCGTAGCTGCCGTCCGAGATCCGCTGCAGTGCCGCTTCAACCTGGGCCAGCCCGGAGCTGCTCTGGTTGAGCAGGGCCGATGCCTGGGACAGCTCAAAGGCTATGGTGGCGCCCTCGGGGTCGTGCTCGTCGTCGACGTTGGAGTCCAGGCGCGCCGCGCTGGCTGACGAGATGTCCGCCCGGAGCGCCGGAAGCAGGGCAAGTTTGCGGGCCCGCTCTTCCTCCAGGAGGATCCGGAACCGCTCAAAGTCAGCCATGGGAAAAGCCTAACGCCGCCGATGCTGCGGGGGACTCGACAAGCCGGACGCAACGGAGGATGCTGGCACTCGTAAGCGCCTCAGATGCCGTCTGGCGGCCAGGGACAGACAGCTGACGGACACCACATTCCGCAGAGAAAGCCCGCGTGCCATGCCGACAAATGTTGTTACCCAGCTGGCAGTCAAGTCGCACAATTCACCGGACGAAAAACGCCGTCCGGACAAGACCGAAGTGGACGTCGTCAACCTGGGCGATTACACCGTTGGTCGGTTCACTTTCGAGCCCGGCTGGCGCTGGTCCGACTGCATCAAGCCCGTGGTCCACACCGAGTCATGCCAGGTGAACCACATCGGCTACTGCGTTTCCGGTGCGCTCTCGGTGGAAACCACCGACGGAAACAGCATCAGCATCTCCGCCGGCGACTCCTACACCATTCCGCCCGGCCATGACGCTTGGGTGGACGGCGACCAGGCCTTCGTCGGAATTGAGTTTGTCAGCGCCGCGGAATTCGCCAAACCGACGCAAGACTCCGCCTAGCCCGGGGTCTGGCCCCTGCGGGCAACGGTCAGTACCAGTTGTACTGGACCGAATGGCTCCAGGCTCCGCACGGTGACCCGTAGCGGTCCTTGATGTAGCCAAGGCCCCACTCGATCTGTGTCCTGTAGCTGGTGAGCCAGTCGCTGCCTGCGCTGGCGTACTTCCCTGCGGGCAGGGCCTGGGCAATGCCGTACGCACCGGAGTAGGGGTTGGTGGCTGTGGTCAGCCAGTTGGATTCCTTTGTCCACAGCTGCGCCAGGCACGGGAACTGGTCCTGGCCCCAGCCGTAGGCGGACAACCGGCCGGAGGCGTAGCTCTTGGCGCCGGCTGGATCATTGACCGCACCGCCCGGAACTATGGGCACGACGACAGGTGGCGGCGTCGGCGTCGGACTCGGCGTAGGAGCCGGGGCGGGCGCCGCCGGTGCAGCTGGCGCGGCCGGTGCCGGGTTCACGGGTTTTTGCGCGGCGGCGAGGGCCGCAGCTTTGGCTGCTGCCTCAGCCTGTTGGCGTGCCTGCTCCTGCGCAGCGGCGCGCTTGGCAGCCTGCGCCGCTTCGTAGGCGGCCAGGGCGGCCTGGCCCTGCCGGAACTCGCCCTCGACCGCGGCGGTGGTGTCTTTGAGCGACGCCAGCTGGGCCGTCAGTTCCTGGCCGTGTTCCTGCTGCTCCGCAATCTGCCGTGACATGGCCTGCTGGGCGGCCTGGGCGGCGTCGAGCTTGTCCTTCGCTTCCCCTGACAGGCGCCCGCGTTCTGCCCTCGCTGCCTGCTCCTGCTCCGACAGGGCGCTGGAGACCCGTTCGGCGGCTGCGGATTTGTTGACCAGGGCTGCTGTCTTGTCGCTGACTATCTGGACGATGTTGAGGCCCTGGATGCTGTTGGTCTGGACGGCGTCGAGGGCAACGAAGAATCCCATGTTGGTGCCGCCGGTCTTGTACGACTGCGCTGCCAGCGCACCGATTTCCCTTTTGTACTGTCCAAGTTCGGCCGTTGCGCGTGCTGTCTGGGCGGTGAGGACATCCACCTTGGCACTGGCCGCCTGAAGTGCTGCTTCAGCGACGGCGTACTCGGCGGCGGAGGTGACGGCCGCGCTGCCGAGCGCTTCGGCCTGTGCCTGCAGCCCGCCCAGCAGATCGTTGATCCTGGTGACCTCTGCGGCCTTGCCGGCCTCGCTTTGCTTGGCGTTCTGCACGTCCTGCCAGGAGGGGTAACCGCCGGGCGGGGCGTCGTCGTCGGCGTAGGAAGGAAGCAGGGCAGCCGACCCCATCAGGGCAACGGCCAGCACGCCCGCGATGGCGGGCAGCCTCATTCTGTGAGCAAACCGGGACATAGTTGGTGAGCTTACCGGGCAAAACGCCCGGTCAGCCGTTCCTGGCCCAACATTGTTACCCAGCGGAGATCCCGGGTCGCCGTCCGCCAGTCCGGTGTATCAGGGCATCATCAAAAGAGGTCCTGCAGGCCAGCACGAGATCGCCTTTATCACACCTTCATCGAATTGTTGCGTCACAAACCCGCGGATACCCGATTTTCTTGTGAATCAGGACGCGCTTGGTGAACTCTTTTCGGCATATAGGGAATGCCACCCTGACCTGCGGCGCTAGTCTCCCGAGGCGCAGGAACGGGTGCACGAACCGGACGGACTTCCGCCCTACATTCCGTTACCGGAATGTGACATTCCAATCCGTCGCTGGTTATGGTCGTGCAGTGCCCCGGCTCAAGCCGGGACATTCCCGCCAGTATGCCGAGCCCTGCCACTGACCCGGGACCCCAGCGCATTCCACTGGCAGGGACGGGGGAACCACGTTTCCACGGCTTCTTTCGAAGCCTTGGGGTTAAGTCGGTATCGCTCCGTCCCGTGCGGAGCCGTAACCGGCCGGGTGTCTCCGACCCGAACCCGACAGCTCACCCCGCAGGCATGGGAGAGGCGATCACCCGTGTCAAAGAACCTTAATGCCGTACGCCATCGTGCGAACCTTGTCCGCCCCACCGCCCTCGTCGGCCCGTCCGCAACGGGCACAGCCCGCGCACTGGCGTTCGGCCGGCCTGCACTTGCTGCCGTTGCCGCATCCGCCCTGCTTTTCAGCGTGGGAACCCCCGCACAGGCCGGCGTCCACGGACCCGACAGTTCCGGGACCGTCAATGTTCAGGGCCAGACCAGCGCTCCGGCCGCAGCTCCCGTAGCTGCTCCCGCGGCGGCCCCTGCCCCGGCAGCCGCGGCCACCGTCTACACCGTGGTGTCCGGCGACACCCTGGGCGCTATTTCCGCCGCCTACGGCGTGGCCCTCAGCGACGTCCTGTCGGTCAACGGCCTGACGATGACCACCATCATCTACCCCGGCGACCAGATCCAGATCCCGGGTGCCGGCTACACCGCACCGGCTCCCGTGGCCAAGGCAGCAGCGGCCCCCACCGCTCCGGCCAACACCGGCGTCAAGCTGGCCTCCACCTCCGCCCCCGTGGCGCAGGCTCCGTCCGGCTCGCTCGGCGCGGCCATCCTGGCCTCCGCTTACTCCCAGCTCGGCATCCAGCAGGACTGCACCGCCATGGTGGAGAAGGCCCTGCGCTCGGTAGGCAAGAGTGTGGGAGACCTGGCGCCAACCCAGTTCTTCGCGTACGGCTCCGTGGTGGGTACTCCTGCCGCTGGTGACCTGGTCATCACGGCCGGCCATGTGGGCGTCTACGCCGGAAACGGCCAGGTTGTCAGCGGCGGCGTGGACGGCTACAAGACCGAAGTCCACTCACTCAGCTGGCTGGCCGGAGCGTCCTTCGTCCGCGTAGCGTGATCCGGCCGTGCACGACGGCGGCGGGCGGCACCCAGCCGCGCGCCGCCGTCGTCCATCCCTTGTGTTCGCTCAGGTCCCGCAGAAGGTCCGGTAATTCCCGAAGTCAACCGGCGCGGGACCGGCGTAGCGTTCCAGGCCGGGACGCTCGGTGTATGGGTTCGCCAGGACGTCCACCAGGCGGCGGAACGGGTCCAGGTCGCCTGCAGTAGCGGCGGCCAGAGCCTCCTCCACCAGGTGGTTCCTGGGAATGTAGGCGGGGTTCACCCGATCCATCAAGCCTGTGTCCGGTGCCAGGGCAAGCCATCGTTTGGCCCATGCATCGAATGCTGCCGGGTCCGCGAACATGGCCCGGACAGTGTCAGGCGTGCCCCGGGCTGCCGAGCCGAGGCTCCGGAAGAACGAGGTGTAATCAATCTGTCCTTCCTCAAGCAGTGCCAGCAAGTCGTTCACCAGTAGGGATACTGCGTCGTCGTCCGGTTCCGCGGCCAGCCCAAGCTTGGATGTCATCCCGGCGGACCAGGCCGCGCTGTACAGCTTCCGGAACCCGCCCAGGGACTCCACTGCGAGCGCAACCGCCTGTTCCTGGTCCTCATGGAGCAGGGGCAGAAGGGCCTCGGCCAGCCGGGTGAGGTTCCATTCTGCAATGTGCGGCTGGTTCGCGTAGGCGTAGCGTCCGCCCGCGTCGATGGAGCTGTAGACCGCACCGGGGTTGAAGGCATCCATGAACGCGCAGGGTCCGTAGTCGATGGTTTCGCCTGAAATGGTCATGTTGTCCGTATTCATCACCCCGTGGACGAAGCCCACGAGCATCCACTGGGCCACCAGCGACGCCTGGGCGGCGATAACGGCATCGAACAACGCCAGATAGGGCTGCCCGGCCTGCGCGGCGTCCGGATGGTGGCGGCTGATCGCGTGGTCGGCCAGGCGCCGGAGGAGTTCGGTGTCACCATTGACGCGGGCGAACTGGAAGCTGCCCACGCGCAGGTGGCTGCTCGCAACGCGGGTGAGCACAGCCCCGGGAAGCATGGTTTCGCGGCGGACGGGGCGTCCTGTGGCCACAACGGCGAGTGACCGCGTCGTGGGGATGCCCATGGCGTGCATGGCTTCACTGACAATGTATTCGCGCAGCATCGGACCGACGACGGCCAGGCCGTCACCGGCGCGGGCGAAAGGCGTACGGCCGGAGCCTTTGAGATGGACATCGCGCAGTCGCCCGTGGACGTCGGTGACCTCGCCGAGCAGCAGTGCGCGACCGTCGCCCAGCAGCGGCGAGTACCCGCCAAACTGATGACCGGCGTAGGCCTGGGCTACCGGGGTGGCGCCTTCCGGGATCCTGTTGCCGATCAGCATCAGCGTCCCCTCGGGCGTCCGCAGGGACGACGGATCCAGGCCCAGTTCACTGGCCAAGGCTTCATTCAGGACGAGGAGCTCCGGTGCCGGCGCTTCCTCCGCCTGCCACGGAACAGCAAGCTCCTCGAATTCCCGGGCGAAGCGGCCGTCAAAGGTGAGCGTTGCTGGGGTTGTGGTGCTCATGTTTCAAGACTACCCGTGCCGGCGGCGGCACCGGCGGCGTAAAATTTCGGTACCGGTTCATCACTGCCCCGGGCAGTGACGGTCATGGAAAGGTCGCGGTCGCCATGGTCAGGAATCCCTTCGGGCATCATCAGCAGGAAGACAAACGGTCGGCTGATTCAGCTCACCGAAGCCATCGGTCCTGGCTGAAACGGGAGGACGCAGGGTTTGAGCACGGGCGGAGCAGCCTGTTCTTCCTGGCCCATGACCTTCCCCAGCCTCCCACCGTGACGTGCATCCAGGGACACGAAATTCCGGACGGGCAAACCACGTGCGATCACGGGCATCCCATCGGATAACGCCCGTTTGCCCGGTACAGCAGCGTCCTTGCGTGTGACCCCTCAGACGTGCTGCTTGAACCACGCCAGGGTGTCGTTCCAGGCCGCCGTGGCCTGAGCCTCGTTGTAGCGCCCGCCGGTGTCGTTGTGGAATGCGTGGTCCACGCCCGGGTACACCGTCAGCTGGTGCGTCACGCTGCTGGCCGCCAGGGCGTCCTTCAGTGCCGGCATGGCCCCGGTGATCCGCTGGTCCAGCTCCGCGTAGACACCGAAGACGGCCGCCTTGATGGCCGGGACCTTGTTGAGGTCCGGCGCCGGGCCGTAGAACGCGGCAGTTGCCTTTAGCCCCCTCAGCTCCGTCGCCGCCTGCCAGGTGATCCCGCCGCCGAAGCAGTACCCGTTCATGGCGATCCGGGCCGGGTCCACAAAGTCCTGCGCCGCCAGGTAGTCGAAGGCGGCAGCGAAATCGGCCACATGCCGTGGGGCGCCCGCACGGGTCAGGGCCCCCGGAACGGCATCGGCATCCAAGGCCGCCGTCCCGCCTTCCCTGCTCAGGAGGTCCAGAGCCAGCGCGCTGTATCCGGCTGTGGCGAAACGCCGTGCCACATCCTGGATATGAGGGGTGACCCCCCGGTTCTCATGGCAGACCAGCACCGCCGGACCAGCCGCTCCCCCGCCCGGCCGGGCAAGGTAGCCGCTGATCCCGGTGCCGCTGGAGGGGAACGTGACCATCGACGTCGTCAGTCCCGCCGCGCCCTCGGGAACGGACAGGGGACTCTTGGCACCAGGGACTGCACCGGCGGCCGCGGTGCCGTTGCCCGCCGTCGACAACGACGGGGCAGGCGTGGGCATGGGGTCGCCGCTGCGCGGGACTTCTTCGGGGGTGCACCCGACAAGAAGCATCGCGGCCGAGGTGGCGGCCATGCTTCCGGTGATGAATGCGACGCGCCGGGTAAAAGTGCGGTGGGTCATGTCCCCGGCGCGGTAATCGTCGAAGAATTCCTCGATCAGGTACTTCTCAAACTTGCCAAGCTGGATCATGGGAGCCTCCTGAAGATGCCAACATCCTCCTCCGGTGGCCCGGACCGGGCAAGGCCTCCCTGGCCTCGCTTAACGCAGCGGCCGGCGCCTGGGCACGGTGATCCGGTCCAGGTCATTGGCCGCCACAACCGTCGCCGTACCGGCACGTTCCCGCGCCTGCTCCGCGAGCGGTGTGACGTCGTCGCCATACCGGGAGGAGAAGTGCGTGAGGACAAGGGTGCCGACGGCGGCGCTGGCCGCCAGCTCCCCTGCCTGCCCCGCGGTAAGGTGCCGGTACTCCGCGGCGAGCCCGGCGTCGTCGTTGCTGAACGTTGACTCCGCCACGAGCAGATCCGCACCGTCGGCCAGTTCCTCCGCGCCGGCGCAGGGTGCCGTGTCCATCACAAAGGCGAAGCGCTGGCCGGGCCGGGCAACACTCACATCCTCAACGCGGACGCGTCCCAGGCGGCCGTCACGCTGCAGCCGGCCGACGTCGGCTCCCGTGATCCCCTCCGCGGCGAGCCGGTCCGGAAGGAAGGTGCGGCTGTCGGGTTCGGTGAGCCTGTAGCCGTAGGTTTCGATGCGGTGCTTCAGCGGGTGCACCTCCAGGCCGGGCGCGACCGTTCCGGCGGCGCCATGCGGATGAAGCCGCAGGTCGATACCGGGAGAACTGACGGCCACCAGGGCGCGGACCACCTCCTCCCCGGACACCGGATAATGCAGGTGGACCGGATGGGGCACGCCGTCCAAAGCCATCCGCGACAGCACTCCGGGCAGGCCAAAGCAGTGGTCACCGTGCACGTGCGTGAGGCAGATGCGGGTGATCCGGGTGGCCGATACTCCGGCGTGCAGCATTTGGCGCTGCGTTCCTTCGCCAGGGTCGAAGAGGAGTCCGTCGCCGTCCCACCGCAGCAGGTAGCCGTTGTGGTTCCGGGAGCGGGTCGGCACCTGGGAGGCAGTGCCGAGGATGACGAGTTCACGCATGGAAACGAGTCTCCCACTTTGCGGGCCGGCACGCGGCGGTCCTGTCGCCCGGCACCTGGACGCCAAAACGCCGCGGACCAGTCATCGTTCCGCGGCGTTTTGTTGATTCTGTCCGGAGTTTAGCCGGCCGGCCTGTCCCTCAGGCCGGCACGGTCACTGCGCTCCGGATTCTTCTTTGACGGCGCCGTTTCCGGTGGCCCTGGGGCCTGCGACGGGGGTTGATTTGCCGAAGCCCTTGAGCATTTCGATCACGTCGAACCCGGTCGTGTCCTTGAGCATCTGCGCAGTCTGCTGCACGCCCGAGGAAACATTCTTGCTGACCTGCCCTGCGCCGTCGTTGGAAATGACGGTCATATTGCTGATGGCGCTCATCGGCGCGGCGATTTCCCGGGCGATGGAAGGCAGAACCTCCAGAAGCTTGTTGAGGATTGCTGCCTCGTTGAACTCGCTGTACGCCTTGGCCTGGGCCTCGATGGCTCCTGCTTCAGCCGTGCCGCGAAGGCCAATGACATCAGCTTCGGCGATGCCTTTGGTCTTGGTCACTTCGGCCTCGGCAAGGCCGCGGGTCTTGTTGATCTCGGTCTCGGCGTTGCCCTTGGCGGTGTTGGCTGCTGCCAGAGCCTTTGCTTCGACCTCGTTGCCGGCAGCCTTGAGCTTGCGGGTTTCGAGTTCCGCGGCGGCTTCAACCTTCGTAGCTTCCGAGATCCGGGTACGGCGTGCGAGGTCGGCAGCTGCTTCGGTTTCAACCTTGTACTTGGCAGCGTCGGCGGGTTTGCGGACCTCGATGTCGAGTTCCTTTTCGCGAAGTTCTGCCTGGCGTGCCACAACCTGCTGGTTCTTGAGGATAATCGCTTGCTGCTGGTCGGCGTGGGCAAGGGGGCCCGCGGCGTCAGCCTCTGCCTGGCGGGCATCCGTTTCCTGCTTCAGTTCAGCGCGCCGGAGGGCCAGCTTCTGCTCGGCTTCAGCCGTTTTCTGGTCCGCGAGCGCCTTCGCTTCCGCGGCTTCCCGCTGGGAGTTCGCTTCAGCGATGCTGGCGTTCCGTGCCACCAGGGCGGCCTCGGGGCGGCCAAGGTTCTTCAGGTAGCCGCCTGCGTCGTCCACAGACTTGATCTGGAAGGTGTCGATGACCAGACCCTGGTTCGTCATCGAATGCTCGGCTTCTTCCTTGACGGAGGCCGCGAACTGCGCGCGGTCCTTGATGATCGCGTCAACGCTCAGGGTGCCCACAATCGAACGCAGTGAACCCGACAGGGTTTCCTGCGTGTAGTGATCGATGGCGTCCTGCTGGTCAAGGAAACGCTGGGCTGCCTTGCGGACAGAGATCTTGTCACCGCCGACCTTTACCTGGGCAACGCCGGCCAGCTTGAGCTGGATGCCGTTGTTGGAGATCGCTTCGATGGTGACTTCAACCTGACGCGACGACAGCGAGATGTGGCTTACGCGCTCGGTGATCGGGTTAACGAACGCCCGGTTGTTGATGATGACACGGGACTGGTCATCGGACGTTTCATCGGTTGTGTTCGGATCGCTCTTACCGGTGATGAGCATGGCCTCGTTCGGCTTAGCGAACCGGATGCTCGAAGTGTAGAAGATGAATCCCGCGATGAGCAGGAGGGCAAGTGCGCCCCCGCCGATCAGCATTACTGTCATTGTTCCCCCTGTTGATGTGTCAGATCGCGATGGTTGCCGCCGATCCTTGGACCCGGCGCCTTGGGGGACGCAGCACCGCTGAAGCAACCCGGTGACGTCCCCCATCGCACCGTGTTCCATCAAACCTTACGTCCAGTGGACGATCCAAAGCTCGGCCGGCCTACCGCTGCGCCTTGGCCTGTCAGCCGATACCCCTGGGCAATCGAGGGCGGACACAAGGTAACTCGCGGCACGGATCATTCCTGTTACCTAAACGTGACTTAACGGACGGGTTCGTGTACGGTCTTGGGGTGGCCCATCTGGATCGGGCTGCGTCCGGGCTGACGCCGAGCTCTGCCACATCCCGGACTCCCAACACATTAAGGCAGAGACGGGGGACCCACAGTCTTCGGGCCGCTGCCCAGCGGTCCTTGGGGTGAAGCCGTCACGTTTAACGTGCCGGCCGGTTGACCTCCGCCGAACCCGACAGCTAACTCCGCAGGCGTTGAGAGGCAACCATCATGTCCCGTTCGCTTGATCAGTCGCGCCCTTTTCGGACCGGGCGGCACCGCGCAGGTGCTGCGCCGGTCATCACCACTCCACTCACCCCCGCAAGTTCCGACGCCGAAGTGCCACATACCGGGCATGGTTCCACCGAACCGGCGTCCGCCCCGCTGCGACGACGCAGGGACAGGCGCCCGGCCATCGACGTACCGCCTGCCCCGGAATCAGGACGTCCCGCGGAAACTGCGTCTCCTGCAACCGAAGCCATACCGGCAATAGCCCCCATGGGTACCGCTCCGCAACGCCCACGGAGAGCCGCAGGCCGGGGCGGCGCACCAACAACAGCAGTTAGCCCCCAGGTAGCCGCTGCTTTCAGCTCCGATGCCCGGGCCATCCTGAAGAGAGCCGCTTCGGTTCGCGTTATCGGTCATCGAATGGCGATAGTCGCCGGCTCCCTTGCCGTGCTGCTTGCTGTCGGCACAGCCAGCCAGGCTACCGAGCTGCCCTTCTTCGGCAAGGAGTCGTCCGCCCAGGATGCTCCCGGCGCAACGGACGCGACTCGTGCAACGTCGGGAGCGCAGCCCACCTACGCTAATGGACGCGTGACTCCTTCGGGCGCACCGGGCACCCCGGCAGAGGCTGCCCCGGGCACCGGTAACGTGCCCGCCGCGTCGGATCCCAATGCCTCGTCTGTGCCAGCCGTCGCCGACCTCCCCATGCCAGTGGACGCTCCCACCCTGGCCGGAATTCTGGCTGACTCCCCCGCCGCAGTTCCGCCTTCACCGGGGCCCACTGTGATCCTTCAGCCGCCGGTTATTTCAGCGGCAACAACTGCTCCGCCAGCGTCTCCGGCAGGGGCCGCACCAGCACCCACGACGACGCCACCGGCCACCCCAACCACACCCACACCCACACCCACACCCACGCCAGTGGCCGCGTCGCCCGCCCCCTCGCCCACCGGTACCGCTGCCCCCTCCGATGAAGGGGATGACAACACCGACGAAGCAGTCGATACCCGCTCATATGCCAGCGCCCGCCTGGCGTCCTATGGATGGGGTGCAGATCAGATGACTGCCCTGAACGCGCTCTGGGACACGTCGGCAAAGTGGCGGCCGAGCCAGGTTGACCGAGGATTGGGCTACATCAAGGAACGCTATGGTTCGCCGGAAAAAGCCCTGGAATTCCGCGCCGAGAACAACTGGTACTGACCCTGGCAACTCCCCTTCACACCGGGGGAATCAGTCCCGCGGTCGCATCAGCGGCGGGTTGAGTACGGCACGCGCCGGCTGTCCGGCAGCCGGCCTGGCAGCTTCAGCCAGCCGGTAGAGGGCGGCAGGACGGCCGGCGTCGCCGGCCGTCATCCGCCCGGTATCTTCCAGGAAATCAGGCGTTCCTGTGGCCTTGCGGTGGAAGTTGCGGGGGTCAAGGCGGGTGCCCCAGACAGCCTCGTAGACGGCGCGGAGCTGGGCTATGGTGAACTCCTTCCCACAGAAAGCCGCCCCCAACGGCGAGTATTCGAGTTTTGCTTTCGCCCGCTCCAAGGCGTCACGGAGGATCCGCTCGTGATCAAAGGCGAGCTTCACTTCGCCGTTCATGACCTTCCTGACGGGGTACCAGGCAGCATGTGCGGCGTCGCTGCCAGCCGCCAGAACCGGAAAGTCCGGAGCGAGCAGCAGGTGGGCCACGGTGAGCACGTCCCCGCGCGGGTCGCGTCCCTTGGGGCCATAGCTGCCCAGTTGCTCCAAATGCCCTGGAAGATGCCCGACGCCGGTCTCCTCAGCCAGCTCCCGGCCCGCAGCATCCAGCAACTCCTCACCGGCCAGGACGAAACCGCCCGGCAGGGCGGGCTGGCCGCGGAAGGGATCTATCAGGCGGGTAATCAGCAGGACATTCAGGGTGCCGTCGCGAACGGTGAGGGCGACGACGTCGACGGTCACCGGGAAGCGCGCAGGAGCCGTGCGGGGTTCAGCCATGAAGCCATCCTAGATATTTATCGTCACCTTGACAATAAAGCCTCGACGATCCTACTGTCTAGTTATCGTCATAATGACGAAAACATAGAAGGAGAAGCTCATGGCAAGCATCAAGCGCTACCCCTGGATCAGCCACTTCCTGGGCAGCCCTACGGGATACGTCGTCCACCTGCAGCAAGGCCAGGTAAGGCACCAGGGTGTGGGCCAGGCGTTCTGGTTCCGGCCTGCGAACTCCGTGCTCAGCGAGGTCCCCGTGGATGACCAGGAACTGCCCACCCTGTTCCACGCCATCACCCGTGACCACCAGGACGTGAGCGTCCAGGCAAACGTGACCTACCGCTTCGTTGACCCCGTGTCAGTGTCCAGCCGCCTCGACTTCGGCCTCCAGCCGGCCGGTTCAGCTCCGGCCACGGGACGCGAACAGGTGGCCACGATCATCGGCCAGCTGTGCCAGAGCCATGCGATCGACCAGATCGCCACCACCACCCTCTCCGAAGCCCTCGAGCGCGGCGTCAGCCAGCTCCGGGCTGTCCTCACCGAAGCGCTCCGAACTGACGCGCGGCTCCTGTCCACCGGCATCGAGATCCTCGGGGTCCAGGTCCTGGCGGTCCGGCCCGAGTCCGACGTCGAACGTGCGCTCCAGACACCCGTCCGCGAACAGCTCCAGTCCGAGGCAGACCGGGCCGTGTACGAACGCCGGGCGGTCGCCGTCGAGCGTGAACGGACCATCTCCGAAAACGAAATGGCGAGCCAAATTGAACTGGCCACCCGGCGCGAACACCTGGTCGCCCAGGAGGGCGCCAACGCCCGGCGCCAGGCCGGGGAAAAGGCCGCCGCCGGCCTGATCGAGGCACAGGCTGCGGCCGAACGCCAAGTCATCACCACCTCCGCCGAAGCAAACCAGATCCGGCTGGTGGGCGAAGCGGCCGCGGCACGCGAAGCAGCCACCATGGAGGTCTACCGGGGCATGGAGCAGGCCACGCTGCTGGCTCTGGCGCTGCGCGAGGCTGCAGGATCGCTGCCCAACATCGGCAACCTCACCATCACCCCGGACCTCCTGAGCGGGGCACTGGCCGGGCTGTTCAGGGAGGCTCCCGTGGCCGGGACGCCGACGGCCATCACCAAGTAGGGACGCATCATGGCAACCCCGCGCATCGTCATCGTCCACCGCCGGACCGAGCTCCAGGAACTGCTGGACCGGCACGCCACACGCGGCCAGGCCGAATTCTTCCTCCGCACCAGGGGCCGCAGCATCCAGGACGTCCAGGAGCGGCACGACAGGCTCACCGCTGCGGTGGCCTCCCTGCGGACCGCAGTTCCCGCCGAATGGCGCCGTGCCGAAGTGGAACGTGCGGACCTCAGCCGCTTCCTGCTCGCACCGGAGGACATCATCGCCGTGGTGGGCCAGGACGGGCTGGTGGCCAACGCGGCGAAATATCTCAATGGCCAGCCCGTCATCGGCGTCGACCCGGAGCCCGGAATGAACCCGGGCGTCCTGGTCCGGCACTCGCCCCAGGCTGCGGCAAGGCTCCTGCAGGACGCAGCGCTGGCTGGACCGGCGGAGCGGCTGCGGTGCCATGAACTCACCACAGTGACGGCGCGGCTCGACGACGGCCAGGAACTCTCCGGACTCAACGAGATCTTCATCGGACACGCCTCACACCAGTCGGCCCGGTACCGGCTGACAGCACCGGACGGGCGGGCCGAGCGCCAGTCCTCCTCCGGCCTGATCGTCTCCACCGGCACCGGCGCCACGGGCTGGTGCGCATCGATCGCCCTCGAACGCGGAGGACGCCCCCTGCCGGGGCCGACGGATTCCCGGCTGGCTTGGTTCGTCCGCGAAGCATGGCCCTCCCCCATCACCGGAGCCTCATTGACCGAGGGCTTGTTGGCCGCTGGCGAAACGCTTCGCGTAACTGTTGGCTCAGACCAGCTCGTGGTGTTCGGCGACGGCATGGAAGACGACCGTCTCACAGCGTCCTGGGGCCAGGAAATCACGGTCCAACTCGGTGGGCGTCCGCTGCGGCTGGTGGCGTAGGCCCTGCAGCCCACCCCGGAGGGGACGTATCCTCCGGGGCCAGGCTCAGTAAAGGAAGATCGGTAGCCAGTCGCGGTTATGGGCGTGCACCAGCGCGAGGAACAGGACGAAGTCGAAAAGCAGATGCACTGACACAACGTAAGTAAACGACTTTGTCAGTTTGAAGGTGTAGCCCTGCAGCAGCGCGAACGGGAACGTCAGGAGCGGACCCCAGGCCGTGTAGCCGATCTCCCAGAGGAACGACGAGAAGATCACGGCTTGCAGGATGTTGGCGAGCCAGTCCGGGAAATGCCGCCGCAGCAGGGTGAAGGTGGTGCAGATAAAGAACAGCTCGTCCCAGATTCCAACTGCGTTCACCCCGAGGAAAAGCCGCCAGAAGATGGTGGGGTCGGAGGCGTCCGGCCAGTTTTGGTAGACCCCCGTGCGGATCAGGTACACGGGAAGAATGAAGTAACCAAGAGCCACGACAGCGATCAGGTACAGCTTCGCGCTCAACGGCCATTGACGGCCGGTGTTCACCGGAAATTTGATGATCTCCTCACGGTAGGCGAACCGCGACACCAGCCAGGGCACGAGCACGGCCAAGGCAAGGGCTCCACCCATGAGCGTCATGTGCGTGATACTCAAATCAGCGTTGAGGGGAACCAGGCTGATGATGACCATTCCGGCCGCCACCAGCATCAGGTGCCGCAGGAACGCTCGGTCGATCAGTGCCGCCGTGACCACGCTCGTGGCGAGCATGCCGTAGCCAAGGGGGTCATTCTCGACGCCGAAAAGCAGCACCCCGGACGCGGAAAGCAGGACCGCTGGCACCACCTTCCACGTGAGCGCGGTACGGCGTGGTTGCGTCGAAAGCGTTGTCACTCCACAAGCATGTCATGGCCCTGTTTCCCCTGCCCACACGCGGTTTTCGGGAGTAAAATGTCACTGTCGGCAGGATTCCTGCGACTCCTTGCCGCGAGGCCGGTTCTCCACCTGAAGAGCCGGCAATTTGCGTGAAAGGGAGAGCAATGACCACCGCCTCACATCCCGCCCAGCACCACATGATGGGGTTGACGCTTCACAACACCGCCTTGATTATTGGTGCGGTTTTCCTGCTGGTTGGAGTTCTCGGGTTCGTCCCGGGAATCACCACCAATTACGGCGCTATGACCTTCTCCGGCCATGAGTCCGGGGCCATGCTGCTTGGGGTCTTCCAAGTGTCCGTGCTGCACAACATCGTGCATCTGCTGTTTGGCGCGGCCGGTATCGCAATGGCCCGGACAAACCCGATGGCCCGCTGGTTCCTCCTGGGCGGCGGCGTTGTGTACCTGCTGCTGTGGATCTACGGCCTGGTCATCGACATGAACGCGGCCGCCAACTTCGTCCCGTTCAACACCGCCGACAACTGGCTGCACCTGGTACTGGGCGTCGGCATGGTGGGCCTGGGCCTCTGGCTCGGCCGGGATGCCATGGAGAAAAAGGGAAGCGCTATGTAGCCCTCCACGGTTCGTGGAAACCTACGACGGCGGCCGTACCCGGGCGGGAAGTGTGCCCGGGGACGGCCGCCGTCACCTCCCCTGCGTCGGGGGCTCCTGGCGCAGCCTTTAACACGGCCCCTGTAGAACCGGATCCTGAGGTGATGCGGTGAATGCCGCAGCGAACAGTGGACGGCCAGAAGGTGAACCCGTCTCCCTTTGGGTTGCCACCGCCGGAACCACCGATTATCCCGACCTGCGCGGGGATCTTGAGGTCGACGTCGCGGTCGTCGGGGCGGGCGTCGCCGGGCTGACCGCCGCGCTCGCCCTCAAACAAGCTGGCCGTACCGTCGCGGTCATTGAGACCGCCCGTGTGGGTACCGGCGTCACGGGCCACACCACCGGCAAGGTCACCTCCCTCCACCGTCTTGCGTACACCGGGCTTGCCCGCGGCCACGGCACGGGCACTGCCCGCGCTTACGCGCAGGCCAACCAGGCCGCGATAGAACACGTCGCGCAACTGGTGGCCGAGGAAGCCATCGACTGCGATTTCCGCCGCGTCGCCAACTACACGTATGCCGAAAGCGATGATGCGCTGGAACTCGTGCGCGCCGAAGCCAGCCTTGCTGCCCGGCTGGGCCTTCCCGCCACGTTCACCACCGAGGTGCCGCTGCCCTTCCCGGTCAGGGGTGCCGTCCGGCTCGACGGGCAGGCACAAATCCACGCCGTGAAATACCTCCAGGGTCTCGCCCGCGCCGTACACGGTGAAGGCAGCTTCGTCTTCGAGCAGACCCGCGCCCAGCACGTCCACGATGGTCACCCGGCCGTGATCGACACCGAGGACGGCACCGTCCGGGCCCGCGACATCATCGTGGCCACGAATGTGCCGTGGGGCGGCCAGGGCCTCTTCTACCTGCGGGCGCATCCACACCGCTCGTACATCGTGGCCGGGCGCGTTGACACGCCACCGCTGGACGCCACGTTCATCAGTGCCGACCAACCGATGCGATCCATTCTGACAGCCAGCGTGAACGGCACAAGCTACGTGCTTGCCGGCGGTGAGGGCCACCGCGTGTCCCAGTCCGGCGACACAGCCGCGCGGTACCGCAGGCTCGCGGCCTTCGCCCATGACCGCCTCGGCGTGGACAAGGTCGCCTACCGCTGGTCAACACAGGACGGCATCCCGCTCGACGGGCTGCCGTACGCCGGGCTCATGTCACCCACCGCCAAACACGTGTACGTGATCACCGGCCTGCGCAAATGGGGCCTGTCCAATGGAACTGCAGCCGCCCTAATACTCGCTGACACCCTCACCGGCCGGGAGAACCCCTGGGCCCGGGTGTTCAACAGCAACCGGATCACCCCGGCTGCGAGCGCGGGACGGTTCGTGACGGAGAACGCTAGGACCTTCGCGGCTGTCGTGGCCGGCAAGGTCCGCGGCCGGCCTGGCCAGGCGGACCTGCTGCCCGGAGAGGGGACAGTCATCAAAGCCAACGGCGGGAGCACCGCCGTCTACAAAGACGAAGACGGTCTCGTTCACTCCGTATCCGCCACTTGCACCCACCTGGGCTGCACCGTCGGTTTCAACACCGCCGAGGCCACGTGGGACTGCCCCTGCCACGGCTCCCGGTTCGCCATCGACGGCGCCGTCATCCAAGGGCCGGCCGCCAAGAACCTCCCACCTGCACCGCTGCCCTGATGGCATCCGCCTGAGTGGCCGTATCGTTGACGTCCTTGCCGCCGCCTATGCTGGTCGGGTGACTCCTGCCCCATCACCCAGCCCCCTCGACGTCGTCGTCCATTCGGGACCGGCCGACTGGTGGGTGATCCTTGCAGGGCTGGGACCCTTGGCCGTGCTGACCGCGGCCCTCCTGGCCTTCTACATCAACTGGCGCACGCTTAAGCAGCGCACAGCGGCCGACAAGACGGCGCTGGAGCAGAAACGCGAGGCGGACGCCCAGGCCCTCAGGCAGAAGACTGAAGCGGACAGCCGGGCGGAATGGTGGCGCCGGACCCAGTGGGCGCTGGACCGGGCATTGGACGAGGATGAGGGAACAAAGGCCTTGGGGCTGGCAACTTTGGATGTTCTGGCGCGCAGTGAGCTGGCCCGCGAAGAGGAGCTTGAGTTGTTCGATATCGCATGGAAAAACGTCTCAGGTGATGAAAACGGGTCAGAGGACGGCTCCGGCCAGGAGATCGCGCCCGTGGACTCCGATGACCACTTAGGCGACAATGGAACGACCGATAAGGACAAAACCAAGGAGGTTGGACCATGAGCGCAGCGTCATCTGAACACCGTTTCGTCCATACTCCCCGGAGCACGCCCGCAACGCCGGCCACGAAGAAGCCCACCCCGGCCGAGCATCGTGTCCAGGTGGCAGCGGCCAGGCTGCGCGTCACTCTCGATGAGCGTCTTGGCCGTGAAACCCCGGCCAAGACCAAGGCGCTGGCCAAGGAACCCATCTAGTTCTGGCCCCCTAAAGCCAACTACCAAGCTCAGCCGCCGTGTTTCACCGCAGGGCTTCGCATGCCGCTGTAGGCCACCCCTGCCCCTGCCACGAAGATCAGGACAGCGAGATAGACCGGGCCGAGATGCCCAAGGGTGGCCAGACCCCATGGGTAATGTGCGGGCAGGGCCACTGCGAGTCCGACGGTCGGGACGATAACGGCTGCGGTGAACGCCCACCGTTCTCCCCGGCGCACCCCGTACCAGGACAGGCATGCGATGGCCAGACCGGTCGCGGCGATGAAGCCGCTGAGCGCGATGTGCAGATGGCTGATGTAGTGATGCAGCTGCGGGCTGAACGCTTCGACCTCCGCCATTCCCTTGTCCACCTGACCGGGGCCGATACCCAGCTCGAGGAAGGCTCCGGTGAAGTTGAGTCCCAGGAAGACCACGGCGTACGCAACGAAGGCCAACCCGGCAAGCGCCATGAGAGCGGCTCCCGTCCGGAGGCGGGCCTGGTTTCCCGGGGTAGCTTGGATGGCAGGCATAGCCGCCACCCCCTCTCCTATTCACGTAGATACTCGATAAGAGCCCCGTGATCGAATGCCTGTCAAGAACGTGAGAGTGCCAGTGCCCATCCGCCGGCCACTCCAATAGCCAGCAGGACGGTGACGAAGCCGATCGCCGGTGCGCCCGGCCAGGTCAGGGCGCTGCCATACCGCAGCAGGGCAAGCGCCTGCAGAATGACGAAGGCAACGGAAGTTAGGGCCACGGGGCGGACCGTGCGGAGGTCACGACTCAACTGGCCCTGCGCGGCCGCCCACCCAAGACCGACCAGCCAGGCTCCGATCGCCCTCGCGGTGAGCTCGGACAGCTGCCACGGCCACCACGTCGCGGCAGGAATGGGTACTGCCAGGAGCGCCACGCCATATAACAGCAGTATCCCGGCGATTCCCACCAGGAGCAGCCGGAGCGCAGGGGGCAGCACCGGCCCTCCAGCCGTGACGTGCTTTAGGGCAGGACGCCGGGACCGGATCTGCATCCGGCTGATGACGAGCATCGCCACGGGCACGATGGCATAGATTGCCAGCCACGCCCACGTGGCTATCTGGGCAGTGAGGGCGGTGCCTGGCGACAGGTGGAAGCGGCCGAGATGCAGGAGGGTGACTCCGAGGGTCAATGTCGTGAAAATGAACACGGGCCAGACTGCCAGCCTCGCTGAATCCCAACTCGCTGAGCGTGCGCCCGTCACCTCCAGGCCGGCGGCCGACCCATATGCCGCCCCGAGGAAGACCGCGGTCATGGGCGGATTGACCGTCCACGCGAAGAATTCATCAGTCCGGAGCGGAAACACGAACAGCACGAGCCCGGCAAGAAACACGAGGAATGCAGCGATGTAGAGCAGCCACCGCATCGGCGGAATCAACGGTGTGACCTCAGTCGAAGCGGACATCACCGGTCAGCTCCTCGGGTGCGGCTTCGTCAGCGCGGGCAGGGGGCGAGGCGGGCAGTGGGTTCTCGGCCAGGTAGGTGTGAAGCATCGAGACCACGGTGGCGCCGTCCCCGACCGCGGTAGCCACTCTTTTGATCGAACCGGCCCGCACGTCGCCGATCGCGAAAATACCGGGCATGCTGGTTTCCAGCGCTAATGGTGACCTGTCCGGCCTGACGGACCCGGGGTCACTGACATCCCGGCTGGCGCCTGTGCGCAGAAAACCGGCTGCGTCACGCTCTACGGTGTCGGGCAGCCAGGAAGTCCGCGGCACCGAACCGATCAGCACGAACAAGCCGCCAGCATCGATTTCCTCGCTCGGGGTTGCGTCGAGGGCTCCGGATGCAGCGACTTCGACGGCGGCAAGGAACCCGTCCCGATCGCGGGCCCCCACGAGAACGGTGCTGTATCGGATCGCAACGTTCCGGGTCGCCCCGAGTTGGGAGATCAGGTACTCCGACATAGTGACCGCCAGAGTGGGCCCGCGCACCAGCAGCGTCACGTTCTTCGCGTACTTCGCAAGGTGCAGGACCGCTTGTCCGGCCGAGTTGCCGCCGCCCACGACACAGACGTGCTTTCCGGCCATCGCCGGCGCCTCGGAGACAGTGGCCCCGTAGAAGACGCCTCTGCCGACCAGATCCTCCAGCGGACGTATGCCGAGGCGACGGTAGTCAACGCCGGTGGCCACCACGACTGCCCGGCAGCGCACGACACTGCCATCGGAAATCGACACAGCGTAGAGGGCCCCGTCGGTGCGGAGCCCCTCCACCTTTCGGAGGAACAGGAAGTCCGTGCCCAAGGTCCAGGCCTGGTGAAATGAGCGGTAGGCCAGGTGGGCGCCGCTCACACCGCGGGAGAAGCCAGGGTAGTTGCGGATCAACGAGCTGGTGCCGGCCTGGCCCCCCACTGCTTCTCCCTCCACCACCATGGTGGAGAGGCCCTCGGAGGAGGCGTACACGGCGGTCGCCAGACCGGAGGGGCCTGCTCCCACGACCACTACATCGAAGATCTTGTCCGCCGGTGGCGGCCGCGTGACCCCCATCGCTTCGGCGATCTCCAGGTCACTGGGGTTCTCGAGAACAACTGGTGGAGCGGTGAACTCCAGCACCATGACCGGCAGCACGGGGTTGCGAAGGCCCAAGCTCTCCAGCGTCCGTTCTGCCGTCTCGGACCCGACAGGGTGGAAGCCCACCGGGATGTGGTTTCGGCTCAAGGAGTCGCGCAACGCATGAGTCCGTTCGTCGCCTACCTCCCCGATCAGCCGGACCGCCTCGAACCCGACTCCCTGGGCCAGGTGCCAGTCATCGAGGGCGTCGGTAATCGCCCCATGGAATTCTTCGTCGCGCGGCCTTTCGGGACGGATGATCAACAGTTCGGCGTACCCCCGTGCGATCGCCCGGAACACAGTGGGGGCGCTGGCGAAGTCACCCCATGTCACCACAACACCACGCTTGGCTGCCGGGTGAAAGCCATAGGCACGCCTCAGGAAATCGAGTCCGCCGCGGTCATCTTGTCCGTAGCACCCGAGTATGAGGGCGACCTGGCGATTCCATCGCCGGAGCCCCTCAAGCACTGCCCGCCCGTGGGCGTGGTCGGCGCAGGCCACCACCTCGTAGTCGGCACCGTAGCGTCGACGCAACTCATCTCCAAGAATGCGCCGAGAGGTCGGGTCTGTGGTAGCAATCAGCAGGATCGGAACCGAGTGATCCATGGCCGCCGTCTTTCCGGTTCAATGGTTCGGTGGCGCTCACGATACTCGCGCCAGGACATCGGGGACAAGGGCGCGGATATTCTGCCAGAATAGCTCCCGACGGCGGGCACGCGGGATCACCTGAGCGGAACCGGAGCGATGGAAAGGGAGGACCCCATGGAGGATCGCCCTATTCCGGGAATCAGCCTAGCCGCCACACCGAGCGGAACAGGGTGTGTGGAGTGCCTCAGCGGTGACGGTCCGGGATGGTGGCTGCATCTTCGCCGCTGCGCCCAATGCGGCCACATCGGATGCTGCGATTCATCACCGTCACAGCATGCCAGTGCCCACGCGCGCACCGTCGGTCACCCGGTCGTGACGTCCTTTGAACCTGGGGAGGACTGGTTCTACGAGCACGCGACGAAGAAGTTCTTCCGCGGCCCGCGGCTTCCGGATCCTCAGTCCAGACCACCCGAGCAGCCGTCACCTGCACCGGCAGACAAGGTGCCTGCAGACTGGCGGGAGCGCATACACCGGTAGCCGCGGACCTGGCAGTAACCGTGCTGTCGCCGGGTTTCGGCGAAGGATGCTGGTTAGGCTGGGTGGATGGCAACAGTTATCCTCGTGCGGCACGGCCGCACCACAGCCAATGCCACTGGCCTGCTGGCGGGTCGGGCGGCCGGAGTCAGTTTGGACCAGCTCGGGCGCGACCAGGCAGCTTTGACCGGAAACCGGCTCGCGGCTGTGCACCTGGCTGGGGTGGTATCGAGCCCCCTCGAGCGGTGTCAGCAAACCGCCCAGCTCATCCTCGATCGCCAGGCTGGCACTCCGTACGCGCCCGTGGAACCCGACCTCACCGAGTGCGATTACGGCCAATGGCAGGGCCGCACGCTCAGTGATCTCGCAACCGAAGAGCTTTGGTCGGCTGTACAGTCGCAGCCGTCCGCCGTCACCTTTCCCGGCGGTGAATCCATGGCCGCGATGCAGGCTCGGGCGGTGGCAGCAATTC
This sequence comes from Arthrobacter sp. BE255, assembly GCF_031457335.1. Classification (NCBI taxonomy): domain Bacteria; kingdom Bacillati; phylum Actinomycetota; class Actinomycetes; order Micrococcales; family Micrococcaceae; genus Arthrobacter; species Arthrobacter sp. BE255. The sequence goes on along the minus strand of NZ_JAVDWK010000003.1, from coordinate 128,796 downwards.
GACGCCACGATGCAGCATTCGAAGCCGAATACGGGCCAGGAGCCGTATGGGTGGCAGTGAGTCACGGTGACGTCATCAAATCAATCATCGCCGACGCGCTCGGTATGCACCTCGATATGTTCCAGCGCATTAACGTGGGCCCTGCCTCCGTATCGATCGTCCACTATGGTGCAGTCCGGCCGAGCGTCTATGCGACGAACACCGACGCAGGGGATCTGTCATGGCTCTCGAACGGCATCAACTCCGGCGATGCGCCGGTTGGCGGCGGTGCAGGGCAAGCGGCGCAGTAAGCCTCATGTGCCTAAAATACTGACATGCCCACACTTGTTCACGAGTTTGCCTGGCCTGACCGGGTCGTCATCGGCACCATCGGCGTTCCGGGGGCGCGCACGTTCTACCTGCAGGTACGGACGGCTAAGCAAATTGTGAGCGTCGCACTGGAGAAACAGCAGTCGGCCCAGCTCGCCGAGAAAATCGACGAAATCCTCGATCAGCTCCTCACCCTCGAAGGCAACCCCTTCAGCGTTCCCACGGGCACTCCCATCGAACTCGTCGACAATGACCAGCTCGAGGCCGTTGAGGAGCAGTTTCGGACGGGGGCCATGACCTTGGGTTGGGACCCGACGACCGCGCAGGTGGTCATTGAGGCATACCCAATCACCGAAGTCGATGCCGATGCCGATGACAACATCGAACCGCTTGCCGAGAACAGCGCGGAAGTGCCCGAAATGCTGCTTGTGCGGATGCCGGTTGGCACCGCCCGCGCATTCGCCAAGCGGACCCGGGAGGTAGTGGGCGCCGGGCGTCCGGCGTGCCCGCTCTGCGGTTATCCCGTAGACGCCGACGGGCACGTCTGCACCGTGCCCGAGGTCTGATGCCGGCACCCGACCTGCTGACTGACGAGCTGATCCTCACTGGACGCATCACGACCGCGTCGAACGCCACCTTTGTGGGCAGCATCGGCGACACTGCGGTCGTTTATAAGCCGATAGCCGGGGAGAAACCGCTGTGGGATTTTCCCGACGGCTTCCTTGCCCACCGGGAGGTTGCCGCCTACCTGGTTTCGGAGATTCTCGGCTGGAACGTGGTGCCACGCACCTGGCTGCGCGAGGGGCCGTTCGGCGAAGGGATGGTGCAGCTGTGGCAGGAGACAGACCCCGACCAGAACGCAGTGGACCTCGTTGCGTCGGGCGACGTACCGGAGACCGGCTGGAAACACGTCCTCGAGGGTGAGGATGGGAACGGACGGATGGTCGCCCTCGTTCACGAGGACTCTCTTGCGCTGAGGCGCATGGCGGTGTTCGACGTCGTCGTGAACAACGCTGACCGTAAAGGCGATCACATCCTTGCCATGACCGACGGACACCGGCACGGCGTGGACCATGGGCTTACCTTTCACCGGGACCACAAGCTGCGTACCGTGCTGTGGGGGTGGCTGGGAGACGCTCTGACCGTCGAGGAACTTGAGGGCGTAGATCGTGTCAGCGAAGGACTGAACAGCGAGTTGGGCCGGAACCTGGCGGGCCTCCTCAGCGCCGAAGAAATTGCGTCGCTCGCCGCGCGCTGCGCCCGTCTGCGCTTGGCGGGCCGGTTCCCGGCTCCGAGTGGTGAGATGCCAGCGGTTCCCTGGCCGCTGTTCTAAAGGAACCGGCTCGGCAGAACGGAGTTTGCCGAACGACCTGAACACGAATGCCCCGCACGCTTAGCGTGCGTGGCATTCCAAGGCCTGGGAGGCATCCTGGCTGTGAGATGTCGACCTAGTTGGAAGAACTTCCAATTGCGGATGGGCGGAATCCCGTCGGCACTGATCCGGCGTCGGCGTTGCCCCGCCGGGAAACTGCCTCCACTTACTTCGCCGTCCGGGCACTCTACCGCGACCTCGCAGAGTGGTCACATGAACAGCCCGAACGGTGGGCCCACTGGGTCGCGCCCATCCCACTGCCACGGGCTGAGTCAAAAGCCCAGTCCAAGCAGCGCCGACAAGTCCAAGCGCGGATGCAGCAGCGCATCAGGTCACTGACTCCGCTGCTTCCGGCTTTCATGCGCACTGCAGACGAACTGCGCACCCACGGAGCAGCATTGCTCGAACGCGCCGCCTCCACCGCCCACGGGGAGGACTTCACCATCGCGGGGGTGACATATCGGCGCCACGACCCGCCGGTAAGGACGGCGATCCTTGCCCGCGTCCGGGTATGGGCGGAAGTAATTGCCGTAGAGGCTGACGCCAAACCGCCAGTTCCTGTGGGCAAACGTGCCGACATCACGGCCCTGGAAGCAGACGGATTTTGGGGCTGGGCGGTTGCGGCAACACTCAAAGAGACCGGCGTCAGACTCGAGGAACTGTTGGAACTGACTCAGCTGTCCCTGCGCCACTACGTTGCCCCCACTACCAACACCATCGTGCCCCTGCTGCACATCGTTCCGTCAAAAAACGACCAGGAACGCCTCATCCCCATGTCCCCCGAACTGGTGAAGATCCTCCTCGAGGTCCAACGGCGAGCCCGCGGCACCAGCGACACAGTGCCCCTGTCCACGCGGTACGACCCCAACGACAAGACGTTCAGCGACGCATTGCCACACCTGTTCGCAAGACTCCTGGGCCCAACCCAAAACGTCCTCTCGTACCAAGTCGTCCGGAAACTGCTTATCGGCATTGCCGCCCACGCGGGCCTGAACGACGGCGGCTCTCCCGTGACGTTCACACCCCACGACTTCCGCCGGCTATTAGCCACGGAACTCGTCGGTTCGGGACTGCCCCTGCATATCGTCTCGACCTTGCTCGGCCACCTGAACCTGGAAACCACCCGCGGTTACACCGCAGTGTTCCCCGAACAGGCCATCCAGGCTCACCACGCCTTCATCGAACGTCGCAGGCGAACCCGACCCGGCCACGAAGCCAGGGCCGCATCAGGTACTGAATGGGCGGAATTTGAACAACACTTCCTCCTGCGTAGGGTCGCCCTTGGTACCTGCCACCGGCCCTATGCAACCCCCTGTGTGCACGAACACGCCTGCATCAAATGCCGCTTCCTGCAGATGGACCCCGCACAAATCGGGCGCCTGGAGGATATGGCCAACAACGCCCAGGAGCGACTGGCCGAAGCACGCCAACACAAATGGCTCGGCGAAGTCAGCGCGCTGGAGGAAACTCTCGTCCATCTTCGACGGCGAGAGGAAGAAGCAGCACGAGTCCGCGAAGCAGTCGAGGACCAAAGTCGGTACTGAGGCGGGGCGACGGCGGGGCACGTACGCGGGTTATTGGACCGATCGATAGGTCCGACGACGGCCGCATACACATTGTCCAGCTCAGAGCGGCTCTTTAGCTTCCGGTGAGGTACCGGCTGTGGGATCGCCGGCCTGTCCTAGTAGGTGTCTCATTGTGTGCTCAGTCCACCTCCAGACTTGGGGGCCAGGTTCAAGGCATCCGTGGAGGCTCCCAATTGAGGTGCATACGGGCGAAGAGTTGGCTTCAGTACTTATCTCCCAAGTCTGGTACGCGGCGGCGTAGAGGACGGAGTGGCCGGAGAATCGGACGCTGAGGCCGTGTGTAGTGAGAAGTACGTTTCGGCTCCACGGGGCGAACCAGTCGATGACGTTACGGGCGCCCAATACCTCGGAGGCATGTTTGGCCTCTTCGACGGAGATCCGGGTGGTGCGGATGATGGTTGCAAGGGAGTCCTCGTCCCGGGTCGCCACGGCGTGCGAGAAGGCCGCGAGAAGGTTCTCCATATGGTGCCGGGCCACGACGAGGTTCGATTTGAACTCCAGATCCTGTCGTGCCGCTGAGTAGATCCGGTCCGAAAGCTTAGATGGAATGTCGAGCGCGGTGAGAGGTCCGAGTGGGGGTAAAATTCGCGTGGGTTTGGGGCACAGATCCTGAGGAGTCCCTGTGGGCGCTGTCTCCGTTTGAACGGTTATGTCTGTTTCTCGAAGTGGATGCACATCTTCTCCTTGCAGGTGCCTGCAGCGAGGACGTTCTGTCCTTTTGATAGACCAGTTCCTGGTCCGGGGATCGACCTTTATCCGCTTGGGTGCCGGTCACGATGGTTCAGGTTCCTGCGGGATCCACGGGTCTCATCTCCAGATGGCCATTCCTTGTGACTCTCGCGGCTAACAAGTGTCCAGCGCGCGGCCCTCGACAGGACTGCGATCGGCCATGGGTGGCGGCCCCTGGTCTGTCCCAACAAAGGGGCAAAGGGGCGCCGCCACCCGTGCATGATGGTGTGCGGCGTCATTGGGTGAGGGTGAAAGGGGCGCGAAGCAGGTCAGTGTCGCGTGAACTGTGGCCGACGAGCAGGTCGAACGCTCCTGGTTCTACGACTCGCTGGCCGGTGGCGTTGACCAGTGAGCATTCGGTGGCCGGGATCGAGATGTCGACGTCGGTGGATTCCCCTGGTGCAATGGTCGCCTGGGCGAATGCTTTGAGTTCCTGTTCTGCCCAGGTGACACTGGTGACGTCGTCTCTGATGTAGGCCTGAACTGTTTCAGTTGCGGTGCGATTCCCTGTATTGGTGAGCGTGACTTGGGCTTTGATCGTGCCGTCGGACGTGATTCGATCGGATTCGAGCCGCAAGTCCGAATATTCGATGGTGGTGTAGCTGAGGCCTTCACCGAAGGCGAAGAGGGGATCCTGAGTTAAGTCGGCGTAGCGGTTGCCGTGCTGCCCGCGCAGCTGGTTGTAGTAGACCGGCAGCTGTCCGGCGTGGCGGGCAAACGTGACAGGCAGCCGACCGCTGGGTTCGATAAGCCCGAGGACGAGTTCGGCGATCGCCCGGCCGCCCTGCATTCCTGGGTTGAAGGCTTCGATGATGGCGGCAGCCCCGTTCAGGACGGCGTCGGGCAGGGTTGATGGCTTGGACTGGATCAGGACCACAACAACGGGTTTTCCGGTGGCGATCAGTGCCTCAAGCAGGGCGTTTTGGCCTCCTTGCAGGTCCAGGGTTGCTGTTGACTTCATTTCACCGGCAAGGGCCACGGTGTCACCGACCACGGCAACTATGAAGTCAGCCTCGTTGGCGGCCTCAATCGCGTCGAGCTGCATCGCTCCGTTGACGGACGCGCTTTGGAACAGCGGCGGCCGCGGCTGGCCGTCCGGGTAAGTGGTTCCGGCGGGGTCCGGGAGGAGTTCGCCGATGTCGGCGCCCCGGGAATGTGTGATCGTCCAGTTGTGGGGTGCGAATTCCCGGAAACCGTCCAGCACGGTGGTGATGAGTTCCCGGGGGTGGCCTTCCGGCATCCAGTCGACCTGCCCGGACGCTCCGGCCCAGTCGCCGAGTTGGGCGTGCGGGTCATCGGCGTTCGGACCGATGACCGCGATAGTTTTTGCGCCGTGGTGCTGGGCGCGGCCATCGGAGCCGGCGTTGAGTCCGCCGGCCAACGGCAGGGTGCCATCGTTGCGGAGCAGGACCAGGGCCTTGCGGGTCATATTCAGGTTGATGGCCGTGTGCGCCTGGCATCCGATGAGTGCTTGCTGGGCGTCCTGGTCGGGGAGTCGGGGGTCTTCGAAGAGGCCGAGGTCGAACTTCAGGGTCAGGATGCGGCGCACTGCGTCGTCGATGAGTGTTTCGCTGAGCCGCCCGTCCTGAACTGCCTGTTGAGCGGCAGTCAAGAACTGCGGAGTGTTCATGATCAGATCGTTGCCGGCCTCGACAGCGATGCGTGCTGCTTCCGTGTCCGTGGCGCACACCCTTTGTTCCCACACCATGCGGCCCACGTTGTCCCAGTCGGTGACCAGGGTTCCAGTGAAGCCCCACTCATCTTTGAGCACTTCGTTGAGTAGCCAGCCGTTGGCTGTGATGGGAATCCCGTCGATGGCCTGGTAGCCGAGCATGAACGTCCGGCAGCCGGCCTGAACGGCCTTCTCGAACGGGGGCAGGAACCAGGACCTGAGCTTGCGCCGGCTGAGATCGGCCTCGCTGGCGTCCCGGCCGCCCTGGGTTTCGGAGTATCCGACGAAATGCTTGGCGGTGGCAAGCACGGCTGTGCGGTCCGTGAGTCCTTCACCCTGGTATCCGCGGATCATCGCGGCGCCAAGTTCCCCGATGAGGTGCGGGTCTTCGCCGAACGTTTCGTTCACGCGGCCCCAGCGCAGGTCCCGGCTGATGCACAGAACCGGGGAGAAGGTCCAGTGCAGGCCCGTGGCTGCGATCTCCACGGCCGCTGCGTGTGCGCCCCGCTCGATAAGGTCCGGGTTCCACGTGCAGGCCATGCCAAGCTGCGTGGGGAAGATGGTGGCGCCGGGCCAGAAAGAATGTCCGTGAATGCAGTCGTCGGCCATCAGCAACGGGATCTGCAGGCGTGTTTTGGCGATGAGGTCGGCTGTCTTCAGCATGGTCTCGGGCGAGGCATGCAGGAGGGACCCGCCGAGTTTGACGCAAACGAGGTCCTCGATGTCCCCGCGCGCGTCCAGCTGGAGCATCTGGCCGACTTTTTCGGCCAACGTCATCCGGGACAGAAGGTCCTCGACCCTATCGGCGGTGGGGATCGAGGGGTCCTTGTAGTCGGCCAAGAGTCCTGCGGTGGTTCTTGCTGTGTCCATGGCGACAGGATTGCCTTTCAGAGAAGCGGTCTAAGCGGGAGGCTAAGGTGCAGCGACTTCGGGCGCGACGGTCTATTCGGCCGCTAATGAGTGCCGTGCACGGCACGCTGGCAGGCGGGCCTGTCAGCATGCAGTGCGTCCGATGTAGAGGGTGGACGGCCCGGAGGCGGTGTCGACGGAGTCATCGCTGGCGAGATCAGTTAGAGGCCCTGAACACCGGCTGCCGTGCAGGGTCGTCCAAGCGTGGTTGGCATGTACGTGCCCGGCACGGCTGCCGGTAGCGGTTCAGTCCGTCTCTGGTTATCGGGCCGCAGACGAGGCCACTGCGTAGGGTTCTGTGGGGGCAGCCGGTTCTGTGATCAGCTCGATGTGGGACGGCAGCCCGTTCACGGCGACGGGGGTGCCTCGCCGAGCGCTGATCGTCAGGTGCGATCTGCCTAGCGGCATGTTGGTTAGTTCCAGGTCCGGGCAGGCATCTGGAAGCACCGGGCTTATGGTCAGCGTTTGGTCGCGCATGTTGGGTTCAAGGCGCAGCAGGGTGCGTACGATCAGCAGCGGAGCGGCTGCGGCCCATGCCTGCGGTGAGCAGCCTGCGGGGAATTCCACTGGGGTAGCAAATTCGGAGCGGTCGAAGCCGCAAAAGAGCTCTGGCAGCCGTCCGGAGAAGAAATCTGCAGCATCGATGAGCCCCTCCGCGATGCGCTGGGCGTGGGAGACAAATCCGTACCGCATCAGGCCAGCGGCGATGAGGGCGTTGTCATGGGGCCAGACTCCGCCGTGCTGGTAGCTGGCCGGATTGTAGGAGCGCGTCGACTTCGCCATCGTCCGAACGCCGAACCCGGTGAACATGTCTGATGAGAGCAGGTGGTCGGCCACGGCCTGTGCGTTGTCCGTGTCAATGATTCCAGTCCACAGGCAATGACCCATATTCGATGCCAGGCTGTCTACAGGTTGCTTCCGGCCGTCCAGTGCGACTGCGTAGTATCCGCGGTCAGCGAGCCAGAAGCGCTCGTTGAAGCGTTCCTTCAAGGATTTTGCCTTCTCGGCGCATCGCGTGGCGGTGTTGCTGTCTCCTCGCGTGCGCGCTAGCTCTGCCCGTGCCAGATATGCGGCGTAAACGTATCCCTGCACCTCGGCCAGGGCGAGCGGACCCTCTGCAGGAGTGCCATCGGCGAAATGGATTGCATCGGCACTGCCGTCCTTCCAAGCCAGGTGCGCCAGCCGGCCAGGCTCTAGACGGACTTCGTATTCGACCAGCCCGTCGCCGTCAAGGTCGCCATAGCGCTCTATCCATTCCAGAGCCGCGTCGGCGTTGGGCAGGAGGTCGTCGATCTCGTCCTTGTCCGCGCCCCAGCGTTCAAGTTCGCCGAGCAGCATCACAAACAGTGGGGTCGCATCGACAGTTCCGTAGTAGATGCGGCCGTCTCCAAGCGGAAAGCCGGATCCGGCGGAGCGCATCTCGTGCAGGATCCGTCCGGGTTGCTCTTCGGTGACCGGGTCGGATTTGCGGCCCTGGAAGCCGGCGAGAGCCCGGAGCGTTCCGAGGGGAAGGGACTGGTTGAACGGCAGCATCATCAAGCTCGTCAGAAGCGAATCCCGGCCGAACAGAGTCATGAACCACGGCGCCCCGGCTGCGACTGCCTCTATCTCCGGGCGTCCCGGAACGGTAATCCGTAAGGCGCCCAAGTCCCGCTCGGAGCACGAGAGCGCCCGCTGGAGCGGGGCCCAAGACGTTGCGTAGCCTGGATATGCGCTCCGCCAGGCTGCAAGTCCTGTGCCGTGGGGCTTGGGGTCCGCGTGCCGGTCGGCTGGCGCGCCCGGTTCCATGCCGGATCCTGGAGTGGACGCGGTAACATGCACGGACGCCGTCCAGGTGCCGCCAGCCGGAATGCTCACTTGGAACAGCAGCTTCCCGGAGACGGCGTTCGCTCCTTCGGCGACTATTTGTACCTCATGAGCCGTTCCGTTGACGACCCTCGAAATCCGCAGCTCGTCCCCGTTCGCGGACGTGATTGGAGGACCGTCGCCTCCCATGTGCCCGTTGCCGAGGTCGAACCGGCCACTGAAGTCGGCGTCGGCCTCCATCTCGAGGCGGAATTCAGCTGGCTGTGGGCTATAGTTGCGCACCTTCAAATCCTCCCGCAAGCCGGTGCCTACAGTCCGGTACCGCTCGAGGACAAGCGTGGGCTCAGCGCCGGCCTTCGGGGCGGCCTTGGCGATAAAGTTCGCCTCGAACGGCTCGCCGGCAATGGTTGACAAGCGTTCCGGCGTTTTCCCGTCGATAGTGAGCCGCCAGCGCGAGAGGACCCGGACGTCCTGCACGAACATGCCCCGTACAGCGGAGCTGTCGGTGATGTCTCCCCCTGCGCCGCTTATGGCGAATGTGGACCCATCGATCAAAGTGATGTCGGCACTCATGCGCTGCCTTCTTCCTGGCGATCAGTGCCGCCATGTCTAAGTACGTGATGAACAAGAAATACGTAGCGGTGCGAGTGTGGAATCGCGTCAATGCGTGTATCTCGGGCTTGCTGCTGCTGTGGCTCAGGATTTGGAGCCGGACAGGGCGACGCCTTCGACGATCTGGCGTTGCGCGAACGCGAACAGGATCAGCATCGGTGCCGCCAACAGGGTCGTGGCGGCCATCAGAGCGGGCCAATCGGACGTGAACTGGCCCTTGAACTGGTTGACCAGCAATGGCAGCGTGAAATTGTCGGTGCTGTTCAGGAAGATCAACGGGTTGAAGAAGTTGTTCCACTGGCCAAGGAAGGTGAAAATCCCCAGCGCCGTCAGCGGGGTGCGCAGCAGCGGCAGGGTAATGGTCAGGAACGTGCGGATCCTGCCGGCGCCGTCGATCTCGGCGGCTTCCTCCAGCTCTACCGGGATGCCTTTGATGTACTGGCGCAGCAGGAAGACCCCGAAGGCGTTGAAGAGTGCGGGCGGCACGATGAGCGCGAGGTGCGTGTCCACCCAGCCCAGCCCGCCCATGATGATGTACTGCGGGATGATCGTGAGCTGGCCGGGGATCATCATGGTCGCGAGGAAGAGCATGAACAGCCAACGGCGGCCCCAGAAATCGATCCGCGCGAACGCGTACGCGGCCATCGCGGAGGTGAGCAGGGAGATCACGGTGACGGTCACGGCGATGTAGGTGCTGTTCCAGAACCCGCGGACGAAGTCGGCCCCGCCCAGTGCGGTGCGGAAGCCGTCCAGGTTCCATTCCTCGGGGAGGAGCTTGGGCGGCGGCGTGAAGATCTCCGTCAGGGGTTTGAACGCGGAAAACAGCATCCAGGCGAACGGCAGCGCCATGGCTAGCCCGCCGATGACCAGGACCGCGTGCAGCAGCAGTTTGGGATGGACGGGCCGACGGGAGCGGGGACCGCCCTTGGCGGTCGTGACAGGGCGGGTGGTGGTGGCTGGGGAGGTGCTCATTCGGAGTAGTGGACCCATCTCTTTTGTGCTGTGAGCTGGAGACCGGTGACCGCCAGCAAGGCCAGGAACAGGAGGAAAGCGAGAGCCGAGGCCTGTCCGAAGTTGAACTCCTGGAAGGCGATCTGGACGACTTCATACACGATGGTGCGGGCTGCGTCCGGAGCTGTGGTGCCGAAGAAGACATAGATGTAGTCGAACACCTGGAACGAGCCGAGGACCGAGGTAATCGACAGGAACAGGATGGTAGGGGACAACAGCGGGATGGTGATCCGCTGCAGCTTCTGCCACTCCGAGCAGCCGTCGATCTCGGCCGCCTCCAGGCACGAGCGGTCGATGCTCTGCAGGCCGGCCATGAACATCACCAGCTGGTAGCCCAGGCCTTGCCAGATCCCGACGATCGCGAAAGAGGGGATCACGAACGCGGGGTCCTGCAGCCAGTTCGGCGCGGGCAGCCCGATGTCGCGCAGGGCGCTGTTGACCGGGCTGATGTCGGGGTTGAACAGCCACAGCCAGATCGCCGCCACCGCGACCGAGGAGGTGATCACCGGGGCAAAGAAGGCCACCCGGTACACAGGGGTTAGCTTGGGGGCGCGCTGCATCAGCACGGCGAAGAACAGGCCGGTAATCATCAGTCCCGGCACCTGCAGCACCGTGTACCAGACGGTGTTCACCGCGGAGTGCTGGATGCGAGGGTCGGAGAGGACATCGACGAAGTTGGACAGGCCGACGAAGGAGCGAGTGCCGAACCCGTCCCAGTGGTAGAAGGCCAGCACGAGGGCGAAGAGCAGCGGGCCGACCATAAACACCACCATCCCCAGCAGCTGCGGCGTCAGGAACAGATATCCAGCCACGGTGTCCTTTCGGCGCCGGCGCCGGCGGTTGCCTGCGTTCCCGGACCCCAGCCGTGGCCGGGTCCGGGAACTGGCTGTGAGAACAGCCATCAAGAATCCCCGTTGATCAGCTTGACCAGCTTGCCGCTGAACGACTTTGGTGTTTCGTTGCCAGCCTTGAACATCTGGTCCACCATCTTTGGGAGCTCGGTGGCCACCGTCGGGTTGCTGATGATCGCCCTGGGAACGGCGTAGCCTTTTGCCGCGATGTCATTGAACAGTTTGCCGTGCGAGGGCAGATTGTCCTCAGTGACGATCTCGTCAAGGCCCCGGATTGACGGGACCGCGTTGCCGCCACCGGAAAGGCGGAACTTCTGGCCTTCAGCACTCACGAAGTTGCCCAGAAACTCAAGTGCCTTGGCCTGATTCTTGGAATTGATATTGACCGACATTGCCGCCGTGTTGATAGGCACCGGCATGATGTCCTTGCCGGACAAGGACGGGAAAGGGGCCATGTCATAGCCAAATTTGAGCTTTTTGAGGTTCGGCAGGACGTAGCGGGCGGAGCTGTAGGTCGCAACCTGGCCAGCGTAGAACAGTGTGTCACCACTCTGACCCTGCGGGAGGGAGCCCGAGTAGCTGATGTTCCCGGACTTTAGCTGCTCGAAAAGCCACGCCAACGCCTCCTGAGACTTGGCATCGTCGTCGAATACCGCCTTCCCGGACTCGTCGAAGAGCGTCCCGCCGAAGGTGCTCATCCACCCGAACCAGTCGAACCAACCGGAACCAACCAACAGACCTTTCTTGTTGGTGGCGCGGATCTTGTCCAACATGTCCGTCAGTGTGTCTTGGGTCCACGTGCCCGCATCGAAGTGGGCAGCCGGGTCGGTGGTGACACCTGCCTCGGCCAGGAGATCCTTGTTGAACCAGAAAACGGCCGGGTTGCAGTCTGTCGGCAGCCCGAACAGCCCGGGGCTGCCATCGGCAGGCCTGCACCACGGGTATAGACCTTCGTAGAAGTCGTCGAGCTTCACCGCCTCGCTGCCGCTGTCCAGGTACGGGGTGAGGTCGAGCAACTGCTTGGTCTCGATCAGCTTGGACATATAGATGTCGCCGACGTAGAAGGCGTCAGGAGCGGCGCCGGCAGAGAGCTGCGACAGCAGCTTTGAGAGATAGTCACCCACAACCTGCTGGTAGGTGACCTGCACCCCCAGTTTCGTCGTCAGATTCTCGGAGAGCTGAACGAACCGCTCCGACGAGGGCGGCCCGTCCCAACCCGCCCACTTGATGGGGCCGCCGGCGGACCCTCCGCCGGAAGCGCCGGCGGAACCGCCGGAGCAGGCTGCCAGTGAGGGAGCAGCGGCCAGGCCCAAACCGGCGAACAAGCCGGCCTTGAGGACATTGCGGCGGCCAATATCTGAGGGAAAGAGGGAATTGGACATCGTAGTCGTTCCTTTCGAAGCCTAGAACAATGAGGTGCCAAGCTGGCGGAGTCGAATGCGGAGCCAGACTTGGTGCGGCCGGCGCAGGGTGGTCGCCGGTAGCGGGCAGGCCAGCTGCGTTGTCCGCTGCGACAATACAGCCAGGCCAAATCGCTTGTTTAACGTTAAACATGTTTATCGTTAAACAGACACGATAGTGCCGCAGGCCACACTGGTCAAGGCTCGATTGGGGCGGTCTTCCAAGATGACTTGTCTTTGTGGTCAAGAAATTCACGCCCGTAGGTTCAAGATCGGCGCCTGGACACTTTCCTTTGACGTCACGAAGAGTCCGGAGGAAGATGGCAACATGGATTTTAACGCTAAAACATCTTTGGGGGCCGGCTCCGGCCGGGATGAGGGCACTCGGAGCAAGCCCCGGTCATCGCGGCCCACGATGGCCATGGTTGCCGAGCGGGTCGGGGTCTCGACGCAGACAGTCTCCTTCGCGCTGAGCTCCCCCGGCAGGCTCAGCCCCACTACCTTGCGCAAGGTCCTCAAGGCGGTCGATGAGCTGGGCTATCGACCGAACCAGGCTGCCCGATCACTCAGGTCCCGTTCCCCGCAAGCTCTCGGCTTCCGGCTATACCCTGCGGATCGGGACGTAGGCGGTGTGATGGCGAGCTACCTCTATGAGCTCTCGGCGGCCGCGCGTAAGGAAGGTTACGGCGTCTTCTCTTACGCGGCCGAGACCTACGAGGAAGAGACCCAGATCATCGAGGAGACGTTCCGTCGGAATACTGTCGACTGCTTCGTGATCACCTGCCCGTCCTCCGACGACCTGCCACTCCCGCTTTTCCTGCTCGAGCGCCAGATTCCATTCGTCGTGTTCGGACGGCCCTGGGGCTTGCCCATGTCGGACTGCTGGTGGGTGGATGTCGATGGGGCTGCCGGTCTCGAGCAGGCGGTGAACCACATGGTCGAGCTCGGCCACCGACGCATCGCCTACCTCGGCTGGGAGAAATCGGCCGGCCTGGCCGAGGATCGCGAGTCCGGCTGGCAGCGCGCCATGGGCTCGCACGGTCTGCCCACGCGCGGGATGATTGTGCGCGGCCCGGACGACGTTGAGACCGCGCGCCGGGCAGCCGGGGAACTACTCGACCGGAAGACACCGCCGACAGGGATCGTCTGTCCAAGCGACACCGTTGCAATCGGCGCACTGCGCGCGTGCCAGGAACGAGGACTCGAACCAGGCCGCGACGTCGGCATCACCGGCTACGACGACAGCCTCGGTGCCCGCGTCGTCACGCCCGGGCTGACAAGCATCGCGCAGCCATTGGAAACCGCCGCGAAGCACACCGTCCGCCTGCTGCTGGACCTGCTCAACAGCCCGGACAGCAAACCCGAACAGGTGCTGCTGCGGCCTTCACTCGTCGTACGCGAGAGCACGATGCCACGCTGACACCCAGGGGCACGGGGCCCGTTTCTTCGGCCGCCTTGGCCGACCTTCCTCGGCAGCGGCTTGCCGTGGCCGCCAGACGGCGGTCGAGACGCGGAGCTTCGCGTTCGACGATCCGGACACTGGGGAGACCAGACAGTGGCGAGTTTCTCCAAGAGCGCCCTGCGTTGCCGGAACGGCAGACCGCGGGCGTCATGTCCGGCAACGCACAGCACGTGTAAGGCTGCGAAGTTCAGGCGGCCGCCGAATTTCTGGTGCGGCGGCCTGCAGCCCCGGAAGCGAAGCTCCGACGGTATCCCTTATTCGGGACTAGACATGGATTCAGCGTAAGACTCAGAAAATGTCGATGAACCTGTATTCAGCTACCTACCCAGTTGACAGAGTGCAGTGAAGATAACCGTCCCATTTGGGTTCAAAACACATTTCACCGGACATGGCATTCGCCGACGGGAGTACTTTGACGGCTTTAGCCAGCGCGACGTTGATCGGTGGGCGAAGCGCTGAGGGTATCCCTTATGCGGGACTAGACATGGATTCAGCATAGGACCGAGAAAATTTCGATGAACCTGTTCGGCTAGATGCCCGTTGACAGAATCCAGTGAATGAAACCGTCCCACTGGGGTTCGTACAGTCCTCCGCCGGAAACACGCCGGGCTTGAGGATGGCTTTTACTGCCTTGGCCATAGTCAGAGAGAGGGGTAGTCGAAGACCCGGCGGCAGGGCGGACAATCCGATCAAACGGCTGCTTGTCCTCAACGGATATCCGCCCGACAAACAGCCGGAGGCCATCAAGCTGGCCATGGAACAAATGGAGTCCATGGCGCCGCGGTTCGCTGAGGCGCGGGCGTAGCAAAGTGCAGACGCGTGTCTCAAAACCTCTGGGACAGTGAAATACCGTAATGTTGCGACAACCGCGGCCATGGGGGCCAGCAAAACGTGAAAGGCCGGGAACTCAATGACCACTCCACCAGCTGGTTGGTATGACGATCAAACGACTCTTGGGCGCCAACGCTGGTTTGACGGAACACAGTGGACCGACCATTTCCAGAGTGCTCCCGCAGTGACCGCCCCGCCGCTCTATCCTGCTCAGCAGTGGCAGCAGCCTCATCACAGCATGGGGCCGATGACCTCCTCGAATCTGAATGTGGTCCGCGAGGTTGTCTACAACCGTCAGCAAACCCCGCATAGTGTGACGGCGTGGGCCTTAATCTCACTTTTCACCGGCGGCATCGGGCTCATTTGGGTCGCCTACTACTCGCTGAGTCCCAACCACTACTGGAAGGCCTGACGAACGTGAGGTAGCCTGCCCGCGGCCGGCTGAACGTGCCATGGCCGCTGATGGCGACTGTTGGGAGAACCTCCTCGACGATCCGTTCCTCCTGAGAGAGAACTGTTTTTCCAACTACGCGTCCTGTCAAAAGGAATCATCATGACTGAAAAGCCGCTATTGGTGGACCGAGCACGCGATTGGATCGCAAAGGCCCGTTCGCTTCACCACCGACAGCTCACCAAGCAACGCAGGGTGCGGCGCCTTGGAAATTCCCGTCTGACATTCACCACAGGCCAGGCCATAACCACTTCGAGTTCATTTTTTGTTGCCGGTTCAACGCAGTCAGCAGGCCTACCAGACTGGGCATTCTGGGGTGTCTTGATCGGGGGCGTCTTGGGAGGCAAGTACCTGTTCCCCGTCCCGAACAGTAGTATCGCCAGCCGAAGAGGCCCTGCCGATGTTGTCCCCAAGAACGTTTCGGAACTCGACAACATGGTTCCAGAGGAAATCCGGGCCTACGAAAACAACATGGTACTAAAGTACCGTCTCACAGAACCAAAAGGGCTGGGCACAGCGCTGGCACTGCAGCGCCAGCAGGAGGCGGTACGGACAGCTGAGGAGGCCGCTGGCCTAGCCACTGGAAGCATGAACGGACTGTCATTTGTTGACGCCCACAACTTCAGCGCCACTGCTGCAAAGCATGAGCTTCTCCGGCGCCGCTGGCTGGCCTACGAGGTCGACCCGAAACTACAGTTCGATTTTCCGGAGATGTCCGATGTTGCTTTCCCTGCTACCGCGGCCATGTTTGAGGCCATGCGGAAAGCCGAGCAGACAAAGGCGGAATGCAACACGGCAAACTACTGGTCCGCCGTGGCGGCGTTCGGCTGGGCCCTGACGGTGGCCGAGGCCGCCGCCGGAGTGCCATAGAAGTAGGCCACGGGCCAAGTGCACTCATGTTCAGGACGACGCAGCTTCTTGCCCTCGATGAGCATGTTTCAGTGCCCTAATAGCCGCAGGGCGTCACTCAATTCGGTACTTGGTCATGCCCAGCCGAGATCGGCCAAAACGTGCGCCCAAGGAATATTGTCGCCGTCTTCATCCATGGCGATATCGAATGCGGCAATGTCGTCGCGCTCCTCCAGGGCATCACGCATCTGATCAGAGCATCGCCGGTAACGTCGGAGCCGAGACGGCGAGCGGTGTTAGACCGAGCCAACCAGTCGCCGCCCCGCATTGGACGGATAAGTTGGCGTCGTGCCGACCTAAGTACGCTCGCCGATGGCGCGGCCAGCGTTACAGGATCTGAGAACCAGCAATGCCCAGCGTCTTCAAAGCGCCGGGCATTACGTGGATGGGCGTTGGTTTCGCAGAGCTGAACCAACGCAAAACAGAGAGACTAGAAGTCCCAGTCCTCATCTTCGGTGTTGACGGCCTTGCCGATCACGTAACTAGAACCTGACCCGGAGAAGAAGTCGTGGTTCTCGTCGGCGTTCGGGGACAGTGCCGAGAGGATGGCCGGGTTCACGTCCGTGACGGACGCCGGGAACATGGCCTCGTAGCCCAGGTTCATCAGGGCCTTGTTGGCGTTGTAGTGCAGGAACTTCTTGACGTCCTCGGCCAGTCCGACGGAGTCGTAGAGGTCGTGCGTGTACTGCACTTCGTTTTCGTACAGCTCGAAGAGCAGCTCGAACGTGTAGTCCTTGATCTCCTGCTTCCGCTCCTCGGAGAGACCTTCCAGGCCCTTCTGGAACTTGTAGCCGATGTAGTAGCCGTGCACGGCCTCGTCGCGGATGATCAGGCGGATCAGGTCGGCCGTGTTCGTCAGCTTGGCACGTGAGGACCAGTACATGGGCAGGTAGAAGCCAGAATAGAACAGGAAGCTCTCCAGCAGCGTCGAGGCCACCTTGCGCTTCAGCGGGTCGTCGCCTTGGTAGTAGTCCATGACGATCTGGGCCTTCTTCTGAAGGTTCTGATTCTCGGTGGACCAGCGGAATGCCTCGTCGATCTCCTTGGTGGAGGCCAGCGTGGAGAAGATCGAGGAGTAGCTCTTGGCATGCACGGACTCCATGAACGCGATGTTCGTGTAGACGGCTTCCTCATGCGGGGTGAGCGCATCCGGGATCAGCGAAACAGCGCCAACAGTGCCCTGGATGGTGTCCAGCAGCGTCAGACCGGTGAACACGCGCATGGTGAGCTGCTGCTCGTCCGGGGTCAGTGTGGCCCACGACTGCACGTCGTTGGACAGCGGGATCTTCTCCGGCAGCCAGAAGTTGTTGACCAGGCGGTTCCAGACGTCCACGTCCTTGTCGTCCTGGATGCGGTTCCAGTTGATGGCCTCGACGTGGCTCAGCAGCTTGACTTTCTCAGTCATGTCTTTTCTCTCTCCTCGACCTTACGGGTTTCCCCGAAGGCTAGCTGAGGCTGGGCCGGCGCCGATCTTTCGATTGACGCCGGTCCAGCCAAGGCCATCCGTTACTTCGATTCCTTCACCGTTGTTTTCGGATGCTTATCTGCGTACTTGGGTGTTACATACTGCCCAGTTCCGGCATCGCGGTACTTGGGCGGGTTCTTCTTACCAGCCACTGTATTCACCTCCTCACGGGATCTACGTCCCGGAAGGAGGATCGTCGACAGACGACCGACAACTCCTGTAAACTCAACAGTCCAAGGCAATCACTTTGGAACCGTCTCGTTACCGGGACGAATTGAGGAGTCATGTTAGAGCATGGCTCCTCAAGCTTTTAAGTGTCATTCCATTTACTTGAAACGTCAACTAAAGCATGCAAGAGACGCAGTTGTCCACCTCCGTCCCTTCCAGCGCGAGCTGGCGGAGACGGATGTAGTAGATGGTCTTGATGCCCTTCTTCCAGGCGTAGATCTGGGCCCGGTTGATGTCGCGCGTAGTGGCGGTGTCCTTGAAGAACAGCGTCAGGGACAGGCCCTGGTCCACGTGCTGGGTGGCAGCGGCGTAGGTGTCGATGACCTTCTCGTAGCCGAGCTCGTACGCGTCCTGGTAGTACTCCAGGTTGTCGTTGGTCAGGTACGGCGCCGGGTAGTACACGCGGCCCAGCTTGCCTTCCTTGCGGATCTCGATCTTGGACGCCACCGGGTGGATCGAGGAGGTGGAGTTGTTGATGTAGGAGATCGAGCCCGTCGGCGGGACGGCCTGCAGGTTCTGGTTGTAGATGCCGTGCTCCATGACGGAAGCCTTCAGCTCGCGCCAGTCATCCTGCGTGGGGATGTGGATGTTCTTGAACAGCTCCGCAACCTTCGCGGTCTGCGGCACCCATTCCTGCTCGGTGTACTTGTCGAAGAACTCGCCCGAGGCGTACTTGGACTTCTCGAACCCGCCGAAAGTCTGCCCGGTCTGGATTGCCAGAAGGTTGGAGGCGCGGACCGCGTGGAACACCACCGAGTAGAAGTAGATGTTGGTGAAGTCCAGGCCCTCTTCGGAGCCGTAGTGGACCCGCTCGCGCGCCAGGTAGCCGTGCAGGTTCATCTGGCCCAGGCCGATGGCGTGGCTCTGGTCGTTGCCGCGGGCGATGGACGGCACCGAGGTGATGTTGGACATGTCCGACACCGCCGAGAGGGACCGGATGGCCGTCTCAATGGTCAGGCCGAAGTCCGGGCTGTCCATGGTCTTGGCGATGTTCAGCGAGCCCAGGTTGCAGGAGATGTCCTTGCCGGTCTCGTCGTAGGACAGGTCGTCGTGGTACGTGGTGGGCTGGGAGACCTGGAGGATCTCGGAGCACAGGTTGGACATGATGATCTTGCCGTCGATCGGGTTGGCCCGGTTCACGGTGTCCTCGAACATGATGTACGGGTAGCCAGATTCGAACTGGATCTCGGCGAGGGTCTGGAAGAACTCGCGCGCCTTGATCTTGGTCTTCTTGATCCGGGAATCGTCCACCATCTCGTAGTACTTCTCGGTGACCGAGACGTCGGAGAACGGCATGCCGTAGACGCGTTCGACGTCGTACGGCGAGAACAGGTACATGTCCTCGTCCTTCTTGGCCAGCTCGAACGTGATGTCCGGGATGACAACGCCCAGCGAGAGGGTCTTGATGCGGATTTTCTCGTCCGCGTTCTCGCGCTTGGTGTCCAGGAAACGGTAGATGTCCGGGTGGTGTGCGTGCAGGTACACCGCACCGGCACCCTGGCGGGCACCGAGCTGGTTGGCGTAGGAGAAGCTGTCCTCGAGGAGCTTCATCACGGGGATGACACCGGAGGACTGGTTCTCGATCTGCTTGATCGGGGCGCCGACTTCGCGGATGTTGGTCAGCGCGAACGCCACGCCGCCGCCGCGCTTGGACAGCTGCAGCGCGGAGTTGATGGACCGGCCGATCGACTCCATGTTGTCTTCGATGCGCAGCAGGAAGCAGGAGACCAGCTCGCCGCGCTGGCGCTTGCCGGCGTTCAGGAACGTGGGAGTGGCCGGCTGGAAGCGGCCTTCGATGATCTCGTCCACCATCTGCAGGGCGAGCTGCTCGTCGCCGCGGGCCAGGTGCAGGGCAACCATGCAGACGCGGTCCTCGTAGCGCTCCAGGAAACGCTTGCCGTCGAACGTCTTCAGCGTGTAGGAGGTGTAGAACTTGAACGCGCCGAGGAAGGTTTCGAAGCGGAACTTCTTCTTGTACGCGCGGTTGAAGAGTTCGCGGATGAAGTTCATCGTGTACTGGTCGAGGGTTTCGCGCTCGTAGTACTGGTTCTTCACCAGGTAGTCGAGCTTCTCTTCCAGGTCGTGGAAGAACACGGTGTTGTTGTTCACGTGCTGCAGGAAGTACTGGTGCGCGGCCTCGCGGTCAGCCTCGAACTGGATCTCGCCGTTGGGGCCGTACAGGTTCAGCATCGCGTTCAGCTCGTGATAGCCCAGCCCCTTGTAGGCGGCCGGCATCTCGGGCTTTTCGACGGCGGCGCCCGCGCGGGTGCCCTGGCCTTCGGCCCTGGTTACTTCTGTATCTGCGACAGTCGTGTCCAAAACGTGTCCAATCCATTGTTGACGCGGGCAACGTCGTCTGGCGTGCCCATAAGTTCGAAGCGGTAAAGCCTGGGGACCTTGCATTTGGCGGCGATGATGTCCGCAGCCATGCAGTAGTGGTCCCCGAAGTTTGTGTTGCCTGCACCGATGACGCCGCGGATCAGTTTCCTGTTCTGCGGGTTGTTCAGAAAGCGGATGACCTGTTTGGGCACCGATCCCTCGCCGCCGGTGCCGCCGTACGTCGGCAGCACCAGCACAAACGGCCTGGTGGCGAGAAGGGGTGCGTCCTTCGGGTAAAGCGGGATCCGTGCCAGCTCGCGGCCGAGCTTCGCAACGAAGCGGCTGGTGTTCTCGGAGGTGGAGGAAAAATAGATGAGCTGGCTCTGCGTGGTGACCGGCTCCGGCGGAACCGCCTGGGCCTCACCGGCGCCATCCCGGCCGGCGCGCTGAGCCGCGTCAACAGGATTGTCGGTTTCACCACTCGCTGTGAAGGAAGCCCCGGCTGTTGCCAGTGCCACGGGAGTCACCTCAGCTGCATCGAAGGTTGCCTGACGGCAGGAAAAATGAGGCCCTAGGCCACGGAGGAAACGGCGGAGAGTGCCAGTTCCTCGATCTTGTCCGGGCGGAAGCCTGACCAGTGGTCCTGGTCGGTGACCACAACAGGAGCCTGCATGTAGCCCAGCGCCTTCAGGCGCTCGAGGGCCTCGGCGTCCTGGGAGATGTCCACGCTCTGGTAGGTAATGCCCTTCTTATCCAGTGCACGGTACGTTGCGTTGCACTGAACACAAGCCGGCTTTGTGTAAACCGTAACGGTCATGGTCCCTGTCCCCTTTGTCGAAATATCGCTCTTCATAGGCGGGCCGTTCCGAACTGGAATCCATGTCCGTTACTGCCCTGGCCTGCATGCCGCTTCCGCGGCCCGTCTACAGTTTGATGTCCTGCGCTGGTGTCCCGCTCAAGCTGTATGTAGATACTACATGTAGTGCAGAGGGCTCTCTGGAACCCCAAGATGATGTATTACAAGTATGTCATTTAATGCACTTTTAATCCACAGGCAAGCCCCCGCAAAATGTCCGGAAATCCGCTGATTTCAGGGACGAAATCCACACCCTGTGGAGTACTTAGCCACAATTAACCGTCAGCGTGTCGCTCCGTGGACGGCGTGTCGCGCCTGGTGCCGGGGACCCCATATGTTGTGTCCGGCACACAAAAAGGGGTCCCGAAGTGACCTTCGGAACCCCTCAAGGTGATCAATCCCACGGACAATTGGGCAGCGTCCGCGCGATGACCCAAAAACTAGAGTTGCGCCTCCCGGCGGTCCAGCACAATCTGCTGCACGTCCAGGTAGCCCGACTGGAAGCCTGCCCGCGAGTAGCACAGGTAGAAGAGCCACATCCGCTGGAACACCGCGTCAAATCCCAGCTCGCCCACTTCAGGCGACCGGGCAATAAACCGCTCCTCCCAGAGCCGCAGGGTTGCCGCGTAGTGATCGCCCATGCCCATGCGTTCCCGGACACGGAGCGTGGTGTGCTGCTGCGTCACGCCCTCAATGGCGCGTACCGACGGCAGGAACCCGCCCGGGAAGATGTACTTGTGGACCCAGGTGTAGGCGTTCCGGGTTGCAAGCATGCGCCCGTGCGGCATGGTGATGGCCTGGATGGCCACCTTGCCGCCGGGGGCAAGGACACGGTCGATCGTCTGGAAGTAGATCGGCCAGTACTCGTAGCCCACGGCCTCGACCATCTCAACGGACACAACGGCGTCGAATTCCCCCTCCACGGCCCGGTAGTCCTGCAGTGCCACCGTCACCCGGTCCGCGTAGCCTGCGGCAGCGATCCGCTCCTGGGCCAGGGCCTGCTGCTCGCTGGAAAGGGTGACGCTGTACACGGTGGCGCCGCGCGCCGCAGCCCGCAGGGCCAACTCGCCCCAACCCGTGCCGATTTCCAGCACACGCGTTCCGTCGGCCACGCCGGCCTTGTCCAGCAGCCTGTCGATCTTGGCCCGCTGTGCTTCCGCCAGGGACTCCCACGGCACGGACGTCAGGGCCCCGGCATCCGCCGGGAACAGCGCCGACGAGTAGCTCATGGTGCCGTCCAGGAAGTTCGAGAACAGCTCGTTGGAGAGGTCGTAGTGCCGCGAGATGTTGCTGCGGGTGTTCTGTTCGTCGTTGCGCTCCTGCCGCGGCGTCCGTGGCAGGTACAGGGTCCGGAGCTTCTGCAAAGGTGTGGGGATCAGCGTGTCCACGGACGCCGCGAAAACCTCCAGCACACATGCAAGATCAGAGGCCTCCCAGTCCCCGGCCATAAACGACTCCCCCAGGCCGATCAGTCCGTTGTCCCCGATCCGCGCCTCGAATGCGTCGGGCCTGACCATGGTCATGACGGGTGCTTCCGGGCCGCCGGTGCCAAGGACCGAACCGTCCGGGTAGGACACCCGCAGGGGCAGCCGGCGGACGGCCGCCTTGAACAGCAGTCCCGCGGCCTTGCCCGCCACCAGCGCCTTGGTGCCCGACGGCGCGTGGGCAACACCGGGCCAGACGTCAGGATCGATCGTGGCAGGCGCTGCCGGTACCCCGGCACCGTTCCAGTCCGTCACCGGGTGCCGGGTGCCTGGCTTCGCAGTGGCAACCTCCGCGGCTGCAGCTGTTCCGTTCTCATCGGTCATTGTCATTGGACTGCCTCCTGTGAGGGGTGATGTGGCTTTTTGACGACGGGCAGGCGTTTTGCCCAGAGTTTAACGCCCTGGATTCTGATCAGGGCGGATACCAGCAGCGGCGCGGCCGGGACGGCCACTGCCGCTGCGAGGATGTTCCTGATGGTGGCCGGATGCCGTTCACCATCCATGGTGGCGATGAACGGCCGGTGTCCGTCCCGCTCCAGCACGATCGACACAGCCAGCCGCTCATCCGGTGCGGGCAGCTTCATCCGGTACTGCCCGTCAAGGTCGTTGAACGGTGAAACATAGAAGGCCTTGGGAACGCTGGCGCGCCCGGACAGATCGGTTTCCAGGAGGTAGCAGTGGCGTTCGCCGTAAGTGTTGTGGACTTCGGCGACTACACACTGCAGGTCCCCGGACTGCCGGTAGCACCAGAACAGCGTGAGGGGGTTGAAGACATGGCCGAAGACCCGGGCGCTGGCCAGCATCCGGATGGCCCCGCCGTCGGGCTCCATTCCCCGTGTCCGCAGGAACCGCTCAACATTGGCGCGGATGGTTGCCGACGGGTTTCCCAGATGGTCGCCGGCACGGAACTCCGCCAGCGGCCGCATCAGCAGCGGCAGGCGCGGCAGCCGGTCGACGTCAACGAACCAGCTGTAGCTGCGGTACGTGAAGGCGTTCTTGAGCGGGGTCTGCCGCACGTGGGAAATCGAGGTGCGGTAGATGGCTGCAGTGGAACTCATGTGCCCTCCACAGCCGCCAGCAGTTCCGGCTCCGCCGCCGTACCGGGCACAGCCCAGGTCCGGCCCAGGCTTGCGGCGGCGCGCACACCGGACAGTGCACCGTCCTCGTGGAAGCCCCAGCCGAGGTAGGCTCCGGCGAACGCCACACGGTGGTCGCTGAGGGCGGCGATGCGCTGCTGTGCGTGCAGCGAGTCGGGGGTGTACTGGGGGTGTTCGTACACCATCCGTTCCAGGACCTTGTCATCGGCGATGAGTTCGGACTCCCCCAGGCTGACCAGGTAGGGCCGTCCGTCTGCGGGTTCTAGCCGCTGGAGCCGGGTGAGGTCGTAGCTGACCAGGACCTTGTCCGGACGGGCGTCGCAACCGGGGAGCCGGTAGTTCCAGGACGCCTTGGCGTTGGCCGCGGCGGGAAGGACGGCTGGGTCGCGGTGGAAGACGGTGTGGTTGACGGAGTAGGGCATGCCGCCCAGCGCCGCCTTCTCGTCCGGGGTGGCGTCAGCAAGGAAGCCGAGGGCCTGTGCCGGGTGCGTGGCGATCACCACGGCGTCGAAGTTTTCCACGCCGTCCGCTGTGCCGACCTCTACGCCGCCGGCGTGACGGCGGACAGCTGTCACCGGTGTGCCAAGCCGGATGTCCGTCAATGTTGCCGCGAGCTTCTCCACGTACCTCACCGAACCGCCCGTGACCGTACGCCACGGGGGCGAACCCTTGACGCCCAGCATGCCGTGGTGCCCCAGGAAGGTAAACAGATACCGTGCCGGGTAGGACAGGGCAGTGGTGGGGTCGCAGGACCAGACGGCGCTGACCACAGGGGTCATGAAGTGCGAGATGAAGTAGGGGCTGAAGCGCTCCCGCTCCAGGAACTCGCCAAGGGTCGGCTCCGGAGCGGCGGCCTTGGGGTCAACGGACGACGCCGGCACCTCCTGGATCAGCGCCCGGGCCCGGCGGTAGAAGCGCATGACTTCGACCAGCATCCGGAGGTAGCGTCCACGCAGCAGGCTCGACGGGCGCGCGATGATGCCGCGGGCGCCGTCGCGCGCCCCGGCGTATTCCAGCCCGCAGCCGTCACAGCGGACGGACATGCTCATTTCGGAATCCTGCGTTTCCACGCCCAGCTCGGCGAACAGCCGCAGCAGTGTGGGATAGGTCCGTTCGTTATGGACGATGAAGCCGGTGTCTATCCCCAGGGCAGGGCCGTTCTGCTGGGGCACGCTGTGCGTATGTGCGTGGCCGCCCAGCCGGGTATCCGCTTCGAAGAGGGTGACGCTGTCATGCCGGTTGAGGACATAAGCCGCCGTGAGTCCGGCCACGCCGCTGCCGACGACCGCCACGCGGCGGCCCGTGCTCCCGGCGTTTTTCCCTGGGATTGACACTGATCTGCTCCTGTTACTCGGACTCGTTCTGCGTTTTTTGCGAACTTTCTAGGGGCAATTCGTCACCGTGGCGCCTCCGGATGAGTGCTTTCCCAAGAATCTTTGCTGATCCCGATTCTCCAGTGCGGGCGGGCGGGGACCGGCGCGACATACCGGCGGTGATTGTTCGTGTGCCAGAATGAAGCGGCCGCCCAGACCCTGACCACCCCGGTCCGCCCGGCCCTGACCTGAAGGACAGCGTTGGTAAATCCGGTTCACCTGAAGACACTCCTCGAAGTGACGCGGCTCGGCTCGTTTGCGTCCGCCGCCGCACGCCTGGGCTACACGGCATCAGCGGTGTCCCAGCAGATGTCCGCCCTTGAACGGGACACGGGTGTGGTTCTTTTCGAGCGCTCAGCCCGCAGTGTGGTTCCCACCGAAGCCGCGGTGGTGATGACCCGGCACGCCGCCAAGGTGCTGACGGACATCGAGGCGCTGATGGCCGCCGCGTCGAAAACACAGGACAGCACCAGCCAGGAACTGCGGCTGGGGATCTTTCCCAGCCTGGCCACCTACGTCCTGCCGCGGATCCTTAAGAACCCTGCGTGGAAGAACCTGGGAATCGACCTGCGGGTCTCCGTGGCCGAACCGTCCCAGACCATCCAGGGACTGCGCACGGGCGGGGAGCTGGACGTGGCGCTGGTCTTCCAGGTGGGCCAGTCCGGGCTCGCCTGGCCGCACACCATCAACCGGCAGTGGATCGGGGACGACAACTTCCGCGTTGTGCTGCCTGCCGGCTGGGGGTTCCGCTCCGACGCCAAGGTGGCCGCGGACCACTTGTCCGAGATGCCGTGGATCATGCACCATCCCGGATCCCCCGACGCCATGGTGATCGAACGGCTCTTCGCGAGCTGCAACCTGCACCCGCGCGTCGTGGCCTACAGCGACGATTTCCACGCCAGCCTGGAGATGGCGGCCGCCGGACTGGGCGCCGCACTGGTGCCTGAGCTCGCGCTGCGGCACCGGCCGGCCGGGGTGGTGGTGCTGGATGTTCCGGAGATCAGGCTGGCCCGCAATGTTTTCGCGCTCCTGATCAACGAGAAGAAAACGGCACGCGTGCAGCTGTTCGTCGACCTGCTGGCCGAAACATTCGCAGGCTTGGGGACAACAGGCAATTAGAGCCGAATGCTTGGAACCGACCGCTTGACGGGTCTATGTTGAAGATATGAACAGGGTAGCGAGCCAGCACTTTGGAGAAATCGAGCTCAACCACGGCGAGGATCACAACATCGCCGCCAAACATGAGCTTGGTGGTACCACTCTGGAACTCGACCTGAACATCAACGCGCATGACCATTTTGACGAAGCGGCCATGCACAAGGTGGACTACCGGCTCCGCTACCTCCCCGAACTCGTTGACGAGGTCCGGGACATGATCGCCGAAGAACTGGAGCAGGAGGGCACCAGCCCGCAGGAGTATCTCCGCTTCCACTGCAACGCCCTCAAGGATGAACACCTCAAGAAGGTCTTCGGCGTCGAGGACCGCAGCGAACTGACCAACGCAGTGTTCCTCAAGGCCCTGAAACTCGGCCATGTCGGCATCTATCCCGGCCAGCCCGAACGCTACTTCGTCCTCGATTTCACGCTGGGCTCGCACTTCACGGACGAGGTCCTGGTGGTGTCCGCGGATGAGGACGGCGTGGTTGACGACGAAATCCTCTGGGAATCCTGAACCAAATCAACTTAAAGCACGACGGCGGCCCCTCACGTTGGTGAGGGGCCGCCCGTTCGCTCGCTTCTCAAGGTCCGGTGCGCTGAGCGCACCGGACCTTGAGTCTCTGCGAGCTCTCTTAGCTCTGTTCGGTTACTTGGCGGATTCCAGCAGGCCGGCGCGGACCGTCCTGGTGGCCTTGACCAGGTTGCGCAGGGACTCCTCGGTCTCGGCGTAGCCGCGGGTCTTCAGGCCGCAGTCCGGGTTGACCCAGAGCTGGCGGGACGGGACGTGCTTGACAGCGGTGCTGAGCAGCTCGGTGACTTCCTGCTCGCCCGGGACGCGCGGCGAGTGGATGTCGTAGACGCCCGGGCCCACGCCGCGGCCGAAGCCGTGGGACTCGAGGTCGTGGACAACCTCCATGCGGGAACGTGCGGCCTCGATGGAGGTCACGTCGGCGTCCAGTCCGTCGATGGCGTCGATGATGGCGCCGAATTCGGAGTAGCACAGGTGGGTGTGGATCTGGGTGGCGTCTGCAGCACCTGCGGTGGAGAGGCGGAACGAGTTCACGGACCAGTCCAGGTAGGAGGCCTGGTCCGCCTTGCGCAGCGGCAGGAGCTCGCGGAGGGCGGGCTCGTCCACCTGGATGACCTTGATGCCGGCAGCTTCGAGGTCGGCGATCTCGTCGCGCAGTGCCAGGCCAACCTGGTTGGCGGTCTCGCCCAGCGGCTGGTCGTCGCGGACAAAGGACCAGGCCAGGATGGTGACCGGGCCGGTGAGCATGCCCTTCATCGGCTTGTTGGTCAGGGACTGTGCGTACTTGGCCCACTCAACGGTGATGGGGGCGCTGCGGGTGACGTCGCCCCAGAGGATGGACGGACGGGTGCAGCGGGAGCCGTAGGACTGGACCCAGCCGTGGACCGTGACGTCGAAGCCTTCGAGGTTCTCGGCGAAGTACTGGACCATGTCGTTGCGCTCGGGCTCGCCGTGCACCAGGACGTCGTAGCCGAGCTCTTCCTGCAGCTCCACAACGCGCTTGATCTCATCCTTCATGAGCTGCTCGTACTGCTCGTTGGTGAGGTCGCCCTTGTTGTTGCGGGCACGGGCCGAACGGATTTCCGACGTCTGCGGGAAGGAGCCGATGGTGGTGGTGGGCAGCGGCGGCAGGTGCAGTGCCTCTTCCTGGGCGGCTTCACGGACCGAGTACTCGGAGCGGTTGAAGTCGGCCGGGGTCAGGGCGGCGGTGCGGGCCCGGACGTCGGCGCGCTGGACGCCTTCGGCAGCGGCGCGGGAGGCGATGATGCGGGTGGCCTCGTCGATGGCAGGCTGAACGGCAGCGGCATCGGTCAGGACGCCGGCGAGGGTGACAACTTCAACAGCCTTCTGGTCGGCGAAGGCCAGCCAGCTGCGGAGCTGCTCAGACAGCTGTACCTCCTCTTCGACGTCATGCGGGACGTGCTGGGTGGACGTGGAGGTGCTGATGGCCAGCTTGGCCACGGACTTCTTGAGCTCGGCGATCTTGTCCGCAGAAGCCTGCAGGTCGTTCCGCCAGATGTTGTGGCCGTCCACGACGCCGGCGACCAGAGTTTTGTTGCCCAGGGCGGCCAGTGCTGCTGCGGAGGGGACGGAGCCCTTGAAGACGTCGACGTGCAGGGCGTCGATGTTGGTGGCTGCGAGGGTTCCGAGCTGGCCGTTCAGCGCACCGTACGGGGTGGAGACGAACAGCTGCGGACGGGCGGCAACAGCCGACAGGACCTCGTAGCTGCGGGCGACGGCGGCCTGGATCTCCTCGGCGGAGGTGTCCTGGTCCACAACCAGAGCGGGCTCGTCCAGCTGGACCCAGCTGGCACCGGCTGCGGCCAGCTTCTCCAGCAGGGCGGCGTAGACCGGCAGGACGTCCTCGAGTCGGGACAGCGGGCTGAAGCCGGCGGGGGCGTCGTCGGAGGCCTTGCTCAGGAGCAGGAAGGTGACCGGACCCACGATGTAGGGGCGGGTTTCCACGCCGTTGGCGAGGGCGTACTCGAATTCCTCAACGATGCGGTTGGAGGTCAGCGCGAAGTTGGTCTCCGGGCCGATTTCCGGCACGAGGTAGTGGTAGTTGGTGTCGAACCACTTGGTCATTTCCAGCGGCTGCTCGTCCTTGTTGCCGCGGGCCAGGGTGAAGTAGCCGTCGATGCCGAGCTGGCCTTCGGCGTTGAGCAGGTTGCCGAAGCGGGCCGGCACGGCACCAATGTGGGCGGCGGCGTCGAGGACCTGGTCGTAGTAGGAGAAGGTGCCCGGTACGGCGGCGGCTTCGGTCAGCCCCAGGCCCTGCAGGCGCTTGGCGGTGCCCAGCTGGATCTCCTTGGCGGCGGCGTCAAGGGCTGCGGCGTCGATCTTGCCGGCCCAGTAGGCCTCAATGGCCTTCTTCAGTTCGCGGCGGCGGCCGATACGCGGGTAGCCGAGGATCGAGGCAGCGGGAAACGGGGCGTTAAATTCAGTCATGGAAGATTCCTTGAAGTGGTGAGACGGTTCGGAAGATCTTGCAGATGTCTAAGGATCAGCTGGCCAGCTGGCGCCGAGCGATGGCGCTGCGGCGGCTGGCTGAGCGTGAGTGGCGCGGAAGTGCCAGTTTGTCCAGCACTTCCAGCGCGCTCTGGTGTTCGTTGAACGTGTACAGGTGGATGCCGGGCGCGCCGGCTTCGAGCGCCGCGTTGGCGAGGTCCACCGTGGCGCGGACACCGATCCGGAGCCGTTCGCCGTCGGTGTCGGCTGCGGCGAGGCGTTCCAGGAGTTCCGGGGCCGGCTCGACGCCGGCCAGCTCCGCAAGCCGTGTGACGCGGCGCAGGCTGGTGAGCGGCATCACGCCGGGGATGATCGGGATGGTGACCCCGGCGCGGCGGGCCCGGGTGACCAGGTCTGCGTACTGCTCGGAGTGGAAGAAGACCTGGGTGATGGCGAAGTCCGCGCCGGAGCGCTGCTTGGCCAGCAGTACTTCGATGTCGTGTTCCTCGCTGGGCGACTCAGGGTGCTTGGTGGGGTACGCCGCGACACCCACGGCGATCTTCCCGGCGCACAGCAGGGCTGAACGCCGCTGTTCCACGCGGCGGATGAGGTCGATCAGGTCCTGCGCGTAGGTCAGCGAACCTGCGGCCGGCTGTGCGCCGTCCTGGGGCTGGTCACCACGCAGGGCCAGGATGCCCCGCACGCCGGTGTCCAGCAGTTCCCCGATGATCTCCGCCAGTTCCTGCGGTGTGTTGCCGACGCAGGTCAGGTGGGCCAGGGGGCGCAGCGTGGTTTCCTGGACCAGCCGGTGGACGAGTTCGAGGGCCGTGTCCCGGTTGGAGCCGCTGGCACCATAGGTCACTGCGACGTAGTCGGGGTCGGTGGTCTCAAGCTCACGGATGGTGTTCCAGAGGGATTCCGCAGCCGCGGGCGAACGCGGCGGGAAGAGCTCATAGGAAAGAGCCACCGGGGCGGCGTCTGTGAGGTTGGGATGGTGGTCAATAAGGCTTGGTGGTGACATTTGCGTCCTTGGCTTTGAGCCATTAACGGCAACTTTCGACAAAGTTGCGACAGTGCTGCCGTCAATGAATTGAGTTTGGGGAACACGGAAGGAACTCCACTAGGACGCAGCCGCGACTGCTACGCCTGGAATGAAGTTGTCCGTGAGCAAATGTCAGGCCCACATGGGGGCACCCACACCCTCCATGACGGAGGATCGCTGACACGTTACCGCGGTAACTTATATAGAACTCTAGGAGCCCTGCCGGAAGCGTTCAAGTCGGCCACCGAATTAAGACGCACCTTTACGCCGTATTTCGTGGCAGTGCAGAATTTTGTTCGCTGCCACGGCGGCTACCAGGGCTTGTCGGGTCCCGTGCTGTAATCGCCGTCGCGCAGGTATTCGTCGCGTTCCTGCCCGTTGTTGCGTTCCAGCTGGGAGTTCCGGGCGCTGTCGTTGAGCTGCTCGAGCCGGGTCTGCCGTTGCGGGTCGGCGTCGGCCGGTGACTCCGCAGTGCTTCCATCAGGCTGTTGCCCTTCGCTGTTGCCGGCCTTGGCGTCCCCGGATTTCTGCCGGAGGCGGGCTTCGGCCTGTTCCAGCTTCTCCCCCGCGTCCCGGGCGGCGTCCGGTGCCGCAGGCTGGCCGGAGGCGGCCAGGCAGCCTTCGGGCGCCCCGTCCACCACGGCCAGCCCTTCCGCGAACAGCTTTCCCGCCGCCGTCGCGTCCTTCGCCGCCAGCCGGGCATCACCAAGCTGTTCGATGCTGAGCACGAGATTGACGCGGATGACGCACTCATCGTCCCGTCCGCCGAGCGAAAGAGCCTCCTCGAAGAGCCGCCTCGCTGCCTCGAAGTCGCCTGCCAGGACCCGCGCGTCGCCCTCAGCGAAAGGTGCCTTGTGCGGTTCGACGACATTGGCAGCCCGCAGCCCCGCTGCGGCAGTACCCACCGTGTCGGCGTCCCGGGCTTCGAAGCCTGCGGCGGCCTGGCCCGTGAGGACACTGAGACTGAGCAGCTTGGCGGACAGGCAGAGGACCAACAGCACGGGCAGCCCTGACCAGAGCAGGAGGAGCCGCCGTCGCCGGCGTAATGCCGCCGGCTGCGGTAAACGATCAGGATTCATTTCGAAGCTCCCTGTGCATGCTGGCGGTCGCGGCCGGACCGCGGACTTGCCGGCCCGGTATGACTCAGCGGCCGGAGTTCCCGCAAATGCCGCAGCACGAGCACCGCTTCCCGCAGGGCCAGCGCGAACGCCCCGGCCGCGAGGATCCAATACAGTTCCGTCCGTCCTTCGAGGCTGCCGTCCCCTTCCCCGCGCTGCAGGGAGCCGGGGTCGGATTTCTGCAGCATCGGCGCCGCAGCGTCACCGGCCGAGCGGTGCACGTAAGGCACACCGAGGTCATTGGCGATCTTCCGGAGCTGGCCTTCGTCGATGAGGGAGAGGGCGTCCCGTCCGGCGCCGCCGCTGCGGTCCGGGATGTAGCCGGCGTCTTCGTCGGGGCCGGGCCCGGTGTTTTCCTTTATCCGTCCCCCTTCGGCTGTCCCGTAGCCCAGCACTGCTCCCCCGGTGACCAGGCCCGCGTCCAGCCGCATCGGTGCCGGGGCTTTTCCGCTGGTCTGCTCCCCGTCTCCGAGATAGAAAACGATCCGGGGCCGCTCCGGGTGGGTCTCGCGTGCCGCCCGGAGCCGCTCGTCCAGGACCTTGGCCGCCACGGTGACGCTGCTTCCCTTGGAGTAGGCTGCCACCTGGGGTTCCAGCACCGTGACCAGGGTGTCCAGCGCCGATGTGTCGGTGGTCAGCGGCATGCGGACGACGGCATTGGTGTCAAAGGTGATCAGCGAGAAGCGCGCGCCGGCCAGTTCTTCGGCGATGGCCATGATGTCCGCGCGTGCACCCTCCAGCCGCGGCCGGGAGTCACCGTAGTCCTCGGCGGCGATGCTGCTGGTGGTGTCCACGACGAAGAAGACGTTCATGTCCGCCGTCGCCGCCTCGGCGCTTCCGCCCGGGATTCCCGGCCGAAGCGCCGCCCCGAGAACGAGCAGCACAAGGAGGCCGCGGAGCAGCCAGTCGCGGCGGAAACCTGGCTCCAGACGGGAGCTTCCCCAGCGTGCATTGATGAACTGCCAACCGAGAAACAGCACGACGGCGGCCACCAGCGGCAGCATGATCCACGCCGGCAGGACGGGTTGAAGCGTCATGGCCGCAGCCGCCAGGTCGCGCCGGCCAGCACCAGGCCGGACAGCAGGGCCGCTGTCAGTGGAACGTCCGGCCGGTCCGTGACCACGGCACGGGGTGCGCCCTGGATGCCGGCTGCCTCTGTTGCCTGGACGTCCCGGACGATGCCCGCCACGGCGTCGGGGCTGCCCAGCGGATAGTAGGCACCGCCGGTGGCTTCCGCCGCGGCCCTGAGCAGGGCACCCGGCTGTCCGGAAGCGGTGCCGTAATCAAAGTCGCCCGGGTTCAGGGCGTAGACGCGGACGTCCCGTTCCTGGGCCAGGGCTCCCGCCTGCTCCAGGGTGAAGATCGGATCGCCGGACAGGAAGTTGTCCGTTGCCAGCACCACCGACCGCGAGCGCGGTGCCCCGTCCTGCGCCGCCGTGCCATCCCGGGGCGTGCCGTCTTTGGCGGGGAAGCTCTCCACGCAGCTGGCCAGCCCGTCGCCGATCAGGGACGAGCCGCGGCCGTTCCAGGTGCCGTCCAGGAAGCCCGACGTGCCGGGTTCCCCGTTGAAGACATCCGTGGCCATTTTCAGCTGCTCCTGGACATAGCTGTAGTCATCGGTCAGGGGAAAGACCTGAACCGCGCTGCTGTCGAAGATGGTGAGCCCGATCCGCTCACCGTCGAAGTCGGCGGCCAGTTTGGAGAAGACGTCCACTACTGCGGCGTCGGCGCCGCTCATGGACCCGGACGCGTCCAGGCACAGGACGATGTCCCGGTTGTGCTGCTCGGGCCGGATGGTGGCCAGGTCCACTGGCCGGGCGGCAGCGATCACCGCCGAGGTCAACAGGGTGACGGCCGCGAGCGCCGCGACGCCAAGCCAGCGGCGGTACCTGCGGACAGCGGCCTGGTATTCGGGCAGGGAGGTGAGGCGGTCCGCGTTGGCCACCGGCCGCCGTCGTGCGTTCCCCCGGGCGCCCCTGCGGAACACGAGCCAGCCGGCACCCGCCGCCGCGGCCGCGGCGACGGGGAGCAGCCACCAGTACATCAGTTCCATGAGCGCACCGCCTGCCGCGCCGTTTCGGCGGACCGGGCCAACGGCGGCAGCGGTTCCGCGCCGAACTCTCCGGGGTAGAGCCGGCCCACAGCGTTGGCCGCGGCCGGCAGCGGGTGGCTGTCCAGCTCGGCGAAGGTCATCCTGGGCGCGTCGACGCCGGTGACGTCGCGGGCGAATTTCCGGACCAGCAGGCTCAGCTCCTGGTGGGACGCGCGGGAGGTCATGCGCCCGGCCGCGGCGTCGGCTTCCACCGCGTCGATCCGCAGCAGGTATGCCTCCTTGAGGCTCTGGATGTCCGACGGCGGCGTGAACCGCGGAATGGCTGCCGGCACCGCGCGTGGGCGGGTGCTGAGGAATACAAAGAGGTACCAGCCCAGGACGAGGGCCAGCAGCCCGGCGCCTGTCCACAGCCACAGCTGGCTGTATTGGAGCGGCCCGTAGAACCCGGCGTTATCCTGCACGCCGGTGCCGTTCCAGCAGGGCGAACAGTTCGGTCATGACGTCGTGGCTGTTGGCCACGTGGCCTTCGGAGATCCCCACCCTGCGCAGCATGGCATGCCGGCCTGTGTCCCGTTCCGCCGTGGCCGTTGCGTAGGCCGCTGCCACGGCAGGCGACTCCGCGATCCGGCTGAGCAGCGGCGCGGAGTCCGCCACGCTGAAGGCATCCCCGGAGGGGGTAGCGCCGGAGAGTTCGGCGTCCCGGATGGTGAGCCAGAGGATCTCGTGCTGCGCCCGCAGCCGGCGCAGGAGCTGCTCCAGGCCCGGTTCTGCGGCGATTTCGTCCGTGACCACAAAAAGCAGCTTCCGTCCCTTGACTGTGCGTGCCACGTGCTGGAGCTGCTCCTCAACCCGGCTGGCCCCGCTGTCCAGGCTTGTCCTTGAGTCAACCTCCTGCAGCAGCAGTTCCAGGTGGGCCTCGCCCGCCTTGGCCGGGAGGGTGCGGCAGCCATGGGCATCACCGCACACCAGTCCCACCACGTCTCCGTGCCGGTGTGCCAGGTACCCCATCACGCCGAGGGCCATCACGGCGATATCCTTCTTGGTTTCGCCGTCACGGGACTCGGCGGCCATGTTCCGGCCAGTATCGGCAACCAGCATGAGGGTCTGCCGGCGGACCGCGACGTACCGCTTGATGAGCGGGGAGCCGTGGCGGGCGGAGGCCTTCCAGTCGATGTCCCGGACCTCGTCGCCCGGTACGTACGCCCGGAGGTCGTCAAAGTCGAGGCTGCGGCCGCGGAACACTGATCCGTACTCGCCGTCGAGGATGCCCCGGGCTTTCCGGTGGGCGAAGATGGACATCTTCGACTTGACGCGTTGGAGGAGACTGGTCACTACGGGCTCAGGGTGTCTGGACGGACGCCACGATGGCATCGATGACGGTCTCCACCGGCACCTGTTCGGCCACGGCCTCGAAGTTCAGGATCAGCCGGTGCCGCAGCACGCGGTGCGCGAGCGACTTCACGTCCTCGGGGATCACGTGGTCCCGGCCATTGATGAGCGCCACCGCCCGCGCTGCCTGGCTGAAGGCGATGCTGGCACGGGGGCTGGCGCCGAATTCGATGAAGCCGGCCAGCCGCCGGTCAATGTACTGCCCCGCGTTCCGGGTCACGAACACCAGGCCCACGATGTAATTGATGATGGCCGGATCGATATAGATGCGCTTCACCAGCTCCTGGACGCCCACCACGGCGTCCAGTGATGCGGCGGCCGCCGGAATCTGCTCCGGGGTGAAAATCCCGGCGTCGATGCGGCGGATGATCTCCGCTTCTTCCGCCGGTGAGGGATAGTCAAGGACGTCCTTGAGCATGAACCTGTCCATTTGGGCTTCGGGCAGCTGGTAGGTGCCTTCCTGCTCGATCGGGTTCTGCGTCGCGAGGACCAGGAACGGCGACGGGAGCTTGTATTCCACTCCGCCGATGGACGTCTGCCGCTCCTGCATGGCCTCCAGCATGGCGCTCTGGGTCTTGGCGCTGGAGCGGTTGATTTCGTCGAGCAGGACGATGTTGGCGTGGACCGGCCCCAGCTGGGTGACGAAGGTGCCCTTGGCTGCGTCGTAGATCTGCGTGCCCACGATGTCGCTGGGCAGCAGGTCCGGCGTGCACTGGATCCGGCGGAACTCGGCGCTGACGGCTTCAGCCACCGTCTGCGCGGCGGTGGTCTTGGCCAGGCCGGGGACGCTCTCCAGCAGGACGTGACCCCCGGTCAGGAGGCCCACCAGCAGCGATTCCCGCAACCGGACCTGCCCCACCACCTTCGCGTCGAAGCTGCGGGAGATGTTGGCCACCACCTGCTGCGCGCGGGCCAGTTCCGCAGGTTCGATTCGCGCGGATGTAGTGGTCTGAAGCACTGGTGTTCCCCCTGATGGCCGGTACGGACGGCAATTTGCCTGCTGGCTGCCCTCCGCCCGCCATCCTATCCAAGCCAACCGCGGCAACCGGTGCAATGGGGACCCCTCCCCATGGATGGCACAGCAGGTCTATCCTGTTGCAATGAGCGAGCTTCCAGCCAGTTACAAGCAGTTCCTCGCCGACAAAAGCGAGAGCTTCGTCCTTGCCGTCAAACCTGTGCTGCAGCAGTCCGCTGCGGACCAGCTGCACGGCGTCCGGGTCACCTACAACGTAGGTCCCACCGGCCACCAGGCACACCTCGACGACAGCATCCCGTTTGGCGTGGTGGTCGAGGACATCGACTGACCAGCTTCCGGTACGGTCAGCCCTTCATGGCGCCTGACAACGCGAAGGAACTGCCGGCGCCCCGCGCCACCATGACGTACAGGACCAGGACCGGAACTGAATAGAGGATCGAGAACGCGGCCAGCTGGCCGTACGCCACGGCGCCGTGCTGTCCGAAGAAGCTGAAGATGGAAACCGCCGCGGGCTGCCTCGCCTCCGACAGCAACAGGACAAACGGGACAAAGAAGTTTCCCCACGCCTGGATGAAGACAAAGATGAAGACCACGCCCAGCCCGTGGCGCATCAGGGGCAGGACGATGGTGCGCAGGGCGGCCATCGCTGAGGCGCCATCCACCCACGCCGCCTCCTCGAGGGAGACAGGCACCGCGTCCATAAAGTTTTTGGTCATCCAGATGGCCATCGGGAGCGTGGTGGTGGCCATAAAGAAAACCGTCGCCGGCATGGAGTCCAGCAGTTCAAGCTGGACGAAGAGCCCGTACACCGGCACCATGATGGCGGTGATGGGCAGGCACGTGCCGAACAGGACCGTGTACAGGAACGGCCCGTTGAACCTGGACCGGTACCGGGACAGCGGGTACGCCGCCAGAACTGCCACCACGAGGTTGACGGCAGCCGTTCCCGCGGAGAGAACCAGGCTGTTCCACAGCGGCTGGAACAGCAGGCCGGGCGTCATCACGGCGGCAAAGTTGTCCAGCGACACCTCGCCGGGCACCCGCGTCTGGTGCCCCGCTCCGGCATCAAGGGACGCAAACACCAGCCACAGCAGCGGCAGGACAAAGCATGCCCCGATCAGCAGCAGGGCGGCGTCGGCCGGAAGCCGGGCACGCCGCCGGCCGCGGGACTGCCCTAGGTGCCGCGTCCGCGGGGAGGCGGGTGCCGCCGTCGTCATGGTTTGCCTTCGCGCAGAAGGCGGACGTAGGCCGCGCCGAAAGCCGCCCCGATGAGGATCAGCACGGACGCAACAGCGGTTCCGTAGCCGATGTCGCCGAATTTGAAGGCCTCGACGTAAGCCAGCACGGGCAGCGTGGTGCTGGTGTTCGACGGTCCGCCGGCGGTCATGACCCAGACGAGCGTAAAGACAGCAAGGGTCTGCAGCGTGATGAGCATCAGGTTGGTGGCGATGCTGCCGCGGATCATGGGGAGCGTGATGAACGCCAGGCGCTGCCACGCGCCGGCCCCGTCCATCAGCGCGGCCTCCGTCACGTCGGCGGGGACGTCGTCGAGGGCGGCGCGGTACACCAGCATGGAAAAAGCGGTGCCGCGCCAGACGTTGGCCAGCATGATCGCCACCATCGGAAACGCGTACAGCCAGTCCGGCTGGCCGAGGCCCAGCCCGCCGAGCAGCTGGTTCAGCGTCCCGTCCCGGCTGAAGTACGCATAGGCGGCGAACGCCGCCACAATCTCGGGGAGCACCCAGGCAGCCACCACGGCAGTTCCGACGACGGCGGCAACAGGCCTGCGTGCCTGCCGCATCAGCACCGCGATGGTGAGTCCGAGCAGGTTCTGCCCAAGAATGGCGGACCCGCCGACGAAGAGGACCGTGAGGCCCAGCGAGAGCGGCAGGACCGGGTCGGTGAACAGCCGCTGGTAGTTCTCCAGCCCCACCCAGCCGGGGCTGCGCGCGTTGCGTCCGGTCAGCGCGGCGTTGGTGAAGGAGGCGTGGAACGCCCACAGCACGGGGCCGGCCAGGAACACCAGAAGGAGCAGGACTGCAGGGACCGCCGGCAGAAGGCGTGCCCAGCGCCTGAACGCGGCCTGCGTCCGCGGCCTGGCCGGCGGACGGCTGCGGGGAAGTTCCGGCACAGCCTACTTCCGGACGGTCTTGTCGCCGCCCACAATGCCTGCCACCGCGGCGTCGTAGTCCGTGGCTGCCTGTTCCGGCGACTTCGCGCCGGTGATCACTGCTTCCGTCGCTTCCTGCACGGCGGCCGAGATCCGCGGGTAGTCGGCGGTTGCCGGCCGGTAATGCGTCACGGAGACAAGTTCGGAGACGTCCTTCACGAACGGGTTTGCCGCCTGGTAGCCGGCGTCGGATGCGACATCCTCCCGGACCGCGATCTGGGAACTGCCGATGTTGAACGTCAGCGAGTTCTTCTGGTTGAGCGCGGTACCGAGGAATTTGAAGGCCAGCTCCGGGTCCTTCGTGCCGGCGCCCACCGCCAGGGTCCATCCCCCGGACATGCTGACCCCGCCGGGTGCCTGGCCGTCCTTCGTGGGGAACGCGGCCACTCCCATGTCCGTGCCGTATTCCGGCCATTCGTAGCTGCCGCCCTTCTGCCAGAACGACGGCGCGTAGGAACCTTCCACGGCGGCGCCCATCTTGGCCTGCGGGAGCCATTCCCCGAACACCTTCTTCCACACGTTCGCGTCAAGGGCCTCGGCCGGGGAGACGGCGAGCTGCTCGTCGTAAAGGGTCTTGAGGAATGCCAGCGAATCCGTGAACCCGTCCGAGCCAACCACCCACTTCTTGGCGTCGGCGTCGTACAGTTCATCGCCGGTTCCGTACAGCAGCTCATAGAAGCTCTGCATCACGGTACCTTCGCCGCTGGCCTTGCCCGCATACATGTTGAACGGCACCACCGTGGGGTCGCTGGCCTTGATTTTCCTGGCGGTGTCCAGGATGTCCTGCCAGGTCCTGGGCTCCCACGGGAGGCTGACGCCTGCGGCGGCGAGGACTTTTTTGTTGTACCAGATGGCGCGTGTGTCGGTGCCCAGCGGAACCGCGTATGTGCCGCCGTCGTCCCCCAGCCCCGCAGCCTTGGCGGCGTCGTCGAAAGTGTCCCAGTCCTTCCAGTCTTTGAGGTGGTCGTCCAGTTTCAGGAGGAAGCCGGCGTCGACGTCGGAGCGGACCTTGAAGGTGTCCTCGTAAAAGACGTCGGGAGCGGTGGATTGTGACCGGAGCGCAAGGGCCAGCTTGGTTCCGTAGTCGTCGTCGTTCGCCTGGATGGGTTGCAGCTCGACGGTGACGCCTTTGTTGGCGGCCTCGAATTCGGCCTTCGCAGACTTGAACAGGTCATCCAGGGCCGCGAACGAATCGGTCTTCTGGTAGACCACTTTCAGGGTCTTGGCCTGGTCGGCGGGTGCCGCCGGGGAACAGGCACACAGCGCCAGGGCTGCGGCGGCGATCAGGGAGGTAACGCTCAGGGCCCGGGGACGCATGGTGCTCCATTCAGTAAATGGCTGCAGTCCCTTTTGTCTGCGGGCCCCCAGCCGCGGCGATATCCAAATGCTAGATGGGCACCTTGCCGCGGGCAAGGCGCCGCGGGTTCAGCTCTCCAGCAGGAGCCGCTGCGCCCGGGGTGCCAGGGTATGTTCCAGGACCAGGCATGCGGCACCGACGGCGCCCACGTCCTCCCCTACGCCGGTCCCCACTACTTCGACGGTGTGGATGAGCCGGGCAGCACTGTTGGCGTCCAGGAGCGCCGGAATTTTCTCCAGGTACCGCTCGGACAGCCGGCTCCAGTAGGGTCCGCCGAAGACAACGCGCTCCACGTCCAGCGTGTTTGTCACGACCGAAACGGCCCGGGCCACGAGCACCGCCGACTTGTCGATGATGGCGAGCGCCTGCTCGTTCCCCTCATCCGCGAGGTCGCAGAGCCTGGAGAAGCTCTGTTGGACAACCGCCCCGCTGTTGTCTGGGCGGGAGCCGTCAAGGATGCCGGCGGCTTCGGCTTCGGCCACCAGCACCTGCGGGATAGCCGACGATTTAACGCAGCCGTGCAGGCCGCAGTCGCATAGGGGGCCGCCGGGGTCCACCACGATGTGCCCGATTTCGCCGGCGTTGCCTGACGTGCCGCGGACCACCTCGTCGTTGAGCACGATGCCGCAGCCGATGCCGGTTCCCATATACATAAAAATGAAGCTGCCGGCGCCGCTGGGGCCGCCGGCCCACGTTTCGGCGACGGCGGCGCTGGTGACGTCCTTGTCCACGAGGACCGAGTAGCCGGTGGCCTCGGTGAGGGCGTTGCGGAGTTCAACCCGGTCCCAGCCGGGCAGCAGCGGCGGATCAACCACTGTGCCGTTGTCCAGGTCGATCGGGCCCGGGGCGGCCACGCCCACGCCGGCGATCTTGGCGGTGTCCACGCCGGAATCGGCGACCAGTTGCTCGATCTCGGCGGCTATGGTTGCAATCACGGCCGCGGGGTCATTCCCGCCCGGAGTCTTGATCCGGGAGTGCTGCACTACCGCGCCCACCAGGTCCAGCACCACGCAGGTTGTGACGGCGGGGTCCAGATGGACGCCGATGGCGTACATGCCCGAGGGGTTCAGCCGGAGGATGGTTCGCGGCTTGCCCGGTCCGCTGCCTTCCTTGCCGGCTTCCACGATCAGGTGCTGGTCCAGCAGGCGGCGGGAGATGTTGGAAATTGTCTGCGGGGAGAGTCCCACGATCTGGGCGAGTTCAACCCTGCTCAGGCCACCGGAGGACCTGCGGATGGCATCAAGGATGACAGTGAGGTTGAAGTCCCCCATCCGCGGCAGGTTGGTGCCGCGCCTGGGCGATGGCTGCCGGATCTCGGACACGGATTCCCCTAAACGTTTTCGGCCACTAAATGATGTCTGAATCGTACGTTACCCCTTGTCATCCGCCCACATGCGGAGGCAGGGGTGCGGCGCGGCCATGCCTACCCCGCACGCCGCTTCGTCGAGACGGCAACGGTGAACTTGGGGTTTTGGCCTTTGACGGTGGTGGGGCCCACGAGGCGTTCCAGTGCGGGCAGGTAATTCAAGTGCCGGTTGAACACGGTCCAGAGTTGGCCGCCCGCCGCGAGGACCCTGCCTGCCGCTTCAAACATCTTGATTCCGGCGCCGGCGTGGACAGCAGCGCCAAGGTGGAAGGGCGGATTCAGCAGGATAAGGTCCGCGCTGCCGTCGGGAAGGGTGCTCATCGCGTCGTCCTGCAGGACACTCACCCGGTCCGCGAGGCCGTTGGCTGTTGCCGTGGCCTGGGCGGACGCGACGGCGGCGGCTGACTGGTCTGTGGCCGTGACCAGGGATCCGGGGTTCTGCCGGGCGTACATGGCGGCCAGGATCCCGGTGCCGCAGCCGAGGTCCACGGCGTGCCGGGCGGCGGGCATCCCGGTCAGGAACGTCAGCAGGAACCTCGTGCCGATGTCCAGTTTCGCTCCCGCGAAAACGGCTCCGTGCGCCGCAACGTCCAGGTTGAGCTCGGCCAGGTGCGCCACGGCAGGAACCGGTTCGGGCCCTGGCGCTTCCCTGGCGTCCGCGGCCGTGATGACGCGGGACTTCTGCCGGGCAAGCTGCGGCTGGACAGTGGCGAAATGCCGTTCAAGCACGGTGTTCATGCCCAGCGACATGTGCTTGACCCGACCGCCGGCCAGCAGCACCGCCCCGGGAGCGGCGTGCCGTGCCACGGCGCCGGCGATGTGGTCGAGTTCGGCCAGCGTCTTGGGAAGCTGGAGCAGGACGATGCCTGCACCAGCCAGCAGGTCCTCGCCCAGGGGCAGCTGCTCGAATCCGGGCCGCGTTCCGGCGTCGGGGTGGGTGGTGTCCAGGCCGAGGGCGGCGGCGTTGTTCCGCAGGGCACGCTCACCCGTGATGAGGTCCTGGTGGACGCGCACCGTATTGATTCCGAGGGTGGCCAGGGCGCCCAGGGTGAGGGCTCCGTAGCGGTCCCCGATGACGGCCACGCTGGTGTCCGCATGCACGTGGTCCGCCGCCGCCTCCAGGAGAAGCCTGTCCGTGGCGTCCCACGCCTGCAGGTTGGGCGCCTCAACGTCGGGGTGCCGCCGGAGCGCCCCGAAGACGTCCTCAAGACTGTTCTGTGCCACTGGCCGGTGCCGCCTTTTTGTTCGATGATGCTGGGGAATTGGATAGTCCGGGGGATGTTGGGGGTTCTATGCCCGGCAGTTTCAGGATGGCCGCCACGGCAGCCCGGCCTGCCCGGTTCGCGCCGATGGTGGACGACGACGGCCCGTAGCCCACCAGATGTACGCGCGGTTCCGCGGCCACCTGCGTGCCGTCCATGGCGATGCCCCCGCCCGGCCCGCGGAGGTGCAGCGGGGCGAGGTGTTCCAGCTCGGCGCGGAACCCGGTGGCCCACAAAATGACGTCGGCAGCCAGCAACGTGCCATCCGCCAGCCGGACGCCGTCGGACTCAATGGCCGTGAACATGGGACGGCGGTCCAGCGCTCCCCTCCCTGCCGCGGCCCGCAGCGCGGGCGTCCAAATCAAGCCGGTGGCGGCCACCACGCTCTGCGGCGGCAGGCCCTGGCGCACACGCTCTTCCACGAGTGCAACGGCGTTGTGGCCGGCCTGGGCGTCGAACCCGGCGTCCCTCCATTCGGGTTCCCTGCGGGTGAACCAGCTGGTGGTGGTCACCTGTGAGATTTCGTCCAGGAGTCCGACGGCGGAAATTCCTCCTCCGACCACGATGACGTGCCTGCCGCGGAACTCCTCCGCGGCGACGTAATCAGCGACGTGCAGCTGCCTGCCACGGAAGGTGGCCTGCCCCGGGTAGATGGGCCAGAACGGCCGGGTCCACGTGCCGGTGGCGTTGATCACCGCCCTCGCGGACCATCCGCCGTCGGACGTGGTGATGCCCAGCCGGCCGCTGGGATCGGCGTCCTCCCGGCTGACCGCCGTGACTTTGACAGGCCGCCTGATGGCGAGCCCGAGGTCGCGTTCGTAGCCGGCAAAATATCGCTCCAGGAACTCGGAGCTGGGTTCCGCCGGGTTCACGTCAGGCTTGGCGATGCCGGGAAGATCGCTGATGCCGTTGACCGTGGCCATCAGCAGGCTCTTCCAGCGGTGCCGCCAGGCACCTCCCGGGCCGTCCTCGGCGTCGAACACGGCGTACGTGGCGGCACCACCGGCACCGGCGCCGGCGGGCGTGAGGCCCCGCCGTTGCAGGTGGTAGGCGGCCGAGAGCCCGGCCTGCCCCGCACCAATCACCGCAACATCCACCAACTGCTTCTCCATGGCAGCTCCGGCTAGGCCTTCTTCACGACAGAGGATTTGAGCTGCATGGGACCCACACCATCCACTTTGCAGTCGATGTCGTGGTCCCCCACCCCGTCCATCAGCCGGATGCCCCGCACTTTGGTGCCCACCTTGATCACAGTGGAGCTGCCCTTGACCTTCAGGTCCTTGATGACGGTGACAGTGTCGCCGTCGGCCAGGACGTTGCCTACCGCGTCCTTGATCACGCGCACATCAGCTCCTGCCGCGTCGTCGTCGGCCTCCGGGGACCATTCGTTGCCGCACTCCGGGCAGACCAGGAGGGCGCCCATCTCATAGGCATACGGGCTGGAGCATACGGGGCACAAGGCGAGGGTGTCGGTCACCTCCCAATGATAATCGCGGCTCCGGCTCTCACCGTTCGCGCAAAATTTCGCCGGTAATCGCTGACAGAGGCCCTGCGCGGCCGTACTGTTGGCGCAAGGCGGAAGAGAGGCGACCATCATGACAAACACCACAGCAGCATCTCGGCTGGCCACAGCGCTGGGCATCGTCCTGGGGACGGCGGAGATCCCGCTCCGGCTGCGGGCCTGGGACGGGTCGGAGGCAGGGCCGGCTGACGCGCCCGTGCTGGAGTTCCGCAACCGCCGCGCCCTTCGGCGCATCCTGTGGTCGCCGGGGCAG
Source organism: Arthrobacter sp. BE255 (assembly GCF_031457335.1). NCBI lineage: Bacteria > Bacillati > Actinomycetota > Actinomycetes > Micrococcales > Micrococcaceae > Arthrobacter > Arthrobacter sp. BE255. The sequence goes on along the minus strand of NZ_JAVDWK010000003.1, from coordinate 85,421 downwards.
CTAGGCCTGAGCCGTGCCTATGTTTCCGGTGACATCGATTCACCGGGAGACATCTTCGCGGCCTTCACGGCGCTCAGCTCCGCGGGAAAGTTCGCAGAGCCCGGACCGTTCAAGCCACTCACCCCTGCTGAAGTCTGGACGCTGCTGACAACCGCTGTCAGGTTGGGGGCGCTGGGGCCCAATCCTGCCCCTCCGCCCGAGGAGGCCCGTGTCCAGCGCGCGGGGCGCATGCACTCGAAGCGGCGGGATGCAGCCGCGATCTCGCACCACTACGACGTCGGAAACGACTTTTACTCAGTGGTGCTAGGCCCGTCCCTGGTCTACTCCTGCGCCGTCTGGGGAAGCATGCCCGGCTCGGATCCATCAGGCACTGGTCCCGGGGACGGCTCCCCCGACAGCCTGGTGGCAGGACTCGACTCCGCCCAGGAAGCCAAGCTGGACCTGGTCTGCCGCAAACTGGGGCTCCAACCGGGCATGAGGGTGCTGGACGTCGGCTGCGGCTGGGGCAGTTTCGCACTCCACGCCGCGGCACGCTACGGCGTCAGCGTTGTGGGTGTAACGCTCTCCACCGAACAGGCACTGCTGGCCCGTAAGAGGGCTGCCGACGCCGGCCTGACGGAGAAAATCGATATCCGGGTCCAGGACTACCGCGACGTGGACGACGGTCCCTTCGATGCCATCAGTTCCATCGGAATGTCCGAGCACGTGGGCCGTGAACAGACCCCGCACTACGTTTCCCGGCTTTACAGCCTGCTGCGGCCGGGCGGGCGGCTGCTGAACCACGCCATCTCCTGGAACGCCGGGCCCACCAGCCCGGACCCGGACTCCTTTATTCCGCGCTATGTTTTCCCGGACGGCGAAATGATCAGCCTGGGCGAGATGGTGTCCGCCCTGGAGGCGGGGGGCCTGGAAATCCTCGACGTCGATGCGTTGCGCCGGCACTATGCGCTCACCCTGCGTGCGTGGGTGCGGCGGCTTGAGGCCAACTGGGATGAGGCCGTGAAGCTCACCAGCATGGGGCGGGCAAGGGTGTGGCGGCTGTACATGGCCTCAAGCGCCCTCGGCTTCGAGGCGGGCATTACCGGCGTGAACCAGGTCCTGGCGCAACGCCCGGGCGGTGCGGAGCCGCCGCTGCGCCGGACCGACTGGATCTGATCCTTCGCCGCGTGGGAAATGCACCGGCGGCGGGAACCAAAAAAGCCACCCGGACCGGGTGGCTTTTTTGTGTTTGGTGGAGCTGAGGGGACTCGAACCCCTGACCCCCTGCATGCCATGCAGGTGCGCTACCAGCTGCGCCACAGCCCCAAACTTCTGATTCCGCGGAACTCTCGTTCGTGGAAGCAACCTGATCAGCTTAATGCAGAATTGCCGTGGACGCCAATCGGACGGGGCGTGTCCGCCGCAGGCACTCCCGAACAAGTCGTATGGGCTGGCCGGACGCATTCCGGGACGGGAAACAACGCGGACAGAAACAAAAAGATCCGCCGGAATCTTTCGATTCCGGCGGATCATCCGGTGGAGCTGAGGGGACTCGAACCCCTGACCCCCTGCATGCCATGCAGGTGCGCTACCAGCTGCGCCACAGCCCCAGATTTTTTCGCTGATCCGGTGTTTCCCCGAAGCAACTCAAATATCTTAGAACAGCATTTCCGAAAATTCCAAATCGGGCATATTCGGCCTGCCGGTACTGCTTTTCGCTGCAGTTTTTAGGCTGCTTTACTCTGCTTCGGAAACTGCGGGCGCCTTGGCCGATGTGTCGTCGCCCAGCTGCAGGTCAACCACTGGGCAGTCCTTCCAGAGGCGCTCCAGGGCGTAGAAAACGCGGTCTTCCTCGTGCTGGACGTGGATGACGATGTCGGAGTAGTCCAGGAGGACCCAGCGGCCGCCGGACCGGCCCTCGCGGCGCACGGGGCGGAGGTCCTGCTTCGACAGTTCCTCTTCGATGCCGTCAACGATGGCGTTGACCTGGCGTTCGCTCGGTGCCGAGGCAATGAGGAACACGTCGGCAAGCGCCAGGCGCTCACTGACGTCCAGGGCCACAATGTCCTGGGCGATCTTGTCCGCGGCTGCTTTGGCAGCGTGGCGGGCTGTGGCGATGGATGAATTTGATGCAGTCACGGGACTCCTTGTTGTTTTCAAAAACTATGGTTGGTGGCCGCAGCCAGGTCAGCGGGTGATGCCGCTGATAATGAGGATGACCCCGGAAACGAGGGCAACGATCCCGAAGGCGAGGACGCAGAACTGAATCATCCGCATCCTCTTCGCGCGGGCGAGCCCTGCAGTTGCCGCGTCAAGCGGCTCCAGTCCGTAGGCGGAGCTTGCCGGAATACGGGGCAGGTCATCAAAAAGATCGTCTGACTGCCCGGCAGCTTCAGCCGGGCTGAAGACCACAGGCTTCGGCCGGGAGGCAGCCTTGGCCGCGGCCTCCGCCCTGGCAATGACCCGGGAGCGGCCGCTGGCCGCGGGGGCCTCGCCGGCCCCTGCTGTCCGCTGCGTATCAGCCGGACGCCGGCCCTTGCCGGATGATGGCTGGACTTTCGGCCCCGGGTTGGTGAGAACCGGCACATAGGACGTCGCCGGGGGCTTCATGACGGGCCGGTCAATGCCAGGAACCTGGACGAACTCCAACGGAGTGACCATTGCCAGGTTGCTGGCGGTTGAAGGGGCGGCGCGCGGGGCGGCGTCCGCTGCCGACGGGGCGGCCTGTTCGGCCAGTTTCTGCTTGGCCATGGCACGGCGGTTCAGCACTGCCGCACGCTCGGCCAGGGCAATCTGTTCGGCAAGGATTTCCGGGTCCACGGCTTCCGGGTCCAACGAGGCGATGTGTTCCATCTTGGCCAGCTGGTTCTTGGCCTGTTCGGCGATCAGGGTCCTGGCCGCCAGGGCCTGTTCAACGCTCATGCCGTCCGGGACACGCGGACTGCCGGGCTTGGCAGGGGTCGTCCGGGGCTTGGCGGACTTTGGCGCGGCGTTGTTGGGCGAAGCGGCGGGCTGTTGTGCCGGAGCGGCCGGACTCCCGGGTCCGCCTTCGGCAGGCAGCGCCGGGGCCACCACCGGGTTGGCGGAGGTCACGGCCTGTTCCTTCAGCTGCTGGAGCCGCAGCTGCCGGCGTGTGGGCGGTCCCCCGGCCGCCAGCTGCTCCTCTTTTTCTTCAAGTTCCTTGATGGCACGCAGGGCAGCCCTGTCCCGGGCCCGGATCTGGGACGAACGCTGGGCGTGTGCCTGGTCAGCGGCCGGGCTTGCCGGAGGTTGTTTCGAGGCAGGCGAAACCTGGCCCGGACCCGTGGATCCGTTAGCCTGCTTCTCATCTCTGGCCCGCCGAAGTTCTCGGCGGCTGCGGACGGGGGGCTGTTCCTGACTCATTGAGAACTCATTCAGTACTGGCTGGTTCGTCTGTTTCGGTAGTTCGTACACCCGTGGCGGCAGCACCCTCGGCATACAGTCCATATTTGGCGATGTACTGCACCACACCGTCCGGCACGAGGTACCAGACAGGGTTGTTCTGGGCCACCCTGGCACGGCAATCCGTGGACGAGATGGCCATGGCCGGGACCTCCAGGAGGCTGACGTCTTTCCTGCCCATGCCGTCAAGCACGTGCCCGGGCCTGGTGACGCCGACAAAATGCGCGAGCGACCACAGCTCGTCGATGTCCTTCCACGACAGGATCTGCGCCAGTGCGTCGGCACCGGTGATGAAGAACAGGTCGGCGTCCGGACGCTGGGTCCGAAGGTCACGCAAAGTATCAATGGTATACGTTGGACCGGGACGGTCCACATCCACGCGGCTGACGGTAAAACGCGGATTCGATGCCGTGGCGATCACCGTCATCAGGTAGCGGTGCTCTGGCTCGCTGACCTGCTTATGGGTCTTCTGCCACGGCTGGCCCGTAGGAACAAACACCACTTCGTCCAGGCCGAACTTGGCGGCTACTTCACTGGCCGCGACCAGGTGGCCGTGATGGATGGGATCAAACGTCCCGCCCATCACGCCCAGCCGCAGCCGCCCTTCGGCACCTTGACGGTGCAGAACGCGTGAAATGTTAGTGGCCCTGGCCGTGGTCGTGCTTGTTCGGGTGCTGGCGGTGCGGATCGGCGTGCTCTTCCGTGGCGGAGTGGCGGTTGCCGAGGTTGGAGTAGGACAGCGTGATGAACATCATCACCAGCAGGATGGCAAAAATGGACACGCCGAAGACCCACGGTTCAGCCCACAGCGGGGCCGGTGCGTGTTCTCCGCCTTCGGCGATGGTCGTGGCAATCTGCTGGAGCAGCATGTTCTCCCCTAGGGTTCAAAGGATGTGGCAGCGGATGTCCCCGCCGTTCCGGACTTTACGTCTATGTTACCGCGTTGCTACCCGCGGACCTGGCCCTCGCCCTGCACGATCCACTTGGTCGTGGTGAGTTCGGTCAGGCCCATCGGGCCGCGGGCGTGCAGCTTTTGCGTGGAGATTCCCACCTCAGCGCCGAGGCCCAGCTCACCGCCGTCGGTGAAGCGTGTGGACGCATTGACGATGACCGCTGCTGAATCCACCTCGGCGATGAAGCGCTCGGCGTTGGCGAGGTTGTTGGTGAGGATGGCTTCGGTGTGGCCCGTGGACCACGTGCGGATGTGATTGACGGCGTCGTCCAGGCTGTCCACCATGGCCACGGCGAGATCCAGGTCCATATACTCCGTGCCCCAGTCCTCGTCAGTGGCCGGTTCGGAGGCGATCGAGGCAGGCAGTGCCGCGCGGATGCGCTCGTCCGCGTGGAGCGTGACTCCGGCCGCGCGCAGCGCAGCAGCGACCGCGGGAAGCACGGTGGATCCTGAATGGACCAGCAGCGTCTCCACGGTGTTGCAGACACTGGGACGCTGGGTCTTGGCGTTGAGCAGGATCTCCACGGCCATGTCCTCGCTGGCGGATTCGTCGATGAAGATGTGGACGTTGCCTTCGCCGGTCTCAATAACGGGCACAGCCGAGTTGGTGACCACGGTCTGGATGAGTTCCCGGCCGCCGCGGGGTATCAGGACATCCACCCGGCCGCGGGCGCGCATCAGCGCGTTGGCGCCTTCGCGGCCGTACTGGTCCACGGTCTGCACAGCGTCCGAGGGGAGCCCCACCGAGTCCAGGGCTTCGCGCAGCACACGGACCAGTGCTTCGTTGGTGGCCGCGGCGGCAGTCCCGCCACGCAGGATGACGGCGTTGCCGCTCTTGAGGGCGAGGCCGGCAATGTCCACGGTGACGTTGGGGCGGGCCTCATAGATGGCGGCGACCACACCCATGGGAACGTTGACCTGCCGCAGGCGCAGCCCGTTGGGGAGGGTCTGCCCGCGGACCACGTTGCCGACCGGATCGGGCAGGCCGGCGAGGTTCTCCAGCGCCGCGACCAGCCCGGCGATGCGGGTTTCGGTCAGGGTGAGGCGGTCCAGCATGGCCGCGGAGGTCCCGTTCGCCTTCCCGGCGGCGACGTCTTGCGCGTTGGCCGAAAGGATGACGTCCTGACGCTCCACCAGGGCAGCGCCGATGGCCCGCAGGCCCCGGTCCTTCCACGCACGGTTTGCCCGCGCCATGCGGCGGGCCGCCTGGCGTGAACGGTCGGCGATGGCGTGGACGGCGGCTTCGACGTCCTCCACGGAGAGCGGCACTGCAGCTGACAGCGGCTGGTTGCCGTCCTCCGGGGCAGCGGGGGCAGCAGAGGTGTCCCCGGAAGTCGCAGCGGTGTTGTGGATCAGTGCCTCAGTCATGATCCAAGTTTAGGCGAGGCCCAGGCTCAGACCAGCACCAGGTCGTCAACATGAACAACTTCACGGTCATAGCCGCGGCCCAGGGCCTTGCCCAGTTCCCTGGTGGAACGGCCAAGCATCTGCGGCAGCTCGGCAGCCGAGTAGTTGACCAGTCCCCGGGCGATGACGGTTCCGTCGGCGCTGACCATTTCGACGGCGTCGCCTGCTTCGAAGTCGCCGTCGACGCCGGAAATCCCGGCGGGGAGCAGCGACGTGCGGCGGTGGCGGACCGCCTTGACCGCGCCGTCGTCGAGGATCAGCCGGCCGTGCACCGACGCGAGGTGGGCCAGCCACAGGAGGCGGACGGGCTTGCGGGCACCGTTGACCGTGAACCAGGTGCCCACGTCCTCGCCTGCCAGCGCGGCGGCAGCGTTGGCCGTGGACGTGACCAGTGCGTGGATGCCGGAGCCGGCGGCGATGGTGGCCGCCTCCACTTTGGTGGTCATGCCGCCGGTACCGACGCCGGCCTTGCCGGTTTTGCCGATGGTCACGCCGTCGAGGTCGTGCGGACCCTCCACCAGGGGAATCCGTTTCGCCCCGTGCGACGGCGGCCCGTCATACAGCGAGTCGACGTCCGAAAGCAGCACCAGGGCGTCGGCCCGGACCAGGTGTGCCACGAGGGCGGCGAGGCGGTCGTTGTCGCCGAAGCGGATTTCGTGCGTGGCGACGGTGTCGTTTTCGTTGACCACCGGAACCACGCCGAGGTTGAGGAGCCTGTCCAGTGCGCGGAAGGCGTTGGTGTGCTGGCTGCGGCGCATGAGGTCGTCGGCGGTAAGCAGCACCTGGCTGACCGTGACACCGTGCGCGCCGAACGCCTGCGTGTAGCGGGCCATGAGCAGGCCCTGGCCGACGCTCGCCGCGGCCTGCTGGGTGGCGAGGTCCCGGGGGCGTTTGGCCAGCCCGAGCGGGGCGAGGCCGGCAGCGATGGCGCCGGACGACACGAGGATGATCTCCGTGCCCGAGTTCCGTTTGGCGGCCAGTGCGTCGGCCAGGGCGGTCAGCGACTCTTCCGAGATGCCGCCCTTGATGCTGGTCAGCGACGACGACCCGACTTTGACAACGATCCTGCGCGCGCCCGAAAGCACGCTCCTGTCCGCGGTGCGCCGGGCCGGCACTGCGGTGGCGGCGCTACTCGTCATCGCCTGCGCCCAGTCCACTCTCCTTGAGCGGCTTCGCAACCCTGCGGCTGCTGACGGATTCGGTCCAGATCCCGGCCTTGCGCTCGGCTTCGAGCTCGGCGCGGGCGGCCGCCTTGGCGTCCTTGCGTTCCTGCTGTTCGTCGCGCTTCTGGCCACGGGTGGGCCGGTCGCCGATGTCTGCGAAGCGGACGTCGGTGCCGCGCGGCGAAGCGAGCAGCTCCGCGCCGGCCATCATGGTGGGCTCCCAGTCGAAGACAACGCCGTCGTCTTCGCCGATCACCACGGTGTCGCCCGGCTTGGCGCCCTGCTTGAACAGTTCGGTTTCGACGCCGAGCTTGGCCAGGCGGTCCGCGAGGTAGCCGATCGCTTCCTCGTTGGTGAAGTCGGTCTGCTTGACCCAGCGCACGGGCTTGTCACCCAGGACGCGGAAGAGCGGCTCCAGGTTCTTTTCTTCGCGGCGGATCTTGAAGCCGGACTCGTTGACGGCGCGGGGCTTGAGGACCACAGGCTGGACCTTGGGCGGCGCAGCGGCCAGGGTGTCGCGGGCGGCCTTGACGATTTCGGCCATGGCGAAGCCGAGCTGGCGGAGGCCCTCGTGGCTGGTGGCGGAGATTTCGAAGACGCGGTAGCCGCGGGATTCAAGTTCGGGCCGGACGAATTCGGCCATGTCCTTGCCGTCCGGGAGGTCCACCTTGTTCAACGCCACCAGGCGGGGGCGGTGGTTCAGCGGAACCACTTCGCCGTCCTGGCCGGCGTAGCTCATGTCGACGGCGTACTTCTCCAGTTCCGCCTCGATGATGGCAAGGTCAGCCAGGGGGTCGCGGTCCGATTCCAGCGTGCCGCAGTCCAGCACGTGCACCAGCGCGGCGCAGCGCTCAACGTGGCGCAGGAAGTGGTGGCCCAGCCCCTTGCCCTCGGACGCGCCTTCGATCAGGCCGGGGACGTCGGCGATGGTGAAGCGGACTTCGCCGGCCTGGACGACGCCCAGGTTCGGGATCAGGGTGGTGAAGGGGTAATCGGCGATCTTGGGCCGCGCGGCAGACATGGCTGCGATCAGGCTCGACTTGCCGGCGGACGGGAAGCCCACCAGGGCGATGTCTGCAATGGACTTCAGTTCCAGGACGACGTCGCTGGATTCGCCCTCGATGCCGAGCAGCGCGAAGCCGGGGGCCCTGCGCTTCTGGGAGGACAGGGCTGCGTTGCCCAGGCCGCCCTGACCGCCGGCGGCTGCGACGTATTCGGTGCCTTCGCCGACGAGGTCTGCCAGGACGGTGCCGTCCTTGGACTTGACCACGGTGCCGTCGGGGACGGGGAGGATCAGGGTTTCACCGTTTTTGCCGCCACGCCAGTCGCCCATGCCGGGTCCGCCGTTGGTGGCGTGCCGGTGCGGGGCGTGGTGGTAGTCCAGCAGGGTGGTGGTCTGGTGGTCGACGCGGAGGATGACGTTGCCGCCGTCGCCGCCGTTGCCGCCGTCGGGGCCGCCCAGTGGCTTGAACTTCTCACGGTGGACGGAGACACAGCCGTGGCCGCCGGTACCGCCGGATACGTGCAGTACTACCCGGTCTACAAAGCTCGCCACGTGGATCTCCTCAGTGCTGTTTCCTGGACGCCGCAAAGCGCCAAGATGATTGTAATGCGGTTAAAAGAACAGTGGAGCGGACCATATGGCCCGCTCCACCGCTTCAGAACTATGAGTTACTCTGCAGCTGCAGCAGCAACGATGTTGACGACGCGGCGACCGCGGCGGGTGCCGAATTCAACGGCGCCCGGGGTCAGGGCGAACAGGGTGTCGTCGCCGCCACGGCCAACGCCGGCGCCCGGGTGGAAGTGGGTGCCACGCTGGCGGACGATGATTTCGCCTGCGGAAACTACCTGGCCACCGAAGCGCTTCACGCCGAGGTACTGGGCGTTGGAGTCACGACCGTTGCGAGTGGAACTCGCGCCTTTTTTATGTGCCATTTGAAATGCCTGCCTCTAAATTCTGGGGAATCTGCTGAAAACCTGAACAGTAACCGGTGGTTACTTGATGCCAGTGATCTTGATCTTGGTCAGTTCCTGACGGTGACCCTGGCGCTTCTTGTAACCGGTCTTGTTCTTGAACTTCTGGATGACGATCTTCGGACCACGGAGGTCATTGAGGATCTCAGCCGTAACAGTTACCTTGGCCAGGTCCGCAGCGGCGGAGGTGACCTTGTCACCGTCTACCAGGAGCAGTGCGGGCAGCTGAATAGTGCTGCCGGCTCCACCGGGGACGCGGTTCAGGGTAACGAAGTCTCCAACGGAAACCTTCTCTTGGCGGCCGCCTGCGCGGACAATCGCGTACACCACTTGGGAACTCACTTCTCTCGACGTTTATTACTAGATTTGCGTGCGGAACCTGGGCCTATGTTTGGCTGGGCTCTCGCTGTGCCTCAACGCCGTGGGGTCGTAACCCAAGTGTTGGCGTAAGCACCGAAGATCTAGAATACGCTAATTTTGCCTTCGGCCGCAAATGAGGCTGGTTCCGGCGGGCTGTCCGTGATAGGCACCACAAGCAGGTGCCGCACGAACAATCGCCGAACCGTGCCCGACTATCGTACCGGCTGGATCGGCTCTGGACGGTCAGGCGTGGATACGCGGCGCGTCGAAAAAATCCACTTCGAAGCGGCACGACTGGCTGAAGGCCACCACCATTGCGGCCCGCTCGTCCTCCGAGCCGCGCCGCCCGGCCTCGTCGGCCATGGCAATGGCCTCACGGGTGGCCTGCGCGAAATCCTCGTCGGCGTAGGTCCGCAGCCATTCAGCGTATGGGTGGTCGGCCGGGGCGCCGGCGGCGAGGAATTGCGCGTGCAGGGTCTGTCCGACTTCAGCGTAGAGCCAGAAGCACGGCAGGACGGCCGCCACCAGCACCGCGTAACTGCCTGAGGTCGAGGCGGCCAGCAGGTGGTCCACGTAGGACTTGGTGACGGGGCCAAGCACGGGCTCCACCGTGCGGGTGCTGAGCCAGCTCCGGTGCAGCTCCGACTCGACCTCCAGGCACTGCTGCGCCGATCGGGCCCAGAACAGCTGCGCGGCCTCGGTGGGGGCCAGGGCGCTGGCCCGTGCCAGCACGCGTGAGTACCCGTTGAGGTAGGTGGCGTCCTGGGCAAGGTAGTAGGCGAACTGCTGTTCGGGGAGGCTGCCGGCCGCGAGGTCCCGGATGAAGTCCAGGTTGTAGATGGCTTCGAGGTCGGCTGTGGACTCCTGGCGGAGGATTTCGGCGAACTCCCCCACGGCCAGCCCTCGGTGCGGTTCTGCGGGCGCGCCCGGTGCCTGCATGTGGTGGAAATGGTGGATGGGACCGTTTCCCGCCCCGACGTCCAGGCTGCCCGAGGACTCCAGCGCACCGGCCAGCCAGGGCTTGACGAGCCGCAGCGAGGCCTCCCAGTCCCCCAGCCGGGCCTGCGCCGTGGCCATGGCCGAGGAAAGCGAGCAGCCCGTGCCGTGGCTGTTCCGTGTGGGGACCCTGTCCCCCGGAACCTCCACAATTTCCCGGGCAAGCAGTCCCCCGGTGTTGACGAGGGCATCCGGGCAGGCGGCGCCGTCGAGATGTCCGCCCTTCACCAGGATGGTGGCCCCGGTCGCCGCGGCGAGCCGCCGGCCCTGTTCCAGCGCTTCAGCCCAGGAGCCTGCCTGGGCCTCGCCGAGCAGCATCGCCAGCTCCGCGAGGTTGGGGGTGATCAGGTCTGCCAGCGGCAGGAGTCCGCGGAGGGCAGCCTCGGCCGATGCCTGCAGGAGCCTGTCGCCGCTGGTGGCCACCATCACCGGATCAAGGACCACGACGCCGGGGCGCACCTTGTCGAGCCAGCCGCGGACGGCGGCCACCACCTCGGCGTCGCCGAGCATGCCGATCTTGACGGCGTCGATGGTGATGTCATCGCTGACGGCTTCGAGCTGCTGGGCCAGGAAGGCGGCCGGGGGGACGTGGACCGCGCGGACACCCTGTGTGTTCTGCACTGTCAGGGCGGTGATGGCGGCCATGCCGTAGCCGCCGTGGGCTGCAATGCTTTTCAGGTCGGCCTGGATGCCTGCGCCGCCGGACGGGTCGGAGCCTGCGATGGACAGCACGCGGGGTACGTCCCGGAGGACGGGCGACGGCGCCACGGCACTGGGTGCGGAAGCGGGCGCCTGAGGCAGGACTGAAGTTGAAGACAAGGAAGACATCCCTTCGCCGGTGCTAGCCGGACAGGTTCAACGGGTGTGGATCTCAGCCGGCCCTCTGCGCGGCACCCCGTGTCGGTACCCCAGCCTAGCGTTTCCGCGCCGGCCGCCGTGTCAGATGAAGCCCTTAACGCCGGAATGCCCGGACACGCCCTGTGAAGGGCGGGCCCGGGCATCCTGGCGGATTTCCTTGCGGAGGGTCAGAGCTCGGAGGCCGGAACTCCTACGCCGAGGATGATGGGCGCTTCGGCGGGCGTTTTCGCGGCCGTGCCGGTTTTGGCGGGCTCTGGTGCCTTGGCGGCGTGGGAGTGGGTTCCGGCCGCAGACTGCGTTGCCTCGTGGTGCTCCACCGAGGTGGCGTTGGCCGCGCCCTGGGCCCGGCTGGCGCTGCGGTTGCGGCGCGGCCTGCGGGTCCGGGACTGCTCCGCGGTGTGGTCGGAGTAGTCCTTCTCCTCTGCAGCCACAGCGGCCTGGGGAACCGAAATGGCCGGTGCGGCGGACTGCGGCGCTGCCTGCGAGGGCTCCGGCGCGGTGACGGCGGGTTCGCCGAGGTGCGCAAATGCTTCCGCCAGCCGGTCGAGGGTCAGGGCAGGCTGCTGCGGCTGGTCGGCCGCGTGCTCCACGAACGGCAGTGCCACCTGCTCGCCGCCGAACGTGAGCACGGCAGCAGGACGTCCGGAGGCGTCAGCGTCGTGCTGCGCGGCGGCCGGGGCTGCGGGTGCCTGCTCGGGCGTTGTCCGTGCTGCGGGCGCGGCGGGGGCCTGGGCTCCTGCTGAAGCGGCGTGGGCTACCTCGTCGTCGTGCAGGTGTGCTGCGTGCGCTGCTGCGGCGATGTTGGCGAGGGCCGCCCTGGTGGCCTCGGCCTTGGCGTGCCGTTCGGCGTCGCTCGGGTCCGGGTGGACGGTGTGGATCTGCACCGGTGCGGACGGTGCGGTCTCCAGCGGGGCGCCTCCCCGTCCACGGCGACGCTTGCGGTCGTTGCGGCCGCCGGGCTGGCTGTCAGCCCGCTGGCTGTCCGGGCGCTGGTCAGGGCGCGGGGTTTCGGTCCGGTGGCTGTCCGCACGCTGTACGTGGTGCTCTGCTGCGACAGTGTTGGCGCGGCGGTGCTCCACGGGATCGTCGTGGGTGACCACTCCGCGGCCGGCGCAGGTTTCGCACTGCTCACCGAAGACTTCGAGGAGCCCGGTGCCCATGCGCTTGCGCGTCATCTGCACCAGACCCAGCGAAGTCACTTCGGCCACCTGGTGCTTGGTCCGGTCGCGGCCCAGGCATTCGACCATGCGGCGCAGGACAAGGTCCCGGTTCGATTCCAGGACCATGTCGATGAAGTCGATGACGATGATACCGCCGATGTCGCGGAGCCGGAGCTGCCGGACGACTTCTTCGGCCGCCTCGAGGTTGTTCTTGGTGACGGTTTCCTCGAGGTTGCCGCCGCTGCCGGTGAACTTGCCGGTGTTGACGTCCACCACGGTCATGGCTTCGGTGCGGTCGATCACCAATGAACCGCCGGAGGGCAGGAACACCTTGCGTTCGAGCGCCTTGTGGATCTGCTCGTCGATCCGCCAGGAGGCGAAGATGTCCTGGTCCTTGGTCCACTTTTCCAGGCGGCCCACCAGGTCCGGGGCAACGTACGTGACGTAGGCCTCGATGGTGTCCCAGGCCTCTTCACCGGAAACGATCAGTTTGGAGAAGTCCTCGTTGAAGACGTCGCGGACCACCTTGATGGTGAGGTCCGGTTCGCCGTACAGCAGTTCCGGGGCGAGGATCTTGGTGGACGTGGACTGGCTTTCAATGCCCTCCCACTGGGCCCGCAGCCGGTTGATGTCGTGGGTGAGCTCCTCTTCCGAGGCGCCTTCGGCAGCCGTGCGGACGATGACGCCGGCGTGCTCGGGCAGGCGGTCCTTGAGGATGCGCTTGAGGCGGTTGCGTTCGACGTCGGGCAGTTTCCGGGAGATGCCCGTCATGGAGCCGCCGGGTACATAGACCAGGTACCGGCCGGGAAGGGAGATCTGGCTGGTCAGGCGTGCGCCCTTGTGGCCCACGGGATCCTTGGTGACCTGGACCAGGACGGTATCGCCTGACTTCAGGGCGTTCTCGATGCGGCGCTGCTTGCCTTCGAGGTTGACGGCTTCCCAGTTAACCTCGCCTGCGTACAGGACGGCGTTGCGGCCGCGTCCGATGTCAACGAACGCCGCTTCCATGGACGGCAGGACATTCTGCACCTTGCCGAGGTAGACGTTGCCGATCAGGGAGTCCTGCTGCGTCTTGGAGACAAAGTGTTCCGCCAGGACGCCGTCCTCCAGGACGGCGATCTGGATTCTGTCGTCGCGCTGGCGGACGATCATCTGGCGGTCCACGGATTCGCGGCGGGCGAGGAACTCTGCCTCGGTGATGACCGTGCGGCGGCGGCCGGTGTCGCGGGATTCGCGGCGGCGCTGCTTCTTTGCTTCGAGCCTGGTGGAGCCCTTGACGGACGTCACGCGGTTGTTCACCGGCGCTTCAGTCACGGCGCGGGGAGCCCGGACGCGGGTCACCGTGTTGGGGGGATCGTCGTCCCCTCCTCCGGTCAGTTCCAGGTCCTGGTCACCGCGGCGGCGCCGGCGGCGGCGGCGTGAGGTGACGCCTTCGTCTGCCTGGCCGGCTGACTCCTCGTCAGCCTCGTCGGTTTCGTTGTCGGCGCCTTCGCTGTCGCCGTCAATCTCGCGGTCGCCGGTGCGGCTGCGCCCGCGGCGGCCACGGCTGCGGCGCCTGCGGCGGCCGTTGGCGTCGTCCTCGTCGCCGAGTTCGGCGTCGTCCTCTTCCGGCTCCTCTGCCGCGGCGGCGGGTCCCGGTGCGGGGCGGACTACGGTGCTCAGGTCCGGGGCCTGGAACAGGACGGACGTTGCCGATCCCGGCTCCAGGAAGAGTGAGCCGAACGGGCTGCCGGGTGCGGCGTCGGCCGGTGCCGGCTCCGCCGTTTCCGCGGATTCGGTGACGGCTGCAGCGTCCGGGACTGTGGATTCGGCGGCTGCGGGGGCCTGGGCTTCCTCAGCGGGGTTTTCCGGCGTGGCGGCTTCGGGCGCCGGGGCTGCCGGCGCAGCTTCAACAGCTGCGGCGGTCTCCGGTGCCACATCGGGCTCGACGGCGGCGGCGACGTCGGGAGCCGACGTCTTGCGGGTTGCGACGCGGCGGCGGCGGACCGGCTTGGTCTCCGGTTCCGCGTCGGCGGGGGCTTCCGCCCCGGCTGCGGCGTTCGCGGTGGCAGCAGGTTCCGTTGGCCCGGTGCTGTCGTTGGCTCCGGCGTCACCGGCCGCTTCGTCTGCGGCAAAGGCAGGCAACGGTTCGGCGGCGGCGTCGACCTTCTTGCGGGCGCGGGTACGGCGTACCGGTGCTGCCGCCTCAGGAACAGACGCATCAGCTGCGTCCTGGGTGCCGGCGTCGGCAGCGGTTACTTCGGCGCCTGCAGTAGTTTCCGGCTTCGGCGCGGCCTTCCGCCGGGTCCTGGTGGCCTTCTTGGGCGCGTCGGGCGCCTCGGCTGCCGCTTCATCGTTGTTAACGGCCAGTACTTGTTCATTTTCCATATGTGGCAACACTCCTGCCCCTGACGTACCGCCACATCCGGCACCCATTGGGGCATATATTTGTCAAAACCCGCAGGCGTTGACAGAAGTCAAGTGGATACTCCCAGGTTCGCACCGGCAGTGGGGTGCGGCAGCCCGTGGGAGCCGGCGGCTGCGTTCTGAAACCCGTTGTTCTACGTGCCACAACCAGGTGCCGACCAATGGAATGGCGGGAAAGACGGATCAGAGAATCCGAAGCCTGCCAGCTCATCATTGGCGGTCTTGGGAACAAAGCCACCGGACCGGAGTCCGAATGTGGGTCGGCCTCCAGCCAAACTCATTCTCTCACACGCGGACTAAAAGGCGGCGGAAGCAAGAGCACGTGATCACTACGTGCCCGCATTGGTGTCCCGGCTGGGCGCCGGATTCAGCCTGCGGCGTTACAATCGGGGCAAAGAGCACCCGATGATAGGACGCCTGAAACCATGCCCAGCATCTCGCCCGTCAGCGGCGCCGAAACCGGCAGCCCGGCATCCGCCCGCACAGCGGCGGCCACGGAGCCCCACGGGACTGTTCCCCCCATGACACGCGACCGGCCGCTCGGCTGGCTGATGGTTGTCACCGGCATCATCGGCTGGCTCGCCTCCGGAACCCTGGTCCTGGAAAAGCTTGAAGTCCTCAAGGACCCGAACCACACCACCGTCTGCGATGTTAACCCGTGGATTTCCTGCGGGCAGGTGATGCAGACGTGGCAAAGTTCAGTCTTCGGCTTTCCCAACATGTTTATCGGCATCGTGGCGTTCGCGGTCATCATCACCATGGGCATGGGGCTGCTGTCCGGCGCTGCGTTCTCGCGCTGGTACTGGGCAGGACTTCAGGCCGGCGTAACGCTGGGGTTCGCCTTTGTGGTGTGGCTGTGGTCCCAGGCCCTGTACGAGATCCACATCCTGTGCCCCTTCTGCATGATTGTGTGGGCTGCCATGATCCCGCTCTTCGTCTGGACCACCATCAGGAACATCAGCCACGGCGTCATCCCCGTACCGGCCGGCGCGGCCAAGGTCCTGGGCGACTCGGGCTGGATCATCACTGCGCTGCTTTACGTGGCCGTCGTCGCCACGATCTTCTTCGCCTTCATCCAGGTGTTCGCGGGGACGTCAGGCTTCTAAGGGGCAACCCCAGCCCACCCACCAAACAGCCCACCAGACAGCGCGAACGTACAGTTGAGGCCCTGGTTTCCGCGGAAACCAGGGCCTCAACTGTACGTTCGCGCCTAGTGGTGGGGTTAGTCCTGGAACCAGATCTTGATCTCGCGCTCAGCCGAGTCCACGGAGTCCGAGCCGTGGACCAGGTTCTGCTGGACCTTCAGGCCCCAGTCGCGGCCGAAGTCGCCACGGATGGTGCCCGGGGCAGCCGTGGTGGGGTCCGTGGTGCCGGCGAGGGAGCGGAAGCCTTCGATGACGCGGTGGCCTTCGAAGATCGCCGCGACAACCGGGCCGCTGAGCATAAACTCCACGAGGGGCTCGTAGAACGGCTTGCCAACGTGCTCTTCGTAGTGCTGTTCCAGGAGTTCGCGGCTGGCGTCAACCTTCTTCAGCTCAGCGAGGGTGTAGCCCTTGGACTCGATGCGGCTCAGGATGGCGCCACTGAGGTTGCGGGCCACGCCGTCGGGCTTGATCAAAACTAGGGTGCGCTCAATGCTCACAGTTGCTCCAATGCGTTGGTGGGGTTTCGGGACAATTCTACGAGGATTCCGGATGCGCGGCGTTCCACTCGGCCTGCTCGCGTTCGCGCTGGGCGGCCTCGGAGTCGATCCTGATGCCGGTGCGGATGCCGTACCACCAGGCGAGGCCGAACAGCCCGCCCACGAGGAACATCATCGGTTCCACGAGGCCGGTCAGGATCAGCACGATCTGCAGGATCCAGCCCAGCCCCACGCCCCACGGCTTGGACAGCACTGCGCAGGCGAGGACCATCACTACACTCAGCGCGATGCCGATCCCCAGGATCAGGGCAGGCGGGAACTCGCCCCGGCGCAGGCCGAAGACCGCCAGCGTGGCAAAAAACACCACAAACGCCTCGAGCAGCAGGACGGTGGAGGCGAACATCACCTTCGTGGACCGCCGTTTTTTGGGCATTCCCGGGCGCCATTCCCGCTGCGCCTTGGTCAGTTTGGCCACGGGCTACACCCCCGTCTTTCCGAGCAGGATCCGGGCTTCGGCCACCAGCGTGATGGAGCCGGTCACCAGGACCCCGCCGGCGAGGTCCTCGTTGGATTCGGCGCGCTCCACCGCCCATTCCAGGGCGTCGTCCAGCTTCTCCGCGATGTGGATGTTGTCCTCCCCGAAGCCCAGCTCCACAGCCAGTTCGGCGAGCTCGACGGCGGGCACGGCACGCGGGGAGTTGGACTGCGTAAAGCAGTATTCATCGGCGAGGTCGCCGAGGGACTCCTTGAGCTGGCGCAGGATCTCTTCGGCGTCCTTCTCCTTCAGCACACCCACCACCGGCACCAGCTTGCTGAAGCTGAACGCCTCCTGGATGGCTTCGGCTGAGACCCGGATGCCGTCCGGGTTGTGGGCCGCGTCAACGATGATGGTGGGCGCGGTACGGACCACCTCAAGCCGCCCGGGCGAGGTGACTGAAGCGAAGGCCTCCTGGAGCACCTCGGCGTCGAGCTCCTTTTCGCCGCCGAAGAACGCTTCCAGCGCTGCAACGGCGACGGCGGCGTTCTGGGCCTGGTGGGCGCCGTGCAGCGGCACCATCAGTTCCGGATACCGGCCGGCGAGCCCCTGGATGCTGACGATCTGGCCGCCGACGGCCACGGTCCGGGACTCGACGCCGAACTCCACGCCCTCGAAGCGGAACGGGACGGACACTTCCCGTGCCTTTTCCAGCAGGACCTGGGCGGCGTCCACGGGCTGGGCCGCGCTGACCAGGAAACCGCCCGGTTTGATGATGCCGGCCTTCTCGCGGGCAATGTCCTCCGTGGTGTCCCCCAGCAGGTCCGTGTGGTCCAGCGAGATGGGGGTGACCACGGAGACCTGCCCGTCGCCCACGTTCGTGGCGTCGGTGATGCCGCCCAGGCCCACCTCGATCACGGCAACGTTGACGGGCTGGTCGGCGAAGATGGCGAAGCCGAGGATGGTGAGGCACTCGAAGTAGGTGAGCCGCGGCTCCCCCGCAGCGGTGAGTTCGTCGTCGACGATCTGCAGGTAGGGGCGGATCTCATCCCAGATGCGGACAAAGGTCTCGTCCGGCACGGGGGCGCCGTCGATGCTGATCCGTTCGGTGACCTTGGACAGGTGCGGGCTGGTGTACCGCCCGGTGCTCAGTCCATGCGCGCGCAGGCCCGCCTCGATCATCCGGGCGGTGGAGGTCTTGCCGTTGGTGCCGGTCACGTGGATGATCGGAAACGCCTTGTTCGGCTCCCCCAGCACATCCATGGCCCGGAACAGTGGCGCCAGCCGGGGCTCCATTTTGTTCTCGGGTGCCCGGCCCAGCAGCTCGGCGTAGACGCTTTCCACGGAAAATTCGTCGGTCATGTCCTAGGCCTCTACTTTTTCAACGATTACTTGCAGCTCAGTGTCGTCGCCGGAGGACCCGAGATCGAGTTCGACGGTCAGGGTTTCGGCCGTAAGGAGCTCCTCGTTGGCCCTGATGGCATCGAATACAGCCTTCGGAGCCCGGATGATGGTCCGGATCCGGTCGCTTACGTTCAGCCCGGCGTCCTTGCGCGCCTGCTGGACCGCGCGGACCATGTCGCGTGCGGCGCCTTCGGCTTCGAGCTCCGGGGTGACCTCGGTGTTGAGCACCACAAAACCGCCGCCCGGCAGCACTGCGGCCGCACGGGAACCGGCGCCTTCCGCGGCTTCGGCCACGACGGTTTCCAGGGTGTATTCCTGAGGTTCCAGCTCCAGGCCGCCGGCGGTGACCAGACCGGCGTCGGAAACCGACCAGTCGCCGGACTTGGAGCCCTTAATGGCCTGCTGCACGTTTTTGCCCAGGCGGGGACCCGCGGCGCGTGCGTTGACCACGAGCTTCTGCTCGATGCCGAACTCCTCCGGGGAGGCGCTCTCGGCGTCGAGCAGGCGGACAGTGCGGATGTTCAGTTCGTCGGCGACGACGGCGGCGAAGCCTTCCAGCGCATCCGCGCCGGGTGCCACGACGGTCAGTTCCTGCAGCGGCAGGCGGACGCGCAGGCTGGCTGCCTTGCGCAGCGAGGAACCGGTGGAGCAGATCTGCTGGACGCGGTCCATCGCTTCCACCAGTGCCGTGTTGGAGGGGAACAGGTCAGCCTCGGGCCAGTCGGCCAGGTGCACGGAGCGTCCGCCCGTCAGGCCGCGCCAGATTTCCTCGGACACCAGCGGCAGAAGTGACGCCGCCACGCGGGAGACGGTCTCCAGCGCCGTGTAGAGCGCGTCGAAGGCGTCGGCGTTCTCGTCGAAGAAGCGCTGGCGGCTGCGGCGGACGTACCAGTTGGTGAGCATGTCCAGGTAGCCGCGCAGTTCGTCGCAGGCACCGGAGATGTCGTAGCTGTCCAGCTGGGCGGTCATGTTGCGGACCAAGTCGCCGGTGTTGGCCAGCAGGTACTGGTCCAGGGTGTCGGCGTAGCCGTCGTAGCGGAGCTTAGCGTCGTAGCCCTTGCCGCCGTCCGCGGCGTTCGTGTAGAGCGTGAAGAAGCTGTACACGTTCCACAGCGGCAGGATGACCTGGCGGACGCCGTCGCGGATTCCCTGTTCGGTGACCACCAGGTTGCCGCCGCGCAGGATGGGGCTGGACATCAGGAACCAGCGCATGGCGTCGGAGCCGTCGCGGTCCAGGACCTCGGAGACGTCCGGGTAGTTGCGCAGGCTCTTGGACATTTTCTGCCCGTCCGAGCCCAGCACGATGCCGTGGCTGATGACGTTGCGGAAGGCCGGGCGGTCAAACAGCGCGGTGGAGAGGATGTGCAGCATGTAGAACCAGCCGCGGGTCTGGCCGATGTACTCCACGATGAAGTCCGCCGGGTTGTGCGTGTCGAACCAGGCTTCGTTCTGGAACGGGTAGTGCACCTGGCCGTAGGGCATGGAGCCGGAGTCGAACCAGACATCCAGGACGTCCTCGACGCGGCGCATCACGGACTGGCCTTCTTCGGGGGTGCGGGGGTCGTCCGGATTGGGTCGGGTGAGTTCGTCGATGAACGGGCGGTGCAGGTCAACCTGGCCGTCCTTGTTCAGCGGCAGGCGGCCGAAGTCGGCCTCGATTTCAGCCAGGGAGCCGTAGACGTCGGTGCGCGGGTACTCGGGGTCGCTGGACTGCCACACGGGGATGGGGCTGCCCCAGTAGCGGTTGCGGCTGATGGACCAGTCGCGGGCGTTGGCCAGCCACTTGCCGAACTGGCCGTCCTTGACGTTACCGGGGATCCAGTTGATCTCCTGGTTCAGTTCGGACATCCGGTCCTTGAACTTGGTGACCTCGACATACCAGGACGAGACGGCGCGGTAGATCAGCGGGTTGCGGCAGCGCCAGCAGTGCGGGTAGCTGTGCTCGTAGCTGGCCTGGCGGACCAGGCGGCCCTGGGCGCGGAGCACCTGGGTGATGGGCTTGTTCGCTTCGAAGACCTGTAGCCCGGCGATGTCGTGCAGGTCCCCATGCTTGAACAAGGGCAGGAACTTGGCACCCTCGTCCACGGACAGCACCACGGGGATGCCGGCCTCTTCACAGACCTTCTGGTCGTCCTCACCGTAGGCGGGGGCCTGGTGGACGATGCCGGTGCCGTCGGTGGTGGTGACATAGTCCGCCACGAGGATGCGCCAGGCGTTCTGGGTGCCGAACTTTTCGGTGTCGCTGAAATCGTGCCACAGCGGCTCGTACTGCAGGCCCTCAAGTTCGGCGCCGGTGTGCGTGGATGTCACGGCGGCCTCGGCGGAATCCACGTCCTCGTAGCCCAGGTCCTTGGCGTAGGTGGCCAGCAGGTCGGCTGCGAGGAGGAAGCTGCCGGTGACAGGCGCGTCCGGCGAGGCGCCCTTGATGCCGTTGGGTCCGGCGGGCAGCACGGCGTACGTGATGGAAGGCCCGACGGCGAGCGCCAGGTTGGTGGGCAGCGTCCAGGGTGTGGTGGTCCAGGCGAGCGCCTGCACCCCGGCCAGCTGCCGTGACAGCCCGGATTCCCCTGCCGTGATGGGGAACGTCACGGTGACGGTCTGGTCCTGGCGGTTCTTGTAGACGTCGTCGTCCATGCGCAGTTCATGGTTGGACAGCGGCGTTTCGTCTTTCCAGCAGTACGGCAGCACGCGGTAGCCGTTGTAGGTCAGGCCCTTTTCGTGCAGCTGCTTGAACGCCCACAGGACCGACTCCATGTACTCGACGTTGAGGGTCTTGTAGTCGTTGTCGAAGTCCACCCAGCGGGCCTGGCGGGTGACGTAGCTCTGCCACTCGTCCGCGTACTTCATGACGGAGGCGCGGCAGGCGTCGTTGAACTTGTCGATGCCCATGGCTTCGATCTGGGTTTTGTCCGTCATGCCCAGCTGCTTCATGGCTTCCAGCTCGGCCGGCAGGCCGTGGGTGTCCCAGCCGAAGCGGCGTTCCACCCGGCGCCCGCGCTGCGTCTGGTACCGGCCCACCAGGTCCTTGGCGTAACCGGTCAGGAGGTGGCCGTAGTGCGGCAGCCCGTTGGCGAACGGCGGCCCGTCGTAGAACACGAATTCGTTGCTGCCGGGCTGCCCGCCGGGGGCGTCGGCGCTGCGCTGGTCGATGCTGGCCTGGAAGGTGCCGTCCTGGTCCCAGTACTTCAGGATGCGTTCTTCGATTTCCGGGAACTTCACGGAAGCCGAGACACCGGAGCCCGGTGCGGCTGAAGGGGAGGCTGAGGCTTTGGGGTAATACGTCATTCTCGACATCCTGGGTTGAGCTGGTGAACCGTCCAGCCGTTGCTGGCCGGTTCCGTTCAGGATGCGAGGACGGCTCCTGCGCAGTCCGGGACTGCACGCTTACCGCGGTACCACCTCACTTACCGGCACCCCATCACGCTCCGGGGAGGATCGTGCTGTTGCACCGGCCGCTCATTACTGCTGTGACGGGCTTACCCGTCCGGTTCTACTGACACTGGCCACCAGGTGCCTGGCGTAGCGTGCGTTCTTCCGGAAGCTCACCGGTGATTGCCGGGTCGTAGCCAACTTCGAGTCTACTATCGCCGGGCCGCCCACCGCCATTCCCCCGGCGCGCGCGCTTTCCGGGCCGGGTCCGTTGGAAGTCCCGCGCCTGCCGCCAATAATGGGGGTATGCATAAGGGCGGCTCGCATGGGCAGGGCAGGCGGCGCCTGGGCGCGGCCTGGTGCTGGGCGGCCGCGGCACTTTTGTGCCTGCCGGGAGCCGGCCTGGCGGTGCTCCGGCTGATCCCGTGGGACATTGGCACTCCGTGGATCCAGCTCCTATCCCTGTTTCCTGCCAGCGTGGTGGTCACAGCGGCGGCTGCTGCGCTCGCTGTCCTGGCACTCTGCCTGGATTCCCGGCCCCGGCGGACGGTCCTTGCCGCGGCGGTAACGGGCGTGCTGCTGCTGCAGCTTGCCATGGTCCTTCCCCGCGTCCTGCCCCAGGGAGGAGCGGCGGCCCCGCAGGCTGCGCCGCCGCCGTCGTCCGGCCGTTCCGTCCCGGGCGGTTCAGTGACGGTCATGGCCCTCAACGTGGGACCCGCCGGCGTCGATGTGGAGGCGTTGCTGGCCGAGGTGCGCGCCAGACGCGTCGACATCCTGGCCCTGCCGGAACTGACGCCCCCGACCCTTGAGGCGCTGGAGGGGGCCGGAGTGGCGTCTGACTTTGCCTACCGGGTGCTGGACGTTGACTGGGCCGGCACGGGAAGCGGGATTTTCTCCCGCTTCCCGCTGGACACCCTGGAACGCGTGCCTGGAAGCATCTTCTACCAGAGCCGGGCGGTGGCGGCCGTCCCCGGAGTAACGGGCGGCGTTCACCTGACGGCCGTGCACATTGACTCTCCCCGGCCAGGGCACACACCGTACTGGCGGCAGGAGCTGCGCCAGCTGGGTGGGCTGAGGCCGGCATTGCCGGGCCCGCCTTTAGCTGTCCTGCTGGGCGATTTCAACGCCAGCCAGGACCACCGAGAGTTCCGGGACCTCCTGGCCACTGGCCTCATCGACGCCGCCCAGGCTGCGGGTAAGGGCCTGGCGCCCACCTGGCCGGCCAACTCGCAGGTGCCGCCGTTTGTGGCACTTGACCATGTGCTGGTCAGCCCGGGCATCGGCATCCTGGACTTCGCTACATTCACTGTTCACGGCACGGACCACACTGCAGTCGTGGCGGAACTCTCCCTTGACGGATAGGGGAAAGACACCGGGAACGGCCATGGCCCCGCCGATGTGCCGGACTGTTGCCTAGACTCAGAGCCATGACTGCTTCCGGCCACAAACACCTGGCAGCGGCTGGCCGCTGGCTGGCGCTCCTGGTAGCCATGCCGGTGCTGGCCCTGTCGGCGCTCCGGGCCGTTCCTGCGCAATGGCCGGTCCTGGCCGTCCAGCTGCTCTCCTTCACGCCGTGGCTGGCCCTGCCTGCCGCGGCGGCACTGGCGCTGGCGCTGCTGGCCCGGAACCGGTGGCTGCAGGTGTCCGCTGCGGTGCTGCTGCTGTGCCAGGTGTTCTGGCTCTTTCCCCTTGATGTAGCCAGGCCCGCCACAGCCTCGGGCCCGGCAGCCACCGTTGAGTTCAAAGCCATGAACATCAATTCGGAGTTTGGCCAGGCGGACGCCGCCCGGATCGTGGAGCTGGTCAGGGAGAACGGCGTCGGGTTGCTCACCATCCAGGAGCACTCGCAAGCGCTCCAAAACCGGCTGTCTGCGGAGGGCCTGGACGGATTGCTGCCGATACGGGTCAGCGACCCCACGGACGACGCCGGGGGCTACGCGGTGTACTCCCGCTTTCCGCTGGAGCCTGTGGGCCTCGTCCCCGACACACCGTTCAGGATCCCCACCGTCCGGCTGACGGCAGGGACCAACGGGTCCGTGGCCGTTCTTGAAGTGACCAACGTCCACGCACTGCCGCCGGTGGACGCCAGGGTTGACCAGTGGCGCAGTGACCTTAAGGCTGTGGCCAGGGTCGCAGAACGTCCGGGCAACCGGCTGCTGATTGGGGATTTCAACGCCACCTATGACCATGCGGAGTTCCGGGAGCTCCTGGGCGCCGGACCGGGACTGGTGGATGTGGGGGCGGCCTCCGGTTCCCGTCTGGTGCCCACCTGGCCCATGGAAGGACCACGGCTGCCCGGGATCACCATCGACCATCTGGTGACCAGCCAGCAGGTCGGCAGCTCCGGCTACCAGGTCCACGCCGTGCCCGGAACGGACCACGCGGCTGTGCTCGCCACGTTGTCCATCCCGGCCGGCTGACCGGTTACGTCATTCTTCTTCCTGCGGCTCAGTTTTTCCGGATCAGTTTGTGCGTGGCGGCCTGCGCCACGGGCCGGATGACGATCTGGTCCAGGTTCACATGGTGCGGCGCGCTGACTGCATACCGCACCACATCCGCTACATCGGCCGCGGTCAGCGGCTTCTCCACGCCCTGGTAGACCTTGCTGGCCGCTTCCTGGTCACCGAGCCGGTTCAGGGCGAACTCCTCAGTGTGGACCAGTCCGGGCGCCACCTCGATGACGCGGACATTGTGTTCGGCCTCCTCCAGCCGGAGCGCCCCGGTCATCGCGTGCTGCGCGAACTTGGCGGCGTTGTAGCCGGCACCGCCCTCGTAGGCCACCAGCCCGGCCGTGGACGTCAGGTTCAGGACGGTGCCTTCGCCGGTGGCGCGGAGCATCGGGAGGAAGGCGCGGGTGAGCTTCATGGTGCCGAGGACGTTGACCCGGTACATCCAGTCCCAGTCCTCGGTGCTGGCGGCGCCCACCAGGTCCGCGCCGCGCGCCCCGCCGGCGATGTTGACCAGTGTGTCCACGCCCCCGGCTTCGGTGACGCGCGCGAGGAGCCGGGCAACGTCGTCGTCCTCGGTGATGTCAGCGGGGATCCCGACGGCGCCGGTCTCCGCTTCCAGCGCGGCGAGGCGTTCGGCGCGGCGCGCCACGGCGAAAACCGTCCACCCTTCCGCTGTCAGGGCGCGGACGGTTGCTTCCCCGATGCCGGTGCTGGCCCCTGTTACTACTGCTGCCTTGGTGCGCGAATCTTCAGTCATGGCACCACCCTAACGGGCCCGGCCGGAGCCGTGCGCGGAGCGATGTCGCCGGATGAAGTGGCGGCCATGAAACAATTGGCAGATGGCTGAAGACACTCAGGGTACAGACACGCCCTCCACCGCCCCTATCAACGTTCCGGACAAGCCCGCCCTCGAGGGGCTCGAAGCTGCCCTCACGCAGCGCTGGCTTGCCGAAGGGACCTACAAGTTCAACCCGGACACCACCCGGGAGCAGGTCTACTCGATCGACACTCCCCCTCCCACCGCGTCGGGCTCGCTGCACGTGGGACACATGTTCTCCTTCACGCAGACGGACGTGCTGGCCCGCTACCAGCGCATGATCGGCAAGAACGTGTTCTACCCCATGGGCTGGGACGACAACGGCCTGCCCACCGAGCGCCGCGTGCAGAACTTCTACGGCGTCCGCTGCGACCCGGCCATCCCCTACAACGCCGGCTACCGCCCGCCGGCCCAGCCCGCCAAGAACCAGCGCGATTTCGACGTCGTATCCCGCCGGAACTTCATCGAGCTGTGTGAAGAGCTGGCCGTGGAGGACGAGAAGGTTTTCGAAAGCCTGTTCCAGCAGCTTGGCCTCTCCGTGGACTGGCAGCTGACCTACCGGACCATCGACGACGCCTCGCGCGAAGTCTCCCAGCGGGCCTTCCTGGCCAACCTCGCAGCCGGCGACGCCTACATGGCCGAAGCCCCCACCCTGTGGGACGTCACCTTCCGGACGGCGGTGGCCCAGGCCGAACTGGAAGACCGCGAAGTGGCCGGATCGTACTACCGGTACCCGTTCTTCACCGAAGACGGCGAAAAGATCTACATCGAGACCACGCGCCCTGAACTGCTCGCAGCCTGTGCAGCCCTCGTGGCAAACCCCGACGACGAGCGGTACCAGCCGCTGTTCGGCAAGAAGGTCACGTCCCCGGTCTTCGGCGTCGAGGTTGAGGTCAAGGCCCACCCGCTGGCCAAGGCGGACAAGGGCTCCGGCATCGCCATGGTGTGCACCTTCGGCGACCTCACCGACGTCACCTGGTGGCGCGAACTCCAGCTGCCCACCCGTGCCATCGTCGGCCGGGACGGGCGCATCATCGGCGACATCCCGGACTGGATCACCACCGATGCCGGCCGCGCCGCCTTCGAAGCCATCGCGGGCAAGACCGTGTTCAGCGCCAAGGAAGCCGTGGTGGAGCTCCTCGACGCCGATGGCCTGATCGACGGCGAGCCGAAGAAGATCATGCACCCCGTGAACTTCTACGAAAAAGGTGACAAGCCGCTCGAGGTTGTCACGTCCCGGCAGTGGTACTACCGCAACGGCGGCCGCGACGAAGACCGCCGTGCCCGCCTGATCGCGCGCGGCCACGAGATCGACTTCCACCCGGCCTTTATGCGCTCCCGCTTCGAGAACTGGATCTCGGGGCTGAACGGTGACTGGCTCGTCTCCCGCCAGCGCTTCTTCGGCGTGCCCATCCCCGTCTGGTACCCGCTGGACACTGACGGCAACCCCAACTACGACGCCCCCATCGTGCCGCTGGACGGGCAGCTGCCGGTTGACCCCGCCGCGGACGCGGCCCCCGGCTACGAAGAAGCCCAGCGCGACGTGCCTGGCGGCTTCACCGGCGACGCCGACATCCTCGACACCTGGGCGACGTCCTCGCTGACGCCGCAGATTGTGGGCGGTTGGAGCCGGGACGAGGACCTCTTCGCCAAGGTCTACCCGTTCGACCTGCGCCCCCAGGGCCACGACATCATCCGTACGTGGCTCTTCTCCTCCGTGGTCCAGGCAGACGCGCTGCAGAACACCGCCCCGTGGAAACACGCGGCCATCTCCGGCTGGATCCTGGACCCGGACCGGAAGAAGATGTCCAAGTCCAAGGGCAACGTGGTGGTTCCCACCGACGTGCTGGACGAATTCGGCTCGGATGCCGTCCGCTACTGGGCCACGTCCGCCAAACTCGGCGCGGACACAGCGTATGAGATCGCGCAGATGAAGATCGGCCGCCGGCTGGCAATCAAGCTGCTCAACGCCTCCAAGTTTGTCCTGAACCTGGGTGCGACCGAGAACTCGGTGGTCTCCGCAGACCTCTCAGTCCTGACCAACCCCCTGGACCGGGCCCTGCTCGCCCAGCTGGCCGATGTTGTGCGCCAGTCCACCAAGGCGTTCGAGAACTACGACTACGCCCGCGCCCTGCAGATCACGGAGAGCTTCTTCTGGCAGTTCACCGACGACTACGTGGAGCTCATCAAGGACCGCGCCTACGGTGCGGCCGGTGAGCAGGAGCAGGCTTCCGTGCTTGCCGCCCTCGCCACCAGCCTGGACACGCTGCTGCGGCTGTTTGCCCCGTTCCTGCCCTTCGCCACCGAAGAGGTCTGGGGCTGGTGGCGCAACGGGTCGGTGCACCGCGCGCAATGGCCCACTGCCGTAGAGGTCGACGGCGACACCACCCTGCTCGCCACCGTGGGCACTGCCCTGAGCGGCGTCCGCAAGGCAAAGTCCGAGGCCAAGGTCAAGCAGCGCACCGAGGTGCTGTCCGCCACCATCACGGCGTCGGAGTCGCTGACCACCCAGTTGAAGGCGGGGCTCGGGGACCTCAAGGCTGCATCGAACGCCCGCGAACTGACGCTGGTGGCCGGAGAAGGCGAACTGACCGTGAGCGACGTCGTCCTGGCGGCTCCTGAGGAGCCCGCACAGGTCTGACCGGATCCGGGCCGGCTTCCGGGCGGGCCCGTTTTTGGGCAAAGGGGAAGCCCCATCAGCGTTTTGCCGTTGGTGGGGCTTCGACTTTTCGGCCATCTGGTGACGTCTTTGATGGTCTGGCAGGATCCGCTGATCTTCAGGTCTTCCTACCTCGTCACTGGTAGCTTGTATCCGGCTTTGCCGATGGCTGCGTCAGATACATATCACTGAATCTTTGGTTCCTGCGTCTCACTTCTTTCGAAGTGGGTAAAAACCATTCTGGTCCCGCACGTGGGGATGCGCAAGAGCCCCGGAAGAACTACATTAGAGTAGTTTTCCCGGGGCTCCTTTCCTGCTTTGGGGGCGCGGGCTTCAGTCGAACTGCGGACGCTCGGTCCGGCTCCGCTTGATCTCAAAGAAATGCGGGTAGGAAGCCAGCGCCACGGTGGCGTCCCACAGCAGCCCGGCCTGCTGGTCCCGCGGGATGCGGGTCAGCACGGGGCCGAAGAAAGCCGTCCCGTTGAAGGCCACCACGGGGGTGCCGACATCCTGGCCCACCAGCGAAATGCCCTCCTCGTGGCTGGCACGCAGCTGCGGATCAAACTCATCCGAGGCGGCGGCAGCAGCCAATGCAGCCGGGAGGCCGCATTCGGCCAGGGCCTTGCTGATGACAATGCCGAAGTCCTTCTGCCCGCCGTCGTGGATCTGGGTTCCCATGGCGTCGTACAGCGGCTTGACGACGTGGTCGCCATGCTGTTCCTGGGCCGCGATGATGACGCGCACCGGACCCCATGCCTTGTCCATCGATTCCCGGTAGGCCGGCTCCAGGTCGCGGCCCTCGTTCAGGACCGCGAGGCTCATCACGTGCCAGACCGTCCTGATGTCCCGGACAGCCTCCACCTCACCGATCCAGCGTGAAGTGATCCACGCGAACGGGCACAGCGGGTCGAACCAGAAGTCGGCCTGGTTGGTGGTGGTTTCAGTCATGCGGAAGTCCTCTGGGTTGTTCAACGTATTTCGGGGAGGCCAGTATCGTCAGGCGGATTTACGGCGCTTGGTCACGTGGGGAATCATGGTCGGTTCGGCCTTGCTGAGCACAACGTCGGCCGTGATCACCACGCTCGCGATGTCCTCCCGGCTGGGGAGGTCGAACATGACCGGGAGCAGCACTTCCTCCATGATGGCGCGCAGGCCGCGTGCGCCCGTGCCCCTTTCGAGGGCCTGTTCCGCGATGGCGTTGAGGGCGTCCTGGTCAAAGACCAGCTCCACGCCGTCGATCTGGAACATCTTCTGGTATTGCTTGACCAGCGCGTTCTTAGGCGTGGAAAGGATCTGGATCAGGGCGTCACGGTCCAGGCTGGACACTGTGGTGATGACCGGGAGCCGGCCGATGAACTCAGGGATCAGACCGAATTTCAGGAGGTCCTCGGGCATCACTTCGCCGTAGGAGTCGACCTTGTTGCTGGCGTCGTTGAGAGGAGCCCCGAAGCCGATGCCCTTGCGGCCGGAGCGGGAACCGATGATTTCTTCCAGTCCGGCGAATGCCCCTGCCACGATGAAGAGCACGTTGGTGGTGTCGATCTGGATGAATTCCTGGTGCGGGTGCTTGCGGCCGCCCTGGGGCGGCACCGAGGCGACCGTTCCTTCGAGGATCTTCAGGAGTGCCTGCTGGACGCCCTCACCGGACACGTCCCGCGTGATGGAAGGATTCTCGCTCTTCCGGGAGATTTTGTCGATCTCGTCAATGTAGATAATGCCTTGCTCGGCCTTCTTGACGTCGTAGTCCGCGGCCTGGATGAGCTTGAGGAGGATGTTCTCCACGTCTTCGCCCACGTAACCGGCTTCGGTCAGCGCGGTGGCGTCGGCGACGGCGAAGGGGACATTGAGGCGGCGCGCGAGCGTCTGGGCGAGGTAGGTCTTGCCACAGCCTGTGGGGCCGATCAGGAGGATATTGGACTTGGCGATTTCGACGTCGTCATGGTGGCCGCCCTCGGCAAGGCTGCCGCTCTTGGGCGCATGCCCTGCCTGGATCCGCTTGTAGTGGTTATACACGGCGACAGCGAGGGAGCGCTTTGCCGGCTCCTGGCCAATGACGTATTCCTGCAGGAAGTCGAAGATTTCCCGGGGCTTGGGCAGTTCAAAACTTCCCAGATCGGCGACTTCCGCGAGCTCTTCTTCAATGATCTCGTTGCAGAGCTCAATGCATTCGTCGCAGATGTAGACACCGGGCCCGGCAATAAGCTTCCGTACCTGCTTCTGGCTCTTTCCGCAGAAAGAACACTTCAGCAGATCCGTGCTCTCGCCAATCCGAGCCATATGTGAACCCCTTAGTATCTTGCTGCCAGGCAGCTGTGCACCGTTGCTGGAATCTGGACCGGCCTGGGAGGGCCCGCCGTGACAACATCCACTCTAGGTCACATTCGGCCCCAAGGGTGGAAAGCGAAGGCCGGTGCGGCCCAAATGAACTGGACCGCACCGGCCTGGCGATAAGCCTTACTACCTGGTAATTGCCTGTGGCTTGATCTTGCGGGAATCCAGGACCTGGTCGATGAGGCCGTAATTCATGGCCTCTTCGGCGGTGAGGATCTTGTCGCGTTCGATGTCGTTGTTGACCTGCTCCGAGGTGCGGCCCGAGTGGTGGGCGAGCGTGTCCTCAAGCCAGGAGCGCATCCGCATGACTTCAGCGGCCTGGATTTCAAGGTCGGACGCCTGGCCGCCCTGCCCGCCGGAGAGTGCCGGCTGGTGGATCAGGACGCGGGCGTTGGGCAGTGCCAGCCGTTTGCCGGGGGTACCGGCAGCAAGCAGGACCGCAGCGGCGCTGGCAGCCTGTCCAAGGCATACGGTCTGGATCTCAGGCCGGATGTACTGCATGGTGTCGTAGATCGCCGTCATGGCGGTGAAGGAACCGCCCGGGGAGTTGATGTACAGCGTGATGTCGCGGTCCGGGTCCGTTGACTCCAGGACCAGCAGCTGGGCCATGACGTCGTCGGCAGAGGCGTCGTCCACCTGCACGCCGAGGAAGATGATGCGGTCCTCGAACAGCTTGGTGTAGGGGTCCTGCCGCTTGAAGCCGTAGGGTGTGCGTTCCTCGAACTGGGGCAGGACGTAGCGGCTGGTCGGAAGATTACCGGCAGTCGATCCGAAGTTGTAGGTCATTTTATTGCTCCTGATCTGAGTGTTCTGTGTGCCGGTTACGCTGAAGCCGACTCGCCGGACGTGCCGTTGGCGGTTCCGCCGCCTCCGGACACGGACCCGGCGTGGGCCGCGATCTTGTCAAAGAAGCCGTACTCGAGGGCTTCCGGGGCAGTGAACCACTTGTCGCGGTCGTTGTCCTTGAGGATGGTTTCAACGCTCTGGCCGGTCTGCTCGGCAGTCAGCTCGGCCATGACCTTCTTCATGTGCAGGATCAGCTCGGCCTGGATCTTGATGTCCGAGGCGGTGCCGCCGATGCCGCCGGAGGGCTGGTGCATCAGGACGCGGGCGTTCGGGGTGGCGTACCGCTTGCCCTTGGTGCCGGATGAGAGCAGGAACTGCCCCATGGAGGCTGCCAGGCCCGTGGCCACGGTGACAACGTCGTTCGGGATGAACTGCATGGTGTCGTAGATGGCCATGCCGGCGGTGACTGAGCCGCCGGGAGAGTTGATGTAAAGGTAGATGTCCTTTTCCGGGTTCTCCGCGGACAGGAGCAGCAGCTGCGAGCAGATGGCGTTGGCGTTGTCATCGCGCACCTCGGAGCCCAGCCAGATGATCCGCTCTTTCAGGAGGCGGTTGTAGATGTAGTTGTCCTGGGCTGCAGGATCGACTGTCGCCATCCGTGGGGCCTCTACGTGCTGTGACATGTGTACTTACCTCTCGCTGGTGACGGTGACATCACTGAACTTCACTACTTGGACACTAACCGTTTTGACGGCCGATTTGTTCGCCCGAATCGCGCTGTTCGCTGACGGCGCACGAGCCGGAAACCGGCTGTTAAAGCGCCCAGCCCCCGGACCGGCAGGGTCCAGGGGCGGGCGGTGGAAATTAATGCGGTATTAGAACTTCACTGCAGCGGGATCGTCATTCGCTGCGGTGTCGGTCGTGGCTTCGTCCGAAGCGGCTTCGGCTGCTTCTTCCTCAACGGCCGGAGCTTCCTCTTCGCCGCCGGGGCGGACGAAGTCGCTCAGGTCAACGCTGTTGCCGGCGGAGTCGGTGACGGTCGCCTGGCCCAGCACAACGGCCAGGGCCTTGCGGCGGCGGACCTCGGAAACCATCATGGGGACCTGGCCGCTCTGATCGATGATCTGGGCGAACTGGTTCGGGTCCATGCCGTACTGGCTGGCGGTGGTGACGATGTAGTCGATCAGCTCGTTCTGGCTGACGTTGACTTCTTCCTTTTCGGCGATGGCGTCAAGGATGATCTCGTTCTGGAAGGCGCGGGCGGTGTTGGCCTTGACCTCGGCGCGGTGCTCCTCGGTGTCGTGTTCGCCTTCACCGTGGCCGCTGCCCTCCTTGAAGTGCGCTTCGAGCTGCTCTTCAACCACGGAGTCCGGAACCGGAACCTCAACGAGCTCAACGAGCTTGTCCAGGACCTTGTCGCGGGCCTCTACGCCCTGCTCGACGACCTTGGAGTCTGCAGCCTGCTTGGCCAGGTCTTCGCGGAGCTCAGCCAGGGTGTCAAACTCCGACGCCAGCTGGGCGAAGTCGTCGTTGGCTTCGGGGAGCTCGCGCTCCTTGACAGCCTTGACGACAACCTTGACCTGGGATGCTTCGCCGGCGTGGTCGCCGCCCACCAGTGTGGTATCGAAGATGGCGTCCTCATCGGCGCTCAGGCCGGTGACTGCCTCGTCCAGGCCCTCAAGCATGGTTCCGGCGCCAACCTGGTAGGACAGGCCGGCAGCGGAGTCCACTTCAGCGCCGTCAACGGTTGCGGTGATGTCGATGGTCAGGAAGTCGCCATCGGCAGCCGGGCGGTCCACGGACTTCAGCGTGCCGAAGCGGCCACGGAGTTCGTCCAGGGCCTTGTCGACGTCCTCATCGGAGGATTCCGCAGCGGCAACCTCAACCTTGATGCCGGCGTAGTCAGGCAGCTCGATCTCGGGGCGGACGTCAACCTCGGCGTGGAACTTCAGTTCCCCGTCGGTGGAGGTGGGGTCCGGAACTTCGGTGATCTCAACCTCGGGGCGGCTCAGGGGGCGGATGCCCGACTCCTGCACAGCGGCCTGGTACCAGCCGTTGAGGCCTTCGTTGATGGCGGTCTCCAGAACGTAGCCGCGGCCAACGCGCTGGTCGATCAGCTTGGACGGGACCTTGCCCTTACGGAAGCCAGGGACCTGGATCTGCGAAGCAACAGTCTTGTATGCCTCGTCGATGCTGGGCTTCAATTCCTCAAAGGGGACCTCAACATTGAGCTTGACCCGCGTGGGGGTGAGGTTCTCGACAGCGCTCTTCACGGTCTAAGTACTCCTGGGTTTGTGGGATGGGTTTCTGCAAATTCTTGTGTTCTGTCCAGGCCGTCCGGTCCGGGCCGCAGAGTCGGGGTGACAGGATTTGAACCTGCGACTTCCTGCTCCCAAAGCAGGTGCTCTAGCCAAGCTGAGCTACACCCCGTAAGTGCACAGGCAAGTCTACGTTCATACCGGCCGTGATTGCACATTTGACACGTGGGGCATGAATTAGGTTTAGTTGTATCCGGCTTGATCAGCCAGCCCGAAAGACCGGCCGCTAACATTGTAGATGCTAGCAGTGCTGTTCTCCCGGGGACGTAGCTTAATGGTAAAGCCTCAGTCTTCCAAACTGATTACGCGGGTTCGATTCCCGTCGTCCCCTCCACGACCGGTCCAGTCCAAGGACCACAGAAAAGGGCCCCTCGATGAGGGGCCCTTTTTGTGCCTTCAGCCCCTAGTCCTGCTGGCAGCCGGGGCACCAGTACAGCTTCCGGCCGCCCAGCTCCGCCAGCGCGACCGGAACGGCGCAGATCCTGCACGGCAGCCCCTGGCGCTTGTAGACGTAGTGCGCTTCGTCGACGGCCGGCAGGGCGGCGCCTTCTCCCCAGTACGACGCTTCAGTGGTGATGATCCTGCCGTCGCGTACGCCGTCGCCCATCACGGCCGCGGTGTCGTCCCAGAGCCCTTCCGCCGTGTCCCGGGGCAGGGAGCTTCCCGGCAGCAGCGGAGCGATCCGCTGGCGGAAGAGGACTTCGGCGCGGTAGACGTTTCCGACGCCGGCAATCACCTTCTGGTCCATCAGCAGCGCCGCGATGGGCGTCTTACGTGACCGGACGCCCGTCACAAAGCGCTCCCGGTCCGGCGGCAGGTTGCGCAGCGGATCCGGTCCCAGCCTGGCCAGGACAGCTGACGCTTCGGCCCCGGTGATGGCAGCACAGGTGGTGGCGCCGCGCAGGTCCGCCCAGCCGTGCCGGCCCACAAGCCGTACCCGGACGGCACCGACCGGCGCGGGCGGGCCTGCATAGGCCGGGGCGGCGCCGTCGTCGAACGTTTCCCGCTCCCCCACCTTCCGGGGGGCGCCGATGCTCGACGCACCCCGGAACGCGGCGTCGCCGCCGAAATCCCAGGCGCCATAGAGTCCGAGGTGGACATGGAGGACCAGCGCGTGGTCAAAGTGCAGGAAAAGGTGTTTGCCGTGGGCCTGCGATTCGATCATCATGTGGCCGTCCAGCAGGGCTGCGCCGGCTGCGAACCGCCCCTGCGGGCTGCTCACGGCCAGTGCCTCACCGCCAAAGACGTCGTGGAACTGGCGCGCCAGCCGGCGTACCGAGTGGCCTTCGGGCACTACTCGATGACCTCGCCGGTGGTTTCGTAGGCGGCGATCTTGCCGATCCTGCGCACGTGCCGTTCGTCATTGCTGAAGGGTTCCGCCAGGAACGCCTCGATCAGCGCGGTAGCTTCCTCGACGGTGTGCTGGCGGCCGCCGACGGCCACGACGTTCGCATCGTTGTGCTCGCGCGCCAGGGTGGCTGTGGAGTGGTTCCAGGCGAGGGCCGCCCGGACCCCTTTGACCTTATTGGCGGCGATCTGCTCGCCGTTGCCGGACCCGCCCAGGACGATTCCCAGGGCGTGGACGCCTGCCTGCTGGTCAGCCACAACGGCGAGCGCGGCGTTAATGCAGAAGGACGGGTAGTCGTCCAGCGCGTCGTACTCCTTGGGACCGTGGTCCACCACGTCGTAGCCCTTGGCCGAGAGGTGGCTGACGAGGTGGGCGCTGAGTTCCATGCCTGCGTGGTCAGTGGCGATGTGTACCCGCGGGAAGGCAGGGGAAGAAGTCACGACAGTATCCGTTCGGTTTTGGGGGGGTCAGGGCATCAGGAACAAGAATACTAGGAGTCCCGCCCAGCCCCTGAGGCGCCGCCGTGCGCGCGTGCAGCCACCCGGGTCAGGACGTCGGCCAGGCGGGCGGCCGACGCCGGGCTGCCGCCACTGACGGCGAGGCGGTGGCCGTCGGTTTTCCGGACGACGACGGCGGGGCCGCTGCTGACCAGCATCGCTGCGGTGCCGCTGTGGTTCCGGTAGCCCCACCCGCCGTAGTCAGCAGCCTTCACCTCGGAGGCGCTGGCCTCCGAAATAGCCGCCGCCGGGACGTGCATCACAGGCAGGACCCCCGCCACAAGCACCCGCAGGCCGCTGCGGTCGGCCTTGACCCTGGCGCAGAGGAACGCCGCGGCCACCACGGCCAGGGCAGCCAGGAACGCCCCCAGCCACGGCAGGGCAACAACGATCAGGGCCGCGGGAAACAGCACGGCCACCGCAATCATCACAAACACCGAACTGCGGGCATGGACCCAGAGCCGGATCGAATCGCGCGCCAGGTCCGGGTCCAGCTCCCTGGCGATGGCCAGCTCGAAGGCCCTGTCATCGTCCGGGGACCATCGCCGGTCAGCCTTGAAAACGAAGCCCATGATCACGCCCAGTGAGAGTGCCGCCCCGCTTCCCAGCGCAAGCACTGTCAGGTCCACGCGGGACTCCCGAGCGTCGGCCAGCCCGGACTGTCCCACCAGCCCGGCGGCCAGGACGCTGGTGACAAAGAGGCACAGGAACAGCCCCGCCCCCATCATGATCCTGCGCATCACCACGGGACGGGAGACCGGAACGGCCTGCGACAGGACCAGCCAGCCGGCGGCCACGATGATCAGCGCCCCGCCCCACGCGTAGGCGGCAAACGGGGCAAAGGAGGCGCCGCCGTCGTCCGTCCAGCTCACCGCCAGCGGCTCCGGAAGGCTGGGCCGGAGCAGGAAGGCACAGAAAACAAACGCCCCGGCCAGCACCACGGGAAAACCCACCGCGAACCGAAGCGCTTTGGTGTCCACCGCATCCCTGAACTTACCCATGGCTTAACGCTACTCCCGCGGTGTCAGGTTGTGATCTGCGTCAACTTGCCAAC
The DNA here is from genome assembly GCF_031457335.1 of Arthrobacter sp. BE255. Taxonomy (NCBI): domain Bacteria; kingdom Bacillati; phylum Actinomycetota; class Actinomycetes; order Micrococcales; family Micrococcaceae; genus Arthrobacter; species Arthrobacter sp. BE255. The sequence continues at coordinate 49,593 of NZ_JAVDWK010000003.1, read as the reverse complement.
AGCCCAAGAAGTGAAAGAATGACTTCACAGTGCCGGCGCAGGCTACTCCCCCGCCGGCAACAGCAACCTTCTGGAGGTCCCACTTGCCGGGTATGAACCTGACGCGCGCCGAAGCACGCGAGCGCGCCGAACTGATCAACGTTGAGTCCTACGACGTCAGCCTGGACCTGACCCGGGGCGGGAAAGTCTTCGGGAGCACCACCACGGTGAAGTTCGAAGCCGTACCAGGTTCCTCCACCTTCATCGACGCCATCACCCACACGGTCCACAGCATCACGCTCAACGGGCGGGCCCTGGACCCTGCAACCGTTGCCGACGGTGTCCGGATCCAGCTGCCGGACCTGGCCGCCGCCAACGAGCTCACCGTGGTGGCCGACGCGCCGTACATGAACACCGGCGAAGGGCTGCACCGCTTTGTGGATCCGGTGGATAACGAGGTCTACCTGTACACCCAGTTCGAGGTGCCGGACTCGCGCCGTATGTTCGCCGTGTTCGAGCAGCCGGATCTCAAGAGCACGTTTACGTTCACCGTCACGGCGCCGTCGCACTGGGATGTCATCTCCAATTCCCCCACCCCCGCGCCGCAGGACACCTCCCCCGGGGACGATGGCGGCGCCCGCTCGGTCTGGCAGTTTGCGGCCACGCCGCGGCTCTCCAGCTACGTCACTGCGCTGATCGCAGGACCGTACCAGTCGGTCCGGTCCGAGGTCACCAGTTCCGATGGCCGCATCATCCCCCTGGGTGTTTTCGCCCGGAAATCCCTGATGCAGTACCTCGACGCGGACAACATCTTTGAGCTGACCCGGCAGGGCTTTGAATTCTTCGAGGCGCAGTTCGGCTGCCCCTACCCGTTCGGGAAGTACGACCAGCTGTTTGTCCCCGAGTTCAACGCGGGCGCGATGGAGAACGCCGGAGCCGTCACCATCCTCGAGGGTTACATCTTCCGCAGCAAGGTCACCGGCGCGCAGATCGAGCGCCGCGCCATCACCGTGCTGCACGAACTCGCGCACATGTGGTTCGGCGACCTGGTGACCATGCGTTGGTGGAACGACCTCTGGCTCAACGAATCCTTCGCCGAGTACATGTCCCACCTCGCCGCGGTGGAAAACACGTCCTTCACCAGTGCGTGGACCACGTTCGCCTCGGTGGAGAAGTCCTGGGCCTACCGCCAGGACCAGCTGCCCACCACGCATCCGATTTTCGCCGAAATCAACGACCTCGAGGATGTGGAGGTCAACTTCGACGGCATTACCTACGCCAAGGGCGCATCGGTGCTGCGCCAGCTGGTGGCGTGGGTCGGGCCGGAACAGTTCATGGCCGGCGTCCGGGAATACTTCGGCAAGCACGCGTGGCGGAACACCGAGCTCAGCGACCTCATGGTGGAGCTGGAGAAGGCAAGCGGCCGCGACCTGGACCGGTGGGGCCGGCTTTGGCTGGAGACGGCCGGCGTCAACACGCTCAAGCCCGAGCTGGAGACCGACGCCGACGGGAACCTCACGTCCTTTGCCATCATCCAGTCGGCGGTTGCGGACTGGCCCACCATCCGGCCGCACCGCCTTGCCGTTGGCTTCTACAACCTCAATGACGCCGGAAAGCTGGAGCGGGTGCACCGCGAAGAGCTCGACGTCGACGGCGAACGCACCGAGGTGCCTGCCCTGGCGGGCCTGGCACAGCCGGACCTGATCCTGGTCAACGACGACGACCTCGCGTACGCCAAGGTCAGGCTGGACGGGAAGTCCCTGGCGACGGCGACGGCGCACCTGAAGGACTTCAGCGAGAGCCTGCCGCGGACGCTGGTGTGGAATTCCGCCTGGGATGCCGCACGCGACGGCGAGACCCCGGCACGCCGCTACGTGGAGCTGATCCTGGCCAACGTGGCCGCGGAATCGGACTCCTCCGTGATCCTGGTCCAGCTCCGCCAGCTGGCCACCACCCTGAACTTCTACGTTGCCGAGGAGCACCGCGAGGCCACCGCTGTGGCCGCCGTGGACACCCTCTGGAACCTCGCCAACGCGGTACCGGGCGGGTCCGACGCGCAGCTGCAGTTTGTGAAGTCCTTTGCCCTGCTGGCGCGCAGCACCGGGCAGCTGGACACCATCGCCGGACTGCTGTCGGGCACGGCAACACTGGAGGGACTGGCCGTGGACCAGGACCTGCGGTGGGAGCTCCTGGCATCGCTGGTGGCAGGCGGCAGGCTGGGCACCGAAGACATCAACGCCGAGATGGAAAGGGACAACACCGCCAGTGGCCAGAACGCCGCCGCGCTGGCCAAGGCTGCGATCCCCACCGCCGATGCCAAGGCCGCCGCCTGGGAGTCGATCGTGGTCAAGGGTGACCTGTCCAACGCCTTGCAGGGCTCGGCGGTCGCGGGCTTCACCCGGGTCCTGGACCGCTCCCTCCTGGAACCGTACGCGGAAAAGTACTTCGCGGCCGTTCCCGGGATTGTCGCCAGCCGCACGCACGCACTGGCCCAGCAGATCGTCGTCGGGCTGTACCCGGCACAGCTGACCACCCAGGCCACGATTGACCGGACGGATGCTTTCCTGGCAGGCCTTCCGGCCGAAAGCGCCGCCCTGCGCCGCATGATGCTGGAAAACCGCGACGGCGTTGCCCGGGCGCTGCGGGCCCGTGCCGCTGACGTCCTTCCCGGGCAGGCCTAGGCCGGCGCCATGGGACTGGGTGAGCACCACTATTCGCTGACGGTGCAGTGGACCGGCAACCTGGGTGAGGGAACATCGTCATACCGCGGATACTCGCGGGACCATGATGTCCTGATCCCGGGGTTGCCGGTGCTCCCGGGTTCCGCCGACCCGACGTTCCACGGCGACAGGTCACGGTACAACCCCGAGCAGCTGCTCCTGGCCGCCCTGGCCCAGTGCCACATGCTGTCGTTCCTGCACGTGGCAGTGCGGCACGGTGTGGTGGTCACCGGCTACCGGGACGAGGCCACGGGGATGATGCGGCTGAACCGCGACGGCAGCGGGCAGTTTGAATCCGTGACGCTGCACCCGCGGGTGACGCTGGCGGATCCGGCGCACGCAGTGCTCGCCGGGCAGATGCACCACGAAGCCAACCAGGTCTGCTTTATCGCCCGCAGCGTCAATTTTCCGGTGCTTCATGAACCGGTGACCCTCACGGCCTGACCACCCAACCAGCTGGCACTTAACGCGGTTAATCCGCCGTTTGAGTGCGTTAATGCCGGTCAGGTGGGGTGCACGGGGCTCAGTGGGTGTGAAGCAGCTCCCGCACGAGCCGGGCTTCCGTCGCGGGCGCCAGCCCGGCCTTGCGGCGGCGGGTCAGGCCGCGGCTACGCTCGTCCGCAAGGGTGTCTGCCACGGTTTCCTGCCAGGGCCGCAGCGTCAGCCCGGCGGCCGTGGCTGCCTGGTTGCTGCGGGCGCAGAATCCTTCGTGGTCCGGCGGCAGCCACAGCGGCAGGGAATCCGGCCCTGCCCAGTAATCGATCCCGTGTTCCACGAGCCAGCCCTCTGAAGCCGACACAACCTCGCCTTCAAAGGCGGCGGCTGTTTTCGACGCCTCAAGGTAGTCAGCAAACGGCACCTGGTCCCCCACCGCATTCAGTGCCCCGGTGACGCCTTGTGACGCCGCGGCAAGGATCCACCCGGCCAGGTCGCGGACATCGATGACCTGGGTGGCGTGGCGGGGAATGTCCGGGACCAGGGCCGGACCGTTGTCCCGGGCAAATCTCGCCGGCCAGTAGCCATAGCGGTCCGTTGCGTCGCCGGGCCCGCCAATGAGCCCGGCCCGGCAAAGATGCGCCTTCCCGCCGGCAGCGGCGAGGGTTGCCAGCTCTATGGCCGATTTCGATTCGCCGTAGTTTTCGGGGGCCGAATCCGTCCCGGCAGGCAGGGGCTGCAGGAGCGCAGCGTCCTCCGCCGCTCCGGGCGTTGAATGGTCGGCGTAGACCGAACAGCTGGAGACAAATGTCCAGTGGCCGGCCCCTTCGGCCAGGGCTGCCAGCGCCTCCGAGGCCTGCACGGTGTCGCGGGCCACCTCGATGACCGCATCCCAGTTCCCGGCCACGGCCGCGTAGCTGTTCGCGCCCAGTGAACGGTCCGCCTTAACCCAGGTGGCGCCGTCGGGCGGTTCTGCCGCGGAACCGCGGGCCAGGCACGTGACCTGGTGCCCGGCTGCCACTGCCTGCCGGGCAATTTCTGAGGAGAGAAAGGCGGTTCCGCCGAGGATCAGGATGCGCATGAGTCCACGCTACGGCGCTAGGGTTGAAACAGAACAGAGCCTTATGCGCCGGGCGAAACCCGCGCATGGGACCCATGATTCCGGCCGCAGTCGGAGAACCCCAAGGAGCAAACCCGCCTATGTTCAGCACGTTGTCGATCACCCCTTCCCTCGCCTCCGAGCCAGATGGAGTCAGCGTCACGGGCATCGTGATCAGCATCGGCGTTGGCGTTGCCGTCTGGCTGGTGGCAACCTTCGTCATCTCCCGTATCAGCAGGCGCGTGGCAGCGGGCAGCAACTTCTTCAAGAAGGCCCACTTCAAGTGGGTTGCGCCGGCGATCCGGGCACTGGACCATGAACGGCGGGTGCAGCGCGCGGAGACCATCGGTTCACTGCTGAACAGCATCGTGGGCGTCCTGGTGGCCGTGATCACCATCATGTACGTGCTGCAAAACCTGGACATCAACATCGCACCGCTGCTGACCAGCGTGGGCATCCTGGGTGTCGCCATCGGCTTCGGCGCGCAGCAGCTGATCCGTGACTTCCTGGCGGGCATCTTCATCACCATTGAGGACCAGTACGGGATCGGCGACGTCATCGAAACCAGTGAGGTAGTGGGCGTGGTGGAATCCATGGGCCTGCGCATCACCCGGGTCCGCTCCGAGGACGGCGCCATCTGGTACCTGCGCAACGGCGAGATCCTGCGTGTGGGAAACCGCTCGCAGGGCACGTACGTGCCGGTGCCTGACGCACCCGCTGCGGGCCCCGAAGCCGCACTGCACGAGCCGGCCAGCAACACCGAGACTAAAAAGACTGACCAGAAAGCCGGAGAATAGGGACATGAGCACACCCGCCGAACCGCAGCAGCCGCGCCAGCTGATGCAGAACGATCCGTTCAGCCAGCCGGGCTACACGGACAATTTCTATGACGCCGTGGGCGGCCATGACACGTTCGTCCGCCTCATCGATGTGTTCTACGACGGCGTGGCCACCGATCCGCTGCTGCGGCCGATGTACCCGGAAGAAGATCTTGGCCCGGCCAAACGCCGGTTCCTGATGTTCCTGGAGCAGTACTGGGGCGGTCCCACCACCTACGGTGAGGAACGCGGCCACCCGCGGCTGCGGATGCGGCACATGCCGTTCCGCGTGTCGCCGGAGGCAAAGGACCGCTGGCTGTTCCACATGCGCGCGGCCGTCGATTCCCTGGAGCTGCCCCCGCTCTACGAGGGCACGCTGTGGGACTACATGGAGCGCGCCGCCCTGTCCATGGTGAACAGCCCGTCGGAGGCCTGAGGTCCCGCCTGCTGGCGGGCTTACCGGGTGGGGGGGCTTAGCCCAGTCCGCTGCCGGTCCGGGCCAGGACATGCCCGCGGGGGCCGGTGAGGCGGAACCAGCGGCCAGTGCGGTAGAGCTTCTGGTCGTCGTCGGCAAGGAAACCCAGCGTCAGCGCGGCGAACGCGGCTCCGGCCGGCAGCCCCGAATCGTCCAGCGGACGGCCCCAGACGGCAGCCCGGGCGTTGTTGACGATCAGTGCGCCGGGCTTATCCGGCACAATGCCGGCCACTTCGGCGATGCCGGCCTCGGCGGCCTGGCGCAGTTCGGCATCCGGAACGGACCGGACCAGTTCCCAGCCTGACCTGGGGGCACCGACCCCGGTCCACGATTCGGTGACGGTGGACGGCGGAACCGGCAGCTCGACGTCGTCCTCCCCTGCCCGGGCGAGCCGGTCCAGGACCGCTGACAGCGGGACCGTGACGTCCGTGCCGGACCGTTCCGCGAGTCCCATGGTGCGCAGCCCCAGGATGGTGGGGGTTGCTTCGCCGAGCAGCCGGGGCCTGAGCACGCACACGTACGCAGCGAGGACTGAGCCCGCGGCCTGAAGCCGGATGGCGCCGTCGTCGATTGCCTTGGCCCGCGTGGCGAAGGTACGCAGATCGGCCAGATCACGCGGATCGGCGAAGCGGAAGGACTGGGTGAGTAGATCTGTCACACTATGAACACTACCGGCTGCACCTTGGTTGAGCGGTGCCGGGGTGGCGTCTAGAGTCGAACCATGACTGAAGCCGACGCCGGATTGCTGGCCCCGCCCAGCGGTGACCCCACCACATCACTCATCCACCTGCTGGATCTTGGCGAGCTGGAGGGGGCCCGGACTGACGAGGACATCTTCCTGGGGCCGTCGCAGCAACAGCCGCACCAGCGGGTTTTCGGCGGCCAGGTCCTGGCCCAGTCGCTCATCGCGGCCAACCGGACGGTGGACGCCGAGCGGCACGTCCACTCGATGCACGGATACTTCCTGCGGCCAGGCGATGCCAACAAGCCCATCACCTTCGGCGTCCAGCGCCTGCGCGATGGCCGTTCGTTCTCCGCACGCCGGGTCCACGCCTACCAGGAAGGCGTGCCCATCCTGTCCATGATCGCGTCATTCCAGGGCGAGGACGAAGGGATCGAACACGAGTCAGCGATGCCGAAAGGAATCCCGGATCCGGAGTCGCTGCCGAGCACGGCGGACCTCCTGGGCAAGTTCGACCACCCGGTGGCCCGGCACTGGTCCTACGAACGGCCCTTCGACATCCGGCATGTTGATCCGCCCCTGTACGTCTCGGCGAAGGGCAAGCGGGAAGCCCGGAACGCCGTGTGGATGAAGACGTTCGGGCCCATGCCGGACAACGCCAACCTGCACCGTGCCGCGCTGGCCTACGCCAGTGACTACACCCTGCTGGAATCCATCCTCCGCCGGCACGGGCTGAGCTGGATCACCCCGGGCATGAACGTGGCCAGCCTGGACCACGCGATGTGGTGGCACCGCCCTGCCCGCGTGGACGAGTGGCTGCTTTACGTCCAGGAATCCCCCAGCGCCCAAGGCGCGCGCGGGCTGGCAACGGGAAAGATCTTCAACCGGGCCGGACAGCATGTTGCATCCGTGGCCCAGGAGGGCATGGTCCGCGTTCCCACCGACCTGAAGAACAAGGTGGTGGGGGCCTTCCAGTCCAAAGTCCTGGAGCACCAGATCCGCAAGGCAGGGCGGGACTAGCCGCCCCGTCCGCCTGATTCCGGACAGCGAAAAGGCCGGCACCCCGCGGGGGTGCCGGCCTTTTCGCTTCACGCAGGGGTTAGCCCGTGGTGATCAGTCGCGCGTCAGGCGGCGGTGGGTGACCCGGTGCGGCTTGGCTGCGTCAGGGCCCAGGCGTGAGACCTTGTTCTCCTCGTAGGATTCGAAGTTGCCCTCGAACCAGTACCACTTGGAGGGGTTCTCCTCGTCACCTTCGTAAGCGAGGATGTGGGTGGCCACCCGGTCCAGGAACCAGCGGTCGTGAGAGACCACCACGGCGCAGCCGGGGAATTCAAGCAGCGCGTTCTCGAGGCTGCTGAGGGTTTCGACGTCGAGGTCGTTGGTGGGTTCGTCAAGGAGCAGCAGGTTCCCGCCCTGCTTGAGCGTCAGGGCCAGGTTCAGCCGGTTGCGCTCACCACCGGACAGCACGCCGGCCTTCTTCTGCTGGTCCGGGCCCTTGAAGCCGAACGCGGCGACGTAGGCGCGCGACGGCATTTCCACATGGCCCACCTGGATGTAGTCCAGGCCATCGGAGACAACTTCCCACAGCGTCTTGTTGGGGTCGATGCCGCCGCGGCTCTGGTCCGCGTAGGAAATCTTGACCGAGTCACCGATCTTCAGCTCGCCGCCGTCGAGCGGCTCCAGGCCAACGATGGTCTTGAACAGCGTGGACTTGCCCACGCCGTTGGGGCCGATGACGCCGACGATCCCGTTGCGGGGAAGGGTGAATGACAGGCCGTCGATCAGCGTGCGGTCGTCGAAGCCCTTCTGCAGGTTTTTCGCCTCCAGGACCAGTCCGCCCAGGCGCGGTCCCGGCGGGATCTGGATCTCTTCGAAGTCAAGCTTGCGGGTGCGGTCTGCCTCGGCAGCCATCTCCTCGTAGCGTGCCAGACGGGCCTTGGACTTGGTCTGGCGGCCCTTGGCGTTGGAACGGACCCATTCCAGTTCCTCGGTGAGGCGCTTGGCCTGCTTGGCGTCCTTCTTGCCCTGGACTTCAAGGCGCGCACGCTTCTTTTCCAGGTACGTGGAGTAGTTGCCCTCGTACGGGTAGAGGTGGCCGCGGTCAACCTCGGCGATCCATTCCGCGACGTGGTCAAGGAAGTACCGGTCGTGGGTGACGGCCAGGACAGCGCCTGCGTAGTTTGAGAGGTGCTGCTCAAGCCACAGCACGCTCTCGGCGTCCAGGTGGTTGGTGGGCTCGTCGAGCAGCAGCAGGTCAGGCTTCTGCAGGAGCAGCTTGCAGAGGGCCACCCGGCGGCGCTCACCACCGGAGAGGAGCGTGACGTCCGCATCGGCAGGCGGGCAGCGGAGGGCGTCCATGGCCTGCTCCAGCTGGGAGTCCAGGTCCCAGGCGTCGGCGGTGTCAATGGCTTCCTGCAGGTGGCCCATCTCTTCGAGGAGGGTGTCGTAGTCAGCGTCGGGGCTGGCCATTTCCTCGGAGATCTCGTTGAAGCGCTGGATCTTGCCGTAGATCTCGCCTACGCCTTCCTGGACGTTGCCCAGGACGGTCTTTTCCTCGTTCAGCGGCGGTTCCTGGAGCAGGATGCCCACCGTGTAACCGGGGCTGAGCCGCGCTTCACCGTTCGAGGGGGTGTCCAGTCCGGCCATGATCTTAAGAATGGTGGACTTACCGGCGCCGTTCGGGCCAACAACACCAATCTTGGCGCCCGGGAAGAAGGACATGCTTACGTCGTCGAGAATAAGTTTTTCGCCAACGGCCTTACGGGCCTTGGTCATTGTGTAGATAAATTCCGCCATGGTTCCAAATCTAGTGGGTTGGCGGGGATAACTCACATTCGTCCGTCAGGCGGGAGCCCCGACAAAGCACTTGCCGCTCGCAAGAACCGGGAGGACGCTGACAGTGACGCTGCCGTCCCGGATCTGTCCTATGACGCAGTCCCCGCCCGCCGGGACGGCGGCTTCGATGGCGTCCGCTTCCAGCCCGGTGGGTGTACGGCTTTCCGAGACTTCAAGAGCTGCGCCCGGGATGCCGGCACCGGTCAGCGCGTCCGCCACCTGGGCCGTTGCGGGTTTCGGCGTTCCGGCGGCCAGGCGGTTCAGCGCTTCGGCGAGGGTCTGCTTCAGAGTGGCCGTTGCCGGGTTGTCACCCGCCGCTGTTCCGGCTGCCTGGGCAGCACCGGCCGGTTCCGGCGTGGTTGACTGCGCGGCGGCGCTGGCCGGCGGTGTGGAGCTTGTTGCTGCTGTGGATGCTGCAGGACCTGGCTGGGACCCGGTGCAGGCTGACAGGGCTGCGGCACCGGCGAGGCAGCCGGCCACCGCGAGAAGAACCATGCGCGACGGAGCACTGGCAGATGACAGGGCTCCCGGCCGGGGAGCGTTTGGATGTTTCGGCCGGTGATTCGTGTTGCTCGTCATGCCGCCCATTCTGCCACGCCGCAACGGCGGGGTTTGTTGCCGCGTGGCAGGGCAGGACCGCGCAGTCAGGCTGGTGAGCCGGCAAGTTCCCCGGTTTCCGTGTCCACGGAGACGTAGTCGCCGTTTACGTCTTCGACCATAAGTTCCTCGGGAGTGCCGTCCTCCCCGGCAAAGTCGCGGTCCCCGAAAGCCCCGCCCGCAGAATCAGTCCCATCCTCGGCGGGAGGCGCATCATCCGGCACCGCCTGCGGGCCGTTCTTGACCGTGCGGATGAAATTGGCCGAGCCAAGGGTCAGATCGTGGCCCACGGATTCCGCATCGATTTCTGCAGAGTGATAGATCCGGCCATCCCTTTCCCAGCTGCGCATCCTCAGGCGCCCCACGACAATGACAGGCTGACCCTTGCGAATGCTGCAGCCAAGGTTTCCGGCCAACTGACGGTAGCCCTGGACCCGGAACCAGTTCGTATGGCCATCAACCCATGCCCCGGCGGAGCGGTCGTACCATCGGCTCGTGGAGCCCATCCGGAACGATGCCGTGCCGACGCCGCCGGGCGTTGTGGATGTTGTGATGTCGGTGGCGACGAAGCCACGGACCGTAATGAAGTCACCCATGCTCATTTTCATGTCCTGTCTCGAATGGTGTTGCCCATGCTGGCAAAACCAGCGTCGCGCAGACTCCCTGCTCCGGCGAGGGGCGCATTCACGTATGTGCACAACCAAGCCCGGGACAGCGTTGTGGAGGACAGGTGCCAACGTGAGCGCGGCAACGCCCGGGGGCATGTAAACTTTTTGATGCGCCGGAATAAGCACTCCGGACAGCGCGTGCCCCAGTAGCTCAGGGGATAGAGCAGCGGCCTTCTAATCCGCCGGTCGGGGGTTCGATTCCCTCCTGGGGCACCAATAAAGCATGAGGCTCCGGCCTGCGGATGACGCAGGCCGGAGCCTCACTGCATTTGTGGCCTGCGCGTCTGCCGTCGCCCCCGAGGCAGCGGGCTTAGTGCCGTGCCCCGCGCCGGAGGATGCCGGCGCAGAATCCCAGGACGGCCGCGAGCGACCCCAGGATGATGGCCAGGCCGGAGAAGTATTCGGTAATGCTCATGAGTTGGACCCCTTTGCTCTCGCTGATGCACTGAAGCTACCCATCGAATCTCAGCATTCGCGAAGGACCAGGCGGAGTGTTGGATCAAGATTTGCCGCGGCCCCGGACGACGGCCTACGGAGCCTGGACCTGGAGACGGTGCGGGGCTTCCACAAGAGATCGGACCACACTGCCGGCGGCGCCCAGCAGCGCTCCGGCCTGGCCCACGTCAGACAGGCTGATGTTGCCGGGAAGGACTTTCCCGGGTGCGTACCGTTCCAGGCTGTCGGAAAGTGCGGGCAAGATCCACTCCCCCAGGATGGCAAAGTGTCCGCCCAGCACCACGGAGGAGATATTCAGCAGCCGGACAGTGGAGGCAACTGCGACTCCGAGGAAGCGGCCGGCCCGCGTGACGGCGTCGAGCGCACTGGCATCCCCGGCCGCGAGCGCTGACAGCAACTGCGCCAGGCACTCGGATCTGGACGGACCGGATGCCGCCGGGCCCGAACGGGAAGCCGGTGCCGCCTGCGTGGCAATCCCTGCGGCCGCAAAGATCGCGTCCTGGCCCGCCACGGTTTCCAGGCAGCCCGTGCCGCCGCAGGAACATGCCGTCCCGTCAGGCTGGACGACAACGTGTCCCAATTCACCGGCATGCCCGTGGGGGCCGGTGAACAGTTCGGAACCAATCACCAGCCCGCCGCCCACACCAACCTCACCGGAGACAAAGAGGAAGTCCGCGCCGCCGGCCGGGCGGTACCGCAGCTCCGCCAGGGCCGCCGCGTTGGCTTCGTTGAAAAGCGTGGTGCCCAGGGGCACACCGGGAAGCAAGGCATCCAGGTCCAGTGCCTCGGTGTTCCAGCCGAGGTTGGGAGCGGTAATGACGGTGCCGGTCCTGACATCAACGAGTCCGGGAACAGCCAGGCCGCCGCCGAGGACACAAACCCCCTGGGCCTCCGCGTTGCCCCTGAGGTCAGCTGCGAGGCCGGCGAGCGCCGCCGCCACGGCGCCTGGGGAGGCGATGCGGTTGTCCTGCTCCTGCGTTTGGTGGAGCAACAGGTTGCCGGCCAGGTCCGTTACCCCGGCGGAGATGTAGTCGACATTGATTTCCATGCCCATCACGCCCATGGCCGGACTCAGCTCGAGCCCCACGCCCGGCCGCCCGCGCTCCCCCTGCGGATTCAGCCCGATTTCCCTGACGAGCCCGGCATCGAGGAGATCCAGCACCAGGCTCGAGACAGAGGCCTTGGTGAGCCCGGAGGCGGCAGCGACCTGGGCCCGGGTCAGGTGCATCCCTGCGCCGGACTGGGCAATGCGTCCGAGCACCAGGGCCAGGTTGCCGCGGCGGACGTCACCCATGCTCCCCGGCGTCGCGGAGTCGGGGGCCCCGGCGGCAGGCGCAGAACTGGCCATGCGGCCCTCCTTTTCGAAGTTCGTGCCCAATGGGCAGGCTCATGCTATTGACCATAGCTCATTCCCGCTTATATAGTTCAAGCGATAAACTAACTCCAGGGGTTCCCCGGTTCCCCCGAAATGCAAGGACGCATCATGACTCTTACGCCCACACCCGGCGACAAATTCACCTTCGGCCTCTGGACCGTCGGCTGGACCGGGGCGGATCCCTTCGGCGTGGCCACCAGGAAGCCGCTGGACCCCGTGGAAGCCGTCCACAAGCTCAGCGAACTGGGCGCGTACGGCATCACCTTCCACGACAACGACCTGGTCCCGTTCGACGCCACGGCCTCCGAGCGCGAGCTGATCCTGAAGAACTTCAAGGCAGCCCTGGCCGAGACCGGCCTCAAGACCCCCATGGTGACCACCAACCTGTTCAGCCACCCGGTCTTCAAGGACGGCGGCTTCACCTCCAACGACCGCGCCGTCCGCCGCTTCGCGCTCAGCAAGGTCCTGCAGAACATCGACCTCGCCGCAGAACTCGGCGCCGAAACGTTCGTTATGTGGGGCGGCCGCGAAGGCAGCGAATACGACGGCTCCAAGGACCTGTCCGCCGCACTGGACCGCATGAAGGAAGGCGTGGACACCGCCGCCGCCTACATCAAGGACAAGGGCTACGGCCTGCGGATCGCCCTCGAGCCCAAGCCCAACGAGCCCCGCGGCGACATCTTCCTGCCCACTGTCGGTCACGGACTGGCTTTCATCGCCCAGCTCGAACACGGCGACATCGTGGGCCTCAACCCCGAAACCGGCCACGAGCAGATGGCCGGCCTGAACTTCACCCACGGCATCGCCCAGGCCCTCTGGGCAGGCAAGCTCTTCCACATCGACCTCAACGGCCAGCGGGGCATCAAGTACGACCAGGACCTCGTCTTCGGTCACGGCGACCTCACCAGCGCCTTCTTCACCGTTGACCTCCTCGAGAACGGCTTCCCCAACGGTGGCCCCAAGTACGACGGTCCGCGCCACTTCGACTACAAGCCCTCCCGCACCGACGGCTACGACGGTGTCTGGGAATCCGCGAAGTCCAACATGTCCATGTACCTCCTGCTCAAGGAACGCGCGCTCGCCTTCCGGGCAGACCCTGAGGTGCAGGAAGCACTGAAGACCTCCGGCGTGTTCGAACTCGGCGAACCCACGCTCGCCGCGGGTGAAACCACCGCGGACCTGCTGGCCGACGCGTCGGCTTTCGCGGAGTTCGACGCCGATGCCGCCGCCGAGCGGTCCTTCGCCTTCGTGCGGCTCAACCAGCTGGCCATCGAGCACCTGCTCAACGCACGCTAGGCCGCAGGCAACCAACCGACAGCACCACGGCGCCGCCGGATCCACGATCCGGCGGCGCCGGCGCATCAAAAGGAAACCCATGGCCCTCGTTGCCGGAATCGACAGCTCCACCCAATCCTGCAAGGTGGTGATCCGCGACGCGGACACCGGCGCGCTGGTGCGCCAGGGACGCGCCAGCCACCCCGACGGAACCGAAGTCCACCCCGAGCACTGGTGGAACGCCCTCCAGGCCGCCATCACGCAGGCAGGCGGACTCGCTGACGTCAGCGCCGTCTCCGTGGGCGGCCAGCAGCACGGCATGGTCTGCCTCGACGGCGCCGGAGACGTCATCCGGCCGGCACTGCTGTGGAACGACACCAGGAGTGCTCCCGCCGCCCTGGACCTGATCCGGGAAGCCGGCGACGGCGACTCCGCAGAAGGTGCCCGCTACTGGTCCCGCGCCACGGGAACAGTCCCGGTTGCCTCGCTGACCATCACCAAGCTGCGCTGGCTCGCCGGAAACGAACCCGACAACGCGGCCCGCGTCGCAGCCGTCTGCCTCCCCCACGACTGGCTCTCGTGGCGGCTGGCAGGCTTCGGTCCCGGCAGCGGCGAGGCTGGCCTCGCGGCACTCCGCACTGACCGCTCCGACGCCTCCGGCACCGGCTACTACTCCGCATCCGCCGGCGAATACCTTCCTGACGCCCTCAAAAGGTCCCTTGGCCACGTCCCCCGGCTTCCCGCAGTCGTCGGCCCGCTGGACATCGCCGGGAAAACCCCGGAAGGGTCGCTCATCGGAGCGGGGGCCGGGGACAACGCCGCCGCCGCGCTGGGCGTGGGCGCGGGCGTGGGCGACGTGGTCCTGTCCCTGGGCACGTCCGGCACCGTGTTTGCGGTGTCATCTACCCCTGCGGCCGATGAGTCAGGGCTCGTCGCGGGATTTGCGGACGCCACCGGCAATTACCTGCCCCTTGCGTGCACGCTCAACGCGACCCGGGTGTTCGATGCGACGGCCGCGCTGCTGGATGTCAGCCTGGCGGAATTCAATGAGCTGGCGCTGGCGGCCCCGGCAGGAGCCGGCGGCTTGACGCTCATTCCTTACTTCGATGGGGAACGGACGCCCAACCTTCCGGACGCGGCCGGATCGCTGCACGGCATCACCAGGACGAATTACACGCCCGAAAACCTGGCGCGCGCCGCCGTCGAAGGCGTGGTCTGTTCCCTCGCCGACGGCCTGGCCGCACTCCAGGCGCAGGGCGTCGAAGCCCGGCGCGTCATCCTGGTGGGTGGCGGCGCACAGTCGCCGGCCGTGCAGCTGGCAGCCAGCCAACTCCTTGGCCTTCCCGCCTTTGTGCCGACGCCCGGCGAGTACGTGGCAGACGGCGCCGCCTGCCAGGCCGCAGCAGTGCTGGCCGGGTCCTTCCCGGAGTGGACCCTCAGCGGCGTGGAACTGCCGGCAGAACCGTCCGACGGCGGCGTCCTGGCCCGGTACCGCAGGCACGCCGCCGCATACCTCGCCTAGGTCCGGCGGCGGACCGTGCCCTGAGTATGGACAGCAACGCAAAAGGACCCGCCCCGCCAAGGCGGTGCAGGTCCTTTTACTGGTGGGGCGCAGGCTCCTGCCGTGACGTTAGCAGGAGCCCGCGGTCTGAATCAGGTCATGCGTACGGGAGTACCAGCTCCGCGTAGCGCTCCTTGACCGTGGAAAGGACGGTATTGCCGTCCGTGTCCCAGATCTCCTGATTGAAGATTTCGACCTCGATGTCGCCGGTGTACCCGGCGTCCCTGACCCAGGTGCCGATGGTGGCGAAGTCAATGACGCCGTCGCCCATGTATCCGCGCGACAGCAGCGGATCCGCGGCGATGGGCATGTTGAAGTCGCACACCTGGTAAGAGGCGATCCGGTCTTCCCGCCCGGCGCGTTCGATCTGCGCCTTCAGCTCCGGATCCCACCAGACGTGGAAGGTGTCGACGGCTACGCCAACATCCTTCGTGTCGAACGGGGCCGCGACGTCCAGGGCCTGTCCCAGGGTGGAGATCAGGGCACGGTCAGCGGCGTACATGGGGTGCAGGGGCTCGAGCACCAGCCGGATCCCGTTCTCGGAGGCGAACGGAACAAGGTCGGCGAGGCGGTCGGCGACGCGCTGGCGGGCAGCGACGACGTCCTTCTCCCCCGGAGCCAGCCCGCCGACCACCAGGAAGAGTTCCCGGGTGTCCAGCGCCGCGGCCTCGAGGATCGCCGCGCGGTTGTCCGCGAGTGCGGCGGCCTGGCCTTCGGCGTCGGCGGCCGTCAGGAATCCGCCGCGGCAGAGCGAGGAAACCCGGAGACCGGCGTCCTTGATCAGCTTGCCTGCCTTGTCCAGTCCTGCTTCCTCAACACGGTCCCGCCAAGGGCCGATCGACGGGATGCCGGCGTTGACGCAGCCTTCGACGACCTGCGCGAGGGTCCACTTCTTGGTGGTTGCGCTGTTGATCGCAAGGCGGGAGAAGTCGCTCATACGCCCACTCCGTTGATGCGCAGGTAGTCGGACATCCGGAACGCGGCCAGGGCCGGGTCCTTCAGCAGTCCGGCCTGGTCGGCGAGTTCGAACGTCTTGGCCAGGTGCACCACGGAGCGGCCGGAGTGCAGGCCGCCCACCATCTGGAAACCGGGCTGCTTGCCGTTGAGCCAGGACATAAAGGCGATCCCGGTCTTGTAGTAGAACGTGGGGGCGCTGAAGATGTGCTTGCCCAGTTCCCGGGTGGAGTCGAGGATGGCCCGCGCTTCCGCAGCGTTGCCGGCGTCGTAGTGCTGCAGCGCAACGGAAGCCGCCGGGTAGATTGCTGCGAAGATGCCCAGCAGGGCGTCCGAGTGGTGGCTGCCGTCGCCGTCGATCAGTTCCGGGTAGTTGAAGTCGTCGCCGGTGTAGAGGCGGACGCCTTCGGGCAGGACGGCACGGAGGGCCACTTCGTGGCTGGCATCCAGCAGGGACACCTTGACGCCGTCCACCTTGTCCGCGTTCCCGCGGATGAGGGAGAGGAACGTCTCGGTGGCCTGGGCGACGTCATCCGAACCCCAGTAGCCGGCCAGGGCGGGATCGAACATGGTCCCGAGCCAGTGCAGGATGACGGGCTGGTCCACTTCCTGGAGCAGTGTGGAGTACACCTTCAGGTAGTCTTCCGGGCCGGTGGCCACGCGGGCCAGGGCCCGGGAGGCCATCAGGATGACCTTGGGCCCGGCCTCGGACACCACAGCAATCTGCTCGCGGTAGGCCTCGAGGACGGCGTTGAGTCCGGCCTCGCCGGCGGGCAGCGTGGCGATGTCCAGCTGGTCGGTGCCGGCGCCGCAGGAGACGAGGTCCCGCACGGTTTTTCCGGCGGTCGCGGCGTTGCCGGAGGAGACCACGGAAGCAGCCTCCACACCGGTGCGCTTGATGAGCTGCTGTGTCGCGGCCCAGTCAAGGCCCATTCCGCGCTGGGCGGTGTCCATGGCATCGGCCACACCCAGCCCGTAGGACCAGAGCTCGTGCCTGTACGCCATGGTGGCGTCCCAGTCGAGGCGGGCCGGGGCGCCCGGCGTGTTGTCTGCCAGGACCTCGGGGATCACGTGCGCCGCGGCGTAGGCGCGGCGGGCCGTGAGGGGGGCGGTGGGGCGGGCCCAGGACGCACCGCCCTGGAGGCGGTACTCGCGTGTGCCGCCGTCGTCGGAGGGAAGGATCAGGGAAGTCATCAGAGCGTGATCTCCGGGATGTCGATGGTGCGGCGTTCGTCGTTGGACTGCAGGCCCAGCTCGGCGAGCTGGACGCCGCGGGCGGCGGACAGCAGGCCGAAGCGGTGTTCGCGGCCGGCTACGACGTCGCGGAGGAATTCTTCCCACTGCAGCTTGAAGCCGTTGTCCAGCTCGGCGTTGGCGGGAACTTCCTGCCACTGGTCGCGGAAGGATTCCGTGACGGGCAGGTCCGGGTTCCAGACGGGCTTGGGGGTGTGGGCGCGCTGCTGGGCGACGCACTTGTTCAGGCCGGCGACGGCGGAGCCGTGGGTGCCGTCGATCTGGAATTCGACCAGTTCGTCGCGGTAGACGCGCACGGCCCAGGAGGAGTTGATCTGGCCGATGACGGGCTCGCCGGCCGGGGTCTCGAGTTCGAAGATGCCGTAGGAGGCGTCGTCAGCGGTGGCCTTGTATTCCTTGCCTGCCTCGTCCCAGCGGGCCGGGATGTGGGTGGCGGTCTTGGCGTTGACGCTCTTGACCTTGCCAATGATGCCTTCGAGGACGTAGTTCCAGTGGCAGAACATGTCCGTGGTCATTCCGCCGCCGTCTTCCTTGCGGTAGTTCCAGGACGGGCGCTGCGCGGCCTGGACGTCGCCTTCGAAGACCCAGTAGCCGAATTCGCCGCGGATGGACAGGATGCGGCCGAAGAAGCCTTCGTCAACCAGGCGGCGCAGCTTGACCAGGCCGGGCAGGTACAGCTTGTCGTGCACAACACCGGCCGTTACGCCGGCTTCCTTGCCGATGCGGGCCAGTTCGATGGCCTCTTCGAGCGTTTCAGCCGTGGGCTTCTCGGTGAAGATGTGCTTGCCGGCCAGCATGGCCTTCTTCAGGGTGGCGGCACGGAGGCTGGTCATGGAGGCATCGAAGATGATGTCCACGGAGGGGTCGTTGATCACGGAATCGAGGTCGGTGGTCCACTCCGCCACCTTGTGCAGTTCCGCCAGTTCGCGGATCTTGGCCTCGTTGCGGCCCACCAGGATCGGTTCGATCTGGACCTTGGTGCCGTCCTCCAGCGTGAAGCCTCCGGCGTCACGGATCGGGAGGATGGAACGCAGCAGGTGCTGGCGGTAACCCATCCGGCCGGTGATGCCGTTCATGGCGATGCGGATCGTCTTTGTTTCGAAGCCCATGTGTCCTCCACGGTGAGTGAGCAGTGTTACTCAAGCTGGTCTGGGAAAGCGCATTCCCACTGCATCCATTCTGCACCCAACGGGCGGGAATTGGCAAGCGCTTTCCGGGAAGTGCCTAAAACTGCCATAATGTGGTCACCGCTGTTGGCGGCTGAGTTCCGCCAAGTTCCGCTAAGTTCCGCTGAAAAAGGAGATCCCGTGGCTGCAAGTACCCTCACCGAGGTGGCCCGGCTGGCCGGCGTGTCGCCCGCCACGGCTTCGCGCGTGCTGAACGGTTCCGCCCGGAAACCCGGTCAGGACATTGCGGACCGAGTGCGGCAGGCTGCGGACTCCCTGGGCTACATCCCCAACGCCCAGGCCCAGGGGCTGGCCAAATCGAGTTCCGGCCTGATCGGACTGATTGTGCACGACATCGCCGACCCCTACTTCGCGGCCATCGCCCGCGGCGTCCAGGAAGCCGCGCGTGAACAGGGCCGCATGGTCCTGCTCGCCACCACGGCCGGCGCTCCCGGGGATGAAAAGGAAGCCGTTGCCGCCTTCGCTGCCCGCCGGGCCGATTCGATCGTGATCGCCGGTTCCCGCTCGTCCCGCACCGAGGACACCGACGGCAATGCCGACCTCGCCGCTGAACTCGACAGGTATTGCCGCAACGGCGGCCAGGTGGCTGTAGTGGGCCACCCGGTCGTTGGGGCCGCCGTGTCGGACGGGTACCACGTGGTGGAAGTACCCAATGAGGAACTTGCCGCCAGCCTCGCCTCGGAACTTGCCGCCTCCCGGGCGGACGACGACTTCGTGATTATTGGCGGACCGGAAGGGCTCTTCACCTCCGACGACCGGATCCGCGGATTCCAGCAGGGCCTCGCCGAAGCGGGACGCCCCCCGGCGGAAATCCTGCGCAGTTCCTTCAACCGCGCCGGAGGTTTCGAAGCCGGGCTCACCCTGGCCGAACGCATCAAGGCCGCCCGCCCGGAAGCCGGCGGCGTCGGGGGCACGGGGAACGCAGGCGGCTCCAAGGGGCTGTGCATCTTCGCGGTCAACGATGTCATGGCTATCGGGGCTGCCGCAGCCCTCCGGAGTGCAGGGCTGCGCATCCCCCGCGACGCCACTATCGCCGGCTTTGACGACATCGAGACGCTGCGGGATTTCCGCCCGGCTCTTTCCACGGTGCACCTTCCGCTGGAGGAAATCGGCAGGATCGCAACGCGCAGCGCCGCGGGCACCGCGGCCGCAGACGGTACCGCGGCACCGTCTCCGGTGACCGGACGGGTGACCCTGCGGCGCAGCACCGAGACGGCCTCCTGACGGTGGCGGCGGTTTCCCTCACAGCTGTCCCCGCGCGCGCCGACGGGCCACGGCCTGCCGTCCTGGTCCTTCCGGGCGGAGGGTACGGCCACCAGGCTGACCACGAGGCTGAGCCGGTGGCGGAGTGGCTCGCCTCCCTGGGGATCCACGCCTACGTACTCCGGTACCGGGTGGCGCCGCACCGCCATCCGGCACCGCTGGAGGATGCCAAAACGGCGCTGCTGCAGATACGCAGCGATGGCAGCGGGCAAGCTGTCGACGCGACCCGTGTGGGAGTCCTCGGATTTTCCGCCGGCGGCCACCTCGCAGCCACGCTGTCAACGGCAGTGGCAACCGGAAATCCGGCTCTGGATGTCAGGGCCGCCGTCCCGGACCTCACGGTCCTTTGTTACCCCGTGGTGTCCTGCACCGATGACGTCCACCAGGGGAGCGTGGACAACCTGCTGGGCGCGTCGCCGTCGGACGACCTGCTCCGGGAGGTGTCCGCAGACCTCCAGGTCACCGCTGCCACTCCCCCGGCCTTTGTGTGGCACACCGCTGATGACGCGGCAGTGCCGGTCCATCACAGCCTTGCCTACACCGGCGCGCTCGTCCGCGCCGGGGTGCCGGCCGAACTTCATGTTTTCCCGCATGGCCGCCACGGCCTGGGGCTGGCGAGCGGGGATCCGGGGCCGGATCAGTGGACATCGCTGTGCGCGGCCTGGCTGACGCGGAGGGGATGGAGTCAGTCCTCGCCCAGCGCAATGTGATGGAGGAAGTCCGCATCGTGGCTGATGTTCTCCGGGAGGTCGTCCGCGACGAACTCAAGCATCATGTCGAAGGGCCTGCCTGCCTCCCGCAGGATGTCGGCCGCTGACTGCCAGAGCTGCTTACGGCCGCTCAGTGCCAGCCGCTCGTGCTCCGGCCACCAGGAAAAGCAGTGCACGCCGGTTACATGGTCAAGCACCTGGCGCAGGCTCGCCAGGGCGGCCTGGTCGGTGAGGCCGACGGCGGGCTGCCAGTAGGTCCCCACGTTGTCCCGGCCGATTTCCTGCAGTAACCGGAGGGTGGAATCCGGAGTGTCCGTGAGGGTGCCGCCGTGGTACTCGAACGCAACGTCCACGCCGTGTCCGCCGGCTATTTCCGCGATCCTCCGGGCGTCCTGGACGACCGTCAAGCGCCCGTCGCCGTCAGTGTCTGCCGAGCCCTGTTCACCTGCCCACACCCGGATCCGGGGCGCCCCCAGCCGGACGGCCAGCTGCACCACTGCGTCGAAATCGGCGAAGGATCCGGCCCGGTAGTAAGAGCCCAGGGAAAGGACCGCCATGCCCGCATCCAGGGTGGCCTCCCGCGCCTCATCCGCCGAGTCGAGATCACCGATGTGCACGTCCGTCCCCCACTCGATTCCGGCCAGGCCGGCCTCCGCAGCAATCGCGGCAACGTCCGTAATACTGCTGTGCCGCAGCGTCACGGAGCACAGGCCGGGGGTGAGCGCTGACCGGTTCCAGTCCGCCAGTTCCGTCTGCTGTCCAAAGGTCATTGCCATTCTTTCCGTTGCTGCGGCCCAATGCCCGCGGGCCGGGAGGGATCGCAGTCCAGCGTAGCGGGAATGCGCTTGCCCCGTAAATCATTTCGCGCCGGGTCCGTCCGGGCGGACTAACCTGTACGGATGAAGCACCAGCCTGTCCCCGGCCTGACGACTGAGCCCGCGGAATGGCCCGGCGTCGAGGGCCTGTTTGGCCTGCCCGGGGAACGGTCGCGCTGCTGGTGCCGGTACTTCTCCCTCACGGGCCCGGAATATTCCGCCCTGGAACCGTCCGCGCGCAAGGCACAGCTGAAGGAAAAGTTCGACGGCGGCGCCCCTCCCCGGGGGTCCTCGCCTTCCGGGACGGTGAGCCGGTGGGCTGGTGCGCCGTGGAGCCGCGGGCGTGTTATCCGAGGGTGCTGCGCTCCCGGGTACTGCGGCTCGCTGAAGCATCAGCTCCAACCGGCGCAGGGGCCGCAGAACCAGGGCGCCCCGACGGGGTGTGGTCCGTGACGTGCTTTGTGGTTGCACCGGGCCACCGCCGCGGCGGCGTGGCCGATGTCCTGCTGCGCGCCGCCGTCGACCATGCCAGGATCCACGGGGGGGACGTTGTGGAAGGCTACCCGGTTGACCGCCGGCTGAGGCCCAAAGCAGGGCCTGCGGACCTCTACCACGGCACGCTGAACCTCTTCCTGCGCGCAGGATTCCAGGTGGTCAGCTCCGCCGTCCCCGGGCGGGCCGTGGTGCGCCTGGACCTTCGCGGAGCTGCTGCTAGCTGAGTGCCCTGATGGTCCAGCTGGCCTCGTGCGACTCCCCGGGCGCCAGGTGCACCAGGTCCGTCCCTGAATTGAACGCGTCCGGCGGGCAGGTCATCGGTTCCACAGCCAGCCCCAGCCGGTCCTTGCCGACTGGCTTGTCGGCAGTATGGACCTGTACCCAGGGCCAGTTCCCGTCCCACTCCAGCTCAACGCCGGTGCCCGACGGATCAAGGACACGGACGGCCGCGAGGCCGCCTTCTCCGCGGACGATGCCGGTGAAGGCGTGGTCGATTTTGACAGTGCCCAGAGGGCGGGGCGTCCGGAAATCGAACTCGTGGCCATCCACCGGATGGATGCCTTCGGGCAGCAGCCGGTTGGCGGACACCGCCAGGAACTCCCGGGCGGGAAGCTCCAGGGTCCACTCGTCCAGCGGCGAGGAACCGGCCACGAGATAGGGGTGGGGACAGACGCCGTACGGCGCAGTCTCGGTGCCGGTGTTCCTCGTCAGCACGGCGGCCTTGAGCCCGTCCGCGGACAGACTGTAGGTGACGGACACGTCAAGGCCGGCCGGGTAGGCCGCGCCGGCTTCGACCGTGCCGGCGAGGGTGACGGAGTCGGCAGTGTGCCCGCGAAGTTCCCAGTCCACGCCGGTCAGCAGTCCGTGGAGGGCCGTGCCGCGCGCGGGTTCGTTGATGGCCGCCTCGAAGGACCGGCCGGCGTAGCTGTAGGTGCCGTCCGCCAGGCGGTTGGGCCACGGGGCGCAGATGACCCCGCGATAGTCGGGGATGTCGCCGTCCGGCCCGAAGGTGACCACCAGGTGGCGCCCGTGGAATTGAAGTTCGCGGAGAGCTCCGCCACGTGCCGTGATGATGGCCGAATACGGCCCGAATGCGATGCTGTGTTCCGTGCCCGACATGGTGGATCCTCTGCGTTCCAGCTGGTTGTTAGCGCTAACTAGCGTACCGCATCCGATCTTCAGGGGTACTTGTTACGGGAGCGTGAGGATCACGGGGCCGTCGGCGGTGATGGCCACGGTGTGCTCGCTGTGTGCAGCGCGGCGTCCGTTGGCCGACCGCAGCGTCCACTCGTCGTCGTCGTGGTAGTAGTCGTCCTTGCCGCCCAGAATGAGCATGGGTTCAATCGCGATAACCAGCCCCTCCGTCAGTTTGATGCCACGTCCCGGCCGGCCGTCGTTGGGCACCGGCGGCTCGGCGTGCATGGTCCGGCCAATGCCGTGGCCTCCGTGGTCGGCGAGCAGCCCATAGCCCGCCCGGCGGGCCGCGCCGCCGATGGCGTAGGCGAGATCGCCCATTTTGTTGCCGGTCCTGGCCGCGTCCACGCCCCGGGCCAAAGCGGCGTCCGTGGCGTCGATGAGGGCCTGGTCCACCGGGTCCGCGGTGCCAACGATAAAGCTGACGGCCGCGTCTCCGCACCAGCCCTCCAGGAATGCGCCGCAGTCCACGCTGAGGAGGTCGCCGTCCTGAAGCCGGTAGCCGTCCGGGATCCCGTGCACCACTGCATCGTTCACGCTGGCGCAGATGACACCCGGAAAGGGGACGGAGGCCCACCGCGGGCGGTAGTCCAGGAAGGCAGGCTTGGCGCCGGCCTTGGCAATGTGTTCGGCCGCGAGCGCGTCCAGCTCCCGAAGGGAAACGCCGATGCCGGCCGCCTCGCGCACAACGGCCAGCGTGTTGGCCACCACACGCCCTGCCTCACGCATCAGGGCGATCTCCTCCGGGCTCTTGATCATCGACATTCGAAAGTTCCTCCAGTAGCTCGCGGCGGCGTTCGTGGTGCGGGGCTTGGTCCACCCCTGCCCCGTGCTCCTACTTTAGGTCGGACGCGGCGGTGCTGCACGGCAAGCGGCCGGCTGGTTGGCTGGCTACAGTTGCAGCATGGTGAACCGGGAGCTGCTGGCCGCGATCCGTGCGGCCCTTGAACAACAGGCCGACGCCGAACGCGGTGCGGGCGCGCAGGCCTACATGAAATCGGATATCCCGTCGCTGGGCGTCCGGGTACCCGAGGTCCGGCGCCTGACCATGGCTGCGGCCGCCGCCCACCCCTTCGAATCCCCGGAACAGTTGCGGGCAACGGTGCTGGAGCTCTGGCGTGACGCCACGGTACGGGAGGAACGCTACGCGGCGATCGACCTCACCGGGGTGAAAATGGCAGCCAAGGACCTGGCGATGCTTCCGGTGTACGAGGAAATCATCCGTACCGGTGCCTGGTGGGACTTCGTCGACGGCGTGGCGCACCGGATCTGCGGCCTCCTCCAGGCGCACCGGCCGGCCATGACAGAGGTCCTTGGACGGTGGAGCACGGACCCGGACTTCTGGATCAGGAGGGCCTCGATCACCGCCCAGCTCAAGGCCAAGGTCGACACCGACCGCAGGCTGCTCCGGCAGGTCATCGAAGCCAACCTCGCGGATCCCGAATTCTTCATCCGGAAGGCCATTGGCTGGGCGCTGCGCGAGTTTGGCAAAACCGACTCCGAATGGGTGCGGACCTTTGTCGCGGAATACGGCGCACGGCTCAGCCCGTTGTCCCGCCGCGAAGCCGTGCGGAATCTTCCGTCAGATGACGGGGCGGATCGTCGGTCAGATGACGGGGCGTGAGGTAACCGGCTGGTCCGGCTTGCTGAACAGCTGTTTGGTGCGCGGGTCCAGGAAGATCAGGTAGAGCGCGAACAGCAGGGCGATGATGGCCGCGCCGTTCCGTGCCAGCGCAAGCGCCAGGCCCAGGTCTTCGGTCTGCAGGTACGGGAAGACCTCCAGCTGGTCCGAAATGGCGTAAACCATAAAGAAGGAAACAATGAAGTAGAGGGCTTTGACCTGCCAGTCATCACGGATACCGGTGACCGCAAACAGCGGGATGAGCCACACCACGTACCAGGACTGGATCATGGGGGCCAGCAGGACGATCGCAGCAAACGCCAGTGTCAGGCGCCGCATGAGGCGGTCGTGGTCTCCCTTGAAAATCTGCCAGGCGACGATGCCCACGGCAAGCAGCTTCCCGGCGTCGTACACCCATTTGGCGAGCCCCCAGCCGTCGAGGCTGAACGCGTTGGCGATGGAGGCCACCACGAGGCCCATCAGGCCGATCGGGGCGTACCAGATCCAGATGCTGCCGGGGGCCGACAGGCCATTGATCCAGCCGAAGCCGAAGCCGTTGACGCGGCTCATGGCAAAAAGGAGTC
Source organism: Arthrobacter sp. BE255 (assembly GCF_031457335.1). Lineage (NCBI taxonomy): Bacteria > Bacillati > Actinomycetota > Actinomycetes > Micrococcales > Micrococcaceae > Arthrobacter > Arthrobacter sp. BE255. Next base: position 24,541 of record NZ_JAVDWK010000003.1, on the reverse strand, counting down.
CGACGCTCAGGCCCGCGGTGAGTCCCCAGTACAGGAACTTCCGTGGCCAGCTGGCGCCCTTCCCGGCCCAGAGCAGGCCAATGAAGGGCAGGAAGACGATGGTGATCGGCTTGACCGAGATGGACAGGGTAACCAGGACGATGCCGAGCACCACGCGGCGTGTGGCGCAGTAATACAGGCCGGCCAGGGCCAGGCCGATCATCAGGGCGTCGTTGTGCACGCTGGCAATGAAGTTGGTGAGGAACAGCGGGTTGGCAGCAGTGAGCCAGAGGGCCCGGTGCGGGTTCACTCCGTGGAGGTCCGCCAGCTTGGGGACGTAGATGATGCACAGCACAATGCCCACGAGTGCGGCCAGCCGGAAAAGCATCACGCTGGCCTCGGGGTGCACGTTGGTGGACCAGACCACAAACTGCTCAATCCAGAGGAACAGCTGGCCGTACGGAACCGGGGCCTCCGTCCACATCTTGTCGGCACCGAGCTGGAAGTAGTTGGACAGCGCCGATATCCCGTTTTCGTATGGGTTGAAGCCTTCCACCATCAGCCTCCCCTGGCCGATGTAGGCATACACGTCGCGGCTGAACAGGGGCACTGTGAACATCATGGGCAGGCCCCACACCACCACCGCCTGCAGTGTGGCCTTGCGCGCCTGAAGGCCCCAGACCCGGACGCGCTGACCCAGCCGCAGCCAGGCCCGGACAAGCAGCATGCCGCCGACAGCCAGGAGGATGATGGACAGCGCTACCCCGATGGCCTCGGTCCGCATCCAGATGAAGAGCGGCATCCGCCGCAGTTCCGAGACGGGCGCAAGCCAGCCCACTCCCAGGGAGCCGATCATCATAAAGACCGAACCGATAAAACCGGCGATCAGCGGAGACCGTGCGTTGTCGACCTCAGCCTCCGGCCGCATCGGGATCGTGGCGGCCTTCTCCCCCGCTGCAGGCACAGGCGCCGTCATCTCAGGAATGTCCAATCTCTTGCATTGCGCGCTTCCACCCGACGGGCCTGACAGGGCCGGACGGGGCATAGTACAACGACGGAAAACTCACCGCCGCGTTTCCGAAATCCTAGCATCGGACGGCCCGGACGGAGCTAAACGGTAGGCTTGTCAAGTGCCTATATCTAATGAACGCATCGTCTGGATCGACTGCGAAATGACCGGCCTGGACATCAAGAACGACGCCCTGATCGAGGTGGCGGCCCTGGTGACGGATTCGGAACTGAACATCCTGGGTGACGGCGTGGACGTCGTGATCAAGCCGGACGACGCCGCACTGGCGCAGATGAATGACTTCGTCCGCGACATGCACACGCGATCGGGGCTCCTGAAGGAACTGCCGCACGGCAAGACCATGGAGGAGGCCGAGGCGGCCGTCATGGAATACATCGAAAAGTGGGTGCCGGACCCCCGCAAGGCGCCGCTGGGCGGCAACTCCGTGGGAACGGACCGGGTCTTCCTGTCCCGGGACATGCCGGCAGTAGTGGAACACCTGCATTACCGCGTGATCGATGTGAGCACCATCAAGGAACTGTCACGCCGGTGGTTCGCCCGGGCCTATTTCCAGTCCCCCGCCAAGAAGGGCGGCCACCGCGCCCTCGGAGACATCAAGGACTCCATCGACGAACTCCGCTACTACCGCGAAGCGGTGTTCGTTCCTGCGCCGGGGCCCGACAGCGCAACGGCACAGGGCATCTCCAAGCGCATTGCCGCCGGCACCGCCGCTTCGGACACGGACGCAACAGTCCCCGGGAAGTAATCTGCACCACGTTTGAGGGATTTTTCGCCAAAAACCGGAAAAGTGGCAAAAGCATCCCCGAACAGCAGGTAAGCTATTTGAGTTGCCTTTCAAGGGAGCCGGTCAGCCGGTAAACCAGCAAGGCACATGGTGGGCTTAGCTCAGTTGGCAGAGCGCCTGGTTGTGGTCCAGGAGGTCGCGGGTTCAACCCCCGTAGCTCACCCTCACAGGATGGTACGAACACCCGTCCAAAAAGAAGGCCGCACCGGATATCCGGTGCGGCCTCCTTTGTTTTTGTCCCACGCCCGGTAACCGAGACCGGGCCGCACGCCGAAGGGATGCTGAAGATGACAGTTATGCCAATCACCATCTGGGGGGAACCGGTCCTGCACCGCCGGGCTTCCGAAGTGGACGTGTTCGACGACGAACTCCGGACCCTGATTGCCGACATGTTCGAAACCAACGACGCCGCAAACGGCGTGGGGCTCGCGGCGCCGCAGGTCGGCGTGGGCAAGCGGATCTTCGTCTACAAGTTCGCCAACGATGACGGCGCTCCCCCCACCGGAGTCCTGGTCAACCCCGTCCTGACACTGTCCAAGATTTCCGGCGCCCTTCCTGATCCCGATGAGGAAGAGGAGGGCTGCCTCTCATTCCCCGGCGGCCAGTACCCGTTGAAACGCGCCGAATGGGCCCGGGTCCAGGGCTTCGACGGCCACGGGCAGCCGGTCGAATTTGAGGCCACGGGATGGTTCGCACGGGTGATCCAGCACGAGTACGACCACCTCGACGGAAAGCTTTACGTCAACCGGCTCATGGACCGTTATGCCCGCAAGGCGATGAAGCAGGCCAAGAAGAGCGGCTGGGGCGTTCCCGGCCTGACCTGGATGCCCGGAGTCGATCCGGATCCCTTCGGCCACTAGCCCATCCAGCGGACCTCAGCCCGCCGTCACAGTGGCCTGGTCCGGACAGGTGTCCAGGACCCGCTTCATGGCATCCTTCTCCGGCTGCGTCACCCAGAGCCCGTAGGCTGCCTTCACCGAGATCTGCCGGGCAACGTAGTGGCAACGGAAAGCCTTGTTTTTCGGCAGCCAGGTAGCGGCGTCGCCGGCGCTTTTTTGCTGGTTGGCGGGACCGTCGGCGGCGATGAGGTTCACGGGATCGTTGGCCAGGCTTTGGCGCTGCTGCGGAGTCAACTGCTGCGCACCCTTCTGCCAGGCGTCACCCAAAGCCACCACATGGTCTATCTGCACTGCCTTGCTGCTTTCCTGGCCGCGGCGGAAATCCACCAGCTTTCCCGTGTAGGGCTCATGGAAGGTCCCGGCGGCGATCCGGCATTTTGAGCCTTCCGTGAATATCACGCCGGTCAGGTCGCGGCGAAGGATGTCATTGCGGGTGTCACAGCCGTTCCGGTCGACGTCCAGCCACGCCTGGCCGAAGGCTTCGCGCTCGTAGTTGTCGTTCGGCGCACGTCCAAAAACCTGCAGCCCTTCGAGTGCTTCGCGGGCGCTCCCCTGCGGCACGGCATGTACCGGGACCACGGGTTTCATAAATGCCGCGTCAAACACAGGAGCCGCGGCGGGTCCGGTGGTGGCCGGTTCCGCCACGGCGAACTGGCCCGCTGTGAAGAACCAGGCCACCAATGCCACTGCGGCGCAGGCCAGGAGGACCACCAGGGCCCAGGCCTGCCTGGACCGCCGGCGCGCCTTTCGGTAGGCAGACCAGCTGACGGTCACGGGCGTCCTGCCCTTCCGGATACGTATTGCACCAGAAGAGCCTAGGCCACCCATACGACAGCGTGGCCGATATCCACAGTGTTGGGGAAAGGTGGCCGGCCGGGGATGGCCGCTATTGCTCCCTTGTCACCCTCCGGAGGTCTTCCGCGGCAACCTGGAGAAGCCCTTCGAGCTGGCGCACGCGGTCCTCGCGGATGTCCCCCGCCTGATAGGCAGCCCGGGCATCCTCCAGGAGCCGGACGGCCTCCTTATGGTTGGCCTTTGCCACATCAAGGGCGTGTTCAAGGGTGGTGTCGTGGAGAGTTTCGTTGTCCATGCCACCAGTGTGGTCCCGTTTCCCGGCTGATTCCAGAGAACCAGCCGGGAAAGTGCAGGGAACCTGAGCTGGAATCAGACGGCGATGGCTGCGAGGGCTGCCGCAGGTTCCTTCGCCGGGAAGGACGGCGGGTTGACCCCTGCCATCTCTTCCATGACCCGGACCACCTGGCAGCTGTAGCCGAATTCGTTGTCGTACCAGACGTAGATGATGACGTTTTTGTCGTTGGAGATGGTGGCCAGGCCGTCCACGATGCCGGCGCGGCGTGAACCAACGAAGTCCGTGGAAACAACCTCGGGCGAGTCGATGTAGTCAATCTGCTTGCGGAGGTCCGAATGCAGGGACATCTGGCGCAGGTAATCGTTCACCTCATCCTTGGTGGTGCCGTTTTCCAGGCTGAGGTTCAGGATGGCCAGCGAGACGTCCGGCGTGGGGACGCGGATGGAACTGCCGGAAAGCTTGCCCTGAAGTTCGGGCAATGCCTTCGCCACAGCAGTGGCCGCTCCGGTTTCGGTGATGACCATGTTCAGGGCGGCGGAGCGGCCGCGGCGGTCGCCCTTGTGGAAGTTGTCGATCAGGTTCTGGTCGTTGGTGAAGGAGTGGACGGTTTCCACGTGGCCGTGGATCACGCCGAACTTGTCGTTGATGGCCTTCAGGACCGGGGTGATGGCGTTCGTGGTGCAGGACGCTGCGGACACGATCTGGTCGGTGTCCTCGATGCTGCCGTGGTTAATGCCGTGCACGATGTTCTTCAGCGCGCCCTTGCCCGGAGCGGTCAGGAGCACGCGGGCAACGCCCTTGCTCTGCAGGTGCTGGGACAGGCCTTCGGCGTCGCGCCAGCGGCCGGTGTTGTCCACTACGAGCGCGTTGTGGATACCGTAGGCGGTGTAGTCGATGGTGGCCGGGTTGTCCGAGTAGATGACCTGGACCTGGACGCCGTTGGCGGTGATGGTGTTGGCATCCTCATCCACGCGGATGGTGCCTTCGAAGGACCCGTGGACTGAGTCGCGGCGCAGGAGGCTGGCGCGCTTGGAGAGGTCCTTGTCCGAGCCGCGGCGCACAACGATGGCGCGCAGGCGCAGGCCGTGGCCGCCGCCTGCCTTTTCGATGAGGAGGCGGGCCAGGAGGCGGCCGATCCGGCCGAAGCCGTACAGCACAACGTCGGTGCTGGTGCGGTCGTCAGCGCCGCGCTTGCCCACTACCTCGGCCAGTTCGGCACGGAGGAACTCTTCCAGGGTGGCGCCGCCGCCCTCAGCCTTGAACTTCTGGTTCAGGCGGGCGATGTCGATCGCTGCCGCGCCCAGTTCCAGGCCTGCGAGCGTGTTCAGCAGCGGGGCTGTCTCCTCCAGGAGCAGCTCATCCTTGCTCATGCGGCGGGCGAACCGGTGCGCCTTCAGGATGTTCATGGTGGACTTGTTGATCAGGCTGCGGCCGTGAATGCTGGTCACCACATTGTTTTCGCGGTACAGCCGGCCGATCACCGGAATCATGGCCTCGGCGAGTGCCTCCCGGCCCATCCACGTATCAAGACAAGAATCTGACGTCTGGCTCACAGAACTACCTTCCTTGGGTCAACCACATACGTCCTCGTACGCGGAGGGCGGCCGCCGGAGGTGTTCCGGGGCGCGAGCGTCGGCGGGGATTCGGTCCACCCCGGACACCTTGGAGAAGCGCAAAGAAAAGCCACCGGCTGCGAACGCAGACCCGGCGGCAGAACTTCTACGTTCGCTCTCCATTCTAGGCCGGAGGGGGGCCCTGAACTGCCCCCGCGGGCGTGAAGTCACTCACATGCGGCTCCGGGCAGCCCGGCTGGGGTTGGTTGGATGGGTTGACCGATACGCCGGGTTCTGTGCTCCCGTGCCGTTACCAGCGCGGGAGTAGCGGCCATCCATCTACGGACGCCGTTGCCGACGCCCTCCAGCGGCCTACCCGGACACTCGGGCGGGCAGCCCTCAAACGTGTCCTGTCTGGCCTTGCTCCGGGTGGGGTTTACCTAGCCTTCCCGGTCACCCGGGAAGCTGGTGGTCTCTTACACCACCGTTTCACCCTTACCTGGTTCGTGCCGCTTTCAAAACGGCGCGATCCAGGCGGTCTGTTCTCTGTGGCACTGGCCTGCGGGTTACCCCGAGTGGGCGTTACCCACCACCCTGCCCTGCGGAGCCCGGACGTTCCTCGAGCCACTTGCGTGACGCGCGGCCGCCTGGTCAACCCATCCGGGGTCCATTCTACCGTCGGAACGGGGCCGGTAGTCGCCGGTAGGATCGTACGGTGCTGATTCTGCTTCCCCCCTCCGAAGGCAAGACCCCCGCAGTCCGTGGATCCGCCGTCGACTGGCCTTCCCTGAGCTTCCCGGCACTGAACACATACCGGGCCAAGGTCCTGGAGGCGCTGGGAACGGTGAGCGCCCACGAGGATGCCCTCGCACTGCTGGGCGTCGGGGCATCGCTGAAGGACGACGTCGAACGCAACACCCGGCTGCACGCGGAACCGGCGGCTCCTGCCCACCAGATCTATTCGGGCGTTTTGTACGACGCCCTCGGCTATAAAACGCTGACGCCGGCGCAGCGACGGAAGGCCGATGATTCGGTGCTGGTGGTGTCCGCGCTGTGGGGAGCCATCCGCTTCGCCGACCGCGTGCCCGCCTACCGGCTGTCGATGGGAACGGCACTGCCCGACGTCGGCCGCCTCGCCTCGTTCTGGAAACCGCAGCTCTCGGAAGCCCTCGCCGAGGCGTCCGCCGGGCACCTGCTGGTGGACTGCCGCTCCAGCACCTACTCCGCGGCGTGGGCCCCGCCGCCGGCGCAGACGGTGGCCGTCAACGTTTTCACGGAGGTGAACGGCGTGCGCAAGGTGGTGAGCCACTTCGCGAAGCACACCCGCGGCGAACTGGCGAGGCACCTGCTGGCCCGCCGCGGCAACGCCCCGCAGACGCCGTCGCAACTGCTGAAGGCGGCCCGCGAAAAGTGGGACGCGGAGCTCGTGGACGGTACAGCGCGGAAGCCGCACGCGCTGAACATCATCCTGCCCAACTAACTCGCATTTAACGTCGTCATTCGCACTTTTTCACGACGTTACCTGCCGCTACTTGGCTGTTAGCTGGCCGGGGCGGCCGTGTTCCACTCGGCTGAGCGGACCAGGATCGCGCCCGAATCCGGGCAGAAGACGATGTCGTCCTCGGCTGCTGCCTTGATCTCAGCCAGGTCGCCCGGGCTGAGTTTCATTCCGGAGGCCTCGGACGTCCCGTGGAACAGCCGTGCGGCGCCCACCCCGCGCTTGGCCAGCGTTTTTTCGTAGACGGCCAGCATGCCCGCATCGAGCGTGGCGGCGAATTCGGTGCGCTTTCCGCGGACTGCCGTCGCTTCGGCATCAACTTCGGCAAGGGCTTCGTCCAGTTCGGCGCGGATTCCGCCGAATGAGCCCTGGATGTCGTCCACAATCAGCTGCTGGGCCGCCTGCCTGGCGCGGAGCGAGTCCAGCCGTTCCATGACTTCCAGCTCCACGTCTTCAAGGTCCGACCGGCGCCTGTTGAGCGATGCGATGTCCTTCTGCAGGGCCACGAGGTCCTTGGACAGCCCCGTTCCGCTGTTCAGCCGGGCTTCGTCGCGTTCGATCCGGGAGGCGACCTGTTCGACGTCGGCTTCTGCCCGCTTGAGCTCGGTCTCGGCGTCGTGGACGGCCACCTTGGCGCTGCCCAGTTCGCCGTTCGCGACGGAAAGGGCGGCCTGTAGGTCAGTGATCCGGGGATCGGTATCCAGGGTGCGGCGCCGGCTGGCGAGCGACTTCAGCTTGGCGTCGAGCCCCTGCAGTTCGAGCAACTTCAACTGTTCCGCCGGTGCTGCCTTAGCCACTGTTACCTCCGCTTGATCCCACCGGCCGGAGCCGGGCACCGTACCGGCGCTCTATAGACTCTAGCCGGGAGTGAGTATGAAGTCCCACGGATCGCTGTTGGTGGTGCTGACCTGGATCTCCACGTCGTGGCCCTGGTCGGCGAGAACGTTGCCCAGCGCGGACGCCGCCGCCGGCAGCCACAGCCACTCGCTTGCGAAGTGGGAGACGTCAATGAGGTAAGGCCTGCCGTTCACCGCCGCCTCCCGGGCCTCGGACGCAGGATGATGCCGGAGGTCAGCGGTCACAAAGACGTCTGCATTGCTCGCGCGGACCTCGTTGAACAGCGAATCGCCTGCGCCGCCGCAGACCGCGATCCTGCGCACCAGCCCGTCCTTGTCCCCTGACACGCGCACTCCCCCGGCCACGGACGGCAGGATGCCGAAAACCCTTGCGGCGAAGTCACCGAGGCTCATCACGTCGGGCAGGTCACCCACACGACCGATGCCTTCCTCGGGCAGTCCGTTGCTGGCGAGGGTCAGCGGTGCCACGCCCTCCAGCCCCAGTGCGTCCGCCAGGACGTCAGAGACACCGCCGACGGCGGAATCACCATTGGTGTGGACGGTCAGCAGGGCGGTTCCCGACTCGATCAGCCGGTGGATTGCCTTGCCTTTCGCCGTTGTCGCCGCAACTGACGTGACGCCCCGGAGGAGCAAAGGGTGGTGGGTGATGAGCAGTTCGGCGCCCCACTCCACGGCTTCCTCGATGACTTCCAGGGTGGGATCGACGGCGAACATCACCCGCGTAACCGGGGCCGAGGGCCGTCCGGCCACCAGGCCCACTTCGTCCCAGCTCTCGGCAAGAGATTCGGGCCACAGTTCCTCTACCGCCAGCAGCACCTGGCCCAGCGTGGGCGGGGCCGCCCCATCCGCGACAGGGGCATCCTCCCGGGGGGTGCCCTCGTCGTGCGGTTCGGCATCTGCAACGCCGGTGTCTACAGGTTCCATAGTCTCAGTTTTACCCCATCACCAGCCCTGGCCCGCATGTGCCACAGTCTCGTAGGGTGGTCAGGGAATCATCCGGGGCGCTCAACCATTGAAGAGGTCATGAAAACTTTTGTTCTTGGCGGGGGCTGCTTCTGGTGCCTTGACGCCGTCTATCAAAAAACCAAGGGCGTCAGCTCGGTGATTTCCGGCTACACCGGCGGCCACGATCCGTATCCGGACTACTACTCGGTCTGCAACGGCACCACCGGGCATGCCGAGGTGGTGGCAGTGACCTTTGACGAGGCCGTGATCCCGGCCGAGGTCATCCTGGACATGTTCTTTGTGCTGCACGATCCCACCACGCTCAACCGGCAGGGATACGACGTCGGCACCCAGTACCGCTCGTCCATGTTCTACGAGACCACGGAGGAGAAAATCCTGTTCGAGGAGGCGATCGAACGGAACCAGGCGCTGTGGTCGCACCCGATCGTCACCGAGGTCAGCCGGCTCCCCCGGTTCCACGTGGCGGAAGACTTCCACCAGGACTACTACGCCAAGCACCCGGAACAGGGGTACTGCCAGGTGATCATCAACCCCAAACTGGCCAAGGCCAGGAAATATTACTCTGCATGGCTTAATGCTTAGCAACGGTTGCGCCGCCATCGTTAGGCTGACCTCAGTATTCACTCTTGAGAGATAGGCATATCCACATGGCACGGATCTATGACGACGTAACGCAGCTGGTCGGCGGCACTCCGCTGGTCCGCCTGAACCGGCTGAGCGAAGGCCTGGGTGCCACGGTCGCCGTCAAGCTTGAGTTCTACAACCCCGCCAACAGTGTCAAGGACCGCATCGGTGTTGCCATCGTCGACGCCGCCGAAAAGTCCGGTGCCCTCAAGCCCGGCGGGACCATCGTTGAAGGCACGTCCGGAAACACCGGCATCGCCCTGGCCATGGTCGGCGCCGCCCGCGGCTACAAAGTCATCCTCACCATGCCGGAGACCATGTCCACGGAACGCCGTGTCATGCTGCGCGCGTTCGGCGCCGAGATCGTGCTGACCCCGGGTTCCGAGGGCATGCGCGGCGCCGTGGAGAAGGCCCAGGAAATCGTGGCCAACACGGAGAACTCCATCTGGGCCCAGCAGTTCGCCAACGAGGCCAACCCCGAGATCCACCGCACCACCACCGCTGAAGAGATCTGGTCCGACACCGACGGCAAGGTAGACATCTTCGTCGCCGGCATCGGCACTGGCGGCACCATCACCGGCGTAGGCCAGGTCCTGAAGGAGCGCAAGCCTGAGGTCCAGATCGTTGCCATCGAGCCGAAGGACTCCGCCATCCTGAACGGCGGCGCTCCCGGCCCGCACAAGATCCAGGGCATCGGCGCCAACTTCGTCCCGGAAATCCTGGACACCAACGTCTACGACGAGGTCCTCGACGCCACCCTTGAGGACTCCGTGCGCGTTGCCCGTGAACTCGGTGTCAAGGAAGGCATCCTCGGCGGCATTTCCTCCGGCGCTATCGTCTGGGGCGCCCTGGAACTGGCCAAGCGCCCCGAGAACGCCGGCAAGCTGATCGTCGCCGTTGTCTGCGACTTCGGCGAGCGTTACATCTCCACCGTGCTCTATGACGACATCCGCGGCTGATCAGCCCGTTGTCGCCCCGTTTCCTGTAGAAAGAACTTTGTGGGCTTTTTCGCAAGACTGAAGGAAGACCTCGACGCCGCCCGGTCCCACGACCCGGCGGCTCGAGGTTCTTTTGAGAACTTTTTCGCCTATTCAGGGCTGCATGCCATCTGGATCCACCGGCTGACGCACCGCCTGTGGCAGAACCCTGCACTGCGGTTCCCTGCACGGCTCGTTTCCCAGCTGGGCCGCTTCCTGACCGGGATCGAGATCCACCCCGGCGCCACCATCGGACGGCGCTTCTTTATCGACCACGGCATGGGCGTAGTCATTGGCGAGACCGCTGAAATCGGCGAGGACGTCATGATCTACCACGGTGTGACGCTGGGCGGCCGCTCCCTGGCCAAGGTCAAGCGCCACCCCACCATCGAGGACCGGGTGACCATCGGCGCCGGAGCCAAGATCCTGGGGCCCATCACCATCGGCCGGGACAGCGCTGTCGGCGCCAACGCCGTAGTGGTGAAGGACGCGCCGCCGGAATCGATCGTTACCGGCGTGCCGGCCAAGTGGCGCCACCGGGACGCGCAGCGTGAAACAACGCCAGCGGTGGATCCGGCCGAGTACGACATCGAATACCGCATCTGACGTTTACCTGGCCGCCACCCGTTTGAGCACAAGCATGACCACGGGGTCGAAGAGCGGGTCCGGCAGGAGCCGCCTCAGCGTCAGGATGGCCCGGGCGCCGCGCCCCACGGGGTAGCGGGTCCGGGGCCGTGCGGCGCTGGCCGCATGCAGCACCGCTTCTGCGATGACTTCCGGGGGCGTAGACGTTTCGGGCCGGTTAGTGGATTCCAGCGCGCCGGCCATCTCCCGGGCCTGCGAGGCGTAGGGCCCGGTTCCGCTGGTTGCCAGCAGCCCCTCGGCAGCGATCCCTCCCCATTCGGAGACGGTGCTGGCCGGTTCAATGATGGACACGCTGATGCCGTGCGGCTTCAGTTCGAGCCGCAATGCGTCGCTCATGCCCTCCACGGCGAACTTTGTGGAGTGATACCAGGCGCCGAGCGGCTCATAGAATTTGCCGCCGATGGACGACATGTTGATGATCCGTCCCCGGCCGGCTTTCCGCATGGCGGGCAAAACCAGTTGGGTCATCCTCGCCAGGCCAAAGACGTTGACGTCGAACTGCCGCCGCCCTTCGGCCAGGTCCACTTCCTCCAACGCGCCGAAGGAACCGTACCCGGCGTTGTTGACCAGGACGTCGATGCGTCCGCGTTCCTCCAAAACACGGACGACGGCGGCGCGCATCGATTCATCGTCCGTCACGTCCAGCGACAGGACATGGACTCCGAGGGCCTTGAGCGGTTCCATCCGGTCCACTCGGCGCGCCCCGGCGTAGACCGTGAACCCGTTACTGCTGAGTTTCCTGGCTGCTTCGAAGCCGATCCCGGTGGATGCTCCGGTGACGAACGCGACTGGCTGGGCCATGCTGGACTCCCTCGCTGGACGGATACCGCAGTTGCCGCCGAACAGCAACGGCCGGCAGCTCCCAGAGTATCGGGGAACTGCCGGCCGCAGGCGCCGCATCATCGTGCCGCGGCGTTAGCCGAAAACTAGTGCGTGTCTACAGCTTCGATTTCGGACTTGTCTTCGCCCCACAGGGTGTGGAACGTGCCCTCGGCGTCAACACGGCCGTAGGTGTGGGCTCCGAAGAGGTCGCGCTGGCCCTGGATCAGGGCGGCGGCGACGCGCTTGCGGCGCAGGCCGTCGTAGTACGCGAGCGAGGACGAGAAGACCGGCACGGGGATGCCCAGCTGCACGGCGGTGGCGACCACGCGGCGCCAGGCCGGAAGTGCCTCCGCGATGGCCTTGGTGAAGGCAGGCGCGAACAGCAGGTTGGCGGGCTTCTCCTCGGCGGCGTAGGCCTTGGTGATGTCCTTGAGCAGCTCAGCGCGGATGATGCAGCCTGCACGCCACAGGGAGGCAATCTCGTCCAGCTTGAGGTCCCAGCTGTACTCCTTGGCCGCGGAGGTCAGCATGTCCAGGCCCTGGGCGTAGGAGACCAGCTTGGAGGCGTACAGCGCCTGGCGGACGTCCTCGACGAAGGTGTCAGGGATTTCCACGGCGGCTTCCTCGCCGGCCAGCAGCTCCTGGCCGAGCCTGCGCTGTTCGGCTTGGGAGGACAGGGCACGGGCGAACACGGACTCGGCGATGCCGGAAACCGGGGAACCGAGTTCCAGGGCGGAGATGACCGTCCAGCGTCCGGTACCCTTCTGGCCTGCGGCATCAACGACGACGTCCACGAACGGTTTGCCGGTCTTGGCATCAACGTGGCCCAGGACCTCGGCGGAGATTTCGATCAGGAAGGACGAGAGGTCGCCCTTGTTCCATTCGGTGAAGATCTTGGCCTGCTCGGCGGGCTCGATGCCTGCTCCCGAGCGCAGGAGGTCGAATGCTTCGCCGATGACCTGCATGTCGGCGTATTCGATGCCGTTGTGGACCATCTTGACGAAGTGGCCGGCGCCGTCGGTGCCAACCCAGGCGCAGCAGGGCTCGCCGTCGACCTTGGCGGAGATCTTCTCCAGGAGCGGGCCGAGGGCGTCGTAGGATTCCTTCGAGCCGCCGGGCATGATGGAGGGGCCGTTCAGTGCGCCCTCTTCGCCGCCGGAAACGCCAACGCCAACAAAGTGCAGGTCCTTCTTGGCCAGTGCGGCTTCGCGGCGGCGGGTGTCCTCGTAGTGCGAGTTCCCGGCGTCGATGATGATGTCTCCGGCTTCGAGCAGCGGTTCAAGCTGTTCGATGACCGAATCGACGGGCTTGCCGGCCTTGACCATGATGAGGACGCGGCGCGGCTTCTCCAGCGAGTCCACAAGTTCCTGCAGGGTCTCGGTGCGGACGAAGTCGCCGTCCGTGCCGTGCTTTTCCAGCAGTGCGTCAGTCTTTTCTACCGACCTGTTGTGCAGGGCAACGGTGAAGCCGTTCCGGGCCAGGTTACGCGCCAGGTTGGCTCCCATCACCGCAAGGCCGGTGACACCGATGTGTGCTGACATCAAAAACTCCAATTCATTTCTGTGCAATGGATGTGCAGGTGGCCCCGCTTTGACCGCGGAGCGTGCAGTTGCGAACCAAGGGATCCGAATAAAGCATATATATTCAAACGGTTTCGGGAAAGTAACGCCCACTTTGTGGAACACCGGCCGTCACAGCCAGTCTAGGACGGCGGCCCCCAGGCGGCTCCGCCGGCAGTCCGGCCTGGCGATTCTGCGGGCAGGAACCCTATTAGGCTTGTCTTTATGTCAACCAGCCTGCACCACCGTGCCATCGAGAACCTTGGCACCCGCATCGTCGCCGGCGAGCTTCCCACCGGCCACATCATGCTGGCGGAGCAGCTGGAGGACGAGCTGAAGGTCTCACGTTCAGTCATCCGCGAAGCCGTCCGGGTGCTGCAGTCCCTGGGCCTGGTGGAGACCACCAAACGGGTGGGCATCAAGGTCCTGCCGTCGAGCCGCTGGAATCCCTTTGACGCGCAGGTGATCCGCTGGCGGCTCTCCGGCGACGGCAGGGGCGCCCAGCTGCGCTCACTCGCCGAGCTGCGGTCCGCCGTTGAACCGGCGGCTGCCGAGCTGGCTGCGCTCAACGCCCCGGCGCGCCTGCGCCGGGAGCTGGTGGACATTGCCCATGACCTGCGCGACGCCGGCCACTCGGGTGATGTGCCCCGGTTCCTGGAGCTGGATATTGCCTTCCACTCGGTACTGCTTTCCGGGTCCGGCAACGAAATGTTCGCGAACCTGATGGGGCAGGTGGCCGAGACACTCACCGGCCGGACAGTGCACGGCCTGATGCCGGACCACCCGCATGAGGGCGCGCTGCAGTGGCACGTGGACCTGGCCGAAGCGGTAGCTGCCGGGGATGCCCCTGCGGCCCGGGCGGCCTCGGACCGGATCATGCGCCGCACCATGTCGCGGATGTCCGGCACCTGGACGGACCAGCCCCGGGTATTTATCCCCGTGCGCCGCGACTGAGCGCGAACGTACACTTCGCGCCCTCAACCACGCGCGAACTGGCAGATAATGCGCTTAAAACCCGGTTTTGAGGGTATTAGCTGCCAGTTCGCGCGTGCGAGCGGGCTAGGGCCCAGGTGTACGCTCGCCCAAAATTCCTTACCCCGCGCCGAAGCTGAGGAGGACTTTGCCGGATTCGGCGGAGTTGCGGGCGATGTCGAAGGCTTCGAGGGCGTGTTCGACGGGGTAGTCGTGGGTGATGACAGGGTCGATGTGGAGGGTGCCGTCGGTGAGGGCGGCGATGACGTCGTCGATCTCGTTGTTGAACCGGAAGGAGCCTTTGAGGTCCAGTTCCCGGGTGATGGCCAGGGAGATCAGGACCGGCTGCGGACCGGTGGGCAGCAGCCCGACCATCACCACGGTCCCGCCGCGGGCCGCGCCCTGGATGGCCGAGGCCAGGCCGTGGTGGCTGCCGGAGGATTCAATCACGACGTCGGCCTGCACGGCCGCGATCGCCTCGAGGTCACCGGCGGTGATCACCTCGTCAGCCCCGACGGCGGCGGCGATGTCCAGCGGTTTGGGGTGCATGTCCACCGCGGTGATCCGGGCCGCGCCGGCCCGCTTCAGGACCGCGACGGTCAGCGCACCGATGGGCCCGGACCCGATCACGAGCGCGGTCTTCCCTGCCACGTCCCCGGCACGGGCGACGGCGTGCCAGGCCACGGACGCGGGTTCGATCAGCGCCGCGGTCCGCAGGTCCAGGGCCGCCGGGAGTTCCCGGAGCATCCGGGCCGGCAGGTTCACGTACCGGGCGAACGCGCCGTCGGTATGCGGGTAGCGGGCCGCGGACCCCAGGTAGGTGCACCCGGGTGAGAGGTTGGGCCGGTCCGCCGGATACCGGATCTCCCCGGCACCGGGCCCGGGGGTGGCCGGGTGGACCGCGACCGGGGTCCCCGCGGCCGGGCCGGTGCCGTCCGCGGCGGCGCGGACCACGGTCCCGGAAATCTCATGCCCCAGCACGAGCGGGGCCTTCAGGACCGACTCCCCCGCCGCGCCATGCAGCCAGTAATGCAGGTCAGACCCGCAGATCCCGCCGTACCGGACCTCAACCACCGCCTCATCCGGGGCGGGCGCGGCCAGCGGCACCTCATCGATGCGCAGGTCCCCCTTCGCGTGCGCCACCACCGCCAGACCCGACACCGGCAGCACCGACCCGGGCACGGCAGACCCGGGCACGGCAGATTCGGGGAGGGTTGTGTTCGTGGGCATCAGACCACCACCGTCATTCCGCCGTCGATGAAGATCGTCTGCCCGTTCACAAAATCCGACCCGCCCGAGGCCAGCCACACCGCCGGCCCGGCAAGGTCCTGCACCGTGCCCCACCGGTGCGCCGGCGTCCGCCCCAGGATCCAGGCATTGAAGTCCTCGTCGTCGACCAGGTTCTGGGTCATCTCGGTATGGATGTAACCGGGCGCGATCCCATTGATCTGCAGGCCCGAGGCAGCCCACTCCGCCGTCATCGCCCGGGTCAGGTTCCGCAGCCCGCCCTTCGCCGCAACATACGGGGCGATCGTCGGCCGGGCCAGGTCCGTCTGCACCGAGCAAATGTTGATGATCTTCCCGTGGCCGCGGGCAATCATGTGCCGGGCAGCCTCCCGGCCCACCAAAAACGCGCTGGTCAGGTCCGTGGAAATCACCCGCTCCCAGTCCGCGACGTCCAATTCCAGCATCGGCACCCGGTGCTGGATCCCGGCATTGTTCACCAGGATCTCCAACGGCCCCACATGCTCCTCCACCCACGCAACACCCCGCGCCGCCTCAGCATCAGACGTGACATCGAAGGCGATGCTGTGCACCCGGCCCGGCGCATACTCCGCGGCCATCAACGCCGCAGCATCCTTAAGCCGCTCAGCATTAAGACCGTTCAGCACCACCGTCGCACCGGCATCGGCCAACGCCCGCGCCAACGCATTCCCAATCCCCCGGCTCGACCCCGTCACCAAAGCCACCCGCCCCGACAAATCAAAAAGTGAACTCATGCTGAAACCGTTCCTTCCGTAGCGCTGCCGGCGTGGGCATCGCTGAGTTGTGAAATTGCCTGCCGGACCACTGCCAGGTCCTGGTCACCCAGGCCCTGGCGCTTGAGTTCGGCGTAAAGCTCGACGCCGGCGGACGCCATGGGCACGGCAGCGCCCGCCGCGCGGGCAGAGTCAAGGACAAAGGAAAGGTCCTTATGCATGAACTTGGCCGGGCCGGTGGGCCTGTAATCCTTGCTGACCAGCCGGGGGCCCACCACCTCCAGGACGCGGCTGCCCGCCAGGCCGCCTGCCAGGACCTCGAACAGGGCCGCAGGATCCATGCCCGAGCGTTCGGCGAGTTCCGCGGCTTCGGCGAGTGCCGCCGTCGTGGTTCCCACGATGAGCTGGTTGCAGGCCTTGGCGAGGGATCCGGTTCCTAACGCGCCCATGTGGCGCACTGTGGTGCCCATGCTGTTGAAGAGCGGCTCCAGCCTGTTGAAGTCTGCGGCGGCGCCGCCGGCCATGATCGCGAGCGTCCCGTCCACGGCTCCGGCCGTTCCGCCGCTTACCGGAGCATCCACCACCGCAGCGTTGCCGTGGCTGGCCTGCTGCACCTCACGGCCGAAGTCCTGCACGCCCGAGGGCGAGACGCTGCTCATGACCACTACGGCGGTGCCGGACCGGGGCGGCGCGGCGCGCCAGCTCTCCAGGAGCCCGGCGGCCGCCTCCTCGATGAACGGCAAGTCCGGAAGCATAAAGACGATAACCGGGAGATCGCGCATGTCGGCGACGTCCGGAGTCCGCCGGCCGCCGAGGTACTCGAGGTCCTCCAGGGCACCGGCCGACCGGTTCCAGAGCGCAACGTCCCAGCCGCTGCGAAGGAGATTGGCGGCCATGGGCCTGCCCATGTGTCCCAGGCCTACAAAGCCCGCAGTTTTGTTTTCCATGTATGGCTCCGCCTCACATCATCGTGGTTAATGAAGAGAAATCTGTTCAATATCCTAGCCTCCATTCAGTATGATGAACACTATGACGTCTGAAACCACCGTCGCCATCGCCGTCCCGCTCGAAGCTGAGCTCGTTGACCGCATCCGCGCCGTAGATCCTTCCGTTACCGTCCTCTACGAACCCGACCTGCTGCCCCCGGAGCGTTTCCCGGCAGACCATTCGGGCGACCCTGACTTCCGCCGAACACCCGAGCAGGAGGAGCGTTATTGGTCCATGCTCAACCGGGCCCAGGTCCTGTATGGCATGCCCAACGAAAACGCCGCCGGCCTGGCCCGGATTGCGCGCGAGAACCCGCACCTCCAGTGGGTGCACTGCATGGCAGCCGGCGCCGGCGGCGCAGTGAAGGCCTCCGGGCTGGACCAGGAAACCCTGCAGAAGTTCAAGGTGACAACCTCCGCCGGCGTACATGCCCTGCCCCTGGCCGAGTTCGCCGCCCTTGGAATCCTCAACGGTTTCAAGCGCAGCGCCGAACTCGCGCAGGACCAGGCCGCCAAGGTGTGGCCGGAACTGCGCACCCCCACCCGGCTGGTCAGCGGATCCACCCTGGTAGTCACCGGGCTGGGCGAAATCGGCCTGGAAACGGCACGGATCGCCCGGGCCCTGGGCATGAAGGTCAGCGGCACCAAGCGCACGGTGGAGCCTATCGAGGGTATCGAGCAGGTCTCAGACAACGCCGGCCTGGCTGGCCTGCTGGCCTCCGCAGATGCCGTAGTGAACACCCTGCCTGGCACGCCGTTCACGGAGCGGCTCTTCAACCGTGATGTCTTTTCCGCCATGAAGCCCGGAACGGTTTTCGTTAACGTCGGCCGCGGCACCGTGGTGGACGAGGATGCCCTGCTGGAGGCACTGGAGAACGGCCAGGTGTCCTACGCCTGCCTGGACGTCTTCGCCGTTGAACCGCTCCCCGCGGACAGCCCGCTCTGGAACCACCCCAAAGTCATGGTTTCGCCGCATACGTCCGCGTTGAGCGCGGCGGAGAACCGCCTGATCGCGGAGCGCTTCAGCAGCAACCTGCGCACGTTCCTCGACGGCGGAGAGCTCCCGCACCTCGTGGACACCGTCCACTTCTACTGAGCCGCCGCTTCGCACGGCAGAGCCCCTGCCGGGGACTCCTGAACAGGGAGTTCCCGGCAGGGGCTCTTTTGTGTTGGCAGGACTGCCGGCGGAACTGTTGGCGGGACTGCCGGCGGGTGCCGCATAACGGAACTCGAGCGGATGGCCCTTGGCCCCAAGTGTCCGTTCGCGCTGTTAACGCCGGAAGGTGGCCACCCCGCTGGCGGGGAGGCCACCTTCCGGCGCAGCTGCGGGATGGCTAGCCGGCATCCTCCACGAGGACCAGGTCACGGCCGTTGGTCTCCGGCGTGAAGAACGTTGTCCCGAAGGAGATCAGCGCCAGGACCAGGGAGTAGAGCGCCGGGACCAGCCAGGAGTGGCCCGTGGCAGCCAGGAGTGCAACTCCGATCATAGGAGCGAAGCCGCCGGCGAGGACCGCCGAGAGTTCGCGGCTCAGGGCCACCCCGGTGAAGCGGTGCTGGGAACCGAAGAGCTCGGGCAGCAGTGCGCACTGGGGGCCGAGCATGGACTGGACGCCCAGGGCGATGCCCACCACCATGACCATCCAGACCAGCGTGACGTTGCCCAGGGTGACCAGGTAGAAGGCCGGGAGGGCGATGATGGCCTGGAAGAGGGCTCCGTAGCGGTAGACCGGGACGCGGCCGAACCGGTCGGAGAGGGCACCGAAGGTGACCACCATGACGGCGGCGAATCCGGCGGCGATGAGCAGGCCTGTCGGGCCGATGAACTTGTCGCCGGCAAAGACTCCGGCGGGCATGCTGATGAAGGACACCAGGAGGGCGGAGTAGATGGAGGAGTTTCCGTTCTCGCCCATCCGCAGGCCGATCCCGATGAGCACGTTCTTTTTTGAGTGCTTCCAGATCTGGCCTACCGGGTTCTTCACCACGGCCTTGTGCTTTTCGAGTTCCTGGAAGACCGGGGTCTCCTTCAGGCGCAGCCGGATGAACACGGCGATGACAATCAGGATGACGCTGGCAAGGAAGGGCACGCGCCACAGCCAGCCCTGCAGGACCTCCTTGTCGGCCAGCGCCATCAGGGCGAAGGTACCCGCGCCCAGGAGTGTCCCGAGCTGGATGCCGACGAACGGCAGGGAGGCGAAGAAACCACGACGGCGGCGCGGGGCCACTTCGGAGATCAGTGTTGTGGCGCCGGCCTGCTCAGCTCCGGCGCCGAGGCCCTGCAGGATGCGGAGGGCCACCAGGAGCACCGCTCCCACCATCCCGGCCTGTTCGAAGGTGGGCAGCAGGCCGATGGCGAAGCTGGCCATGCCCATCAGCCCGATGGTAAGGATCAGGACCATCTTGCGGCCGTAACGGTCGCCGATGTAGCCGAAGACAACTCCGCCGAAGGGCCGGGCAGCGAAGCCCACGCCGTAGGTGGCGAACGAGGCGATGACCGCGCCGCTCTCGCCCAGCGGAGAGAAGAAGAGTGGCCCAAAGATCAGGGCCGAGGCCAGGCCATAGATGTAAAAGTCGTAGTACTCCAGGGCGGAGCCCACTGAGCTGGCAAGCGTTGCCCGGCGCAGCTGCTCGGGATCGACGACGGCGCCGTCCACGTCAGCCTGCGGTGATTTAGTACGAGTTGTCACTGGAACTCCCTCAAAAACACTCCAGACCCCCGTTGGCCTGGTGGGTTAGCGACAGCACTTGTTGTGCGGATCACTATATTGAACAGAGTACAGCAAGTTGAACAGCGGGCAAGTGGCTGACGGAAAATTCTTCGTTTTGCGACGCCGCTCCTCCCCGTTCCGGGGCACAGGTCAGCCCATGGGGTTGCCCAGGGACCTGGCCAGCTCCTTAAGTTCCTTCACCATCTGGGCGCCCTGCTCCGCGGAATATGTCGCCTTCAGGGCGGTCACGGACAGTCCAAGGCTGGGCCCGTGCGCACCCCGGGTCGGCACGGAGACCGCCAGGCAGACCACTCCCGTGGTGGATTCCTCGTCCTCGAAGGCGTAACCCTGCTCGCGGATCGTCTCTAACTGGGCCTTGAGCTCCGCTCCGGTCCTGAGCGACTTAGGGGTCAGGACGGGCAGCTCCTCGTCATCGGCGAACATGGCGTCAATGTCATGGTCGTGGAGCCGGGCAATCAGGGCTTTGCCCACAGCGCAGAGCGAGACGGGCATTTTATCGCCGATATTCGACGTCAGCCGGACCGCCGGATGGCCCTCATAGCGGGCCAGGTAAATGACGTTGGTCCCGTCCAGCATGGCTATGCGCACCGTTTCGCCGGAAAGGGTGGGCGCCTGCTCGCAGAAGCGGTAGAACTCCTGCACTTCGTCGAGCCGGCTCAAGTACGCAGCACCCAGTTCCACGAGCTTGCGTCCGAGCGTGAAGTCGGCACCCTGGCGGTTGATCAGCCGCGCTTCCTCCAGGGCAAGCATCAGGTTGGAGGTGGAGGACTTGGGAATGCCGAGCTCGCGGGACAGGTCGCTGAGCGTCAGCCGGCCGGTTGCCGAGGCGGCCAAGGCTTCCAGGACGGCAGCGGCGCGGGTGACCGCCGGTGCGGGCGACGCGCTTCCCAAGCCGTCGGAGGATCGGGGTGTACGGGAATCGGCCATGATTCTCCTTCAATCGGCGCGCCAGTGCGGTGGTGAGTCACAGTGTTCATTCCACTGAACACAAACCATCATAATGGCTGGAAGCCGCGGCGGGTTGGCCTTTATGACACGTCGGCGAAAAACATGGCGCACGGCGGGCGTGACATTTTTTGTTTCCGGGAGTTCACGGTATATTCATTTCAGACCCTCCACCGCGGCATCCCCCAATAGTCGCGGTGGAGGGTTTTCCAATGCCCGGGTTGATTTCACTCAGGCCGCGTCCGCTACGGACTCCCTCAGCCTCCAGCTGCCGCCGAGCCCGTCCCGCACCAGTGTCATGGTGGTCAATGCCGAGTGGGGATTGCTTCCCAGCCGCACCTGGACCTGCAGGACCTCCACGTCCACGCGGCTCAGTCCCGTGGGCATGCGGCGCTGGGCTTCCCACCAGCTGACGCGTTCAAACCACCTGACCGGTTCGGCGCTGACCGCCCACTGCCTTCCGCTGCTGACCACCGCTGTGGGAGCTCCATTTGCTGATGTCTTCAGCACCACATGTTCCATGCCTGCACCATACGGGCGGGCACTGACAATGACTCAGGCAGCAAAAAACCCCGCCATTCCCGGCCGAAGAGGCTGGAACAACGGGGTTTTGCCTGGTGGGTCCTACCGGGATCGAACCGATGACATCCACGGTGTAAACGTGGCGCTCTACCAGCTGAGCTAAAGACCCATGGGGCTGATTTCCGCGTCACTGCGCGTCAACCAACGAACATAGACTCTACCTGAGGGTGCTGGCCAAAAGCGAATCGGCAGCGAAAACGGCTCCGCACCGGCCGTTCACAGCGGCGGCAGCTCCTCGGCCAGCCACGCCAGGGATTCACTGACGCCGGCATGGAGCTTGATGGTGGCGCGGTCGTCCCCGCGGGTGGCTCCCCTGTTGATGATGACAACCGGTTTTGCGTCGTTGGCGGCGTGCCGGACGAACCTCAACCCGCTCATCACGGTGAGTGAGGATCCCGCAACCAGCAGCGCGCCGGCGTCGTCCACCATCTCGTAGGACCGCACCACCCGGTCCTTCGGAACGTTTTCGCCGAAATAGACGAAGTCAGGCTTGAGCGTGCCTCCGCACGCCGGGCAGACTGCCACGACAAAGCTGCCAATCAGGGTCTGGTCCTCAACGGTCGAGTCAGCGTCCGGGGCCATCTCCACCAGGCCGGACGCACTGGCGTGTTCCAGGAAGCCGGGGTTGAGCTCGTCTAGCATTCCTGCCAGCAGGCGCCGGGAATACGTGCGTCGGCACTCCAGGCAGACAACCTGGTCGAAGCGGCCATGAAGGTCAACAACGTTGACGCTCCCGGCTTCTTCGTGCAGGCGGTCCACGTTCTGGGTAATGAGGCCGGTGAGCAGGCCGCGGCGCTCCAGCTCTGCCGCCGCACGGTGCCCCGCATTGGGATCGGCATGCCTGATGTGCGACCAGCCAATGTGGTTCCGGGCCCAGTAACGCTGCCGGTTGGCCGGGTCCCCAACGAACTCCTGGTACGTCATGGGTGACCGCGGCGCCGAATCGGGACCCCGGTAGTCGGGAATCCCCGAATCCGTACTCAGCCCGGCACCGGTCAAAAGCGCAATGCGCCTGCCGGCGAGAAGCTCACGGATCCGGTCGAGCACTTCGAGGTCAGCGGCGGAAAGGGCGGCCGGGCCGGCAACGGGCAGACTGGCAAACCCCGTCAGCCCTACTCCGTGCCTGCGCTGCTCCATTTCTTGTCAGGCCCGGTCCAGGCCCGCCAAGGCTTCACGGTAGGCGGACAGGTCGCGGGCCTGGCCGCGCGGATTCACCACCACGTAGCGGATAACGCCTGAGGCGTCGATGATGAAAGTCCCGCGCCGCGCCATGCCGCTCCCGGCATCAAAGACGCCATACTCGCGGGCTACCGAGCCGTGGGGCCAGAAGTCCGCGAGCAGGTCAAAGCTGTAGCCTTCCTGCTCCGCATAGGCCCGCAGGCTGAATTTGCTGTCCACGGAGATGGCCAGGACCGTGGCCTTGGCATCTTCGAAGACACCAAGGTTGTCGCGGATCTCGCACAGCTCGCCCGTGCAAATGCCGGAAAACGCGAACGGATAGAAGACCACAACTACGTTCTGGCCGCGGAAAGATGACAAACGGACTGGCTCACCATACTGATTCGCCAGCTCGAAGTCCGGTGCGGACTCGCCGACGGCGGGGACGGGCAGGTCCACGCTCCCCTGCAGGGTCAGGCCGCCAGCGGCAAGTCCGGACGTCACTTATTCTTCTTGCTGACCAGCCGGGTTGCGCTCCAGTCCTTGGATACGCCGGCGGAGGTGGTCAGGTGAAGCCCGGCAGTGGGTGCTGCCTCCTGGATTTCGGCGGGAGAGACGTAACCCTTCCGCCCGGACTTGGGGGTCAAGACCCAGACAACGCCGGTCTCGCTCAGGGTGGTCAGGGAATCCATGAGGGTGTCGACCAGGTCACCGTCGCCGTCGCGCCACCAGAAGATGACAGCGTCAACGACGTCGTGGTCGTCCTCGTCCAGGAGTTCGGACCCGGTCAGATCCTCAATATCGTCACGTAAGTCGAAATCGACGTCGTCGTCGTAACCGAACTCCTGAATCAGATCCCCGTTTTTGAAACCCAATTTTTCCGCCACATTTACCGAAGTGGCGGCGTCGGCCTCGCTCACGTGTTCCTCCAATGCCTAATACATGCAGTGCGCATAGTGATTTCCATTACTCCAAGCCAACACCCTTTGTGCCTGCGCTTCAAGCTGCCCGTGCCGCGATCCGCCATATTCTGCGTCACATCCGGCACCGCCAACCCGCATCGCAGCGGCTTTTCGTCACACAACCAGTATGACGGCGAAATACAACAGCGGTGCCGAAGGCGCGGCTACGCATCGCGCTGGAGTCACAGCTAGAGTGATCGGTGACAACTATGCCTGCGGGGCGACCGCCCTGGAACTCTATGCAGACATAGGCGTGATAGGACCCTGCCCGGCGCACATGACCGGGCTGTTGTAACCGATACGTCGCACACGTCGCATTCACGCCGGACACACCCTGCCCGGCCTGGGAGCGCCGATGAATGCGCGCAAAGAGAGGTTGGACGTGGCTGCAGGAGAAGATACCTCCCATATCCTCAGCGGGTTGACTAACCAGCTGCCTGATCGTGATCCGGAAGAGACCGCCGAGTGGGTTGAGTCCCTGGATTCACTGATCAGGGAACAGGGCACCGAGCGTGCCCAATACATCATGCGGAGCCTGTTGCAGCGTGCCGGTGCGCAGAGCGTCGGGGTGCCGATGGTGACCACCACGGATTACGTGAACACGATCCCGGTGGACCAGGAAGCCGAGTTCCCCGGCAACGAGGAGTTCGAGCGCCGGTACCGGGCGTACATGCGCTGGAACGCCACGGTGATGGTGCACCGGTCCCAGCGGCCGAACATCGGCGTGGGCGGGCACATCTCCACCTACGCCGGCGCCGCGACCCTGTACGAGGTGGGCTTCAACCACTTCTTCCGCGGCAAGGACCACCCCGGCGGCGGTGACCAGGTCTTCTTCCAGGGCCACGCGTCCCCTGGCATGTACGCGAGGGCGTTCATGGAAGGCCGGCTGACCGAGGAGGACCTGGACGGGTTCCGGCAGGAAAAGTCCCGCGAAGGCCACGCCCTGTC